>CAZJHD010000001.1:0-282344 GCA_964545855.1 uncultured Planctomycetales bacterium
GGGTCAGCGGCGGCAATTCTTCCACGACCTCTCCGACGTCTTCGCCACGAGGAGGAAGGCGTGGTGCTCGGCGTCGACGAAGTCGAGATCCGATGGGCTGCCTCGCGCTCGCTCTGCGGAGCACTCGACCCACGGGCAGCCGAGGTGCTTCGCGGCCGAATGCCGCCGAGGGAAGGTACGCTGGCTCCGTGCCCTCCGGCTCCGACGAGCACTCCCTTCCGCGACTCCTCCAGGAAGCTCGTCCCCTGCTCGAGCGGCTCGTGGTGAACGAGGCGCGGCCCCTCCTGCGGCTGGAGACCGAGGAAGACCTAGTCCAGGGGATCTGCGCGCACGCTCTCAGCGTCGCCGATCGCTTCGAGTATCGAAGCGAGGCCGAGTTCCGGGCGTGGATCCGGACGATCGCGCGGCAGCACCTCGTGAATCGCTCGCGCTACTGGTCGGCGCGCCGGCGCGACGGAGTGCAGGTGCTGCGCCTCACGCAGGTCGGATCGCGCACGTCGGCCCAGGGAGACACGGGCCTCGCCGGTTCGCGCACGGGGCCCCTCACGTTCGCCGCGCGGCGGGAGCAGCTCGCGCTCGCGGCGAAGGTGATCGCCGTGCTCTCGGACCGCGACCGCGCGCTCCTGCGCTCGCTCGGCGACGGGACGCCGCTCGAGGAGATGTCGGTGCGGCTCGGGATCACCTACGAGACGGCCAAGAAGGCGCGCCAGCGCGCCCTCGACCGATTCCGCATCACCTACGACCTGCTGCTGAAGAACTGAGCTGCTGCTCGCGCGCCCGGGGCCGCCGCCCGCTCAGCGCTGGAGCCAGCCGCCGATCCAGCGCGCGACGGTCGTGAGCGCGGCTCCGAGATCGATCTCGAGATCGTCGGATCCGGTGCGGAACGGCTGGCCGCCGCCGAACCCGTCCCGCGACCGCGACGTCTCGCGGCGCGCGAGCGACGCGCGGTGTTCCAGGTCCTCCGCCTCGCGGCGGCGGGCGCGCTGGAGGCCGCCGCCGCGCACGAAGCGCAGGACGTTCTCCAGCTCCGAATGATCGAGCCAGACTCCGTGCTCGCGGCAGACGTCGACGATCACGCCGGAGGTGCCGCCGAAGTTGCGCGGCACCATCCGGTCGCCGCAGCGGATGCAGGGCAAGTAGGTCACGCGCGCCGGGAGGACGGCCGCGCCCGCGGGCCGGTCGCCGGCGGAGGCGATCGACTCGGCGGACTCCTCCGACTTCGCGCAGAGTTCCTCGAAGGATCGCGGCGAGAGCCAGAGGCCGCCGCAGTGCGCGCACTCGACGAGGCTCGTTCCCGCCATGCGGCGTGCGCGGAGCGCGCCGGCGCACCGCGGGCAGGAGACGTCCTCCGGCACCGCGGCGAGCGCCTGCGGCTCGATCCGCAGGCCGCACTCCATGCAGAACTGTGCTTCGGCCGTCATCCGTGCGAAGCACCCGGGGCACATCGACGAGAGACGCCTCTCCTCGAGCGTGATCCCGCTCCCGCAGTGCGAGCACTCCGTCGCCGAGGCCGCGAAGGCGCCGCCGCAGTTGGCGCAGTTGAGCGGCCGCGGCGCGTGGGCGGCGCGCACCTCGACGACGAGCTGCTTCCCGCACTCGCATCGAACGGTGCTCCCGGCGCGCACGTGGGTCACCTCGTACTGCCGGCCGCAGCCGGAGCAGGCGATCAGGTCGCGGGGGACGGGCGGAGCGCGCATGGGCGGACGTTCCCCCTGCTCTTCGGCCTGGCGCCCCTGCCGACCTTCGGCCCTCGTCTCCGCGGCGCTCGGCGGTCCGACCGTCAGCTGGGGCGCGCGGCGAGCGCCGTGACCGTCTCCGCCGCGAGCCATTCCGTCCCCGTGGCCGTGCGCAGCGCGAGGCCGCGGCGGGCGTCGAATCCGAGGAGCTCGCCGTCGATCTGCCCCGCGGGCGCCGCCGCGCGCACCGCTTCGCCGAGGAGTCCGAGCCCCTCGGCGAACTCCGTCTCGATGCGGAGGAAGTCGCCCGCGAGCACGGCCGTGAGCGCGTCGTCGAGCGCGTCGAGCGCCGCGCGCGCGACGGCCTCGCGGTCGAGGAGCCGTCCCGCGGCGGCGGCGAGGGAGGTCGCCGTCGCGCGGAGGTCGGGATCGAAGTCGACCGACGGATCGTCGTTCACGTCGAGACCGATCCCGACGACGACGTGCGCCGCGCCGCCGCGGGTGCGCGCCTCCACGAGGATGCCGCAGGCCTTGCGTCCGGACACGAGCAGGTCGTTGGGCCACTTGATGCGCGCTTCGAGCCCGGAGGTCGCGCGGATCGCGTCGCGCAGGGCGACGGCGGCGCCCGCCACGAGGGCTGGCGCCGGCGGCGGCACCGGCGCGCGCAGGGCGACGCTGAGGAGGAGCCCGCGGCCCGCGCGCGCGCGCCAGGCGCGCCCGCGGCGGCCCCGGCCCGCCGTCTGCGACTCCGCGAAGACCACGAGGCCGTGGGCGGCATCGGCGTCGCTCTCGAGGGCGGCGAAGGCGAGGTCGTTGGTGCTCCCGGCCTCGGCGACGCAGCGCACGTGGCGGCCCACGAGGCGGCGCGCGGCGGAGGCGATGGCCTCGGCGCGGAGCGCCGGCGGAGGGAGATCGGCGCGCGTCTCTCCGCGGCCGGGCTCTTCTCCGCGGCCGGGTCCGTCCCCGCGGCCGGCTCCTTCGCCGGAACCGGCGCTCACGCCGTCCTCACATCAGCAGCGAGGGCCGCAGCCGCCCGAGCTGCACCTTCAATCGCGCGACGACGTTGCTGTGGATCTGGCAGACGCGCGACTCCGTGAGGTGGAGGATCTCGCCGATCTCCCGCATGGTGAGACCCTCCTGGTAGTACATGACGAAGATGAGCCGCTCCTTCTTGGAGAGGTTCTTCGTGATGACCTCCATGAGGTCGCGGCGGTGGATCGTCTGGAGCGGGTCCTCGCCCTTCTTGTCCTCCAGCATCTCCGACTTCTCGACGCCGCGGTCGTCGTCGCCCTCGTCCCACTTGTCGGAGAGCGAGAGCATCGACTTCGGGCTCGAGTCCGCCATCTCGGTCTCGATGCGCTGCAGCGGGATCTGGAGGTGCTGCGCCAGCTCGAACTCCGTCGGGCGGCGCCCCATCCGTGCCTCGAGCTCGTGGATCGCGCGCTCGACGCGGTGGGCCTTCAGGCGCACGAGGCGCGGGACGAAGTCCTGGGCGCGGAGATGGTCGAGGATCGATCCGCGGATGCGGGTCGTGCAGTAGGTCTTGAACTTGATGCCACGGCTCAGATCGAAGCCGTTGATCGCGTCCATGAGACCCGTCACGCCGGCCGAGCAGAGCTCCTCGAGATCGATCGACTTCGGCAGCGTCTGGAGCACGCGTTCCGCGATGTGGCGCACCATCGCGTAGTACTTCTCGACGAGGAGATTCCGGAGGTTCTCGTCGAGCGTCGCCTTGTAGGCGCGCCAGAGTTCGTCCGTCGACTGGTTGTCCGACGGGTTGGAGCGGCCCGTCGGACGGACGTCCCGGGGCAGTCCGCCGCGCGCGATGCCTCGGCGCGTCGCGGCGCGCGGATCCGGCTGCTTCGAAGGAGTGCTGGCGCTCTTGGCCCGGGCCTTCTTCGGGGCGCCGGTCTTGGAGCTCTTCCTCGGCGACATCGTGGGTGTGTTCGAGCGCTTTGCGAGGGTCAAGGCAGCCTCTCGCTGGAGTATAGGAGCGCCCTGGGCGTGCCCCGACGTGGAAAGCTCTTCGCGGTCTCGCCGCGGTGATCAGTAGGTGAGGAGCGAATGGACGTCGTGTCCGGGCAAGCGCTTACGGCCTCCGAGCGCCTTCAGCTCGACGACGAACAGGAAGGCGGAGACCGACGCGCCGCACATCGCGACGAGCTTGCCGGCCGCTTCCGCCGTGCCGCCCGTGGCGAGGAGGTCGTCGACGACGAGAGCCTTCTGCCCCTTCGCGAACGCGTCCTGGTGGATCTCGATGGTGTCGGTTCCGTACTCGAGCGCGTAGCTCTGCGAGTAGGTCTTCCACGGGAGCTTCTTCGGCTTGCGGATGGGGACGAAGCCGCAGCCCAGGCGGATCGACAGCGCCGCGCCGAAGAGGAAACCGCGCGACTCGATGCCGACCACCGCGTCGGGGAGCCCGATCGGCGCCACCGATTCCGCGAGAGCGTCGATGGTCGCGTGGAATCCCTTGATGTCGCGCAGCAGGGGAGTGATGTCGCGGAAGAGGATCCCCTTCTTCGGGAAGTCGGGGACGTCGCGGATGAGGCTGCGGAGGAGATCGAGGTTCGCCACGGTCGAGTCCGGTCGGAGTGGTGCGTTGGGGAAGGGTTCGGTGACGGCTCGCCGATCGGGCGAGGCGGGGGAGTCGGCGGTGGGGCGATCGAGGAGGCGTCGAGCCGCCAGGTTCCTACATCTCGCTCGGCGCGGCGACCCCGAGGAGCTCGAGGGCGCGGGCGAGCACGCGGCGAGCGCTCTCGACGAGCACGAGCCGCGCGCCGACGAGGTCGGCGCTCCCGGCGTCGAGCACGCGGTGGTCGCGGTAGAAGGCGTTGGCCGTCTGGGCGACCTCGACGGCGGCGGCGGCGACGAGGTGCGGCTCGAAGCGTTCGGCGGCGAGGGCGACGGTCTCGGGGAAGCGCGCCATCGCGAGGAGGAGCGGCGCCGCCTCCGGCAGGAGATCGAGGCGCGTACCCGCGGGCACGCCGTCGCCGTCGAGGCGCGCCCCCGACTTGCGCACGACGCTCGCGAGCCGCGCGTGCGTGTACTGGCAGTAGGGGCCCGTCTCGCCGTCGAAGTTGAGCACTTCCTCCCAGCGGAAGACGACGTCTCGGCGTCGGTCGAGCTTCAGCTCGTTGAAGACGACGGCGCCGATGCCCACCTGCTCGGCGACGCGCTCGGAGTCGCGCAGGTCGGGGTTCTTGTCGCGGATGACGGTGCGGACGCGCTCCACGGCGGCGTTCAGCACGTCCTCCAGGATCACGATGTTGCCCTTGCGCGAGCTCATCCTTCCCTCGGGCAGGCGCATCATCCCGAAGTGGGCGTGCTCGACGGAGTCCCACCAGTCGACGCCGAGACGGCGCAGCACGGCCTTCAGCTCGCGGAAGTGATCGCGCTGCTCGCCGCCCACGACGTAGACGGCCTTCCAGAAGTCGTAGGTGTCCTTGCGGTAGAAGACCGACGCGAGGTCGCGGGTGAGGTAGAGCGTCGTGCCGTCGCCGGTCTGCAGCAGCGCCGGCTTCTCCGAGCCTTCGATCTCGACGACCAGGGCGCCCTCGGAGACGGAGGTGATGCCGGCGGACTTCAGGCGCTCGAGGGTGGGCTGCAGGTCCTTCTCGTAGGCGCTCTCGCCGCGCACCTCCGTGAAGGAGACGCCGAGGCGCGCATAGATGCGCTCGAACTCCTCGAGGGAGAGAGCCGTCGTCTTCTTCCAGAGGCGGCGTGCCTCGTTCTCCTCGCCCGACTCGAGATCGAGGAACCACTTGCGCGCCTCGGCGCCGAGCTCGCGCGCGACGTCGCCGCCCTTCTCCTCCTCCTCGTGGTAGCGGACGTAGACGGACTGCAGGTACTCGATGGCGGTGCCCGCGGAGGCGTGCTCGTCGAGGGCCGCCTCGGAGCCGTAGCGGCGGAGCGCCGTCAGGAGCTTCCCGAACTGCGACCCCCAATCGCCCAGGTGGTTGATCCCCGCGACCCGGTGGCCGCGCGCGCGGCAGATGCGCTGGATCGCGGCGCCGATGAGGGTCGAGCGCAGGTGTGCCGCGTGGAAGCGCTTCGCGATGTTCGGAGAGCTGAAGTCGAGGACGATCGTCCGGCCCGTGCCCTCGTCGCCGTCGCCGTAGCCGGGCGCGAGAGCGGCGGTGATCACCTCGCGCGCGAGGGCCGCGCGGTCGATCGAGAAGTTGAGGAAGGGGCCCGCGGCGGACGCGCGGATCTCCGGGAGATCGGCGAGCGCGGCGGCGAACGAAGCGGCGACGGCTGGCGGCGCCTGCTTCCGTTCCTTCGCGATCGGGAAGCACGGGAACGCGAGGTCTCCGCGCGCCGCGTCGCGCGGCGTCTCGAGGCGGATCGAATCGGACGGCACCCCGGCCGCTCCGGCGAGGGCCGTGACGATGCGCGATCGAAACGTGTCGAGAGGGGAGCCCGTCGCCATGGGAGGGCGACGAGGGTACGGACTCCTCGTGGCGCTTCCCAACGTCGGGCGCGTCGCGCGCTATCCTCCCTTCGTGACGGCGCGCGCCCTGCTCCACTCGATCCAGGTCTCGCAGGGCGGAGTGCCCAAGCGCCCCATCCCCTCGGCGCGGATCCGACGCGACGGCGTCGAGGGCGATCGCCAGACGCACGCCGACATCCACGGCGGCCCCGAGCGCGCCGTGTGCGTCTTCTCCCTGGAGGTGATCGAGCGGCTCCGCGCCGAGGGCCACCCCATCGAGCCGGGATCGACGGGAGACAACCTCACGGTCTCGGGGATCCCCTGGCGCGACGTTCGGCCCGGGTCGCGCCTGCGCGTCGGGAGCGACGTGCTCCTCGAGATCGCGAGCCACACGAAGCCCTGCGCGACGATCGCGGGCTCCTTCGCGGACGGGGATCCCTCGCGCATCGCGCCGAAGAAGCACCCCGAGGAGAGCCGGCTCTATGCCCGCGTCCTGCGGGAGGGCGTGGTGCGCGCCGGAGACGCGGTGCTCCTCGAGACCCCCGGTCCGGGAGCGATCGTCGGGAAGATCCTCCGCCGCATCGGCCGCGCGCCGCGGCGCTGAGGGCGCGCGATCGAGGTCCCGGGAATGGGGTCAGACCCTTTTCCCCTCGCCCCTCTCCCTCGGCGCGCTCGCGCGCCGAGGGAGAGGGGCGAGGGGAAAAGGGTCTGACCCCATTCCCGGGACGAGGCCCCTACGCGTACTGCCCCCATTCGTCGAGGAGGAAGGCGAGCTCGCGCGTCAGGTCGGCGTGGCGCGTCTGCAGCGTCCGCATCTTCTCGGCGTCGCGGTAGTTCTCCTCCATCGCCATCGCGTCGACGATCTCGGCGACCTGCGTCTCGACGGCCGCGATCTGCTCCTCGAGCTGCTTCGCCTTGAAGGCGTTCCGCGGGCGGCGCGGCTCCGATTCGGCTTCCTTCGCCGTTGCCTTGCGGTCCGGCGACTGCGCGCGTGCGGCGGCGCGCCTCTCCTCTCGCTCGCGCTCCTTCGCGGCCTCGCGCTCGAGCCGATCCTTCTCCTTCTGCTCGCGCTCGCGCTCCGTCCGCAGCGCCTCCTCGCGCTCGCGCCGGCGGCGAGCGGCCCACTCGGTGTAGCTGCCGGGGAAGGACCGGACGCGTCCGTCCTCGATCTCGAGGACGCGGTCGCAGACGTTGTCGAGGAACGCGCGGTCGTGGCTCACGACGACGATCGCCCCCTCGTAGCCCTCGAGCGCCTGCTCGAGCGACTCGCGCGCGCGCAGATCGAGGTGGTTCGTCGGCTCGTCGAGGATCAGGAACGTGTGCTCCGACAGCACGAGCTTCGCGAGGAGCACCCGCGCACGCTCGCCGCCGGAGAGCGCGCGGACCTCCTTGTCGACGTCCTCGCCGCTGAAGAGGAAGCGGCCGAGGTGGTCGCGCACCTGCTCCTCCGTCAGGTCGCGCCGGATCCCGTGGACCTCCGAGAGGATCGTCTTGTGGTCCTCGAGGCCCGTGAGCTCCTGGTCGTAGTAGCCGGGCTGCGCATTCGCGCCGATCTTGAGGAAGCCCTCCGTCGGCTGGAGCCGGCCGACGAGGCAGCGCAGGAAGGTGCTCTTCCCGGCCCCGTTGGGGCCGATCACCGCGATGCGCTCGCCGCGCAGCAGCATGCAGTCGAGGTGCTCGAAGATGGTGCGCTCGCCGAAGCGCACGGCGAGATCGCGCGTCTCGAAAGCCACCTCGCCGCCGCGCGACCCCTTGAAGCGGATCTTGGGGCCGCGCTTCTGGGACTTGGGGCCCTCGAGGCGATCCAGACGCTCCAACTTCTTCAGCCTTCCCTTGGCCTCCGCCGTGCGCTGGGAGCCCATGTTGCGCCGGATGAAGTCCATCTCCTTGTCGATGAAGGCCTGCTGGTTCGCGACGGCGCGCCGCAGCACCTCGTCGTTCATCTCCTTCTGCTCGCGGCTCTGCGAGTAGTTGCCCTCGTAGCGGATGCACCGCCCGTGATCGAGGTCGAGGATCGCGCTCACGGTGGCGTCGAGGAACCGCCGGTCGTGGGAGATCACGAGCACGGCGCCCGGGTAGTCGTGCAGGAACGACTCGAGCCATTCGACGCCCCGGTAGTCGACGTGGTTCGTCGGCTCGTCCAGGAGCAGGAGGTCGAAGCCGGCGACGAGCACCTTCGCGAGGGCGAGACGGCTCTTCTCGCCGCCCGAGAGCCGGGACGCGGGCTCGGTCCATCGCTCGCGCGGGAACTCGAGACCCTCCAGAACCGACTCCACGCGATGCGTGTAGTCGAAGCCGCCCAGGAACTCGATGCGGTGCTGCACGTCGTCCATGCGTCGGAGCAGCTTGTCGTGGCGCGATTCGTCCGCCTCGGTGCCGAGCGCCTCGGCGATCTCGTGGAACTCCTTCTCGAGCGCGCGGAGCTCGTCGAGACCCGAGAGCGCGACGTCGAAGAGCGACGTGTCGGCCGCGAAGGTGGGCGACTGCTCGACGACGCCGATGCGCAGGTCGCTCTTGCGATGCAGCGCGCCCTCGTCGGGGCGCTCCTCGCCGAGGATCATCCGGAAGATGGTCGTCTTGCCGGTCCCGTTCCGGCCGATGAGGCCGACCTTCTCGCCCTCCTCGACGGAGAAGGAGATGCCGCGGAAGAGCTCCCTCGAAGCGTAGCGCTTCGCGACGTTGTCGAGACCGAGGACGCTCATCGGCCCGCCGCCTCCGGACGCGCTTCGTCGGCGGGGACGACCTCGGCGAAGGGGCGTCCCATGAGCCGCTCCAGCTCGGCGCGCTGGGCGCGCGCCTGCTCGGCGTTGCGCCGCAGCCACCGCGACTCGCCGTAGCGGACGACGAGATCTCGCTCCCGCTCCTCGAGCGGCACGACGGTCGTGTGGGCGACGCTGAAGTCGGCGACGGAGATCACCAGGTCGTCGAGCTGGAGCTCCGGGAGCGCGAGCTCGTCGAAGACGCGGCGCAGGAATCGGGGACGCACGCGCCCCTTCTCCACGACCTCCTCGAAGGAGAGCCCCCGCAGCCAGTGGGTGACGCAGCCGCGCCCGAAGGTGGCGAGCCCGCGGTGCCGGAGCATCGCGTAGCCGACCCACCCGTGGTAGCTGCCGTGCGTCCGCGACCTGCCGAAGTCGTGCAGCACGGCGCGCACGCGGATGCGCTCGCGCTCGACGCCCTGCCGTCCCTCGCGCAGGGCGTCGGCGATGCGGGTGGCGACGCCGGCGACGACGTGGGAGTGCTGCACGAAGAGCGGGCGCTCCGGCGCCTCGCGATCGAGCAGGTCCACCGCTTCCTCGTAGTTCACGGCCGGCTCGCGGGGGGAAGGGCTCGGAGGAACGCGAAGGCGCCGCGCGCGAGGGCGCGCAGGTTCGGATGCCGCAGCTGCTCCTCGACGCGCGCCGGCGTCGACCAGGAGAGTTCGTCGTGCTCGTCGGAGAGAACCACGGCGGCATCGTCGACGCGTGCGAGGAAGTAGGTGACCTCCTTCGGTCGCCCCGCCTCGCGTCCTCGCGGCACGTCGTAGCGAAGCACCTGCTCGAAGCCCGGGACGAGCTGGAAACGATCGATGCCGGTCTCCTCGCGCAGCTCGCGGCAGGCGGCCGCGTAGAGGTCCTCGCCGTCGTCGACGTGCCCCTTCGGGAATCCCCAGTCTCCGCGGCGGCGGTTGCGCAGCAGGAGCATGTGATCGGCGCCGTCGACGGCGGCGACGACCACGAATCCGGAGGCGAGGATGGGAGGAGGAGGCGTCACGTGGGATCCGGCGGACCGGCGGGAAACGCACCAGTCTGCGGGATCGGCGCGGCGGAGCCAATCGGCCCGTGCCGTGGCCGCATCGGCTCCCTCCGGAGGACCGGCGCGTGCACGGGAGCGTACACTCCGCCCCGATCGTCATGGCCGGACCCTGCGACGCGCTCCGCACGCGCGGCACGACGCACGCCGTCGTCGCCGCCGGATCCGACGGCGTGCGCGTCGACGTTCGCGTCCCCCCGGGCATGCCGCACGTGCGACCGTCGCAGTTCTTCATGGTGCGGCGCGCCGATGGGGAGGGACCGCTCCTCGCGCGCCCCTTCTCGCTCTATCGACGGCGCGTGGAGGCGGAGGGCGACGTGCTCTCGTTCCTCCTCAAGGTGATGGGGCCCGGCACGCAGGCGCTCTCGCGGCTCGCGGCCGGAGACGGCGTCGACCTCGTGGGACCGCTCGGTCGCGGCTTCCCCGACGTGGAGCCCGGCGAGCGTCTCGCCTGCGTCGCCGGCGGCGTCGGGATCGCGACGTTCCCGTTGGTCTTCGAAGCGGCGAGCGCGCGCGGCGCACGGCCCGGCGACCTGACGCTCTGCTTCGGCGCCGCGCGGGCGTCCCTCCTCTACGAGATCGAGACCTACGCCGCGGCGGGCGTCCGCGTCCGCGCCGCCACGGACGACGGATCGCCGGCGCCGGGTCGCATCGCCACGCGGCGCGGCACGGCCCTGGATCTGCTGCGCGAGGAGTGCGCCGATCCAGCGCGCCGTCCCCACCGCGTCTTCGCCTGCGGTCCCGAGCGGATGCTGGAGGCAGTGTCGGCCTTCTGCCGCACGGAGGGAGTGCCGGGCTGGCTCTCCCTCGAGACGCGCATGGGGTGCGGCACGGGAGTCTGCAACGTCTGCGCCGTGCCCGTGAGGCCGTCGACCAACGGTGGATGGCCCGTGGCGAAGGCCTGCCGCGAGGGTCCCGTGTTCCGTGTCGACGACCTCGTGCTGAGCGAGCCGCACCAGCTCTGACGCGCCGCGGTCCTTTCAGGGTCGTTCCAGCATCGAGCGGACCTGCTCGGCGAGCGGATGGTCCGGCGCCTCGGCGAGGGCCCGTTCCAGCTCCGTGTGCCCCTCGAGTCTCCGGCCGATCCCGAGGAGCGCCGATCCAAGCTCGAACCGCACGTCGACATCGCCAGGGGCGAGGTCGAGCGCGCGCCGCAGGCTCGTGACACCGGCATCGGGAGAGCCCCGCGCGAGCTGGAGACGGCCCAGGGCCGCGTGCGTCGCGGCGGCTCCGGGGGCGAGATCGGCGGCGCGCTGCAGCTCCGGGAGCGCGGCGTCGGGCTGGCCCGTCGCGAAGAGCGCGCAGCCGAGGAAGTAGCGCGCATCGGCGTTCGTCGGCTCCAGGTCGACGGCGGTTCGCAGCTCCAGGACGGCGGCGTCGTGGGCGCCCCGTCCGTAGAGGAGGCGCCCCAGGTTGAAGCGGGCGCGGCCGAAGTTGGGACGCAGATCGACGGCGCGGCGCAGCTCCCGCTCCGCGCGGTCGACGTCGCCGAGCGCCGCCGCCGCGACGCCGGCGAGCACCGCCGCGTGCTCGTTCGTCGGGTACTCCTCCGACACCTGCTGGCCGATGCTGAGCGCCTCCTCCGCGCGGCCCCGGATCAGGTGGATCCACGCGAGCCCGAGGTGCGCCTGGATCACGTCCTCGCTCGACACGAAAACGCGGTCGCGCAGCGAGCGGTCGATGGTGCGCGCGTAGGCCTCGAAGGCGACGTCGAGCTCGGCCGGGTCGCCGGTCCGCTCGTAGCGCTCCATCGCGATGCGTCCGAGAGCCCGGTGCACGGCGGCGCAGTCGGGGGAGTCGACGGCCGACCGTCCGAAGAGGGTCTCCTCCGTGCGCCAGACGGGCACGCGCTCGGCGGTTCGCCACGCGAAGGCGGTGGCGACGACGACGACGATCGCGGCGGCGGCCCAGGGCGCGCGGCGCGCCAGGGCGGCGGCGATCCAGCCGGCGAGGAGCGCCCAGCCGAGGCTCGGCACGTAGAGGAAGCGCTCGGCGAACGGGAAGTACCCGAGGCTGCTCGGCCGCACGACCATCGGCAGGATCGTCAGCGTGACGAACGCCGCGAAGGCGAGCGGTGCGCGAAGGCCGCTCCGGCGCAGCGATCCGAGGGCGAGGGCCGCGAGCGCCGCCGCCCAGAGTCCGCAGAGACCGAAGGCGAGGAGGATCTCGGCGCCGAGGGGCTCGAGGTCGACGCGGAGCGTGCGGAAGGCGTTCAGGCCGAAGGGCTCGAAGAGCTTTCCCAAGTGTCCGGCGAAGAGCTCGAAGGGGAGCGTCGTGCTCCGCCAGGCCGGCAGCCCGAACCAGGTCTGCCGGATCCCGAAGCCGGCGTCGAGGCCGTAGACGCGCATGCGCAGCGCGAGGTACGCGACGAGGGCGAGGGCGTAGCCGGCGTAGGGGAGGAGCCGCGGCCGCAGCGGCCGGCGCGACAGCAGCAGGTCGGCGACGAGGATCGCCGCGGGGATCCCCAGGGCGGATTCCTTCGAGAGGAACGAGAGGAGCGCCAGGAGCGCCGTCGCGCCCGAGAGGATCGCGGCGCGTCCCCGGCGTCCCGGAGTCCCCGCCGCGTCTCCGGCCGCGAGGCAGGCGAGGGCGGCGGCGAGCGCGAAGGTGGCGGCGACGGCGTCGACCATGCCGCTCACCCAGGCGACGGTCTCCGTGTGGACGGGCGTGAGACCGAAGAGCGCCGCCGCCGCGAGCGCGCCCGCCGGAGGCAGGAAGCGCCGCGCGAGCGCGAAGAGGAGAGCCGTCGCCGCCAGGTGGAAGGCGAGCGCGAGCGCGTGGAAGACGGCGGGGTCCTCGCCGCCGATCGCGTGCCCCGTCGCCAGGACCGCCGTCATCACGGGCCGGTAGAAGGGCACCCGGTCCGCATCGGCGGGGTTGTAGGCGCTCGCCCAGAAGGAGCGGGTGAGCCAGTCCCCGGCGTTCGAGAAGCTGCGGATGGCCGGGTTTCCCTCCACGAGCGCGCGGTCGTCATAGACGAAGCCGTTGCGGAGGACACCGCCATAGGCGCCCGCGATGATGGCGAGGATCGCCACGAGCGCCCCGGCGAGCTTCGAGCCCGAGATGCCTCGGGGGGGCGCAGCGGGCGTCGCGGGATCGATGGCCACGGACCGCTTTCTACCCGGTCGCCCGGCCGTCCTCAGGAGCGCCGTCCCCGGAAACGAACAGAGCCGGACGTCCTTGCGGACGCCCGGCCCCTGAGGGAGCCCATGGGGATCTCACGGGCTCCTACCTGGCTCCCGGATCCTCGCTTGGAAGCATGGACCCGAGAGGTTGGTGCGACGGTGCATCGAGGACCGAGCACCTCTGGCCGTTCGACCGGAAGGCTCGGAGAGGAGCCCGTACGGACCTCACGGGCGTGGAGAGAAGTGTTTGTGAGAGTGCCCGCGAAGGCGTGGCGGACGCCCGCGCGGGCACTCGACGTGGAACGCTTCAGAGGGAGCAGCGGCGGCTCGCTCGGATCGGGAACGAGCCGCCCACCCCAAGACGATCATCCGTCAGGGAACCGAGACGACGAGGAGGTTCGACGCGGGGAGCGGGAACACCACGTTCAGCAGGTCGATCGTCACCGTCTGGAAGAACACCGCTCCGTGGAACGTCGGCGGCACCGGCACGACGGTCGAGGAGATGCCGTTGGCGCCCGTCGCCGGCGGGATGTCCAGGAAGTTCAGGTCGCCGCAGCCGCCGATCGACATCGTGAAGTAGGGGAGCGCGTTCACCACCGAGAAGCACTGGCTGTAGCCCGGGAGCGGCGTCTGGCCGGGCTGGGGCGACGCGTAGTACAGCGTGAAGTTCGTGCCCGAGGCGGGAGTCGTCGTGCTCGCGAACACGATGTTCGACGCGGCCAGAGTGATCGTGACGTTCACGGTGTTGCTCGTGCCCGCCAGCGAGGAGGCCTTGACGCCCACCGTTCCCACCTCGTTCGGCGGCGGATTGAAGGGCAGGTTGATCGTCGTGTCGTTGACGATCGTGAAGTCCTGCGTCGTGTAGAGCTTCGTGCCGACCTGGACGATCGTGACGCCGGTGAGGCTGGTGCCGGTGATCGTGAGGACGGGGATGAAGTTCGAAGCGATCGCGATCGGGTCCGGCGAGATCGACGTGATGACCGGCGTCGCCGGAGCCGAGCCGAGGGCGAAGGGGAACGGCGCCGACTTGTTGGCCTGCGTCGAGCTCGACCCGCTGTTGCGCACGGCGATGTCGCCGGCAGCCACGCCGCTCGGGATGGACACCGTGATGGTCGTGCCCCCTCCCGTCGAGGCGAGGTTGCTCACCGTGATCGGCTGTGTCGGGAAGGTGGACGTCGCGCCGCCCGTGTTGCGGGTGAACCAGACCTGGTTTCCGGTCGCCGAGAAGTTCACGCCGGAGATCGTGATGACGCCGCCGATGGAGAGGTTCCCCGTGACGGAGTTGATCTTCGGCTTGGTGCCCGACTTCGCTCCGTAGATGGCCTGCACGCCCGCGACGTCGTCCGCCTCGATGGAGCGGAGGAAGAAGGAGCCCGACGGGCTCGTCCCGGCGAACATCGTCGTGCCGCCGACGCCGCTGTGCCCGAGGCCGAGAGCGTGGCCGAACTCGTGGCACGCGATGCCCTGGATGTCGACGCGGTTGCTGCCGGTCTCGTTGGCCGGGCCGTCCTGCCAGTTCCAGTTGTTGTTCGCCGAGTCGTCGAAGACCATCGTCCAGCCGGCATTCGTCGAGCTGGTGACGGCGAAGACGCCGTTCCCGAGGAAGCCACCGGCCTTCACGACGGACGAGGTGTTGCCGCCGAAGTTCGGCGTGGTGCCCTCGTAGATCCAGTCGAAGTTGGAGTTGCCGCTGCCGAGATTGCCGGGCTGGAAGGGGTCGCCGTTGCCGTTCCCGCCGCGGAGTTCCGAGTTCCACTCGACGGCGCCCTTCCAGAGCGCCATGGCGGCTCCCGTGGAGCCGGGGAAGTTGGCGTCGGCTGCGAGATTGTTGTTCGCGTTCGGATCGGCGAACGACGTGGGGTTCACCTGGAACCCGGTTTCGTTGCCGGCGAGGCTCGTGCCGAGGAGCGAGAAGCCGATCGAGGAGCGGGGGAACGCTCCGATGGCTGCCGCGGCGACGAGCGCCGCAGGGAGGAGGATGCGAGAGAGCTTCATGGATTCCTGGTTCGTGTTCGGTTCTCGATGAATTCGTGGGGGGTCGCGAAGAGCGCACCTCGCAGCGAGGCGCGTCGGATCGGCGCTACTTGGTGCGGCGGATCTCGGCGAGTTCCGCGGCGACTTGCTTGCGGAGATCGCTCGCGAGGACGTTCTTCTCCACCGCGAACCCCTCGCCCTTGCCGATCACCACGTCGCCCTTGGGGCCGGACTCGACGCGAAAAACTCCGCCCTGCGCCGCCATCAGCGAATGGAGTCCCGTGCGGCCTCCCCATGCGCTCTTCACCGCGACGGAGAAGAAGAGACCGCTCGTTCCGACGCGCGTCTCGCTCTCGGCGGGCATCTCGCTCACGGGGTTCTTGTCGGATCCGAGATAGGTGATCTCGTGGATCACTTGACCGCCGCGGATCAGGTCTTCTCCCTGGATCTTCACGGTCGTGAAGTCGGGGTCGACCTCGAAGCCCTCCAGTGGGCCCGTCCAGACGTTCTTCTCGAGGACCGTTCCGATCACGCCCGAGTCGGTTCGCTCGAGCATCTCGCGGAGGGTCAGGTGGACGATCGACGCCGTCGCGAGCGAAACCGCCGCGAGGCTGAAGATCACGAGGGCAGACAGAGTGCGACTTCGATTCAAGACAGGAGCTCCCAAAGGGCTACGAGAGAGAGGGAGGGTGTTTGGTAGGGCTCGGGTGAAGCCCCGGCGGCGCCGGGCCGCTGCAACCCCTTGGAGGGTGCGGAGCAGGGTGAATGTTCCCTCGGAGTCTACCTCCGAGCGCAGGGCAAGGAGGCGAGGGGCGCGGCGACAGTCGATGCTATCAGAAGATATGTAATGACAATCTCTTGAGGCAGATTCCCTCTCGCCGCGGCCCGGAGTCGACGATCCTGCATCGTCTGCCTACCGGTCCTCGCCCCCCTCGAGCCGCTCCACCAGTTCCTCGTCGGCCGCTCGCTGCGAAAGCTCCGCGGCGCGCCGCGCCCAAGTGAGGGCTTCGGTCTTCTCGCCACGGGCCGCGAGAGTCTCGGCGAGCGCGCGCGCGAGACCCGCAGACGTCGGCATCTCGGTCACTTCGCGCCGCAGGACCGCGAGCGCGTCGTCGCCTCGGTCGAGAGCCGACAGCACGGCCGAGCGCTCGATGGCGACCGCCTCCCGACCCTCGGGCTCGGTCGGTGGCGCGCCCTCGAGCAGCCCGAGGGCCATCTCGGGCGCGAGGAGCTGACGGAGCGCCCAGGATGCCTCGCAGGAGGCCGCCCAGCTCCCGGGATCGGCGGCGCGCATCGACTCGGCGAAGCGCAGGAGTCGAGAGACGTCGGACTGGAGACGAAGGAGGAACGCCGTCTGCCGAAACGCTCGGCGCGTCGGCTCGAAGCCCGGATGCGCGCGCGCGCTCGCGACGAGCGCGTCGATCGCTTCCTGGGGCACCGGCTGTTGCTCCGCCGGCGACCGGAACGCGGAGATGCGCCACTCCGTGCTCTCCATCGCCACCAGCGCCTGGAGCCACGCGCGCACTCCCGCGCGGTGACCCGTCGCTCCCGCATTCGCTCCCTCGAACCACGCGAGCACCGCGCGCAGACCCTCGGCGTCGTCGGCCGTCTCGACGGGCCGCGACGCGGAGGGTGCGCGCAACCGGTCGAGCTCACGGTCGAAGGCGACCGCGGGGAGCCATGCGAGAGCCGAGCGCGCGAGCGTCGGGGCCTGCGGCCCGCCGAGGATGCAGGCGGCGAGGGAGTCCGCCGATCGAGGCAGCGCAGCGAGTCGCGGAGCCGAAGGCGATCCGAGCTCCGGCGGGCGCGGCGAAACGGGCACCGCCGCCGCCGACGCGAAGAACGCGATCCAAGGGGCTCGGAGTCCGTCGGCCAGCACGGCGATGCCGCGCCCCGGCGATCCGTCGAGGTAGCCCGGAGCCAGGCGCTCGACGAGGGCGCGAGGGGCCGTGCGCGCGTCGAGGAAGCAGACGAGGAGCCCCGTCGGCGAGAGCGATGCCTCCAGGGCTCGGAGGTGCTGGGGCGTCCAGCGCGGGGCGACGGCCGCGACCCCGACCGGCTCCGGCGGCAGGATCACGAGATCGAACCCGCGCCGTCCGGGGGCGCACCGCAGACCGTCGTCTCCGGCGGCGGCGAGCTCCACCGCGCCGAATCGAAGGGCGACGGCGGTCTCCGTGGCCGGCCGCGGCGCCGACTCGATGCGACCGGCGCGGGCACCGTGGAGGACCTCCACGGCCTCGGGGATCGGCGGCCCGAGGTAGAGCACCGTGGCGGGCGCCGGGCGCAGCGAGAGCGCGAAGGCGAGGGCGAGCGCCGTGCTCTCCGCGTCGTCGGGTGCCGGCGTGACGGACGTGCGGTCGAGCCGCACCCGCTGGAAGCGCGTGAGCTCGTGCCGGTCGCGGCGTCCCGGCTCGTCGACGAGGAGTGCGATGCCGTCGATCGACTCGCGCACGGCGCGCACGACGTGACGCTCGGCGACGCGGGCCTCCGTGACGAAGAGGCTCGTGGGACGGAATTCGACGGGAGGCAGGAGCACGACGCTCGCGGCGGCGACGACGGCCGCGGGGATTCGGAGCGCCGCGCGCGTCCATGTCGACCCCGTCCTTCCGGGCGCCAGCGCCGCCGCCGCGGCGAGACCGAGGGTCGCCGCCCAGGCGAGGCGCTCGAGGCCGCCCTCGAAGACGACGCCGGAGCCCGCCTGGCGCGACCCGCCCTCGGCGAGCACGACCGCCGCGAGGCACCCGGCGGCGAATCCCATCGCGATCCCCACGAGCGCCCGCTTCCCACCGGCGTGCAGCGCCGCGTCGAGCAGGGCGCCGGTCCCGAGCGCGGCGACTCCGCCGGTCGTCACCACCATCAGCGCCGCCCAGAGAGGCCCGTCGACACCGAGGGCCGAGCCGGGCTCGGCGCCGAAGCGCCGCAGATGCGCCTCGAACGCCTGGGGCGACGAGAGGACCACGAGCTGCCTCCACGCGATCGAAGTGCCCACCGCAGCGACGGTCGCGCCGAGCGCAGCGCCGGCGGGCGCCGCGCGCAGAACCGGTCCGATGATGGCGGCTCCCAGGGCCGTCAGCGCGAGCAGGAGGCCGTCGATCTGGGCATGGTCGAAGGGAGTGCCGGTGACGAAGGAGCGCAGGGGAAGGCGCAGCTCCGCGAAGGCCAGGGCGGCGGCTCCTCCGGCGATCGCTCCGCCGAGCCAGGCGACGGCCGAAGCAGGTTCTTCGGCCGCGGACTCCGGTACACGCGATGCTCCGAGGGCCGCGAGGAGCGGCGCGCCGAGCGCGAGCGCCTGCGCGGCTGGCAGGGGGATCCACGGACCGTCCAGCAGCGCGAGGGCGGCGACGGCTCCCGTGGTCGCGACCGCGAGCGACGGGCGACGGGCGCCCACTTCCGCGCCGAGAGCCGCGAAGGGCGCGCCCGCGAGTAGGGCGGCGAGGAAGAGCGTGACCGCGTCGGCACGCCAAGCGTCGCCCGCCGCCACGACGGCTCCCGAGAGGAGCGCCTCGGCGTGAGGAGCCGCCGCGAGGACGGCGGCGGCGAGGAGCGCCGCGCCCCAGCGTGCGAGGACGTCGAGCGGCCGCGCGCGCAGCGCGCCGAGTGCGAAGCACGCCGCCGCCGCGCCGGTGACGAGGTGCGCTGCCCGTCCGTCGCCGCCGAGGGCGGCGGAGCACGACCGGAGGAGTCCGAGCGCGCCGATGCAGCAGGCCCACGCGATCGCGAGGGAGAGGAGGAGGCGCGGAGCGCGGCCCATCTCCCGACTGTGCGGTGCCCGCGTTCCCCGATCCAGCGGCGGCGTGACGCGGGATCGGCCGCGCCGCCTTCCCGCACGCGGCCATGGTGTAGGGATCGCGGTGCCGGGCTGTTGATCGGACGCCCGTCTGCCCCACTCTGAGGTCGTGAAAGAACCGATGCCGGCCTCCGTCCGTCGCGGGCGGATCCGCGCGCTGCTCGCCTGGTGGGACGCGGGCCATCGAGACCTGCCCTGGCGCCGAACGCGCGATCCCTACGCCATCTGGGTGAGCGAAGTGATGCTGCAGCAGACGCGCGTCGAGGTGGCGCGCGGCTATTGGGAGCGGTTCCTCGCGCGATTCCCGACGGTCGCGGCGCTCGCGCGAGCGCCCCTCGACGACGTGCTCGCCGCCTGGTCGGGGCTCGGCTACTACCGACGCGCACGCCATCTCCACGAAGCGGCGCGGTCCGTCGCGGCGCGGCCGCTCCCCGAGCTGCCGCGGGATCCGGCCGGCCTGCTGGGCCTTCCCGGATTCGGGTCCTACACGGCGGGCGCCTTGGCTTCGATCGCGTTCGACGTGGCCGTCCCGGCCGTCGACGGCAACGTCCTCCGGGTGCTGAGCCGGTGGCTCGCGCTGCGTTCGGATCCACGGGCGGCTCCCGGTCGGCGCGTCGTCGAGGCGGAGGCGCGCGCACTCGTCGAGGCGAGCGATCGGCCCGGCGACTGGAACCAGGCCCTGATGGAGCTCGGAGCGATGGTCTGCACCCCGTCGAGTCCGCGTTGCGAGGGCTGCCCCGTCGCGCGCTCCTGCGGCGCTCGCGCTCTCGGTCTCGTCGGGAGCATTCCGGCGCTGAGGAGCCGGCGGCCCTCGGTGCGCGTGCGGCAGGCGGCGGCACTCGTGCGACGCGGCGGCGACTACCTCTTCGTCCGGCGCCCCGAGGCCGGCACGCTCGCCGGTCTCTGGGAGCTGCCCACGATCGAGATCGAGGAAGGAGCCGAGTCCGGCACTCGGCTCGCGCGCTACGTACGGGATCGGACCGGCCTCGCCGTCACCGTCGGAGCGAGCGTCGCTCGGGTCCGACATACGATCACGTTCCATCGCATCGAGATCGAAGCCCGCGAGGCTGCGACTCGGCGCGGCACGGCCCGTCCACCGGCGAGCTGGCTCTCGCCCGAGGAGGCGCGTCGCGCGGGTCTCACCGCCGCGACGCGCAAGCTCCTCGACGCGTCCACCCGAACCGAACGATTCTCCGCTCCCCGAACGCCCTCCCCGTGACTCCGATCGATCCCTCGCTCGCTCTCTCGGCGCTTCGAAGCTCCTTCCGACCGTCGGCCCTTCTGCTCGCGGGCGCCGCCGCGATCCTCTCGGCCGCGCCGGCATCGGCTCCGGCGCAGGCCGCGCCCAAGGGCCGAGACCTGGTGGTCGAGTACTCGGCAGCCGACGGTCCCAAGGTGCGCGCGGCGTCGAAGGAGTTCTCCTTCGAGGGATTCCGGCTCGGCGAGGAGCCGCTCCGCTGGCAGCTGCAGTTCACGCTCGATCCGATCGCGGCGGATTCCGTCCGCGGCACCACCGGCGCGCTCCTCACGGCGACCGGAATCGACGCGTCGGGCCGCACGATCCAGTTCAAGATCTCCGGCCAGGGCCCGCTCCTCACCTGCGAGGCGGGAGGTCTCGCGCCGAACGCGCCGTTCCGCCTGCGCTTCCTCCTTCGATCGGCGGGACCGATCCTCGGATCGCGCGTGCCGCGCATCGCTGGCCACGAGGTCCCTCTGATCCACACCGTGCTCGGCGATGCGGACGCCGGCGCGACCCTCGCGTGGGACCGCTCGCTCGACGTCGCGTTCTCCCTCGAGCCCGCTGGCCTCGGCTTCCTCGGCGCCACGGAGGCGGCCGGCGCGCGATGGATCGAATGGCGCGGCGTGTCGTCGTCCAAGGGCCAGGCGAACGGGTTCTCCGTGAGCTTCTTCGAGGGGCACGTCGGCCGCACGGCCATGGTGCCCGAGGGGAGCTTCGGAACGCCGCGCTTCGCCCGACCGCCGGCGGGATGGCGGACGGCGAAGGCCCTCGGCGGCGCATTGGACGAGGCGGCGGTGCTGCGCGAGCTGCAGGTCCTCGCTCGCGATCTCGTCCCTTATGGACTCACCGACCTGCAGATCGACGACGGCTGGCAGTCGAGGGCGGCCGGCGAGCCGCTGGCGCGCGAGTGGACGGCCGATCCGAATCGATTCCCGCGCGGTCTCGCGCCGCTCGCTCGATCGGCGCGCGAGGCGGGGCTCCGCACGGGTCTCTGGATCCTGCCCCATGCGGGACCGCGCACGACGGAGGCGCGGCCCGGCCTCCTGACCGACGCCGAGGGCAAGCCCGTCGACGGGGGCTGGGTCGGCCCCACGATCTGGAACGGCGGTACTCCCGAGGGTCGCGCGGCTCTCGCCGAACCGATGGCGCGCCTCGCGGCCGAGGGGATCGGACGCTTCCTCCTCGACGCGCAGCCGGAGGTGATCGCCCGTCACGCAGCCGTCGACCCGCGCAAGCGCCCGGGCTGGGAGCCGATCCCCGACTACCGCGCGTCCCTCGAAGCTCTGCGCGCCGCCGCCGGCCCGGAGTCCTTCCTCGCGACGTCGTGGGCGGGAGGCGTGACGCCCGGGATCGATCGGCCGCCGCTGTCGGGCTTCGGCATCCTCGACTCCTTCCGCACCGGCCACGAGACCGAAGCCACGGGCACGGGTCTCCTGCTCGCCGCGGAGGCCGTCGCCACCGGTTCCCCCTGGAACGGCCACGGCGGTTGGTCCGACCCCGACACGCTCTTCGTCGGCGGTGGCGTCACGTTGGAGGAGGCCCGCTGTTGGGCGAGCCTCGTCGCGCTCTCGGGGCAGTCGTTCCTCTTCGGAGACCTGCCGAGCTCGCTCCCGCCGGATCGCCTCGAGGTCCTGCGGCGCGCGCTCCCGACGCTTCCCCTGCACACGATGTACGCGGCGACGTCCCTCGTGCGACCGACGATGGTCCGGCTCTGGCGCGACACGCCGAGCGGACCCGGGCTCGTGACGGCCCTGTTCGCATGGGATGCACTCGAGGGTCTCGTCGACACGATCGCGTCCGATCCCGCGGCCGACCCCTATCTCGCCGAGGAGAAGCTCGAGTTCTGGAGCGGCCGATTCCTCGGGCGCGCTCCGATCGGCGCGGAGGACCTGAAGCTCCACCTCGACCCGCGGAGCTGCGCCGTGATCGCCATGGCGAAGGCGCGCCCGCATCCCTTCGTTCTGTCCACGTCGCGGCACGTCTCGCAGGGCGCCGTCGATCTCCGGGAGGAGCGCTGGGACGCGGCGGACTCGGTGCTGTCGGGCACGAGCGATTGCGTCGCGGGCGATCCCTACGAGCTGCGCGTCGTGCTGCCCCACCGCGGATGGAGCGTCGCGTCCGTCGAGGCGGCGCCCGGCGCGCGCGTCGACGTGCAGGGCCGCCTCGCGCGCGCGCGTTGGACGGCGGCCGCGTCGGGACCCGTTCGCTGGACGTTGCGGTGCGTCTCGGGGGAGGCGCCCTCGGTCGTCGCGCCGCCGCCGGTCGCAGGCCTCGTGGCGAGCATCGGTCCCGAGCCGAGCGTTCGGCTCGCCTGGAGCGACGCCGGTGCACCGTCGGGCACGTTCCTCGTGCAGCGCGACGGCGTGCCGATCGGCACTTCGCTGGGCGGCCAGTTCGTCGACCGCGACCTGCGCTTCAATCGCACGCACGCCTACGAGGTGCTCGCGATCGACGACGAGGGGCGCTCCGGGGCGCCCGCATCCGTCGTGGCCGAGACGGGGCAGCCGGACTCGATCCCGATCGATCGGCTCATCTACACGCAGCGTCGTCGCGGAGTCCCGCTCCCGACGCCGAACGCGAACTACGCGGGGAAGCCGCTCCGCATCGCCGGGACCGGCTTCCCTCAGGGCCTCGGCATGTGCCCGCCCATGCTGGTGGACTTCGATCTCAAGGGCGCGCACGGCGTGCTCCGCGCCCGCGTCGGCATCGACGACCAGGTGGGCAAGTCGGGCTCGGCGATCGTGCGCGTCCTCGTCGACGACAAGGAGGCCGCGCGCACGCGGATCTTCCGGGGCGGCGAGGAGCCCGTCACGGTCCGCGCTCGCATCCCCGCGAAGGCGTCGACGCTCACGATCGAGGTCCTCGACGCGGGCGACGGCGTCGACAGCGACCTCGTCGACCTCGTCGAGTGCGAAGTAGCGCCGCCGCGCGGGAAGCCGCGGTAGGTTCGCGCCGACCTCCTCGCGCGACGGCCCTCGAAGGGCGTGACGCGCGGTCCTACTCCGCCGTCTCGCGTCCGGGCGCCGCGCGCCGGGCGCCGTCGTCCTCGCGACGCGGCGCCGCGCGCCCTTCGCGGGCTCCCGGGGGGGCCGTTGCCGCCGGCGCCGTCGTGAGGAACCGCGATGCGAGTCCGCGCAGGTCGGTGATCGACAGCCCGGCCGTTTCGGGGTCGCGGGAGCCGAGCGCATCCCGCAGGCCCTTCGAGCCGAGCACGACGGGTCCTCGCGAGGGCTCGTCGGGGAGGCGCCCGTGGGAGCCGCGCACGCGCGACGGATCGAGGGAGATCACGCGCATCAGCGTGCGGAACCCGAGCTTCTTCCGCGCGAGCGTCGAGAGGATGCGGAGCCGCGGCGCCGAGAGATCCGGATCGAGGAACAGCTCCGCCGGGTCGTAGCCGGGCTTGCGGTGGATGTCGACGGTGCGCGCGTAGTCGGGAGCCGAGCGGTCCTCGAGCCACCAGGGATAGGCGAACCATCGATCGGGCCGCGCGATCGCGACCAGATCCCCGGCGTTCCCGTGGTCGAGGCCCGCCTCCCGTTTGCCCGATTCGTCGAGGACCGCCGCGACGCCGTCGATGCCCGCCATCAGCTCGCGCACGGCCTGCAGGTCGGCGGGATCGCGGACGTAGACGTGCGCGATCTGGTGATCGCAGACGGCGAAGGCGCGCGACGTCCCGAAGAGCGGGAGCTCGCCCACGTGCGGGTCGACGCGCACGCGCAGGTAGCCCGCCGTGCGCAGCACGCGGTTCGGCGACACGAAGCCGCGCACGGGGACGAGGCCGTACTCGGAGAAGACGAGCAGGTCGTAGCCACGCTCGCGCGCGTCGTCGCAGAGATCGCCGGCGACGCGGTCGATCGCTCCGATCGCCTCGATCGACTCCGGTGCGTCGGGTCCGAAGCGCTGGTGGTCGTAGTCGAGGTGCGGCAGATAGACGAAGAGGAGATCGGGCGAGCGGTGCTCGAGGACGGCCGATGCGGCGTCCGCGATCCACTCCGAGGAGCGCAGCCCCGCGCGGGGGCCCCAGAAGTCGAAGAGGGGGAAGGGCCCGAGCTCGTCCTCGAGCGCCGACCGCAGATCCGCGGGCTCCGTGTGGATGCCGGGGATCTTTCGGCCGTCGGCCGGGTACGACGGCTTCGGCGTCACGGAGAAATCGGCGCCGCAGTTCCAGTTGAACCAGCCGAAGACGTTCGCCGTCGTGCGCCCGGCCGCCTTCAGCTCGTCGAAGATCGTGTCGCCGTCGATGAGGTAGCGGCTCTGCCGCCAGAAGAGCACCTCGTCGAGTCTGCGGAAGTACCAGCCGTTGCCGACGATCCCGTGCGCCGACGGCGCGCGCCCCGTGAGGAACGACGCCTGGGCGCTGCAGGTGACGGCGGGGAGCACCGTGCGGAGCTCGCCGCGGAATCCCTCGCTCGCGATCGCGCGCAGACGGGGGGCGTGCTCGAGTGCGCTCGGCGTGAGGCCCACCACGTCCAGGACGAGCAGCTTCCTGCGGGTCATCGGGCGTCTCCGTTCCGGGAGGGGCCCGGGCGTTGCGCGCCGTTGGCCGGGACGCGCGCGCGGAAGCGAGCGACCTCGGCGGCGGTCGCCTCCCGCCAGCGGCCGACGTCGATGCGGGCGCGGATCGCTTCGCCGGGATAGCGGACGGAGGAGACGTGGCGTCCCTCGCCGTTGAAGAAGTGGACGCGGCCGTTGCGGCCCAGCAGGACGATCGTGTGCGTCTCGCGGTCGAAACGGATCGCGTCGTCGGACGCGGCGCGCGCGTCGGGGAACGCCTGGGCCGTCGGTCGCACGCCGATCTCCGCCCGCTCGACGGCGTGGGCCGTGCGCCGCCCGCGGATCTGGAAGTGGTGCTGAAGGTCGCGGACGAGATCGTGGGCCGCGGGCGACGCGGCGCGGCGCAGCGCCTCGGTGGTGGCGGCACCGCGGGCGCGGCCGCTCAGGGCGGAGCGGGCCGTCGCGAGGATCGGCGCCAGGTGGAGCGCTACCGGCGAGGCTCCCGCGTCGAGGAGGCGCGCGTCGCCGATCGGATGCAGCACGAGCTTCGTGTGGGCTCCGTCGCGCACGGCGAGGAACTGCACCGTGAGCGCCGCCTCCTCGTCGGGTCCGGCCGCGGAGGGGACGGGGAACGGACCCGCGATCACCTGCGCCACGACCTCCACGGCGGGCGTCGCGCCGCCGAAGGCCTCGAGGCGGTCCGCCAGGAGCTCCGATCCCTCCAGCGCCAGCGCGACGACGCCGCGCGCGCCCTCGGCGAGCGGCTCGGCGCGCGGATCGCGCCGGTCGAAGAGGAGCGCCAGGAGGTCGCTCCAGCGCGGACGGCCCGTCGGCTCGTAGCCCGAGAGCACCGAGCGCGGCTCGGGGGGCTGCGCGTGGGCGCAGAGGAAGCTGTCGCAGCGGAAGCACCAGGCGCGGCGCGGCACCACCGCGTCCCGCTCGCCCTCGATCCGCTCGAGCTGCTCCAGCAGACCACGCACGAAGCCTTCGGCGAGCGTTTCCGGCGGCGCCTTCCCCGAGATGGGGAGCGTCACGTCGAGGCTCTCGATGCGCGCGTCGAGACCCCGGGAGCGCGCGATCGCGCGGGCCGACCACCGCAGCGTCTCGAGGGCCTCGCGGATCGCGTGGAGGAGGCCCGGTGCGAGCGTTCCCGGAGGCGGGGGCGCCGTCGCCTTCGTCACGCGCTTGCGACGGCGTCGCCGCTTGGGCGCTCCGGGTCGGGAATCGGCCGGTCGGGAGTCGTCGAGCCGCGGCGTGCGAGGCGGCGTGGGCCGCGGATCGAGGGTGTCGTCCATGGATCCTCGATCCGAAGTGTAGTCGGTCGCGGAACCCGATCGGCACGACCGCCGTCGCGAACGACGTCGGCTCGCGCTCGATTCCCCCCGCGGCCGGCCGTACGCTCGCCCCGACTTTGCGCCCCGAAGCACGCGACTCGCCTCCTCGAGAGAGCGAAGGAATCACGGTCGTCGTCCCCGCCTTCAACGAGGTTCGCGGGATCGCGGGTGTCGTGAAGGAGCTGCGCGCCCTCGCGAAGGGCGTCGGTTACCCCGTGGAGATCGTCGTCGTCGACGACGGATCGTCGGACGGGACGGCGACCGTCCTGCAATCGGAGATCGCGGCCGACGGCACGCCCCTCCGCGTGCTGCGCAACGAGAGGAACCGCGGCTACGGCTTCTCGCTGAAGCGGGGGATCCAGGAGGCGAGCCACCCCGTCGTCGTCATCACCGACGCCGACGGCACCTATCCGAACGCCGAGATCCCGAAGCTCGTGGAGAAGGTGAGGTCGGGCGCCTCCATGGTCGTCGGCGCGCGCTCCCTCGGCTCGGCGAGCGTCCCCTGGACGCGGAAGCCGGCGAAGTGGCTGCTCAACTTCCTCGCGAACTTCCTGGCGGGCCGGCGCATCCCCGATCTCAACTCCGGGCTCCGCGCCATGCGGCGCGACCTCGTGGCCGCCTTCGAGCCGATCCTCCCGGACGGGTTCTCCTTCACGACGACGATCACGCTCGCCGCCATCACGAACGGCTTCCGCGTCGAGTACGTGCCGATCGACTACGCGAAGCGGCAAGGCACGTCCAAGATCCGCCCGATCCGCGACACGGCGAACTTCTTCAACCTCGTCGTCCGGACGGTCCTCTACTTCCGGCCGCTGAAGGTCTTCACGCCGCTCGCGGTCGTCCTCCTCGCCGTGGGGCTGCGTGCCGTGTGGCACGACATCAACACGAACGTCTTCCGACCCTCCAACCAGGAGCCGATCGGCGACGTCTCGATCGTCCTCCTCCTGGCGGCCGTCTACATGCTCGTCGTCGGCTTCCTCGCGGACCTCGCGTCCTACTCCATGCGCTCCGCCGAGCTCCGGAAGACGCAGATGACGCGCTCGAAGATCTACGAGAACCCCCTCGGCTATCTCCTGGTGGCTACGGCCATCGTGCTCGCCTTCGCGGTCCTGAGCCACCTCCGCGACAAGTACTCGCTGTGGCGCGACGGTCCGCCCCGACCGCTCACGCCGAAGACGCTCGCTCTCTACGTGACGACGCTGCAGTTCTTCTCGGCGGCGCTCCTCGCCGATCTGCTCCAGCGGCGCGGCCGCCTGCGCTGACGCGCGGCCATGGGGCTCTCCAAGTCGGTCCGTCGCCTGCTCGCGCGGTGGCGATCGTGGCGTGCCGTCGACGATCTCGAGTACCTGCGGCGCCTCGACGCGGGCGGCGGGGGAGTGCATCCGGGCGACGCGGGACACGGCACGCGGCCCCTGCTGCGCGTCGTCGATCCGGAGCTGCGGCTCGCGTTCCTGCTCCCGAACTGGCGCGACGCGACGCAGAAGGAGCTCGTTCGCACGGGGCTCCGTCGCTACCGGCCGCTCGTCGATCTGCTGCGCACCTTCGCCGAGCCGGAGACCGACGTGCTCGACGTCGGCGCGAACGTCGGCGCCGTGACGCTCGCCTGCGCGCGCATGCTCGGGGTCCGCGTGCGCGTGCACGCCTTCGAGCCCTCGCCCGTGAGCCTCCCGATCCTCCGCCGCAACGTGGTCCTGAATCGTGCCACCAACGTCGTCGTGCATGGCTTCGGCCTCGGTGAGCGCGAGGGCGAGCGCGAGTTCTGGATGGAGCGCGCCGGCTCGACGAACACGGGGCTCTCGACCTTCGTCGCCGAGGCGCGGCACAAGGACGCGGAGGTCGTGAAGGTCCCCATGCGCACCCTCGATTCGATGCGCAGCGCGCTCCGCCGCGTGAGCGCGATGAAGCTCGACACCCAGGGGAACGAGCTCGACGTGCTGCGGGGCGGTGCGGCGCTCCTGCGGGAGCACCGGCCGGCCCTCGTGCTGGAGCACGACGACACGTTCCTCCGCGATCCCGCCGCGACACGCGCGGCGCTGCGCGAACTGCTGGACGGTCTCGGCTACGGGGCGTTCCTCGTGACGCGGAAGGACCCGAGCCTGCTCCTCTCGGTCGACTGGTCGCGCACGATCCGCGGCGACCTCCTGGCCGTCCCGCGCTGAGTCCTACCTCGGTCGCGAGGGGTTCCGGACGACTCTGGACGGTTGCCCCCCAGGTACTCCATCGCATTCGCCCAAGCCTTCCCGTAGGGTGGCCCCGTTCTCGCGCCGCGTCCGCGACATTTCCCTTCGGACGCCGGCAGCGGCTCGCTCCCGGGTGCGGGGCCTCGAAAGGCAACGCATCCGTGGGCGACGAAAGCGCAGCCGAATCTCGGCTGCATGCCGCGCGGTTCCATCGCGCGAACCCGAGATCGAGTGCTCCGCCGGCGTGTGCCGGGCCGGGGCCGATTCGGATCAGAACCACTCCTGGAGTGGAGTCGAAAGGGAACGCTCCAGGACACCCTCACGAGGAGACCTCCTCCATGTCTTTCGATACGCTCGGGCTGTCGCCCGGGCTTCTGCGCGCCGTTTCCGAACAGGGTTACGAGCGCCCCACTCCCATTCAGATCGAGGCCATTCCCGTCGTCCGGGAGGGCCGCGACCTGCTCGCCGGCGCTCAGACCGGAACCGGCAAGACGGCCGCCTTCGCGCTGCCGATCCTCGATCGCCTCCTCGGCGATCGGAAGCGGCCCACCGTTTCGCGGCGGCCGATCGTTCTCGTCCTCGCTCCGACGCGCGAGCTCGCCGCACAGGTGAACGAGGCGTTCCGCGTCTACGGCAAGCACCTGGGCGTCCGCAGCACCGCCATCTACGGCGGAGTCGGCATGCGGCCCCAG
This sequence comes from uncultured Planctomycetales bacterium, assembly GCA_964545855.1. GTDB lineage: Bacteria > Planctomycetota > UBA1135 > UBA1135 > JACQFD01 > CAZJHD01. Next base: position 28,724 of record CAZJHD010000001.1, read on the forward strand.
GTCGACGCCGTGCGCAACGGCGTCCACATCGTCGTCGCGACCCCCGGCCGCCTCCTGGACCACATGGAGCAGGGCACGATCGACCTGCGCGGGATCGAGATCCTGACGCTCGACGAAGCCGACCGGATGCTCGACATGGGCTTCATGCCGGCGCTCCAGCGGATCCTCTCCGCTCTGCCGCGCGATCGGCAGACCCTGCTCTTCTCCGCGACGCTCTCCTCGGAGATCCAGTCGCTCTCCGCGCGTTTCATGCGTGAGCCGGCGGAGGTGCACGTCTCGGCGAGCAACAGCGTGGCCGCGACGGTCGCGCACCGGGTCCACCCCGTCGCCCAGGAGCGCAAGCGCGAGCTGCTCGCGCACCTGCTCTCCCGCGACAGCCGCGCGGCCCTCGTCTTCTGCCGCACGAAGCACGGCTCCGACCGCCTCTGCAAGCAGCTCGTCGCCGACGGCGTCCGCGCCACGGCGATCCACGGCAACAAGAGCCAGAACGCCCGCATGGCCGCCCTCGCGGGCTTCAAGGCGGGGCGCTCGCGAGTTCTCGTGGCGACGGACATCGCCGCGCGGGGTCTCGACATCGAGCAGCTCCCGATGGTGATCAACTACGACCTGCCGATGGTCGCCCACGACTACATCCACCGCATCGGCCGCACGGGCCGCGCCGGGATGGACGGCCAGGCGATCTCGCTCGTCAGCCGCGGCGAGCGCGGCCTCCTGCGCGACATCGAGAGGCTCCTGAAGCACTCGATCGAGGTCGAGGCCATCGAGGGCTTCGACGTGGAGCATCGTGACTCGGCCGGCGTCGCCGAGATGGCCGGCGCACCTCGCGGAGGCCACCGCGGCTTCGCGCCGAGGAACGGTTCGACGCCTCGCCGGTCCTTCGGCGGTCCCCGGAACTCCTTCGGCAAGCGCGGCGGTGCGCCGCGTCGACGGAGCTGGTAGGACCGCCAACTCACTGCCGTGGGCGCGCGGGCCCCATCGCACCACGACCCCATTCCGTCGCCGCTCGTGGTCTTCACCGCGACGGAATGGGCTGCTCCTGGCTTCCGACAGCCCACGGTCGAAGCGCTCCGCAAGCGAGCGCGAGCCTTGTGGGAACTGGGTGGCGCTCGGCGCAAGGCGCCCACCATGTCGTCTCGCGTTCGCGAAGTTTCCCGTCGAAGTGCCTGCGGCGCGTGCCTTGCTGCAGACTCCGCTCCTCGGGCCCTCCCGATGGATCGCTTTCGCGCTGGGGCTTGACCTCCAGATCCAGATTCCTACTGTTCCGACCTCGTCGCTCCGCGGGTGCGCGGATTCAGCCTCGGGCGGCTCTTGCTCGGTACTTGTTGCTTCGTCGCAGATGGTGGGCTCCGACGGAAGCCCTGGAAGTGACTTGGAGGGAGCATGGGTCTACTCACGACACGAGTGGAAGGATCGATCGTCGAGCGTTCGCGCGATGAGTGGTTGCGCCGTCGGGGGGAACTCGCGGCCCTGGCGCTGATGATGATGAGTCTCATGGCGCCCTGGGCGGCGGCGCAGCAGGGAACTGTCTACTCCAACGCGGAGCACGAAGCTGCCGCGAACGCCGCTCGCGATTGTGTCAACGGCCTCGCGGCTTGGCCGAAGCAGGACAAGAACGATCCGCTGTCTCCCGACGTCCCGATCGTCTTCCAGACGGATCTTCCGGAGATGGGGCATTGGGATCCTGCCCAACGCGTGATCTCGCTCAATGGAAAGGCCATTGCCGCCGAATTTGCGTCGATCCTGGACGGGCTCGATGCAACGAAGAAGGCCAAGGTCCTGAAGCTCCTCTTCCTGCAGGTGCTCTTCCACGAGTGCGGCCATGCATGGAATCAGGACAACGGCGTCGACGACTCCGACCCGACCGGGCCCTTCGAGAGCGGCTGTCTCGGATGCACGCACCTCATGATGGTCCGCCAGGACGCGCAGGATCTCTGTGATCGCGCGCTGCAGATGAAACTCGAGACGCCGCCGGATTGCGACTCGTGGAAGGCGATGTGCGCCGCATACGAAATCGCCGCGCGAGACTTCGACAACCGCGAGCCCTGCTGGTCCATCTCGGGTGCGAATTGCCCGGGAAGCGGTCCGAGCGCGTTTCCGACTCTCCCCCCGACGTGCCCGTTCTGCGACGAGTGCCCATGAGACCTACGACCATTCAAGGATCCTGGTCTGTTTCGCCGACGAGAGCGCACGCCCGCGATCGAGGCGCAGTCGACATGGGACAGGGGAAGCGAAACCTCCTAGCGAGACACGTCGGCTCTCTCTGGGAAGTCTGTTCCCGGAGTCTCGGGGTCAAGGCGGCGACTGCGATTCTGTGGGGGGGCGGACTCCTGATGCTTGCGGGCGTCGCCATCGGCGCGAAGGCGCTTCTCACCGCAGCGCTCCCGGCAACGGGCTGGCCGATGCCGCTCTCGCCAGGATCCCGGCAACCCGTCCGGACTTCCGAGACGCGCATCGTCGTGATGCGCACGTATGGCTTCCTGAAGCAGGTCGTCATCGATCGGCAGGAACGAGAGAGCCCCTCGGCGCCTTGGGCGAAGCAGCACCAAGTGCTCACGACTTCGTTTCCGATCTCGAGCGCGAAATCTCGATGCGACGAGGAGATCTGGGTCGCCGGGTCGGCGGCTCCCCAGAACGCGACGATCGAGCGGTGGGCGCTGCACCATCCGATGCGCCAGACGGGCAGCGGTCAGTACATCGCGCTCGATCAACGTCGGCTGCCGGAGGATCGCCGCTCGACCTTCTACTCCGGATCGGACTACGGATACGTCGCTGATCTCGCGGTGGATCCGGAGGGGCGCTTCCTGTTGCTCCTTTTCGTGTCCTTCGACGGAAGCTCGAAGCGGCTCTATCAGTGGCACCTGCCGATCGCGCCGCCGCCGTCCTATCTCGGCCCGCCCGTCCTTCTCGCCGATTCGGCGTCGCTCCCCGAGCTCTCGCTCATCGAGCAGGTGAGCGTCGCGCAGCACGAGAGCGAGGGGCGAAAGTACGTCCTCTCCTCCGTGCGCCGAGGAACCGACGTCTGGGTCGCCGCAGATGTCATCACGATCCTCCTGAGCGACCCGGAGAACGACGGTGTGCTGTCACCGCCCATCGTCTTCACTGCGGCCGAGTGGGCAGCCGCTGGCTACAAGAGCGAAGGCGCCTGGTCTCAGTACTTCTCGGTGTGCGATTGAGGGCTCGAGAGAAGTCGGCCGCCTCTGCTCGCGAACCCCGAGCCGTCGCAGGGCCGGCAACAGGCTCGGATGCGTGCGCCGTGGGTCGTCAGAGTCCGTAGGACCGCCAGATCTCTCGGAGAGCCGCTTCCGGCGCTTGCGTCGTCGTCGCGCTCGCGGGCTCGAGCCCCGGGCCGCGCACGAGCATCGAGAGGCACTCGTAGCAGATCACGAGGTCGATCTCGCGGTCTCCGCTGCGCGCGCGGATCCCGTGCCGCGGGTTGAAGCAGGCGGCGACGGTGCCGTCGCTCTCCTCGATCCCGCGGATCACGAGGTCGACGATGTGCGTGCGGTCCGCGGCGACGGGGACCATCGCTCGACCGAGGATCCGATAGCCGTGGAAGGAGGACTCCTCGTCGGCCGGCTTCCCCTCCGCTTCGTGCGGGAACGGATGCAGGGCGAGGATCTCCATCGAGTCCGGCGATCGCAGCACGTCGAGAGCGGTCTTCGGGAGCCGGTCTCCGATCCGGGCGCTGCAGGCCGCGACGGAGGCGAGGAGGAGCAGGGCGAGGGAGACGGTGCGGATCGGCGTCATGGTCGTGCGTCGTCCATCGTGCGCGACGTTCGGAGGTGAGCGGGCCGCAGTGGCACGAGGCCCGCTGCCGAATCTTTCGACGGGCCCGCCTTCACTCCACCGGTGCGAACTCGAGCGCCACGGGCTCCGGGATCATCCCCGCCGCGTGGGCGCGGTCGAGGAGCGCCTTCACGCCGGCGCGGCCGCGATCGCCGTAGTCGAGCGTGAAGTCGTTCACGTACATGCCGACGAACCGATCGTTCAGCCCGGCGTCGAGGCCTCGTCCGTACTGGAGCGCGTGCGCGAGAGCCTCCTCTCGGTTCGCGAGGCCGTGCTCGATGGAGCGCTTGAGGTATCCCGAGATGCGCGGGATGTCCTTGCCGAGGTCCTTGCGGATCACGTTGCAGCCGAGGGGGAGCGGCAGGCCGCCCGTCACTCCGTGGAACCACTCGCCGAGGTCGAGCACCTGCTGCAGTCCGAGATCTCGGAACGTGAGCTGGCCCTCGTGGATGATGAGACCCGCGTCGTACTTGCCCTCGGCCACGGCCGCGGGGATCCGATCGAAGGGCACGGTCTCGTGCTCGAAGTCGCCGAGCGCCATGCGCAGCACGAGGTACGCCGTCGTCATCGTGCCCGGGACGGCGATGGTCGAGCGCTTGAGCGCACGCATCTTGAAGTCGTCGCGCGCGACGACTTTCGGCCCGTAGCGGTCGCCGATGCTCGCTCCGTGGGGGAGCAGCGCGTACTGCTCGAGGCAGTAGGCGTAGGCGTGCAGCGACACGGCCGTGACCTCGTACTCGGCGCGCATCGCCTTGCGGTTCAGCGTCTCGATGTCCTCGAGCACGTGCTCGAAGCGGAAACCCGGCGTCTCGACGCGGCCGGCCGCGAGCGCCCAATGCATGAACGCATCGTCGGGGTCGGGACTGTGTCCCAGCTTCAGCACGCGTTCCGTTGGCATGGGCCGCGCAGGATAGCAGCCGCCCGCTCTCATCGCGGCGCGCGCCGCTCGCCGAGGACGCGCTCCACCAGCGCGGCGAGCCCGAGTCCGGCGACGCGATTGCCCCGCACGTTGAAATGCGTGTCGCGGAGCGCGTAGACGTGGCGGCGGCCGTCACCGAGGGGCTCCACGGCGCGCAGGCGCGGGAGGAGGTCTTCGAAGGGGATGCCCCGATCGGAGAGCCACGCGCCGGCGAGGCGCTGGGGACGGTCGCGCTCGAGCGGCTCGGGGACGCCGGCCACGACGTCGCTCCACAACGCGTCCTCCACCTGGAACTCGTCGGGGAGCAGGAGAACGGCGAAGGGCGCCGTGCCGCTCGCCGCGTGCATGCGCTCAAGAGCCTCGAAGAGATGCCCGTAGCCGACCGTCTCGGGGCCGCAGGCCTCGCGCGCGCGCGCCCGCTCGATGCGCAAGTAGTCGGCCTCGCCGTAGGTGCCGCGCTCGAGCAGGGGATCGGCGAGCCATGGCTTCTCGCGCAGGAGCTCCGCGGGCGACGCCAGGGGCACGCCGCGCCGATCGGTCGCGCGCCCGGCCGCGATCGCGGATCCGAGCCCGCCGTCGGCAGCTCCGCGCCGCAGCGCGAGGAGGCGCGTCGGCACGAGCCAGAGCAGGAGATTCTCCCGGTGGAGCGGCCGGTGCGAGATCCAGCCGGTGGAGACGCGCTTCGCGTCGTGCACGTCGTTCCCGAGGAAGATGCACGCGACCACGAGATCGAGCGCCAGCGACGGTGCGTCGCGCTCGATCCAGCGGAGGTAGTCCCAGGGGCCCGCCGTGCAGACGCCCAGGTTCAGCACCTCCGTGTCGCCGAGCTCCTGCTCGCACACGGTCGTGAAGTGGAACGCGTGGGGGACGACGCTCGCCGCGAAGGAGTCGCCGACGGAGAGGACGCGGCGCGGCCCGCCGGGTCTCCGCGGCGCGAACTCCTCGTCGTAGTGGCCGGCGGAGTTGGTCGCGAAGCCGTCGTGCTCCGTGCCGGGCGGCAGGCCGAAGAGCCGCTCGCGCTCCTCCGTCGAGAGGTCGGCGCGCTGGAAGAGCGGAGACGGCGCGAGCCGCGCCCAGACCCGCAGCGCGATCTCTCCCGCCACGAGGAAGACGCAGACCGCGAGGGCGAGCCGGTCGGCGGCGCGGAGCAGCGCGGCCGGGAGCCGGCCCGCGGGCAGCTCGGCCGCGAGGCTCCCGCCGAGGAGCGCCGCCGCCAGCAGCAGGGGCGCGAGCTCGGGATGGAATCGCTCGACGAGGACCCCGTGGAGGGCGACGGCGCCCATCGCCGCGTAGATGGCGAGTCGCAGGCGCACGCCGACGCCCGCCGTCGTCGTCGTATCGCGCGCACGCCGCCAGGGGAGCACGAGCGCGAGCAGGGCGGCCGCCGCCAGGGCCGCCGCCGCGGCCCACCGGCCCGCGGGGCCCGCGGCTCGCTCGAAGAGCGCCGGGTGCCGCACCACCGTCCAGGCCGCGAGCGCGGAGGAGCCCGAGGCGGCGATCAGGAGCAGTGCGCGGACGGCGCGCGCGGCGCGGTCGACATTCGCCAAGGGTCGATAGCATGGCGCGCTTTCCCCGACTCGCCAGCACCATGCCCTACGACCCTTCCTCGATCGAGCCGCGCTGGCAGCGCTACTGGCGCGAGCACGAGACCTTCCGCGCCGTGGAGGACCAGTCGAAGCCGAAGTCCTACGTGCTCGACATGTTCCCGTACCCGTCGGGCGCCGGTCTCCACGTGGGACACCCGGAGGGCTACACGGCCTCCGACATCGTCGCCCGCGCGCGGCGCATGCAGGGCTTCTCGGTGCTCCACGCCATCGGCTGGGACGCCTTCGGACTCCCCGCCGAGAACCACGCCATCAAGACGGGGACCCATCCCGCCGCCACGACGCGCGAGAACATCGCGAACTTCCGGCGGCAGCTCCAGTCGCTCGGCTTCAGCTTCGACTGGTCGCGCGAGATCGACACCACCGATCCCGGCTACTACCGCTGGACGCAGTGGATCTTCCTGAAGCTCTTCGAGAAGGGGCTCGCCTACGAGGCGATGGCGCCCATCAACTGGTGCGAGAGCTGCAAGACGGGTCTCGCCAACGAAGAGGCGAAGGACGGTCTCTGCGACCGCTGCGGCGGCGCCGTCGTGAAGCGCTCCATCCGCCAGTGGATGCTGCGCATCACGGCCTACGCCGATCGGCTGCTCGACGACCTCGAGGGTCTCGACTGGCCCGAGAGCGTGAAGGCGATGCAGCGCGAGTGGATCGGCCGGAGCGAGGGCGCGCGCGTGCGCTTCGACGTGCCGGCCGCCGGTGAGCACTTCGAGGTCTTCACGACGCGGCCCGACACGCTCTTCGGAGCCACCTACTGCGTGCTCGCACCCGAGCACGTGCTCGTCGACCGCATCACGACACAGGAGCGGCGCGCCGCCGTGGATGCCTACCGCGAGCAGGCGCGCGGGAAGACCGACATCGCGCGCACGGACCAGGCGAAGGAGAAGACGGGCGTCGACACGGGCGCCGTCGCCGTGAATCCCGCGAACGGCCGCGAGGTGCCCATCTGGATCGCCGACTACGTGCTCGCCACCTACGGCACCGGCGCGATCATGGCGGTCCCCGGGCACGACGCGCGCGACCACGCCTTCTCGCGCACCTTCGGACTCCCGATCGTCGAGGTGGTGCGCGGGGGCGAGAAGCCCGTCCAGGAGGAGGCCTTCACGGGCGACGGCGTCGCCGTGAACTCGGGGATCCTGAACGACCTCCCGACGGCCGAGGCGAAGAAGAAGATGGTCGAGTGGCTCGTCGCGAAGAAGCTCGGCGAGGCGGCCGTGACGACGAAGCTCCGCGACTGGGGCATCTCGCGGCAGCGCTACTGGGGCGAGCCGATCCCGCTCCTCCATCTGGAGAACGGCTCCGTGAAGGCGGTGCCCGAGAGCGAGCTGCCGGTGCGGCTGCCGGACGTGGAGCGCTACGAGCCGACGGGAACGGGCGAGAGCCCGCTCGCCTCCATCGAGGCGTGGGTGCGCACGACCGATCCGGAGACGGGGAAGCCGGCGCGGCGCGAGACCAACACGATGCCGCAGTGGGCCGGCTCCTGCTGGTACTACCTGCGCTTCTGCGACGCACGGAACGACACCGCCGCTTGGTCGCCGGAGAACGAGCGCTACTGGATGAACGTCGACCTCTACGTCGGCGGCGTCGAGCACGCGGTCCTGCATCTCCTCTACGCGCGCTTCTGGCACAAGGTGCTCTACGACCTGGGGCTCGTCTCCACGAAGGAGCCCTTCCGCCGCCTCGTGAACCAGGGACTCATCCTCGGCGAGGACGGCGAGAAGATGTCGAAGAGCCGCGGCAACGTCGTGAACCCGGACGACGTGCTCCGCGAGTACGGGGCCGACGCCTTCCGGCTCTTCGAGATGTTCCTCGGCCCTCTCGAGGCGGTGAAGCCCTGGAACACCCGCAGCATGGAAGGGCCCTACCGCTTCCTGCAGCGCGTCTGGCGCCTCGTGCACGAGGAGGCGCGCGAGGGCGACCGCCTGCTGCCGGTCTCCGAGGAGCCCCTGGGAGACGGCGATGCGGCGCGGCGGCTGCATCGCACGATCCGCAAGGTGACGGAGGACATCGAGCGTCTGCGCATGAACACGGCGATCGCGGCGCTCATGGAGATGCAGACCGCGATCGCCGCCGTGCCCTCGCCGCGCCCGCGCGCGCTGGTCGAGACCTTCGTGAAGCTCCTCTCGCCCTTCGCCCCGCACGTGGCGGAGGAGCTCTGGTCGCTCCTCGGCCACACCGAGTCGATCGCCTACGCGGAGTGGCCGAAGCACGACCCGGCGCTCTGCGTCGACGACAGCGTCGAGTACGCGGCGCAGGTGAACGGTAGGGTGCGCGGCCGCGTCACCCTCGCCGCCGACGCCCCCGACGACGCGATCCGCGAGGCGGCGCTCGCGCTCCCCGAGGTGGTGGCCCTCCTCGAGGGGCGCACGCCGAAGAAGGTGATCGTCGTTCGCGGGAAGCTCGTCTCGATCGTCGTGTGACGCACTCGCGGGGGCACTTCGCGCCCCGCGCTCTCCCTCTGCACCAAGGAGTCACGCCATGGGCGACCTCAAGATCTCCGTCGTCGACAACGGACCGCTGCGCATCCAGGGCGCCGGCATCGTGCTGAACGACATGTCCGGGAAGACCTGGGACCTCGCGGGCCGCGACGCCATCTCCCTCTGCCGCTGCGGCCACTCGGCGAACAAGCCCTTCTGCGACGGTTCCCACGGCCGCGCTGGATTCCAGTCGAAGTGCGAGGCGGGGGTGCTCCCTCCGCCGAAGCCGAAGTTCTGAGCCACCGATCACGCGCTCGTGCGCGTGGCGCGCGAGCGCTGTTCGGTTTCGAGGAGGCGCGCGTTCTCCCTCTCGAGCTCCACATCCACGATCGACCCGATGGAGCTCGGAGGTCTGCCATGCGTCGTCACACTCTCGCCATCGCTTTCTCTCTCGCTCTGCTCGCCGTCCCCGCCCTCGCCATCACGAACCGCGATGACCGCGGCGATCGCGAGGAGCGCGCCCGGCACTCGGCTCCGAAGGCGGAGATCACGCTCGTCGCGCTCGCGGGTGCGACGGAGGGCGGTCTCGAGTACGCCGTCTCCGGAACGCTCGCACCGAACGCGAGCGCCCAGCTCGGGATCCTCTACTCGAGCGGCCGCGCCCGCTGGATCGAGGTCGGCACGACCGTCCGTGCGAACTCGAAGGGCGAGTTCTTCGGAATGGTCGAGTCCCATGCGGGACCGAAGGTCCTCGCGATCGTCCTGCTCGACCGCGGCAAGATCCTCGACATGGCTCCGGTCTTCACCAAGCTCATCGTCGCGCCGGGCGGATTCTCGACGGCGGCCCAGTTCCTCGTGGCCCTGTACCGGCCCCTCTCCGCGAGCCGCTGACCCGTGGCGCTCGGGAGAGCGAGCCCGGAGGCGAGAGCCTCCGGGCTCGCTGCGTTTCCAGGGAGTCAGCGCGCGCTGGCGCCCGCCGCCGCGGCGGCCGGCTCCGGCGCCGCGACCCAGGCCTTCACGTCGTCGAGGATGCGCCGCACGTGGAAGGCGATGGTCTTGTGGCTCGCGTCGTACCAGTCGATCCGCGCGTCGCCGCGCCGCCGGTCGAGGGCGGCGGCGAGGGCCTCCGTCGAGGCGCGGGGGACGATTTCGTCCTGCAGGGCGTTCACCATCAGCACGCTCGCGGCGTCGATGCGATGGGCCCAGGTGAGCGGGTCGTAGGGCCGCACGCGCTCGCGGAGCTCTCCCTCGGCGAGCGGAGTCTTCTCGAGGAGCGCGCGGATCGCGCGCGTCTCGCTCACGGGCGACGAGAGGATCGTCGCGAGGTCGCCGCCGCCGAGCAGGAGCGCGCAGCGGTGGAGCCTCTGGTCGACGCCTGCCGCCACGGCGCCCACGAGGGCTCCCAGGGAGACGCCCACCAGGGAGACGCGCTCGCCGTCCACCTCGGGCCTCGCCCGCAGCCAGCTCACGGCGCGGAGCACGTCGCCGACGCCCTGGCGCATCGCCTCGCCGAGCCCCTCGAGCCCGCCCGTGACGGCGAGGAGGCCGCGCTTCCCCGGCTCTCGCCGCTCGCCGTACCAGGGAAGCCGGATCACGAGGGCGGCCGAGCCCGCGGCGGCGAGCTCCCGCGCGATCCAGTGCTCCAGGCGGAGGTCGTTCTGCGAGTGGTGCACGATCACCGACGCCGGGAGGTCGCGCTTCCCGGCGGGGCGGTACCAGGTGGCGTGGACGACGTCGTTCGTCGCGTCGCCGCTCGGGATCGCGGTCGGGAAGCGGAGCTCGCCGATCAGCAGGCGGGCGCCCTCGGGGCGCACGTCCATCTCCCAGCGGAACGAGCCGCCGGGCGCGAAGGCGCCGAGCGCCGCGAGCTCGGCGGCGGCGGCGCCGGCGAAGTCGCGCTTCTCCGCGACCTCGCCGCTCGCGGGGATCGTGAGTCGGCCGTCGCTGCGGCTCTCGACCGGAGCTCGCGGCGCCTGCGGGAGAGTGGCGGGATCCGTCGCCAGGAGATCGGCGAGCCGATAGGAGTGGAAGGCCTGGTTCTGGGCCCCCGGCGTCGGCGAGGACTCGGGGCTCACGGCGTTCGCGATCCACATGCGCCCGTCGCGCGGCGCGAAGACCGCCTGATGCAGGCACGAGTGCGTCGGCGGGTACAGCCTGCAGAGCGCGATCATCCGCTCGCCGTCGATGCGCCCTCGCTCCTCCTCGAGGAAGCGCGAGATCTCCCGGTAGCCGAGCCAGGAGCCTTCCTTGGAGATCGACGGGTCGTAGGGGTCTCGCTGGCGCGAGGCGAGCTCCGGGTCGACGAAGTGGTTCACGCGGCGCACGACGTCGCGCATCGCGAAATGCGGTGCGACGTTCTCCTTCGGGTCGTTGGGCTCGAAGAAGACGAGCCGCGACCGGTCGACCTCCACGGCGACGGCCGTGCGCGCGTTCCCGTCGGCGACGATGAAGTTGTAGCCGCACTCCTTCTTCCACTCGACGAAGAGCCGCTTCGCGTCCTCGAGGGTGCGCGCGCGGCGCAGCACCTCGCGCAAGTGGAACCACATGGGGGTTCCGTCGAGGACCTCGTCGCTCGACTCGCTCCCCATCTCGCCGACGGAGATCCCCGCGGCGTTCATGCCGGTGACGCATCCGATGGTGCCGGCCCAGCCGACGACCGCGTGGGGGATCTCCCCCGTCGGCTTCCAGAGGAGGAGACAGGCGTTCTCCTGCACCGTCTTGGTCGTGCCGAAGTGCAGGGAGAAGTCGAGGGAGCGGTAGTGGTAGAGCTCGCCGTCCGTCGTGACGCTCCCGAAGACGGCCGCTCCGGAGCAGTGATGGAGCGTCGGCATGATGTGGAGCGCCTGCAGCTCCGCGAGAGGCACCTCGGCGCCCTCGGCGAGCCCCTCCAGCTCCTCCACGTAGGCGGCCGGGATGTTCGGGAGCGCGGCCTCCCAGAGCCGGACGAGGTCGTCGAGCGTCCGCTTCCCACCGGCGAGCTCGCTCTCGTGGAGGTAGGACTGGATGCACTCGCGGACGCGCTTCGCGAGGAGGCGGCCGTGCTGGAAGCCCATCTCCCGGGGCGTCCCCTCCATGTGGAGCACGAGCTGGCCGTCGATCGACTCGAGGAACCCGGCGCCCTCGCGTCCGAGCAGGAGACGCACCGGCTCCCTCGGGGGCGAGGTCTGAGGCGCGAGGACGAGTGCGAGGGCGAGGAGCGAGTGCGGCATGGCGCGACTTCTGCCTACCGTGGGTCGTTGCGTGAAGCCTACCCCGCGATAGGCTCGACGGGCTCGATCGGAGACCACCCCATGACGCGACACCCCGCCTTCGTCCTCGCCGCCGCTCTCGCCGTCTTCCTCGTCGCCGCCCCGGACGCCCGGGCCAACGACAAGACCTACAAGAACGACGCGATCGTCGACGGCTCCAACGCGAACGTCCAGGCGGGGTTCGTGAAGAACGAGATCGCCGCGTCGGTCTTTCGCGTGGAGGCGGGCGACGGGACGGTCTTCCTCCAGCGGGCCCGGGTCCTCTTCTTCAACGCGATCGGTCTCGCGACGACGCGCAACATGCGGATCCTCGTCTACGGGACGGGGAACCTGAATCCGGGCGCGCCGATCTACACCTCGCCGGTGTTCACCTTCTTCCCGGGCGGAGAGAACCTCGTCGACCTGAGCGCCGCGAAGATCGAGCTCCCGGCGGGGCAGTTCTTCACCATCGGCGCCCGCTTCGAGCAGGAGGGTCTCTTCGAGAACCTGAGCTCCGTCGTCACCGACACGAACGGGATCACGCCGAACAAGAACCGCATCTTCAACGTGTCGACGGGCCAGTGGCAGACGGCCGAGAGCCTCGGCGTCACCGGTGATTTCGGGATCCGCGTCGACGTCACGGCGAACGGCCCGACGCACTACGGCGCGGGCGTGGCGGGGAGCAACGGCGTCCCCACGATCGACACGACCGGCGCCTGGAAGGTCGGCAACACGGCCTTCACCTTCGCGGGCACCAATGGGCCCGCGAACTCCGTCGCGTTCCTCGGCGTCGCCGAGGGGAGCTTCAGCTTCCCCATCCTGAGCATCGTCGTCCTCATCGATCCCGCGACGAGCTTCTCCATCCAGGGCCCGACCAACGCCGCCGGGAGCTGGTCGATCTCGACACCCATCCCGCCGAATCCGCTGCTCGCCGGGCTGCACTTCTACGGGCAGGTCTTCTTCGCCGATGCCGCGGGACCCGAGGGGCTCACCGTCTCCGACGGCATCGACATCCTGATCTGCCCGTAGTCCGGCAGCGGGAGCCATGGCGACGCGGCGCGGGAGGATCCTTCTCGCCGCTGGTGTCACGGCGGCCGCCCTCGCTGCGGCCGAGACGTTCTTCCGCGTTCGGCTCGTCGTCGCGCACGGAGCCACGGACTTCGAGGCGATCCGCGACCGCCTGATCGGCCGCGATCTGAGGATCTTCCATCGGGACGCCGACGGCGAGCTCGAGCTCGTGCCCTCGCGCTTCCAGGGGAGCCAGGTGCATGTGAACGCCCAGGGCTTCCGCGGCGCGGCCCTGCGGGAGCCCAAGCCGGAGCGCGGCTTCCGCGTCGCCTGCATCGGCGGCTCGGGCTGCTTCGGCACCACGAGCACCGGCGACGCGACGACGTTCCCCGCAGCCCTCGAGAGGCGGCTGCGCGCGCAGGCATGCGACCCCGAGGCGGTGGAGGTGGTGAACGCCGGTCTCCCCGGCGCCACGACGGCGAGCGCCATCTCGCGTTTCGAGAAGCTCGTGCCTCCCCACCGGCCCGACGTGGTGCTGCTCTACAACCTCATCAACGACCTGCTCACGAGCCGCCGCGCGCAGCTCGGCCTCGACGAGAGGCGAACGCCCCTCGTGCGGATCGACGGCGCGCTCTCGGGCCTGCTCTCGCATTCGGCGATCTGGCTCACGTTCCGCGCCACGGCGGCGCAGGCCGAGAAGGTGGAGCGCATCCGCGCCGCGACGGCGCGCGAGGCGGCGCGCAAGACGGCGCGCGCGGACGGGCATGCGGGCCCGCGCGCCGGCGATCCGGCGCTCGTGGCGCACCGGTTGGCGATCGACGGCGAGGCGAGGCACGTCTACGACGGGACCCCGGCGACGAACCTCTACCTCGTCGCGGAGCACCACGCGGAGTTCCGCGAGCACCTCCGCCGCTTCGACCGCGCCGTGCGCGCCTGCGGCGCGGTGCCCCTCTTCTGCACCTTCGCGCTCCGCTTCGACGGCACCGAGGACGAGGAGACCTACCGCCGGGAGGGCCCCGTCACGGCCTACGCCATGCCGAGCTGGCGCATGGCCTTCGATGCCGTCGCCGCATTCAACGAGACGATCCGCGAGGTGGCGCGCGAGACCGGCTCGCCGCTCGCCGACGTCGACCGCGACCTCGGGCGGGAGGCCGCCTACTTCGCTCCGAAGGACACCGACCACTTCACCGACGAGGGTTGCGAGGCGGTCGCCGTCGTCCTCGCGCGCGCGCTCAGCCGCGAAGGGCTCCTGCGCGGCGCGGCGACCCCGCGCTGAGACCGCCCATGGGCCGCGCCCGCAAGCTCGCCGCCGGACTCTTCGTCACGGCGTGCGTGCTCGCGGTCGCCGAGGCCGGAGCGCGCCTCGCACTGCCCCCGCTCCCGCCGAGCCTCGGCGTGCCCTACGAGGCGGACCCCGACGTCGGCTTCCGCGTCGCGGCGGGTGTGCGCCGCGACGGATTCACGACGAGCTCGCTGGGGACGCGGGGCGCCGAGCCCGATTCGGCGCGCGCGGGCCCGATCCTCGTCCTCGGCGACTCCATGACGCTCGGCGCGGAGGTGCGCGACGAGGAGACCTTCTGCGCGCTCCTGGAGGCGGCGCTGGCGCCGGGGCCGCAGGTGGTGAACGCGGGCTGCCCCGCCTATGGCCCCGCGGAGTACGCCGGCTCCCTGCGGCGGCTCGCGCCGAAGGTGCGACCGTCGCGCGTGCTCTGCATGGTCTTCCTCGGCAACGACCTGCTGGACGCCGGCAAGGAGCGTCCCTACGGCGTGATCGGGGGCGCCCTCGTGCCGAGCGCTCGTCTCGAGGGAGTGGGCGCCGGTGGCCGGCTCCTGCTCGATCTCGCGGCCCGCGCCCGAGGCCTCGGCCTCGTTCGACTCGGGCGGCGCCTCGCCGGGAAGCCCGAGGGCCTCGTGCGCTCGCGGCTCCCGGCGAACCGCGTCGCGGAGCCCGGCCCCGTCGCCGGCCGCGACGCGACGGGGGCGCAGCCCCTCGGCATGGACACTCCCGAGATCCGCGTCCTCGTGGAGCCCGGCGACTACGCACGGGGCCACGAGCGCGGCGCTCCCTTCGTCGCCAAGGGCTGGACCCGGCTGCCCGGTCTCCTCGCGTCCCTGCGCGGAGCGTGCGACGCGGCGGGCGCCGAGCTCGCGATCGCGATCCTCCCGCTCCCCATCGCCTACGACCGCGCGGCGCGGCTCGAGGTGGCGCGCCGATTCGGGACGCCGCCCGCTGCGATCGACGCGGAGCGTCCGTCGCGGGAGGTGGCGGCCGTCGTGGGCGCCCTCGGGATCCGCTGCATCGACCTGACGGCGGCATTCCGCGACGCTCCGCAGCCGCATC
Source organism: uncultured Planctomycetales bacterium (assembly GCA_964545855.1). Lineage (GTDB taxonomy): Bacteria > Planctomycetota > UBA1135 > UBA1135 > JACQFD01 > CAZJHD01. The sequence continues at coordinate 44,023 of CAZJHD010000001.1, forward strand.
TGCTGCACGCGCCCGCCGACCTGCACCTCTCGAGGGACGGCCACGCCCTCGTGGCCCGCGAGCTCGCGCGGGCGGTGCGGTCGCCGGCACTGCCGGCGGACGGACGTTGAGCGGCGGCGGTCGCCGCCGCTACGGTGCCGCGTCCGCGACGTGAACCACCGCCCCCTCACCCACGAGTACGTCGAATTCCTCGAGCGCACCGACCGGCCGCGCTACATCGGCCGGCGCTTCGCGAAGTACCTCGAGGGGCGCGTGCTCGACGTCGGCTGCGACCGCGCCGCGCTCCGCGAGGTCGTCGGCCCGGAGCGCTACGGCGGCGTCGGTCTCGGCGCCGACGCCGACTTCCGCGTCGACCTCGAGAACGACGGGAGACTCCCCTTCGACGACGGGGCGTGGGACACCGTCGTGTGCCTCGACGTCCTGGAGCACCTGAACGATCTCCACGGGATGTTCGACGAGTGCCTGCGCGTCGCGGGGCGTTACGCCGTGATCTCGTTGCCGAACAACTGGAGCACGGCGCGCAAGCGCATCGCGCGCGGCCACGGCTCCTTCATCCACTACGGCCTGCCGCTCGATCCGCCGGAGGACCGGCACAAGTGGTTCTTCAACACGGAGGAGGCGCGCGACTTCCTCCTCGGCATGGCGGAGCGCAAGGGGCTCGTCGTGCACGAGCTGGTCGTGCTGGAGAAGCCGCGGCCGATCTGGAACCGCGCCTGGCGGCGTCTCTGGCATCCGACGACGCGCAGCTACTCGAACCTCTATCCCCACACGCTCGTCTGCGTGTACGGTCGGACCTAGCTGCCCGTGGCAGAAGTCATCCGAGCTGCGCGCGGGCCCCGACGCACATCGCGTCGTTGCGCGTCCTCACGGCAACCTCCCGCTACGCTTGCGGCGCGCGCCTCGCGCTGTGCGCCGCTGCCTCGCGCTCGCTCTGCGGAGCACTTCTGCCACGGGCAGCTAGGCGCGACGCGTTCCGATTCTTCCCAAAGCGGGAGCGCCGTGCGCGGAAGGGGGTCTCGTCCCTTCGTCTCCCCAGCCCGAACGCCTTTCCCCGAGCGCCATGGTTCTCCACCCCCGCCTCGCGATCGTCCTCCCGCTGATCCTTCTCGCGGCGCCCGCCGACGGCGATGGCGCGGAGCGCGACCCGGCCCTCCGGGGGCTCGATCCCGTGGAGCTCTGCCAGGGGCGCGAGGTGGCCGGCAAGACCGAGATCGCGCTCGACGAGGGCGGCTTCCGCTACCTCTTCGCGACGGAGGAGAGCCGCGCGGCCTTCCGGAAGGCCCCCGCGCGCTACGAGATCCAGATGGGCGGCGGCTGCGCGCGCATGGGTCCGCTGAGCGGGCTCGGCAGCCCCGACCGCTTCGCCGTCCACGACGGCCGCGTCTACGTCTTCGCGAGCGACGCCTGCCGCAAGACCTTCCTCGCCTCGCCCGAGCGGTTCCTCGAGCCACGGGACCCCGAGGCCTCCGGCGACGAGGCGTCCGCCGAGCGCGCCCGCGCGCTCCTCGCGAAGGCCGTCGAGGCCATGGGCGGCGCCGCGCGCGTCGACGGCGTGACGACCTACCGGGAGCGCCACGAGGTCGAGCGCACGAGCGGAGGCAAGACCTACGACGTGGGGGCCGAGGTCCTCGTCGCGTTCCCCGACTCGTACCGCCGCGACGATTGGTGGAACGAGCGAGTGGAGGAGGGGACCGCGCCGAAGCCGTCGTCGCCGTGGGGATTCGTCGTGACCGCGGGCGACGCCTTCCGCTCCGAGCCCGACGGCGAGAGCGCGCTCCATCGCGCGCAACGCGAGGCGCTCCAGCAGGAGCGCCTGCGGCGTCCCCTCGAGATCCTGCGCGCGCGCGGGCGGGCCGACTTCCGCGCCCACGCGAAGGGGCCGTCCCGCGTCGGCGACGCGGAGGCCGAGACCGTGGCGGTCTCCTTCGCCGGCACGGCCACGACCCTCTGCATCGACCCGGCGAGCGGGCGCGTCCTCGCCATCCGGCACCGCGGACGTCCGTCGAGCGGCGCCGTGGGCGACGTGGAGACGCGCTTCGCGGACTTCCGCGAGGTGCGTGGGCTCGTGCTCCCCTTCGCGCGGAGCACGTCGCTCGACGGGAAGGAGATCGCCACCGCCATGGTCGCGCTCGACCTCGTGGAGGTCGACGTGCCGATCGACGCCGCTCGCTTCCGCCGGCGGTAGGAACTCGCGTCGGCGCTCGGAGGTCGCGAAAGAATCGGCGCCGGGCGACCGCCGGCTGCGAGCGGCCACGGCTTCGTTGCTCCTCCTCCGCAACTCTCCATGAGCTGCGTCGTCGACGCGCCGCGTCTCGCCTCGCTCGCTCTCGCTCGGCCTCGAGCCAGCGGCGGCGATTTCCTCACAACCTCTCGGTCCTTCAGCGGAACCGGAACGCGCGCTCGATCTGCGTCGACCACTTCTTCGGGATCCCGGCCTCGGCGGCGAACTCGGGCCAGCGCTTCACGGCGGCGCGCACCTCCTCGAGGATCGTCTCGGCGCGGCCGCGCTTCAGGAATGCCGTCGCCGCGCAGGCCCGCAGGTCACCGACGGTGAAGTCGTCGCGCTTCCCGTGGATCGTCATCTGGTGCGTCGCCGTGAAGGCGCCCGCCGGGTTGTGGGCGTAGGTGACGTCGTAGGCGGGAGAGAGCGACCACGCGCCACTCTTGTCCATCAGGAAGGAGATGTTCTTCGGGTGGTCGTCCTGGTTCCGCGCGACCACGTTGAAGGTCATCCGGCGGAACTGCTCCTCGACGTCGGCCGGCGGCAGTCCGAGCCGGCGGATCGCCGCGAAGACCTGCTCGTAGGCCGTCGCTCCCGCGCGGTTGAAGTCGAGGTGGCCGAGCGCGCTGAGCGACTGCATGTGGAGCTTCTCCCCGTTCTCGAGACGATCGAAGCGGCGCGTCATGAAATGGCGTCGGCCTCCCTCCTCGAGCAGGCGGCATTCGGTCATCCGGATCCCCGAAGCCTTCGCCATCTCCGAGTAGGCGTACTCGATGGCGCCGAAGCCCTTCGGGTCCTGGAGGTCGCGGTCCGCGTCGCCGGCGACCCCGTCGAGCTTCAGGAGCCAGTGCTCGAAGCCGTCGCCGGCCTCCACCTGACCAGAGCGCACTTCGTGGGTCCTTCGGTTCCACGCGATCACGGCCTTCGCGCGCGCGCCTCCGGCCGACGTGCCGACCCGCAGGATCTCCTCCAGAGCCGCCGTGCGCTTCGCGCTCGCGAACGTCGTGCGGATGCCTTCGCGGTGCGCGAGGATCTCGGAGGCGAGGCGCACGAGCGCGTCCACCTCGATGCGCTTCGCGGGTCGCGGCTGCGGGCCGAGAGCGGGCACGAACTCGAGCGCCCCCATGCCGCGGGCGCCCGTGTAGCAGAGGCGCTCCACGGCGTCGAAGCTCGCGGGCGTGCGTCCCTGCGTCGCGAGCCAGGCGTCGATCAGCGCGCTCCCGAAGCGGTCGGGGAGCGCGTCGGCGAGCAGACCCGGGAGGCCATGGAAGGTCTGCGGGGCCAGCTCCGGGAAGACGAACACGCGGTCGCCGAGCGGCATCTGGAGCGGGGCGATCTCGATCCCGCTCCGCGCGAACTCGGGGTCGTACTGGAACGCCGCGTGGGTGGCGCCGTCCTCCAGCGAGACGGCGCCGATCGTGCGTCCCCACATGCGGACCTCGGCGAGCGTGCTCACGACCCGTCACCCCACGACCACTTCTTCGTCTTCGGCCGCCGTGAGGCCCCGCTCCCGGAGGCGCGCTGCCGCCGCTTCCCGCGCAGCTTCAATTGCTCGATGGGGCTCGGCGGCTGCTCCGGGAGCAGGAGCTCCAGACGCTCGACGATCCCGAGCGCGCGGCACAGGCGGAGGAAGGCCGAGAGGTTCGCCGCCACGCTTCCCGTCTCGAGCCGCTCGACCGTGCGTTTCGAGATGCCCGCGCGATCGGCGAGCTGGGCCTGCGTCCAGTTGCGCTCGAGCCGCGCGCTCGCGACGCGCGCGCCGATCTCCCGGAGGAGCGCCTCGTCGGTGGCCTGATTCGTGATCCTCATGATGCGTCATATATGACGAGTTGACGATCTATCGTCAATCGAAGCGCCACGAATGACGAGTTATATTCGGACGCTTCCGGGGCGTCCCGGAGGCCTCCGTCGACTCGGAGACCGCGGGCCGCTGCCCCGAGAGCGGGAGCCTCGACGCTCCGCCGAGGGCCGAGCCTCCGTGACGCCGCGCTCCCTGGGCCGCTCCCGCACAGGGGCGCCAGATCGGCGCGCGCCGCCGCGCCGGAGCGTCACCCCTTGCGCCCGAGATCCCCGCGGTATGCCATTTGACGCCGCGCGCGCACCCTCGGCCTCCCGGACTTCCGGGAGGAGCCCGCCATGACCTCGCCGCTCGCTCTCGCGCTCTCTCTCCTCCTCGCGACCCACGACGCGACGGCGACGCCGGCCCCGAAGGCGACGACCTCCGATCTCGCGGCTCTCATGCCGGCCGACACGGTGGCGTTCCTCGAGATGCCGAGTCCGGCCGACCTCTGGAGCCACTTCGTCGAGTCGGGGCTCTGGTCGCAGCTCCGGGCGATCCCCGCCTGGGGCGAGTCCTTCTCTCGCGGCGACGGGCTCCGTCTCGTGGCGGGGATCGGCGCGATGCGCGCGGCGCTCGGCGTCGACCTGGAGGAGGCCTTCTCGGCGGCGGCCGGCGGCGGGATCGCGGTCGGTCTCGTGCCCGACTCGGCCGCGGCGGAGGGCGGCTCCGGCGGCGCGCGCCGCGGACGCCCGGGCGCGCTCCTCGTCGTGCGCGCGACGGAGCCCTCGATGCTCGCGCGCATCCAGGATTCGATCCTCGAGCTCGCGGGGCTCCGCTCCGGAGGCGAGTGGATCTCGGACCGCGGGAGCGTCGCGACGCACTCCGGCGTGGAGGTCGTGACCATCGGGCCGGACTTCCACCACGCGATCGTCGGCGACCTCCTCCTCGCGAGCAACGGACGCGCGCGCCTCGACGCGGCGATCGACCGCGTCCGCGCGGCGGCGCCCGAGGGGTCCCTCGCGGGCCGCGCCGACTTCGCTGTCGCACGGAGCCACGCACCGGCCGCCGGCGCCCCGGCGCTCTTCGGCTGGCTCGACGCGAGGACGGCGCTGCCGCTCCTGCCGCGGAGGTCGCTCCAGGACGATGGACGGCTCGAGCCCTTTCCGGCGCTCCTCTTCGACGGGATGCGGCAGTCGGTTCTCGGCTCCGACTGGCTCGCCGGCTGGGCCAGGGTGGAGCCCGGAGCCTTCGTGCTGACGGGTCTCACCTCGGCGAAGCCGAGGCAGGCCGTCGAGGCCTTCCTCCCCGAGCCCATCGCGCTCGCGCCGCTCTCCGTGCCGCGCAGCCTCGCGACGCTCACCCTGCGCCGCGACGCCTGTGCCTTCTGGGATCTGCACGACCAGATCGTCGGCCCCGAGCACGAGGCCGGCTTCGAGAAGTTCAACGCGACGGCCGGGATCCTCTTCGGCGCGCGTCGCTTCGACGAGGACATCCTCGCGAAGCTCGCCCCGGCGGCGCAGCTCGTCGTCGCGCGGCAGACCTACGCGTCGCTGCCGTCGGCGCCGATCGCCCGGTTCCCGGCCGTGGGCCTCGTGCTGCGCGCGACGGATCCGTCGAAGAAGTTCCTCGACGGAATCGTGCGCGCCTTCCAGACGGGCGTCACCCTCGCGAGCGCCGACCGCGCGCAGAAGGGGATGTCGGCGCTGCTGATCGGCGACGACGCCGTGGGCGACACGAAGATCACCTACGCGTCGTTCCCCGAGCCGGAGTCGGCCGGCGCGGTCGGTCCCGAGCAGAACCTCTCGCCCGCGATCTTCACCCAGGGCGACCGCATCGTGATCGCGACGACGCTCGAGCTCGCCCGCGACCTCGCCCGCGCCCTCCCCGACGCGGCGGTCATCGCCGCCGACGCGGCGCAGCCGCTCGATCTCCTGCGCATCGACGTGGGCCAGGCGGCGGAAGCGCTCCGCGAGAACCTGAAGCCGCTCATCGCCTCGGCCGTGCTGGAGAAGGGGAAGTCGCGCGCCGACGCGACGCGCGAGCACGCGTTCCTCCTCGGAGCGCTCTCGCTGCTCTCGGAGGCGACCGTCGCGACTCGCATCGCCGGCGAGGGTCTCGAGATGCGCATCGAGGTGCGCCGCGCGGGGCCCGTGACGGCGCCGCAGCCGGCGGACGGCGCGAAGGAGGGGACGCCCCGCCGCGTCACCCGCTGATCCGCGTCGTGGCTCTCCTCACGCACCTCCATCCGCCGCTCCCGCCGGCGCCGGCCGATCCGGAGGAGGCGCTCGCACCCTTCGAGCCGTCGGACGCCGCGCCCTTCGATCGCCGTCTCGCGGCGCACCTCCTGCGCCGCGCGGGCTTCGGCGGCACCCGCGAGGAGGTGGAGGCGGCGGCCGCCGCCGGTCCGCGCCGCGCCGTCGACGCGCTCGTCGACGCGCCGGCCGATCCGTCGCTCGCCGAGCTCGACGAGGCCATCGAGACGCTCCTCGACTTCGAGGACCCCGAGCGGCTCCAGGGCTGGTGGACCCTGCGGATGGCGCGCACGCGCGCGCCTCTGCGCGAGAAGGTGGCGCTGTTCCTCCACGGCCACTTCGCCACGGGCTGGAGGAAGGTGCGCTCCGTGCGCGCGATGTACGGCCAGGCCCGCCTGTTCCTCGACGAGGGGCTCGGATCGTTCCGCGGCGTGGCGCGCCGGATCGCCGCCGATCCCGCGATGCTCGTCTACCTCGACGGCACGCGGAGCCGTCGCGGGAGTCCGAACGAGAACTTCGCCCGCGAGCTGATGGAGCTCTTCACTCTCGGGCGCGGGAACTACTCGGAGACCGACATCCGCGAGGCGGCCCGCGCCTTCACCGGCTGGCGCGTCGACGGCGCGACGAGCCGCTTCCACGAGCGCTCCCACGACGCCGGGGAGAAGACCGTCTTCGGACACGCGGGCGCCTTCCGCGGAGAGGACGTGGTCGACCTGTGCATCGATCACCCCGCCTGCGCGCCCTTCCTCGCGGGGAAGCTGCTCCGCTTCCTCCTGATGCCCGCGCCGCCGGAGCCCCTCGTCGCGGCCTTCGCGCGCCGCATCCGCGACGCCGGCTTCGACCTCCGCGAGCCCCTGCGGACGCTCTTCGCGTCGCGGGTCTTCCATTCGGACGGCGCCTACCGCGCCCTCGTGAAGAGCCCCGCGGAGCTCGCCGCCGGCACGCTCCGCACCCTCGGCGGGCGCACGGCGGGGGCGCCGCTCGCGCAGGCCGTGGGCGCCATGGGGCAGGTGCTCTTCGATCCTCCGAGCGTGAAGGGATGGGACGGCGGTCTCGCCTGGATCCACTCCGCCACCTGGATCGCGCGCGCGCGCTTCGCCGCCCGGGCGACGCGCGACGGCGGCCCGCTCGGCCGCGAGTACTCCCTCGGTGCGATCTTCGGCGCCGAGGACCGGGCCAGCGCCGACGCCTGCGTGGGTCGCGCCCTCGACCTCCTCGTGCAGGGAGACGTCCCCGAGGCGGCGCGCGCCGCCCTCGCCGACGCGCTCGGGCGCGCGGGAGTCTCCGACGATGCGCTCCGCTCGCTGCTGCACGCCGTCCTCCTCCTCCCCGAGAGCCATGTCGCCTGACGGACACCTCCCCATGGACCTCACGCGGCGCGCGTTCCTCGGCGGCGTCCTCGCCATCCCCGCGGTGCGGAGTTGGCTCGAGCCCTTCTCCTTCCTCGCGCCGCTCGGCGCGAGCGCCGGCGCCGATCCCGACGGTCGCGTCCTCCTCGTGGTGCAGCTCTCGGGGGGGAACGACGGGCTCAACACCGTCGTGCCCGTGGACGACGACCTCTACCACCGCGCGCGGCCGACGCTCCGGCTCGCGAAGGGATCGGGCGTCGCCCTGAGCAGCGAGCTCATGCTCCACCCGTCCCTCGGCGCGCTGCGCGACCTCCACGGCCGGGGCGAGCTCGCCGTCGTCACCAACGTCGGCTACCCCAAGCCCGACCGCTCGCACTTCCGCTCGATGGACATCTGGCACACGGCGAGCACCGCCGAGCCCGGCGCCACGAGCTCGCCCACGGGCTGGATCGGGCGCGTGGCCGATTCCGTCGGGCTCCGGAGCGGAGACGCGGCCGCGATCCACGTCGGCGCGACGGAGCAGCCGCTCTCCCTCGTCGGCGAGCGGATGGTCGTGCCGTCGATCCTCGACGTGGAGAACGCCACCGTCGAGCCGCTGCGTCTCGACGCGTCGACCGGCTCCGACGGATCGCTCCTGCGCCGACTCGCGGAGGTGCCGCGCGGCGACGCCCTCGCCGCCGCCATCGCCGCCTCGGCGCGCACCGCCTACGACGCGTCCGACCGGCTCCGCTCCGTCGCCGACTCCTACCGCCCCGGCGCCGTCTACCCGGCGAGCGCGCTCGCGCGGAAGCTCTCGACGGTGGCGCAGGTGCTCGAGGCGGGCTTCGCGACGCGCATCGTCGCCGTCGAGACCGATGGCTACGACACGCACGCGAACCAGGAGCAGGCCCACGAAGCGCTCCTCGCGGAGCTCGGTGGAGCCCTGGCAGCCTTCCACGCCGACCTGCGCGCCCACGGGCGCGGCGACCGCGTGCTCACCGTCGTCTTCAGCGAGTTCGGCCGGCGCGTGAAGGAGAACGCGTCGTCGGGCACCGACCACGGCGCCGCGGGACCGGTCCTGCTGCTCGGGGGCGGCGTGCGGGGCGGCGTCCACGGCGCGCCGCCGGATCTCGCGCACCTCGACGACGGCGACGTCGTCATGGACACCGACTTCCGCCGCGTCTACGCGACGGCGCTGGACGTCTGGCTCGGCCTTCCCTCGGAGCCGATCCTCGGCGGACGATTCGCGACGCTCGGCGTGCTGCGGGATTGAAGGAGGAGCGAAGCGCGGCACCCTCCTCCGGCCCGCGCGATGTGCGTGCGCCTGAATCGAGGTCGCCGCGCTCCGTTCTCCGCCGGTCCTCGCCCCGCGATTTCACTGCCGCCGCCGGAGCGCCGGGGAGCCTTCGGAGATTCTCATGAAGGCTCTGGCCTCCTTCCCCCGACCCGAGATCGCCGGGCGCGACGTCGCGCGGCTCGTCGAGACGCACGAGGCGCCGCTCGCACGCTACCTCGTCTACCTCGGGTGTCCGGCGGCGGAGGTGCCCGATCTCGTCCAGGAGTCGTTCCTCGCGTTCCTCCGGTCGGGCGCGGAGGACCGGGGCGCCGCGGCGACGGGGACGTGGTTGCGCACGACGGCGCGGCGACTCTTCCTCCGCTGGGTCGCGCGGCAACGCGTCGCGCCTCGCTTCGAGGACCTCGACGCCGCGGACCGCGCCTGGGAGGGCTTCGAGCGGGGAGACGGTGGCCGCGGGTACCTCGAGGCGCTCCGCGAATGCGTGCGCGCCCTCGGCGAGCGCGCGCGCCGTGCCCTCGACCTCCAGTACCGCGATCGGCTGAGCCGGCGCGAGATCGCGGATGCGTTGGGCCTCGGGGAAGCGGGCGCGAAGAGCCTGCTGGAGCGCACGCGGTCAACGCTGCGCGATTGCGTCGCGCGGAGGCTCGCGTGACGACCGTCCACGACGACCGGATCCTCGACCTGGCGCTCGAGGAGATCCTCGGCGCGCCGCGCGCGGACACGGGCCGCCGCGTCCTCGACGCCTGGGCGCGCGAGCGCAGCGGGGCAGTGGCTCGAGGGCCGCGTGCGATGAGGCGGATTCCGCGCCGCATCGCGATCGTCGCCGCGTCGCTCGCGGCGGCGGCTCTCGTGGGCGCTGCCGCGCTCCTCTGGCTTCCGCGCACCGCCGCTCCCATCGCGCATTCGGAGGTGGACCTCTGGGTGCTTCGAGGCACCGATCTCGAGCAGCGCCGCATCCGCACGGTCCTCGACGGCGACTGGGCCGTGGCGGCCGCCGGCGAGTGGCCCGAGCTCGACGTCTCCGGAGGCACGCGCCTCGCGCTCCTTCCGGGAGCCCTCCTGCGGCTCGCGATGGAGGACGGCGCGCCGCTCGCGACCCTCGCCGCCGGCGACCTCGAGGTGGCGCACGCCGGCGCCGCTCCCTTCTCTCTCGCCGTTCCCCACGGGCGCGTCCGCTTCGAAGGCCCGGCGCGCGTCCGACTCTCCGTGCCTTCGACACCAGGAGTCGAGCCCATGTCCGTCGAATCGTTCCGATCGTTCCTCCGTCTGCCCGCCGCGGCGAGCCTCTTCGCGCTCCTCGCCGTCGCCGAAGGCTCCGCCATCGTCGTCACGCCGCAGGGCGAGACGAATGTCGACGCCGGCACGTCCGTCCGCATCGACGACGGGGGCGTGCGCGACGATCTGCCGCCGCTGCCGAAGCCCGGGAAGGAGCACCGCATCCTCGAGGAGCTCGCCGGCAAGTGGACCGTCGTGCGCCGCATCCGTCCCGAGCCGAGCGCTCCCTGGATCGAGACGAAGGGCACCGACGAAGCGGAGATCGTCGCCGGGGGCTTCTTCCTCCTGAGCACGATCCGCGAGGAGGGCCTGGGGATGCGCACCGAGGGGCGGATGTTCTTCGGCTACGACCCGATGAAGAAGGAGTACGTCTTCTCGTCGGTCTACAGCACGTCCCCCTTGCTCATGAGCGGCGCGGGGACCTTCGACGAGACGAAGCGCCTCTTCACGCTGCGGACCTCCCTGGACTACCCCGGTCAGGACGAGCCGGTCGCGTTCCGCACGACGATGGATCTCACGAAGAAGGGTGTGCTGCAGATCCAGAGCTTCGTCACGCAGAACGGGAAGGAGATCCTCTACATGGAGGCGACGCACACGCGCATCGAGGCGCCGCAGCCCGCGCGCGAGAAGTAGCGGCCGAAGAGCGTCGCCAGGCACCTCCCGTCTGCAGCTCGCAGTGCGCGCGAGGGGCGAACGGGAAGTGCCTGGCGACGGTCGTCGGCTCGTTCCGGAGCGGCGCCCCTGCGCCCCCTTTTCACCGGCGCGCTCTGCCCGTATCACGGCGCGCCTGCCATGGCCAAAACGCCCGGACTCGCCGCGTTCCTTCTCCTCCCTCCGATCTTCGTCGCGCTCGGCCCCGTGTCGGCGGCCGCGCCTCCCCAGGGCTCCGACGCTCCGGAGACCCACGCGATCCTCCACGCGAAGATCGTCGTCGGCGACGGATCGGTGATCCTCTCCGGGCGCGTGCTCGTCCACGACGGACGGATCGTCGCCGTCGACGAGGAGCAGCAGTCGCCGCCGGGCGCGCGCGTGATCGACGGCACGGGCCTCACGGTCTATCCGGGTTTCGTCGACGGCAGCGTCGTGGGGGGGATCGTTCTCCCGCCCGTCGTGAAGGAGGGCGAGCCCTTCGATCCGTCGCTCGCCGCCTCGGCGCGCATGCGCGAGATCGACCGGAAGGGGATCCGTCCCGAGGCGTCGGCCCTGGATCTCCTCGACGTCCCGGAGGAGGCCGCCTCCGCGCGGCGGCGGGCCGGATTCGCGCTCGCACTCTTCGAGCCCGAGCCGGCGACCCTCGGCGGCCGCGCCGCGCTCGCCGATCTGAGCGGCGGACCCCGCCGCGAGACGATCCTGCGCGCCGACCTCGCGCTCGCGGCGTCGCTGGAGCCGGCGAGCGGCGAGGGATACCCGAGGAGCTCCATGGGCGCGATCGCCCACTTCCGCCAGGCGATCCTCGACGCGCAGTGGCAGCGCAATGCGTGGAAGAGCTGGGACGAGGGCGTGCGCGACGGCGCCGCGCCGCCGCTCGATCCGATCCTGAGGGCGCTCGAGCCCTTCCTCGACCGAGGCGCGCCCGTCGCCTTCGAGGCCGACTCGATGCAGGCGATCCATCGCGTGCTCGCGATCTCCGACGAGCTCGGGCTGCGGCCCTGGATCGTCGGCGGCTCCGAGGCGCATCGGTGCGCCGCGACTCTCGCCGCGCGGAAGGTGCCCGTCCTCCTCACGCTCGAGTTCGGCCCGGAGCCGAAGGATCCGAAGGAGAAAGACGACGGGAAGGAGAAGGCGAAGGAAGGGGAGACGAAGGAGGCCGAGCCACCGAAGGACGCCGGCGAGACGCAGGACGCGCCGGCGGCGGAGTCGAAGCCCGACGCCGCCTCCAAGCCCGAGGACGCTCCGGCCGCGAAGAAGCCCTGGTTCCATCCCGACGCGCCCTCCGAGAAGCAACGCCTGGAGCGGCGCCGCCATTGGGTCGAGCGCGCGGCGAACGCCTCGGTGCTCGCGAAGGAGGGCGTGCCCCTCGTGCTCACGACGCGCGGCCTGTCGGCGCCGAAGGACTTCCACGCGGCGCTCGCGAAGGCGATCGACCACGGGTTCCCGAGGGAGACGGCCCTCGCGGCCGTGACGACCACGCCGGCCGAGCTCTTCGGCGCCGCCGACCGGATGGGCCGCGTCGCCACGGGGCGTCCGGCCTATCTCACCGTCGTGAAGGGCGCCTTCGGCGACAAGGACCTCGCCGTACGGCACGTCTTCGTGGGTGTGCGCCGCTTCGACTTCGAGGCGGGGGACGACGGCAAGCCTTCCGAGACGCAGCGCGCCGGACGGCGGAGGCCCCGCGACGCGAGCGGCGCCGAGGACGACGACGATCCCCGAGACGATTCCCACGACGGACACCGCGGCGACGCGCAGGGAGGACTTCGATGAGCCGCGCCACGCTCCTGCTCCGCACTCCCCTCGCGGCGCTCCTCGTTCCCGCGCTCGCGCTCCCCGTCTCGGGTCGCGTCCAGGGACCCGGCGGCGCCGCGTCGGCTCCGGCCAAGACCAGCGCCGAAGCCGCCTTCACGGCCCCCGAGTGGCCCGCCGAGATCGACGCCGATCGCGTCCCCACGCTCCGCACGGGAGGGAACGTCCTCATCGAGAACGCGACGATCCTGCCGGTCTCGTCGCCCATGATCGAGAGGGGCTCGATCCTCGTGCGCGGTGGGAAGATCGCCGCCATCGGCGAACGGCTGTCGGCTCCCGAGGGCACCGTCGTGATCGACGGCCGCGGCCTCTTCGTGGCACCGGGCTCCGTCGATTGCCATTCGCACCTCGCGATCCACGGCAGCGTGAACGAGATGACCGACTCGATCACGGCGGAGTGCCGCATCGCCGACGTGATCGACCCCGACGACCTCTCGATCTACCGCGCGCTCGCCGGCGGATCGACGGTGAACCGTCTCCTCCACGGCAGCGCGAACCCGATCGGCGGCGAGCACGCCGTCGTGAAGCTCAAGTGGAAGCGCACGGCGGCGGAGCTGCTGATGGTGGACGCTCCGCGCGGCATCAAGTTCGCGCTCGGCGAGAACCCGAAGCGCTCGAGCTCCTCGCGCCAGGACGGCCCGTCGCGCTACCCGGCGAGCCGCATGGGGGTCGAGGCCGTGATCCGGCGCGCCTTCGGCGAGGCGCGCGACCTCCTGGCGCGCCAGAAGTCCGACCTCGAGCGGATCGGACGCGGAGAGAAGGTGGCGCCGCGGCGGCAAGACCTCCGTCTCGGCACGATCGCCGCGATCGTCGCGGGCGAAGTGGCGATCCACAGCCACTGCTACCGCGCCGACGAGATCCAGATGCTCCTCGAGCTCGCCGAGTCCTTCGGCGTGCAGGTGAAGACCCTGCAGCACGTGCTCGAGGGCTACATCGTGGCGCCCGAGATCGCGCGGCACGGCGCCGGCGCCTCCACCTTCTCCGACTGGTGGGCCTACAAGGCCGAGGCCTACGACGCCACGCCCTACAACGCGGCGCTCATGGCGCGCGCGGGCGTGAACGTCTCGCTCAACAGCGACAGCGCGGAGCTCGTGCGGCGCCTGCACCTCGATTCGGGGAAGACCATCCGCTACGGCATGCTCGCGCCCGACGAGGCGCTCGCCATGGTGACCCTCAACCCGGCGCACCAGCTCGGCATCGCCGCGCGCGTCGGCTCGCTCGAAGTGGGGAAGGACGCCGACCTCGCGATCTTCGACGGCCACCCGCTCGCCTGCTCCAGCAAGTGCGTCTGGTCGCTCGTCGACGGCGAGGTGGAGTTCCAGCGGCGCGACGCGTGGACCGAGTACCTGGCGGCCCTCCCGGCGGCGCCGGCGCGCGAGTCGCGGCGATCGTCCTGGGCGGCGACGACGCCCTGGAGCCCCGCTCCGAAGATCGCCCCTCCGCCCTTCGAGCGCATCGCGATCGTCCGCGGCACCGTCGTGCCCGTCGACGGGCCCGTCGTCGAGAACGGAACGGTCCTCGTCGAGAACGGCGTGATCACGGCCCTGGGCGCCGGGCTCCCGGCGCCGGCGGGGGCGGCGGTGATCGACGCCACGGGTCTCTTCGTCTATCCCGGTCTCCTCGACGGCGGCTCGCCCGTCGGTCTCGCGGAGATCGGTCAAGTGTCGGCCACCGTCGATCGCGGCGAGGGCGCCGCGCGGTGGCAGCCGGACATCCTCGCGTCCCGCGCTCTCTCGGCCCGCAGCGAGCACATCGCCGTCGCGCGCGCGAACGGCGTCACGACCGTGCTCGTGCCGCCCTCGGGCGGCACGATCCAGGGACAGTCGTCGCTCGTGCACCTCGACGGCTGGACCCCCGCGGAGATGCTGGTGGCCGACCCGCTCGCGCTGCACGCGAGCTTCCCCTCGCAGTCGTCCTGGGACTCGCAGAAGAGCGACGCGGACAACGAGAAGGAGCGGGAGAAGGTCTACGGCACGAGCACGCGGGAGCTGAAGGAGGGTTTCGAGCGCGCGGCGGCCTGGGGCCGCGGGCCGCGCACGGGCCCCCGTGATCCGCGGGTCGCCGCCCTCGCTCCCTACGCCCTCGGCGAACGCCCCGTGATCTTCTCCGTGGGCTCCGCCGTCGAGGCCGTGGCCGCCGTGCGGTTCTCCGAGGAGAACGGCCTGCGGCCGATCCTCCGCATGGACGCGGGCGAGGCCGGCCGCGTGGCCGCGTTCCTCGCGAAGAAGGACGTGCCCGTGCTCCTGGGCGCCGTGACGTCGCTCCCGCGCTCCGTGTGGGATCCCTACGACACCGCCTACAGCGCGCCCCGCCTGCTGCAGGCGGCCGGCGTGCGCTTCGGATTCGCTCTCGGCGATTCGAGCAACCTGCGCAACCTCCCGTTCCAAGCGGGAATCGCCGTCGCCTTCGGGCTCTCTCCCGAGGCGGCGCTGCGCTCCGTCACGCTCTCGACGGCCGAGATCCTCGGCGTCGACGAGAAGCTCGGCTCGATCGCCGTCGGGAAGATCGCCGACCTGATCGTGACGGACGGAAGCCCCCTCGAGGTTCGCACGCACGTGAAGCACGCCGTGATCGGCGGCCGCCGCGTCGATCTCTCGTCGAGGCACACGCGGCTCTACGAGCAGTACCTGCAGCGCCTCTCGCCCGAGCAGCGCGCCGCGGCGGGCCCGGCGCGGTAGGGCGCGCCGCGGGATCGGCCGGGAACTCCTTTCCCGGGGGACGCTTCGCCCGACGCCCTTCGGACGGAGCCGCCGGCGCAAGATCCCCTCAAAGTTTTCCCAGGTTGCCGGCCGATAGGAGGCGGGCCGCGAGCGCACTCCCCCGCGCTCGATGGCGTCCGCCGATGTCCCCTTCGTCCGCGACCGAGCGCGCTCCCGCGATCTCCTTCGGTGAGATCGCGGGCGCGATCGCTCACTCGATCCGCAATCCACTCGCCGTGGCCACGGCGTCCGTGGAGCGCCTCGCACTCCGCCACGACCGGGCCACCTCGGAGGGAGAGGCCTGCGCCCTCGCCGCCGCGGCGCTCCGCCGCATCGCGCTGCGCATCGACGATCTGGTGGAGTTCGCCTTGCCGCCGCGCGCCGTGGCGCACGCCGTCGATCTCGCCGCCTGGGCGCGATCCCAGCGCGCGAGGTGGTCGGCGCGCCTCGGTGCGGGCGACCGCTCGCTCGGCCTCGCCCTCGATCCGGCGCCGCTGCCGGCCATCGCCGATCCGGCTCTCCTCGCGCGCGCCGTCGACCGCCTCCTCGACAACGCCGTCGACGCGTCGTCGCCCGGCGACGAGATCGCGATCGAGATCCGCGGCAGGGGCTCCCGCGTCGAGATCGCTGTCGTCGACCCGGGCCGCCACTCGAACGCGGACCTCGCGCGCGCCGGATCGCCGTTCTGCCCGTCCCGGGGCCAAGGTCTCGGGCTCGGCATCCCGCTCACGCGAGCCACCCTCGCCGGCTTCGGCGGCGTCTTCGCCCTCGAGCGCGGCCCGTCGGGCGTGCGTGCGATCGTCGCGCTCCGCGCGGCCTCCGCCGAGGAGGGAGCGTCGTGAACCCGATGCGCGTGCTCCTCGTGGACGACGAGATCGCGCTCGCGAGCGCTCTGGCAACGGTGCTCGCCGAGGACGGTCACGACACCGACGTTGCGACGAGCGTCGCCGACGCGGAGGCGCGCTTCCGCGCGCGCCGCTTCGACGTCGTCGTCACCGACTTGCGCCTCCCGGACGGGAGCGGCCTCGATCTCCTGACGCGGCTTCGCGCGACGGGCGCGCCCTTCCACGCCGTCGTCGCGACGGGGCTCGGCGGCTACGAGGACGCCCTCGGAGCGATCCGGCTCCGCGTGGGCGCGTTCCTGACGAAGCCCTTCGCGATCGCGGAGCTTCGCGCGGCGATCGCCGAAGCGGCGGCGGCGCCGTCGCCGGAGCGCGAGACCTCCGTGGACGCTCGCAGCGCCGAAGCCGGCGTCGGAGACGCGATCGCCGCCCTGGGCGAGCGCCTCGACGCGCTCGGAGTCGCTCCTGCCGCGCGCCTGCGCGTGCTCTCTCTCGCCGAGGAGTGCCTCCGGAACGCGGCGCGCCACGCGTACCCGGAGGAGCCCGGCCCGCTGCGCGCGACCGTCGAGCGCGAGGGCGACCAGCTCGTGCTCCGCGTCGCCGACCGGGGATGTGGTTTCGACGTGGCCGCCGCGCTGGCGGAGGCGCTCGCCGCCGGCCGCGACCGCGATCCGGGCCTGCTCCGTCTCCATCGCGAAGCCGATGGCGTGCGCATCGACTCGCGCGCCGGCCAGGGAACGGAGGTGACGCTCCGATTCCACGCCGCGCTCGCGAACGCGCCGTGCACCCCGCCGGCGTCCGACCGTGATGGCCTCGCCGTGGCCCTCCTCTGGAGCTGACATGGAGCCGCCGGCCCAGAACGCACCGAAGGCGCCCACGGAGGGAGACGACCTCTTCGATTTCGACGGGTCCGACCCGGGCCCGGCGGCGCTCATGGAGCCCGGCGCCGCGCCGGCGATGTCGGCGCCGCGCGCCACGACGGGCGCCGCCATCGTCGCGAAGGCCGAGGCGGCCGCGGTCGTCGCCGATGCGGTCGACGCCGGAGTGGCACCGATCCCGGGGACGGCGACGGCGTCGCCGCGCCCGCGGCAGCTCCACGCGATCGTCGCGGGAGCCGTCCTGCTGAACGCCATGCTGATCACCTTCCTCGCGTGGCGGATGGAGTCGAGCACGGCGGCGCTGATGGAATCGCTCGCCGCGCGCGACGCGGCCATCGCGAAGGGACCCGAGGTCGCGCCGGACACGTCGACGGGCGGCGTCACGGATCCGACTCCGACGGCGCATCCGTCGCCCCTGCGCGACCCCGCCCCGCTGCCGGCCGGCGCGGCGCGGTCTCCGCTCCTCGAGGCGGCGGAGCAGCTCTTCGCGAAGGGCGCCTGGGGCGCGTCGCGACGCGCCTACTTCGAGGTGCTGCTCTCGCTCCCCGCGGGAACCGAAGGACGCGAGCTGGCGCGCACGGCCCGACTGCGCATCGCGCAGTGCCTCGCCCGCGAGGCCACGTCGCCCACGTCGATCGTGCATCACGGCGCCGGAGCGGGTGCGCGCCGAGCACCGTCCTCCGGAGGCGATCGATGAGCTTCCTCGCCCTGGCGGTCCTCGCGGCCGCGTCCCACGCTCCCGAGGAGGACCACGTCGTCGTCGAGCGCATCGCGGGCGTCGATCCGCCGCGTCTCACGATCCGGGCGGACGCCGCGCCCGTGAAGCGCCTCATGCTGGCCGTCGCCGACGTGGCGGGTCTCGACGCGACGGGCGTTCCGGCCGACCTCGAGGGTTTCGTCGGACCGATCTCCCTCCTCTCCGTCGCACCCGAGGACGCCGTCGAGACGCTGGCCGGCTCCATCGGCTGGGTGGGGCGCGTCGAGCGCAATCAGATCCGTCTCGAGCCCGTGCCGCCTCCGACGGACGAAGCCGGACGACAGCGCGTCCTCGCGGAGGCGATCGTCCAGTACGAGCACTTCCTCGCCATGGCGGGGGACGATCCCCGCGCCGCGGCGGCGTGGCTCGAGCTCGCCGCGCTGCATGAGGCGCGCAACGATCGCGGCCGCGCCATCGAGACCCTCCGCGCGCTCCGCGACTCGGCGCCCCTCAGCTCCGAGGCCGTCGTGGCGACCGTCCAGACGGGCCGGCTCGAGTTCGATCGCGGCCGCTGGGAGGAAGCCATGCGGAGCCTCGTCGAGGTCGTCGAGAAGCACGCCACGCACGAGGCGGCGCCCGAGGCGCACGTGCTGCTCGGCCGCTGCCGCCTCGCCATGGGGCTTCCGCAGATCGCCGAGCGCTACTTCTCGCGCTGCCTCGACCAGTACCCGGGCACCGACGCCGCGCTCGCGGCGCGCATCTGGCGCGTCGAGGCGGACCGTCTGCTCGGCCGCATCGATCGCGCCTGGTCGGAGATCGGCGCCCTCGAACGCCTCGACCTCCCGCCCCTGCGAGCCCTGCAGCTCCTCGAGGTCCGCACGCGCGCGGCCGACGCCTCCGCCTGGTACCGCGAGGCGGCCGAGGGCTGGCTCGTGCTCGCCGCGGCGGAGCCCGATCCGGCGCTCCGCATCGAGCCGCTCGAGCGCGCGGCCGTGGCGGCTCGGCGCGCCAACGACTCCACGGCGGAGCTCCTCGCCCGCATGGCGAGCCACCCCGACGCCACGGAGCACGCCCTCGGCACCTGGCTCCTGGAGGAAGACCTCCCGGCGCTCGCCCTGGAGCGTCTCGCCTTCGACCCGCAGGCGCGCTTCCGCGCCGCCATGGATCGCGTGCGACGAGGCGACCTCGGCGCGGCGCGGCACCTGCTCGAGCAGGCTCCCGCCGATGGCGCCTGGCGCGAGATCCGCAGTCTGATCGAGGCCGACCTCGCGCTCGCGAGCGGCGAAGCGGCGCGCGTGCCGCATCTCCTCCGCGAGGTGATCGACGCCTCGCAGGACGCGGCCTTCGTGAACGCCGCTCTGCAGCGCATCGGCAAGGCCTACCTCGTGCTCGGCGACTACCGCCGCGCCGCCGAGACCTTCCGGGGGATCGTGCCCGAGGAGTTCGAAGGATGAAGGGAGAGATCGGCCTCGTCCTCGCCGCCGTCGCCGTGGCGTCGCTCCAGACGCGCACGCCCCAGGACGGCGCGGCGCCGCAGTCGCCGGCCTCCGCTCCGGCGGCGGCCACGGCGGGCGCTCCGTCGGCGACGCCCGTCTCCGGCGTCGATCCCTCCGCACCGAGCACCGGCGACACGGCCGATGCGCCGGTGTCGAGCCCCGTCGCCGCGCCGCGTGCGGCGGCGCAGGAACCGCAGACCCTCGACGCCCGGCTGCGTGCGATCGACGCGCGCCTCGTGGAGCTGCGCGCGATCGCCGTGCGCATCGAGGCCGGAGAGGAGATCGACCTCCGCGCCGCTCTCTCGGACCTCGGGGATCCGCCGGTCGACGCCGACCAGCGCACGCGACGCCTGCGCGAGGAGGTCTCGCGGAGGGAGGAGGACTGGACGCTCGCGCGAGCCGCCCGCGAGAAGGCCCTCTCGGAAGCGCGCACCGTCATGGCGTCGCAGACGCGCATCGGCCCGCGCGTGCCCTCGGGGCCCTTCTCCCATCCGCTCGCCGTGCCCGACGACTTCCGGATCGGCCTCGTGCACTTCCGGACGCGCGACTACGAGCGCTCGGCGGCGCACCTCGCGCGCGTCTCCGGCGCCGAAGCGCGCTACTTCGAGGGGCGCGCGCACGACGCGCTCGACCACATCGAGGAAGCCCTCCGTCTCTACGGCGAGGCCAAGGCGCAGGCCGCCGGCAACACGCGCCTGCTCGGTCTCATCGAGCGGAGCAAGGCGGGCTGCGAGTGGAAGGCGAAGTTCGGCCGCCCCGAGGACCTCGGCGTGGCGCTCCGTCCCAAGCCCTCGGAGGAAGCGGCCCATCTCGCGGACTCCCTCGGGAAGGACGCGAAGCCGAAGGGGGCCGACACCGCCGGCGCCCACGGAGGTGGACGTTGAGCTCCGCCGCGCTGCCGCTCCTCGCCGCCGCCGAGCCCGTCCCGGGCCGGGCGCGGTCGTCGGAGTTCCTCGACCTCACGCGGGCGATCCAGGAGGCGCACGACCGCACGCTGCGGAGGCTCGCGCGCGTGGAGTCGGAGCTCGCGCGGGCGAACGAGCGCCTGCGCGAGAACGTGGCGCAGCTCACGGCCGTGCTCCAGGCAGCGCCCGTGGGGATCGTGGTGTCGTCCCCCGACGGCACGATCCTGCGGGCCAATCGGGCCGCCGCTCGGATCCTCGGTGTTCCCGAGGGCGAGCTCGAGGGACGCAGCGCCGACGACGTGCGCAATGCCGACGGGCATTGCCTCCTTCGCGGCGAGTGCGGCGAGCGGGAGGTGCGCGCCCTCGACGGGCGCGAGGTCGTGCTCTCCCGGACGCGCTCCGACGTGCGAGACGCCGCCGGCGCCGTCGTGGGAGCCGTCGACCTCCTCGACGACCGCACGGAGCTGCGGCGTCTCGAGCGGCGCGGCCGGCATCGCGAGAAGCTCGCCGCGCTCGGCGAGATGTCGGCGACGGTCGCGCACGAGGTGCGCAATCCCCTGCACGCGATCGAGGGCTTCGCGAGTCTGATCCTCCGGACGATCCCCGACGCACCGGAGCTCGCGAAGCCGAGGACCTACGCCTCCCACGTGGTGCGGGGGGTGCACGAGCTGAACGGCATCGTGTCGAACCTCCTCGAGTTCTCGCGTCCCGACCGGTTCGCGCCGGTGCGGCGCGACGTCGCGCGCGTCGCCGCGCGGGCGGCGGATCTCGTCCGCGCCGGTCTCCCGGCGGAGGACGCGGCGCGCACGCCGATCGAGATCCTCCCGGGCGCACCGGCCTTCGCCGACGTGGACGAGATCCAGCTCCTCCAGGCCATCCGCAACCTCGTCGCGAACGCGGCCGAGGCGATGCCCCGGGGCGGCGTCGTGCGCATCGCCGTCACGAACGAGGGCGGCGGCGTCGCCGTCCGCGTCACCGACGAGGGCGAAGGAGTCCGCCCCGAGGTGCGCGCGCGCATCTTCGCCCCGTTCTTCACGACCAAGGCCCGCGGGACGGGGCTCGGCCTCGCCGTCGTGGCGAAGGCGGCGGCCGTCCACGGCGGCAGCGTCTCTCTCGAGCCGGCGGAGCGTGGTGCGAGCTTCCGCCTCTGGCTTCCCTCTTCTCCCCACCATTCGGAGTAGCAGCGCATGGCGATCGAACGAGTTCTGGTCGCGGACGACGATCCGCTCGGCCGCGAGTTCCTCGGCGAGGCGCTCCGCCACCTGGGCTACGAGGTGACGGCCGTCGCGACGGCGGAGGACGCGATCGAGCGGGTCGGCAAGGACGTCCCCGACCTCGTCCTCACGGACTACCAGATGGGCGCCAAGACGGGCGTCGATCTGCTGAAGGAGATCAAGCGCCGCTCGCCGAGGACGGCGGTCGCCGTGCTGACGGCCTACGGCACCGTCGAGCGCGCCGTGGAGGCCATGCGAGAGGGCGCGGAGGACTTCCTCATGAAGCCCTGCACGCCCGAGACCCTCGAGCTCCTCCTCGCGCGGATCGAGAACGGCCGCCGGCTGCTCCAGGAGAACGCGTACCTGCGCTCCGAGCTGGGCGAGCGCAGCGAGAAGATCGTCGGCGACTCGCCGGCGATGCGCCGAGTGCTCGAGGAGACGGCGCGCGCGGCCCGCTCGCGGTCGACGGTGCTCCTCCTGGGGGAGAGCGGCGTCGGCAAGGAGCGCGTCGCCCACTTCCTCCACGAGCAGAGCCCCCGGCGCGAGAAGCCCTTCGTGCGCACGAACTGCGCGGCGCTCGCCGAGTCGGTGCTCGAGAGCGAGCTCTTCGGACACGAGCGCGGAGCCTTCACGGGCGCCGTCGGAAAGCGCGAGGGACGCTTCGAGCTCGCCGACGGGGGCACGCTGCTCCTCGACGAGATCGGCGAGCTGCCCATGCGCCTGCAGCCGAAGCTGCTGCGCGTCCTGGAGGAGCAGGAGTTCGAGCGCGTCGGCGGCTCGAAGACGCTCCGCGTCGACGTGCGCGTCGTCGCGACGACGAATCGAGACCTGGAGGCCGAGGTGAAGGCCGGCCGGTTCCGCGAAGACCTCTTCTACCGCCTGAACGTCTTCCCGATCCGCGTGCCGGCGCTCCGCGAGCGCAAGGGAGACATCGCCCTCCTCGCGAAGCACTTCCTCGCGCGCTACGCCGCCGAGAACGGCGCCAGCGTCGACGCGTTCTCGCCGGAGGCGATCGTCGTGCTCGGCGGCCACGACTGGCCCGGGAACGTCCGCGAGCTCGAGAACCTCGTCCAGCGGCTCGTCGTGCGCGATGCATGCCCGATCGTGCGCGCGGAGGACGTGCTGTCCGACCTGGGCGGGCCCACGGACGCGGCGCCCACGACGGCCGCGGCCGACCTGGCGGGCCGGCGCATCTCCGACATCGAGCGCGAAGCCATCGAGCGCACCCTCGTGAAGACGGGCAACAACAAGACGGCGGCGGCGCGCCTGCTCGGAGTCACGGCGCGCACGCTGTCGAACAAGCTCAAGGCCTACCGCCTCATGGACGCGCGCAGCGCGCGTCTCGCGGCGGTCCAGGCCCCGCCGCGGAAGGCGTGAGGCAGGAGGACGCCATGACGAACCCCATCGACGGCTTCGACCGGAGCTTCGGCGCTCTCCAGCACACGCTCGGCGTGGCGCTCATGCGTCATCGGGCGATCCAGTCGAACCTGGCGAACGCGAACACGCCCGGCTATCAGCGCGTCGAGGTGAAGTTCGAGAGCCTCCTCGCGGAGCGCCTCGAGGGCCGCGATCTCGACGCCGATGCGATCCGCTCCGTCGCGCCGCGGCTCGTGCGCGACACGTCTCCGGGGCGCGCCGACGGCAACAACGTCGCCCTCGAGCGCGAGTACGCCGACATGGAGCGCAACCGCCTCCAGTTCGAGGCGATCACCGAGATCGTCTCGCTGCGGATCCAGGGCCTGCGCGCCGCCATCACGGCGCGCTGAAGGCAGAGCCGCGACACCGACCCCATCGAGGAACGAGAACCATGAGCGACGGACCCTTCTCCTCCCTCCAGGTGAGCGCGAGCGCGCTCGGAGCCGAGCGGCTCCGCATGAACGTGATCGCGTCGAACCTCGCGAACGCGAACGTCCTCGGCACGCCCGAGGGCGGGCCCTATCGGCGGCGTGTCGTCGTCTTCGAGCCGGTGCTGCAGGGCATCGCCTCGTCCATGCGGCCCGAGGCGTCGCAGGGCGTGAAGGCGCGCGTCGAGCTCGACCGCAACACGCCCCACGAGACGCGGCACGACCCGACGAACGCCTTCGCCGACGCCGCGGGCGACGTGCGCCTGCCGAACGTGAATCCCATGTTCGAGATGGTCGACCTCATGACCGCTGCCCGGGCCTACGAGTCGAACCTCTCGGCTCTGAAGATCCAGCGCGAGATGCTCCAGAAGACGATTCAGCTCGGGAAGTAGCGCGCCATGGACCCCATCGCTCCCGTCTCCCTCGCCGAGCGCACGCTCGACGAGATCCACGCGCTCGGCGCGGCCCGCAACGGAATCGACCACGTGGCCGGGGCGCTCGCCGGCGAACCGGCGGGCGGCCAGCGATTCGCGGACGTGCTGGCGAACGCCGTCGGCTCCGTCGTGGAGAGCCACGAGGTCGCCAATGCGGCGGTCCTCGAGCTCGCGGCGGGCCGCTCCGACGACCTCGTCGGGACGATGCTCGCGGTGCAGAAGGCCGGACTCTCGACGACGCTCGCTCTGGAGATCCGCAACAAGCTGCTGGATGCCTACCAAGAAATCATGCGGATCAACGCCTGAGGATTGAGACACGCCCATGGCCGAGCTCCTCTCCTCGTTCCAGAAGTCCTGGCAGTCCCTCGGCGCGGCGCAGCGCGCCGGCATCGTCCTCGTGATGGCCGGCATCGCCGCCCTCGTCGGCGGCATCGGCTGGTTCGGCAGCCGCACCGAGTGGCGCACGATCGCGTCGGGCGCGGACGCGAAGCAGGTGGCCGAGATCCTGTCGGCCCTCGAGCAGGCCAAGATCCCCGTGCAGATGGGAGCGGGCGACAGCGTGCAGGTGCCGCAGAACCTGCACTCCGCCGCGACCATGGAGATCGTGAAGCGGGGTCTCAACCGCGACGGCCTCGGCTTCGAGCTCCTCGACCAGACCAACGCCTTCATGACGTCGGCGCTGGAGCAGATGAACGTCCAGCGCTCCTTCATGGGCGAGATCGAGCGGAATCTGCGCTCGTGGCCCGGCATCGCGAGCGCACGCGTGATCATCGCGACGGAGCGCGAGAGCTGGCTGCGCGACGAGAAGGGGGGATCGGCCGCCGTGAGCCTCACGCTGCGCCCGGGGGTGCGGCTCACGCCCGCCGACGTGGCGGGGGTGCAGTCCTTCGTCGCGAGCTCCTGGCGCTCGCTCAAGGCGGAGAACGTGACCGTCGTCGCCGACGGCAAGAAGCTCAGCCGCGACCCCGGAGGCACCGACGGCGAGTCCTTCACCGTCGCTTCGGACCAGATCTCCATGCAGGCCGAGTACGAGAACCAGCTCGGCCGCAAGGCGCAGGCGGCGCTCGACGTGGCCTTCGGCGCCGGCAAGGCGAGGGTCGAGGTGAGCGCCGAGCTCGACTTCGACAGCCGAGTCGAGACCGTGGGAACGATCGACGACGAGAAGAAGGTGACGCTCTCCGAATCGACCACGGAGACCGTTCGCGAGGGCGGCAGCGGCGCGGTCGTCGGAGGCCCCACGGGCGCCTCGGCGAACCTGCCCAGCGCCTCCGGCGAGCCGAGGACGGCCGAGGACCGCGGGAAGGAGACGACGAAGACGGCGGACACGAAGTTCGAGTACCCGCGCTCGCAGCTCACGTCGAAGAAGAACGGCTTCTCCCTGAAGAGGCTGAGTGTCGCGCTCCTCGCCGATGCGTCGCTGCAGCCGCGCCAGACGGAGCTCGAGGGCGTCGTCAAGGCGGCCGTCGGGTTCAGCACGAGGCGCAGCGATCAGTTCAGCTCCGCCTTCGGCGCCGAGTTCCCGAAGCCGGTGGACGACGTCGCGACGCAGGCGCCTCCGCCTACCAGCACCTACCTTCCCGATCTCCTCGCGACGGGGGGCCGAGTCGTCACCGTGCTCGGCCTCGTCGTGATGTTCCTCTTCGTGCTGAAGCGTGCCAACCGCGCTCCGGCGGAGCGCGAGCGCGGCGTGCTCGTTCCCGCGCGCGCCGGCGGCGGGGGTAGCGCGGCGGGTGGCGGCTACTCGGCGGCGGACGGCGTGCCGGGGGCCATCCCGGCGGACGAGGGGACCGGCCTCGCCGATTCGCCTCAGCTCAGCCCCGCCTTCGCCGCGCGCGCGAACGTCGCGAAGAGCGCCGCCGCGGCGGCCCTCGCCGATCCGCCCGTGGCCGGCCGCGTCGTGCGGACGTGGCTCGAGAGCAAGAACTCCTGATGAAGAAGGGGAACAACCTCTCCGGGCCGCAGAAGGCCGCGGCGCTCCTGCTGACCCTCGATCCCGAGGCGGCGGCGAGCGTGCTCGCGACGCTGCCGGACGAGTCGATCACGGCCGTCGGGAAGGCCATGGCCGACCTCGACCCCGGAGAGATCGACCGCGACAAGGTGGCGTCGATCCAGAAGGAGTTCCTCGAGGGCATGCGCGAGGGCGCCTCGATCCCTCCCGGTCTCTCGGAGCTCCTCGAGCGCACGGTCGGACCGGAGCGCGGGCGCGTCCTCCTCTCCCGCATCGAGGAGACGGTGCGCCGCGAGCGGCCCTTCGTCGCGCTCGAGCGGCTCGAGGACCCGGTGCTCTGCCGCGTCCTCGAGCACGAGCACCCTCAGGTGATCGCGCTCGTCTGCTCGCGCGTGCCGGCGGACCGCGCCGGCACGCTGCTGGCGGCCCTCGGCGAGGACGAGCGCCTCGACATCGTGACGCGCATGGCGAGCATGCAGCCCATCGAGCGCAGCGTCGTCGACGAGATCGCGAGCGGCCTCGCCGAGAAGGCGAAGACCCTCGACTCGATGCCCGTCGACGACCCGAACCGCCGTCTGCGCGCCGTCGCGGAGGTCCTGAACTCGACGGACCCCGACGTCGAGAAGGAGATCCTGCAGGCCCTCGAGGCGCGCGACTCCGACATGGCGCAGGAGATCCGCGAGCGCATGTTCACGTTCATGGACCTGGCGCGGCTCGACAAGCGCGGGATGCAGAAGGTCCTGGCGACGGTCGACGCGCGGCAGCTCGCCCTCGCGCTCAAGGCCGCCGACCCTGAGGTCTCCGAGAACGTCTTCGCCAACATGGCGAAGCGCGTGAAGGAGATGGTCATGGAGGAGCTGGAGCTCCTCGGCCCGACGCCTCTGGCGGACGTCGTCGCGGCGCAGAACGAGATCATGGTCGGCGTGCGCGCCCTCGTGGAGAAGGGCGAGATCAAGCCGATGCGCGGAGGCGCCGGCAGCGTCGTCGAGTAGCCGATGCCGACGTTCCGCCGATCGCTCCCGACGACCGCGAAGATCCGCGACGTGCGGCTCCGCGCCTTCGCGGCGCCGCCCGACCCGCGGGAGACCGCCGAGATCGCGGCGCGTCGGGAAGAGATCCGGTCGCAGGGCGCGCGCGACGAGCGTGCGCGGCTCGTGCCCCTCGTGGCGGCGCTCGAGCGCGGATCGCTGGACCTCGCGCGGAGCACCGAGCGCGCCGAGGAGCGGGCCGAGTCGCGGATGCTCGAGCTCGTGAAGGCGATCGCCCTCGAGGTGCTGCGTCGCGACGTGGAGGAGGGGCGCTACGACCTCCCGAGGATCGTCGGCGAGTGCCTCGCCATCGCCCGTGGAGTCGACCGCGGCGTGACGGTCCTCCTCCATCCCGACGACCACGAGACTCTGCGCGGCTCCGGAGGCGCCGACACGATGGTGAAGGAGAGCCCGACGCTGCGTTTCCGATCGGACCCCGCCGTCGCCCGTGGAGGGTGCGTGCTCGAGACCCCCTACGGCACCGTCGCGCGCGACCTCGAGACGGCCATCGCCGACGTCCTCGCGGCCGTGGACGGCCGCCGGTGACGGGAGCGATCCGATGAGCGCGCTCGACGCGGCGCTGCAGCGCGTGAAGGGCGTCGCGCGCGCGACCTACCGCGGCCGTGTGGCGCGCGTGTCGGGCGTGATGGCGGAGGCGGAGGGGCTGCCGGCCGCCGTCGGAGACCTCTGCCGCCTCGACCGCGGCGCCGATCCTCCGGTCCTCGCCGAGGTGGTGGGCCTCGCCGGCTCCGTCGCCTGCCTCATGCCCTATGGCGACCTCCAGGGCGTCGCCGCCGGCGGATCGGTCGTGGCGCTCGGACGCCGCTTCCACGCACGCACGGGCGACTGCCTCCTCGGCCGCGTGCTCGACGGCTTCGGGAACCCCATCGACGGCCGCGGCCCGCTCGGCGAGACGGAGCAGATCCCCGTGCATCGCGATGCGCCGCCGCCCCTCGACCGCGAGCCGATCCTCTCGATGCTCTCGACGGGCGTCCGCGCGATCGACGGGTGCCTGACGCTCGGGCGCGGCCAGCGCATGGGGATCTTCGCGGGATCGGGCGTCGGCAAGTCGACGCTCCTCGCGCAGGTCGCGCGGGGCGCCGAGATCGACGTGGCCGTGGTGGCCCTCATCGGCGAGCGCGGCCGCGAGGTGCGCGCCTTCATCGACGACGCCCTCGGCGCCGCGGGGCTCGCGCGCGCCGTGGTGGTCGTGTCGACCTCCGATCGCCCGGCCTTCGAGCGGTACAAGGCGGCCTTCCTCGCGACCACCATCGCCGAGAGCTTCCGCGACCGGGGGCGCTCCGTGGTGCTGGTGATGGACTCCGTCACGCGCTTCGCCGCGGCTTGCCGCGAGATCGGCCTCGCCGCCGGCGAGCCGCCGACGGTGAAGGGCTATCCGCCGTCGTTCTTCGCCACGGTGCCGCGCCTCGTCGAACGCGCCGGGACGGCACGGGTGGGCAGCATCACGGGGCTCTACACGGTGCTCCTCGACGGCGACGACATCGACGATCCCGTGGGCGACACGCTCCGGGGACTCCTCGACGGGCACATCGTGCTCTCGCGCCGTCTCGCGAACCGCGGGCACTTCCCCGCGATCGACCTCCTGGGGAGCGTCTCCCGTCTTGCGACCAAGGTGGCCGAGCCGGCGCACCGACAGACGTCCCAGCGCCTGCGCGAGCTCCTCGCGACGTTCGAGGAGAACCGCGACCTCGTGCAGATCGGCGCCTACCGCGCCGGAACGAATCCTCGGCTCGACGAGGCCATCGCGCGCATCGAGCGCATCGAGGCGTTCCTCCGGCAGGACTCCGACGCCCCGTCGACGGTGCAGAAGACCCTCGAGATGCTGCGGGCCTCCGTCGCCTGACGCCCGTGGCGCATCCCGGGCCCTTCCGATTCCGGCTCGCGCGGCTCCTCTCCGTGCGCGAAGTGGAGCTCGGGGCCGCGCGCGCGCTGCTCGCGGAGGCGAACGGCAACCTCCTCCGCGCCGAGGAGGCGCTCGCCGAGGCCCGACGGCGTGTCCGAGCGGAGGAGCTCTCCCTCGCCGCGCTCCGTGCGGAGCGATCCCTCGACCTGCCGGAGTGTCTCCGGGCCGAGATCGCCCTCACGGCGGCCGCGGGCACGGTCCAAGCGGGGAAGATGCTCCTCGTCCGGCGGACGGAGGAGCGGTCGCGGGCGCAGGCGGTCCACGCCGAGGCCCGGAAGAAGGTCCTGGCGCTGGAACGGCTCCGGGAGATCCGGAAGGCCGAGCACGCTCAAGAGCGACGCCGCGAAGAGTCGAAGACCATGGACGAGATCGCGTCGATCCGCTCCCGGTCGCGCGCATCCCGTTCCATCGCAGGCCGCTGATCCCCCGGCTCCGCTTCGGCGGCGTCGTCCCCACGCATGGGCCGCATTCCTCTCATCGCGCTCTCCTCCGTCGGAGCGATCGTCCTCTTCGTGGGGACGAGCGTCGGACTCCTCGCTGCTCAGGGCAAGCTCGGCGCCGCCATGGGCAAGGAGCCCGCCGCCGAAGGCACCGAAGGCACCGAAGGCGCCGGAGCCGAAGGATCGAAGGGCGCCAGCGGCGCCGATCACGTCGACCCGGCCGCCGCCGCCGGATCGGCCGGCGCTTCGACCGGCCCCGCCGATCCCGCCGCCGCCGGCTCGGCGCACGAGGCCGAGGCGACGCCGGTCTCCAAGGCATCGGTGCTCCCGGCCGCGGGCCCGGCCAAGAAGCCAGCCTCCGCCGACGTCGGAGGGGCCACGGGCGCGGCCGCGGGCTCCCACGGGACCGGGGCGTCGCCCGATCCGGCCGAGACGCGGCCGCCGCTGCCCCCGCGCGGCGCGACGGAGACGCTCGCGAAGCGATTCACGCTGCCCGCTCCCTTGACGCCGCAGGAGCTCGACGAGCTCGTGCAGTCGCTCCGGAGGAGCCGCGACGAGTACGCGCGCGTCCTCGCCGACGTCGCCGACGAGCGCGCCTCGAACGAGCGCGAGCGGCTCTCGCTCGATGCGCGCGCGGCCGAGCTGGCGGATCTGCGGACCCGTCTCGACGAGGAGAAGGCGAGCGTGCTCGAGAAGGTCGCCGAGATGAGCACGCGCATCCGCGAGCTCGAGGCCGGCGAGGAGCGCTTCGTCGTCATGTACACGAAGATGCTGAAGGAGCTCGCGGTCGACGAGATGAAGGAGCGCCTCGTGCTCCTCGACGACCGTCTGGCGGCGCAGGTGCTCGCCAAGCTCCCGGCCCGCACGGCGGGGCAGCTGCTCGGCGCCCTCGAGGCGACCCGCCAGGTCTCGATCACGAAAGCGCTCCAGCAGGTCGCGGCGAGCGCCGCCTCCACGCAGGGCGCGGCCGACCAGAAGTAGTCCGGACCACCGTCCCTCGACGCATCCATGGCAGAGAAACCCGAAGAAGGCGAGAAGACCGAAGGCACCGCGAAGCCCGCCAAGAAGGGAGGGAAGATGCTGATGCTCCTCCTTCCCCTGGTCGGCGCGATCGCCGGAGTCGGCGCCACGCTGGCCGTGCCGAAGCCCGCTGGACCGGCCCACCACGCGGAGCCTCCGGAGGAGTTCGGAGGTCTCGCCGTCCCCGACCTCAAGGCGAACCTCGCGCGATCGGGCGGCCTCCACTTCTGCATGGTCGACATCCACGTCACCTTCAAGACGCGGAAGATGAAGGACGTGCTCGCCCGGCTCGGCGTGAAGCCGGGCGAAGGCGCGGCGGCGGCGATGGTGCCCATGCTCACGGGCCCCGTCGGAACGGCCGCGCGCGACCGGCTGATCCTCCTCCTCGCGTCGAAGAGCATGGAAGACCTCGAGGGACGCGACAAGAAGGAGCTCCTGAAGAAGGAGATCCAGTCGGAGCTCCAGCCGATCCTGTTCCCCGACGAAGACGGCCGGATCGACGCGGTGCTCTTCAAGGATCTGTTGATCCAGTAGCCGTGAGTCCTCAGACCCTCCTCAGCCAGGAAGAGATCGAGGCGCTGCTGGAGCTGGTCCAGAGCGATCGCCCGAGCGCGGCCGCCGCCGCGGGCGACGCTCCGCACCGCGGCGTCATCGAGGGCGAGGGCGACGAGGCCGTGACGCTCCGCGACTTCTCCAAGCCCGAGAGCCTCCCGCGCTCCGAGTTCGAATTCCTCTGGAGCGAGGCGACGGACGCGGCGTCCCGCGTGCGCGACGCGCTGTCGCGCTGGCTGCGCATGGAGGCGCACGTGGAGTGCGTCGGCATCGAGCCCGCGCAGTTCCAGGTGTTCACCGCGAGCCTCCCGTCGCCCTGCGCCGTCTATCCGCTGCGCTGCGGTACGGGCTCGGCGTTCTTCGCCGCGCTGCAGATCGACTCGTCCCTGGCCCTCGCCTGCATCGACCGCACCCTCGGCGGCACGGGCCGCGCCCGATTCGCGTCGCGCGCCCTCACCTCCGTCGAGCGCCTCGTGTGCGACCGGCTCGCCAACACGATCCTCGGCAGCCTCTCCGACGGGCTCGTCGACGCGTTCCCCATGGAGCGGACGTTCTTCGGCGCGCTCGCGACCTCGCCGCGGCAGGCCCGGTGCCTCGAGCCCGACGCGCCCGTGCTGGTGGCGACCTACTCCATCGGCGGCGAGCTCGCCGAAACGGAGGTGCGGCTCGTCGTCCCCACGGCCGCCTATCCGAAGCGGACGGCGAAGGTCTCCGCGGCCCGCCCCGCGTCGACGCCGCCGGCGCTGCCGTCGGTCGCCGTCGAGCTCTCCGTGCGGCTCGGCAACGCGACGCTCTCGCTGCAGGATCTCCTGGCCCTCGAGCCCGGGGACGTGGTCGCCCTCGATGCGCGCACGGACGCGCCCTCCCACCTGGAGGTGGAGGGCCTCGACGTCGCGACCGCCAACGTCGGCACCTTCCGTGACCACTTCGCGGTCTCCATCGATCGCGTGCTCCGCACCCTCGGCCCCGCCGCGAAACCGAAATGACGAATCAGCCCACGACCGACGAGCCGCAAGCCACGCCCGCAGCCGCCGAGGACGCGCCCGCGGCGGGGGCGACTCCGGCGCCCCAGCCGAAGGCTGCCGAGGCCGCCGCGGATCCGAAGACCGCCGCCTCGAGGAAGGCCCCCGTGGCCGCGATGGCCGAGGGTGCCGAAGGGACCGACGCCGCCGTGCCCGTCGGCTCGCCGCGCCTGCGTCCACTCGCGCCCAAGGCGCCGGCGGGGGTCTCCCTCGATCTCGAGCAGCTCATGGACATCCCCGTGACGCTCGCCGTCGAGCTCGGCCGCGTGAAGCTGTCGCTCGATCGCGTGACGCGCCTCGCGCCGGGCGCCCTCGTCGAGCTGCCGCGTGCGTCGACCGACCCCGTCGACGTGCTCGTGAACGGCACCCCCGTCGCGCGGGCCGAGGTCGTGACCGTCGGTGAGCAGTACGGCATCCGCATCGTCGAGCTCGTGTCGCCGGAGGACCGCGTGAAGGGCCTCGGCGGCCGCTGACGCGGAGCGCGCACGCGCGCGCGCGGGCTACATTCGGGCCGTGGTCGGCGACATCGAGCGCGTCCTCGACGCACTGCAGCGCGCAGGCGTTCGGTTCCTCGTCGTCGGGGGAGTGGCCGTCGCGCTCCACGGTCATCTCCGCACGACGGCCGACCTCGATCTCGTTCTCCGCCTCGATCGCAAGAACGTCCTTCTCGCACTCGAAGTGCTCGGAGGTCTGGGGTA
Source organism: uncultured Planctomycetales bacterium (assembly GCA_964545855.1). Classification (GTDB taxonomy): domain Bacteria; phylum Planctomycetota; class UBA1135; order UBA1135; family JACQFD01; genus CAZJHD01. The sequence goes on from CAZJHD010000001.1 coordinate 76,277, forward strand.
TCGGCCACGTGCTCCGGTCGCACTCGAGTCGTTCGCCGATCCCTCGGAGCGCGACCGATGGATTCGCGAGACGGGCATGCTCGTCTTCTCGCTCTGGGATCCGGGGGGCTCTCCGCTCGAGGTGGATCTCTTCGCCGAGTCGTCTTTCGACTTCGAGGCGGCGCATGCGCGTGGCGTGCGCGTCCGCCTGAACACGGTCGAGGCGCCCGTCGTGGGGCTGGACGATCTCCTCGCCATGAAGCGGCGCGGCGGCCGCCCGCGGGACTCCGAGGACTTGGAGGCGCTCGAAGCGATCCAGAGGAAGCGAGGAGACGCGGCGTCCCGTGGCTGAACCCGACGAGCGACCTCCTGCGGAAGCCGACGACGGCTTCGACCGCGGCTACGACGGGCCGCGGCGCCGCCAGGCGACCCGCGGGCTCGAGCTCACGCCGGCCGAGCGCCTGCGCTGGCTCGAGGAGACGATGGAGACGCTGCGCCTCTGGCAGGGCCGCGCGCAGAACGCGCCGCCGCTCGAGCCGCGTCCCGGCGACGCGGGCGGATCCACGTCTCGCGGATGAGCCGGGAAAGGGGTCTGACCCCATTCCCGGCTCTGACCCTCACGTCGACCTCCACGGTGCAGCATGCTTCGACTCGTCGAGTTTCGCGGTTGGCGATTCCGGTGCGATCCGGACCGTACGCGCGAGGCCTATGCGCTGAGCGATCGGCTCGGAGCCGAGGGATGCACCTGCGCACCCTGCCGCAACTTCGTCGCGCAGAGGACGCTCGAGTTCCCGCCGGAGCTCCGCGGGTTCCTCGCGGAGGTCGGCGTCGATCCTTGGAAGGAAGCGGAGGTCTGGGATGCTCCGTCCGCCGAAGACGACCACATCCTGAATGTGGGGTGGTGGCACTTCGTCGGTGATCTCGAGGCGACGGGCGAGATCCCCGTCACGCTGCGGACGGTGCCGGAAGGGCGGGCGAAGGACTGGAGGCTCGAGTTCCGAGCAGATGAGACCGGCTGGAAGCTCGAGACGTTCCCGATCTCGCCGATCGTCGAGATCCGGTTCCTCGTCGTGCTTCCGTGGATCCTGAGCGCGCGCCGCTACGAGGGGTGAGAGGTTGTGAAAGACTCGCCGCCGCTGGCCCGAGGCCGAGCGAGAGCGAGCGAGGCAAGAAGCGACGAGACGCAAATCGAGAAGAGTTGCGGAGGAGGAGCGACGAAGCCGCAGCCGCTCGCAGCCGGCTGAAGCCCGGCGCCGATTCTTTCACGACCTCTGAGACCGAGCGGTCGGAGTCCGCTCGACGAGGATCTGCCGAATGCGCTCGAAGGTCACGAGACCCGAGGCTCGATCGGGCTGCGGCTCGTCGTGACGACTGCGGATAGGATTCCCCAACGAAGCCTCGGGTCTACACGGACACGTCGGTCCTTGGCGGCTGCGAAGACGACGAGTTCCGGGAGCCTTCGCGCCGATTGCTCGTCGCGTTCGAGCGGGGCGAGATCCGATCTCCGCGGGAGGTCCAAGCAGATGAGTGAACGTTCTTCGAAGAGCTTCGATTGTGTCCAGCACATGCGGAAGACGCGCGATCGCGTGAGTGCGCAGATCGCCGGGAAGAGTTACGACGAGATCGTCCGATGGATTCGGCACCGTCGATTCGAGGATCCGGTTCTCCAGCGCCTGGCCGACAAGGCTGCGCAGGGGCCCGATGCGGCGCAGCGACCCTCGACCGCTCGCTGAGTCCGCCGCCCGTCCCCCTCAGCGCGCCTGCGTCCCGGCGGGAAGCAGGTCCTTCCACTTCTCCATGAACTTCGCGCGGTTCTCCGCCAGCAAGCCGGCGTAGTCGACCTTCATCTGCTTGAAGGTCTGCGACCCGAAGTGGTGGACGAACACGTCGCCCGCGATGGCGCACTGGAAGCCCGCCTGGATCGCGCGGAGGCAGTAGTCGTCGTCCTCGAAGTTGCCGAGGCCGAAGCGCTCGTCGAGGAGGCCCACGGCCTCGCGGCAGCGACCGGTCACGAGCATGCAGAGGCCCGTCACGCGCGGGAACACCATGCGGAGACCCTTGTTCGCCTTCGCGAAGTCGCGCGCGTAGGCCTCGAGACCGTCGAGGCTCCCGTAGCCGACCTTCGGGACGAGCTGCGGCCCGCTCGCGAAGTTGGTGCGCGGCCCGAGGATCCCGATGCGGGGATCGAGGCGCACGTGCTCGAGGAGCGTCTCGAGCCAGCCCGGCGTCACCACGACGTCGTTGTTCAGCAGGACGAAGTGGCGGCCGCGCGCGGCGCGCAGCCCCTGGTTCGTCGCCGCCGCGTAGCCGCGGTTGGTCTCGTTGCGGATCGTGCGCACGCCCGGCATCGACGCCAGCATCCCGGGCGTCTCGTCCGTCGAGCCGTTGTCGACGACGATCACCTCGTGGGGATGGGCCGTGTAGCGCTCGATCGCGCCGAGGCAGGTGCGGGTGAGCCGCGCGTTGTTCCAGGCGGGGATCACGATGGAGACGAGCTCCCGGCGCCGCGGCCGGAACCACTCGATGCCCCAGAGCTGCTCCGGCGGCGGCACGCGCCCCTCGCCGTACTCGTCCTCGAGCTTCGCCTGGAGCGCGTCCGTCGATTCCTGCACGAGGCGCTCGCGCTCCGCCGACGGCAGCGACCGGAACGACCGCTGCCCCTCGTGGAGCACGAAGGAGTCGGTCGCGACGAGGAGCCGGTAGCCGAGCCGGCGCATGCGGTGGCTGTACTCGAGGTCGTCGTTCCCGAGGAAGAGCCGCGGGTCGAGGCCGCCGTGCCGCGCCAGCAGGTCGCGCCGCAGCGCGAGGCAGAAGCCGATCAGGAGCCGCGTCTCGACGGTGCGTCCCGCGTTGTGCCGAGCGAGCGCCGCGGCGAGCGCGATCGGATCGCGGGGCGGTGTGCCGGGGATGCGTCCGGCGTGGAGCGCGACGCGCTGATCGGCCGCCACGTAGGTGGAGAGCGGGCCCGTCGCCGCCACGTCGCCGCGGAGCGGCGCCAGCAGCGCGCCGAGCCAGCCCGGAGTCACGATCGTGTCGGGATTCAGGAGCACGACGCAGTCGTCGCGCGAGCGCGCCGCCGCCGTGGCCTCGATGCCCTGGTTGCACGCGACGGAGAAACCGAGGTTCGACGCGTTGCGGAGTACGCGCGCGCCGAGCGTCCGCGCGCGCTCGGCGCCGCCGTCCTCGGAGGCGTTGTCGACGAAGACCACCTCGTGCGGCTCCGGCGTGCAGCGCGCGACCGACTCGAGGCAGGCGCCGATCGTGTCGGCGGAGCGGTAGCCCACGACGACGATCGTCGTGAAGCGCGCCGCGGGCGCGGCGGGCGGCGGAGGACCGGCGGGGAGGGCCGGATCCGGTGCGGGAGGGGAAGGCATCCCGGGGGCTCGTCTCCTCCGTCTTTCGGAGTCCGGCTCGATGGGCCTTGAGGGCCGCCTGGCTCGGATTGCTACCCTTCCGCGATGACGGCCCTCGCCCTCGTGCTCTCGGCCCTCCTCCAGGCGCCGGCGACGCCCGCGTCCGCCGCGCCGCGTCCCGACCCCTGGCCCGCCGTCGTCGACCGGACGCTCCCGGCCGTCGTCTCGATCCGCTCGCGCATCCGCGTGGCCGTCGGGCGCGACGAGGTGGGCCCCTTCGAGGGCACGGGTTTCGTCGTGGCGCTCGAGGGCGAGCGCGGGCTCGTCGCCACGAACCGCCACGTGGCCGGCGACGGGGTCGTTCCGGACTGCGAGCTCCGCTTCTTCGACGGACGCACGGCGCCCGCGTGGCGTCTCCACGCCGACCCGCTCCACGACTTCGCGTTCCTCTGGTTCGACCGGAGCGCCGCGCCCGACGGCATCGTGCCGATCCCGCTCTCGGCGCGGACGCCGGCGATCGGCGAGGCCGTGCGCATGATCGGCAACAACGGCGGCCTCGCGGCGACGGTGCTCGGCGGCATCGTCTCGAACCTGGAGGCCGCCTGGGACGAGGATCCGGGAGTGCCGTACCTCCAGACGGCGATCGCCTCCTCCGGCGGATCCTCGGGCTCGCCGCTCCTCGACGGGAGCGGCGCCGCCATCGGCCTGCAGACCGCGCACGACACGCGCACCTCCTACGCGATCCCCGGCGACTACGTCGCCGAGGCGCTCGCTGCCCTGCGGGAGGGTCGCCGCCCCGCGCGCGGCACCCTCGGGCTCCGGCTGCGTCGCGCCGACCTCGACGAGGCGACGGTCGCCTCGGATCTCGCCGCGCGGCCCGCGGGCCTGCCCGCCTCCGTGCAGGAGGAGGACGTCCCGGCGCTCGTCGAGGGCGTCGTCCCGGGCTCTCCCGCGGAGGGAGCGGTCGTCCCCGGCGAGGTGGTGCTCGCCATCGGCGGCGTCCCCGCGGGATCGATGCGCCGCGTCGAGCGTCTCCTGAACGAGCGCGTCGGCACGACCGTCCAGGTCGTCGTCGCGCGGGGGGGCGGCGTCGCGACGCTCGCGCTCCCCGTCGCCGACCTCGGCGCCGACGTGGTCGACCGGCTGGTGCTCTTCGGCGGCGCCGGCTTCCACGACGTGGCCTACGAGATCCGATCGCGCACCGATCTCCCGCGGGCCGGCGTCTTCGTCGCCGACGTGGCGCCCGGCTCCGCGGCCGAAGGCGCCGACCTGCGTCGCGACGACGTCGTGCTCACGGCCGGCGGGCGGCCGCTCGGCGGCGTCGACGATCTCTGGCGCGCCCTCGGCGCCCTGCGTCACGGCGATCGGGTGCTCCTCGTCGTGCGGCGTCCGTCGAGCTTCGACTCGGCGACGCGCACGGTGATGCTCGGAGTCGACCGCGTGTGGGATCCGGTGCGCCGGCTCCTGCGCTCCGAGCGCGGCTGGGTCGACGCGTCGGCCGAGGGTGCTCCGGGGCCGGCCGCCGGTGGCGAGCGCGGCGCCGTCGCGCCGAGCGCCGCCGAGGAGCGCGTGGCCGGCAGCGTGTCCGGAAAGGCTCCCGTGCGGTGAGCGACGTCGCGACCGGCTCCGGCGCCGGCGATCCGCGCGAGGCACGGCTCCCCGGCCCGGACTGGATGCGGTCCGACGCGAGCGGCGGCGCGGGCGCGGCACTCGCGCGCGCGGCGCTGACGCCGCTCTCCTGGGGCTGGGCCGCCGTCGCACTCGCGCGCCGCTTCGCCTACGACCGCGGCCTCGTGCCCGTGGTGCGGCTCGGCGTCCCCGTGGTCTCCGTGGGGAACCTCACGGCCGGCGGCACGGGGAAGACGCCCTGCACGCTCTGGGTCCTCGACGCGGCGCGGACGATCGGGTGCCCCCTCGGCCTCGTGACGCGCGGCTACGGCGGCGAGGGCGGAGTGAACGACGAGGTGGAGATGGTGCGCGCGCGACGTCTCGGCGCGCCGATCGGCGTCGGCGCCGACCGCGTGCGCGTCGCGCGGGAGCTGCTCCGCGAGCATCCGGAGATCCGCGGGGTCCTCCTGGACGATGCGTTCCAGCACCGGCGCGTCGCGCGCGATCTCGATCTGCTGCTCGTCGACGCGACCGACCCCTTCGGCGGCGGCGCGTGCCTGCCGCGAGGTCTCCTGCGCGAGCCGGCGTCGGGGCTGCGGCGCGCCGGCGCCGTCGTGATGACGCGCGCCGACCAGGCTCCGGCGGCCGTCCGCGAGCGGCTCTGGGAACGGATCTCCGCGCTCGGGTGGGCGGGTCCGCGCGTCGAGGCGGTGCATGCGCCGGCGGAGGTCGTGCCGCTCGACGGCGCGCGCCCGGCGCTCGCGACGGAGGACCTGCTGGGCCGCGACGTGCGGCTGCTCTCGGCCGTGGCGCATCCGGGGAGCTTCCGCGCGACCGTCGAGCAGCTCGGCGCGCGCGTCCTCGAGCACCGCGCGTTCCGCGACCACCACCGCTACTCGCCGGCCGACCTCCCCGACCTGCGCGACGGCGCGGCGGGCGCGCTCTGGCTCGTGACGGAGAAGGACGCTCCGAAGCTCCGCCGCCTCGGCGTGATCGACGGCTGGGTGCTGAAGGTCGAGTGGCGCGTCGTCGTGGGAGAGGAGTGGCTGCGCGCGCGGCTGCGGGCGGCGCTGGGGGGCGCGGCGGCGGGCGGCTGAGAGCCTGTCGCTCGGGCCAGTGGGTTCACCCGGGAATGGGGTCAGACCCCTTTCCCGGGACCCGATCCGCGAGCCGCTCCCGGAACGACGCGCTCGAGGTCCCGCGCCGATCCGTCGACCGCTCGGCTCCGCGCCGCCGCGGCCGATCCTCGAAAAGCCCGCCTCCCCGGGCAGAATGCGCCACCCCCATGACTTCGCTCTCGGAGCGCGTCCTCGCGCACGGGTCCCCGCGGATCCTGATCGTCGGAGATCTGATCCTCGACGAGTACGTGCTCGGCGACGTGCAGCGCATCTCGCCGGAGGCGCCGATCCCCGTGCTGGAGGTCCGCCGCGAGGACCTGAAGCTCGGCGGCGCGGGCAACGTCGCCGCGAACGTCGGCGCCATGGGCGGGCGCGCGAGCGTGCTCGGCGCGGTCGGCAACGACTCCGCCGGCAACAAGCTCCTCGACCTCCTGCGCAACGCCGGCATCGACACGTCGCCGGTCGTCACGGCGAAGACGCGGCCGACGACGATCAAGTCGCGCCACCTCGCGGGCCCGCAGCAGATGCTGCGCGTCGACCGCGAGGACCGCACGCCGATCGCCGGCGAGATCGCGGTGCACGCGGTGAAGTTCATCCGCGAGCACGTCTCCGATTTCGATCTCGTGATCCTCTCGGACTACGGCAAGGGCGTCCTCACGGGAGACCTCGTCGCCGCCGTGGTCGACGCGGCGCGGCGCGCGGGTCGCCGCGTGCTCGTCGATCCGAAGGGAGCCGACTACTCGCGCTACCGCGGAGCGTCCATCGTGACGCCGAACCGCTCCGAGGCGGAGCAGGCGACGGGCGTGCCGATCCGCGCCACGCCGGCGGGCACGCCCCTCGTCGAGGACCTGGTGCGCGTCGGCGAGAAGCTCCTCTCCCTGTGCGAGCTGGAGGCGGCCGTCGTGACGCTCGGCAAGGACGGCGTCTTCTTCATGGACGGCAAGGAGCGCCGCCCGCACGTGATCCCGACGCACGCGCGGCAGGTCTACGACGTGACGGGCGCCGGCGACACGGTGATCGCGCACCTGGGGCTGCACCTCGCGGCGGGCCTCTCCCTCGAGGACTCCGTGCGCCTCGCGAACGTCGCGGCCGGCATCGTCGTGGCGAAGCTCGGCACGGCGACGGTGCGTCGCGAGGAGGTGCTCGACGCCCTCGCACAGCACGAGGAGCGCCGCGGGAAGATCATCCGCACGCCGGAGGAGCTCGATCGCCTCGTGAGCGACCTCAAGGCCTCCGGGCGGATCGTCGTCTTCACGAACGGCGTCTTCGACATCCTCCACGCCGGACACCTGAAGTACCTGCGCGCGGCGCGCGCGTCGGGCGACTACCTGATCGTCGGCGTGAACGACGACGAGAGCGTGCGGCGCATCAAGGGGCCGCGGCGACCCGTCCATCCGATCGGCGACCGCCTGGCGCTGCTGGCGGGTCTCGAGGTGGTGGATTGCGTCGTGGCCTTCGGCGAGGACACGCCCCTCGCGCTCGTGCAGCGGGTGACCCCGAACGTCCTCGTGAAGGGCGAGGACTGGGCCGACAAGGGCGTCGTCGGCCGCGAGTGGGTCGAGTCCCACGGCGGCCGCGTCCTCCTCATGGAGCTGGAGCCGGGCCGGTCGACGACCGGGACGATCCAGCGCATTCTCGAGCTCCACCGAGACGAAACCCCGAAACCGGAGCGGTGAGTTGGAACGCTTCCAGAAGAACGTGCGGACCTTCGCCCCCATCGTGGCGGGTCTGCGATCCCAGGGAAAACGCATCGTGATGGCCGTGGGCGTCTTCGACCTGCTCCACCCGGGGCACGTCCGATTCCTCGCCGACGCGCGCAGCCGTGGCGACTACCTCGTCGTCGCGATCCAGTCGGATACCGCCGCGCGCAAGGCGAAGGGCGCCGGGAGGCCGCTCCTCGGAGCGGCGGAGCGCGCGGAGGTGCTCCTCGCGCTGTCGACCGTCGACTACGTCACGGTCTTCGACGCGGCCGACGCGAGCGCCCTCCTGAAGGAGCTGAGACCCGACGTCGTCGCGCGTGGGCGCGACACGGCGGCGAAGCAGTTCCCCGAGCGCGCGGCCGCCGAGGCGGCCAGCGTGGAGGTGCTGATCGCCGGCGGAACGCGCACCTACTCCTCGAGCCAGATGCTGTCGCGCGGACGGCCGAAGCCCGCGCGCGCGCGGGCGCGGGCCTGACAGCCCGCCAGGGGCGGCGCGCGCCGCTGCCCCGGTGCGTCGATGGACTTCACGACCGCGTTCCTGCTGATGTGCGCCGGTCTCGCCACCGGCACCGTCGGGTCGATGCTCGGCGTGGGCGGCGGGATGATCGTGATCCCCGTGCTCACGTCGCTCTACGGCTTCGGCTTCGAGCAGGCGCGGGCGACGAGCCTCCTCGCCGTGATCGCGACGGCCTGCGGCACGGCGGCGGCCACGGGCAAGGAACGCTTCGTGAACCCGCGGCTCGGCGTGCTCCTCGCGATCCCCGCCGTGGGCGTGGCGCTCCTGAACGCCGTGCTCTCGAGCAAGGTGCACGTGGCGTTCCTCTACGGGCTGTTCGCCGTGGTGCTCACGCTCACGTCGGTCCTCATGTGGCGGCGCGAGCGCGCGGCCGCGGTGCTGGAGGCGGCGGAGCCCGAGGGCGACGGCGAGGAGCCGGAGCCCGACGATTCGGCCGGTCTTCTCGACGGCGCCTTCCGCGACCCGAAGACCGACGAGCGCGTGATCTACCGCGTGAAGCGATTCCCGACGGTCTTCGCCGTCTCCGGCGCCGCCGGCGCGATGTCGGGTCTCCTCGGCGTGGGCGGCGGGATCTTCCAGGTGCCGGCCATGAACGTCGTCGCCGGCGTGCCGATCCGCGCCGCGACGGCGACGAGCAACTTTCTCATGGGGTTCACGGCGGCCTCGACGATGCCGATCTACTTCGGGCGCGGCCACGTGCAGCCGCTGCAGACGGCGGCCGTCGTGCTGGGGGCGCTCGTCGGGTCGTTCCTCGGCTCGGCCATCGCGAAGCGGCTCCACGGCGCGGCGCTCCGGCGCGTCTTCTCGTTCCTCCTCTTCGGGCTCGCGCTGCAGATGGTGCGCAAGGCCTTCGAATGAGACAGGCGCCCGGCCCCGTCCCCGGCCCGGACTATCCGGCGGAGCGCGTCGCGCGCCGGCGCTCGCGGCGCGACGAGAGCCGCGTTGCCTCGCTCGTGAACCTCGCCGGCGTCGTCGCCGCCGCGATGCTCATGCTGAGCGCGCTGGCGCGCCTCGCGATCGTCGAGCATCCGATGGAGCCGGTCGTCGGCGATCCGCCGCTCCAGCTCGACCATTTCCTGCACCTCGACCCCATGGCCTGGGCGTCGATCGGATGCCTCCTCCTCACGGCGACTCCCATCCTGCGGATGGTCGTGCTCGCCGTGACGTTCCTCGTGCGCGGACGCCATGGCTTCGCCCTCGCGGCGCTCCTGGTGGTGGCCTTCCTCGCCGCCGGGATCGTGACCGGCATGCGGATCGCGTCGACCTGAGGGGACATGGACCCGATCCACACGATCCGCGCGGCGAAGCGCATGCACCTGAAGGACGGGTGCTTCGTCTCGCTCGCGCCGCCGTCGGTGTTCGCGGGACATCTCCGCGCCGTGCAGGGACGCATCGCGTGGACCGGCCCGGCGAGCGCCGTCGAGCGAGGCGAGGAGGTGCTCGAGGTGTGGGGGAAGCTCGTGCTGCCGGGGATGGCGCTCGCGGGCGTCGACCCGCTCCGCATGGCGGCGCGCGCGCTGCCGGAGGGACGGCGGGCGGCCGCCCGGCCGGTCCTGGAGGCGCTGCCGGCGGAGGAGCAGCGCGCGCTCGCGATGCAGACGCTGGTCGAGTGCGCCGCGGCGGGCGTGCTCCATCCGATCCTCGACCTGCGCGGCGCGTCGGGAACGCGCGCGCGCGCGAGCGTCGAGGCGTTCTTGGAGGTCGGCCTGCGCGGCGCCCTCGAATGGGCGCCGGCGGCGGGGGACGCGGAGGCGGCGGCGCTCGACGCCGAGCTGCGGGAGCACGCGCTCGTTCGGCGCGTCGATGGGCCCGCGGCGCGCGCGAGCCTCGAGGCGGCGACGCGCGGCGCGGCGATCCCCGAGGGCGCCTGGCTCGCCTGCGGCGGTGAGACGCCCGACGCGTGGGCGCTGCTGCGCGCCCTCGAGGCGCGGGAGTCGGGCCTCGGTCTTCGCGCTCTCGCCGCGACCTACGCGGCGCTCGGCTCGGCCTTCGGCACGCCCTTCGGCTCTCTCCTGCGCGGCGCCTGGTTCGACGTGGTCTTCCTCGACTACGAGATGCCGGCGCGGCTCGACGACGGCTGCCTGCGGGCCTTCCTCCTCGGCGCCTTCGGACCCTGGAGCGTCGAGGCGGCGGCCGTCGGCGGCGTGCCGATCGTGAAGCGCCACGAGGTGCTCACGGCCGACCGCGAGGCGCTCGCCCGCGAGGTGGCGGGGATCGTAGCGGCGGTGGGGTGAGGAGACTCCACTTCAGAGTTCGCGCAGCCGGACGTTGCGGAACTCGACGCGCGTGCCGTGGCCGAGGAAGCCGATGTGGCCGCGCGCGCGGGCGAGGCCCGGATGCTTCGCGAGGACTTGTGGGTCGCGCACGGCGTCCAGGTCGGCGTCGACGATCGTCGTGCCGTTCAGCACGACGGTGATGCGCCGGCCGCGTGCGGTGATCTCCTGCTCGTTCCACTCGCCGACGGGGCGCTGCGCGCCGCGGCGCGCGGCGACGACGCCGTAGATCGAGCCGTGGTACTGCCAGGGCCGGAGCGTCCGGTACTCGGAGCCCGAGTCGTCGAGCACCTGGATCTCCATGCCGGCGTAGGCCGCATCGCCCTCCAGCGGCGCGCGGATGCCGATGCCGTTGTTCGCGTTCTCCGAGAGCCGGAACTCGAAGCGCAGGATGAAGTCTCCGTACTCGCGCGCGGTGAAGAGATTCCCTCCGTCGGCGGCGGTGCAGAAGAGGACCCCGTCGGCCACCTGGTAGCCGTGGCCGCGCCGATGCTCCTTGCCTCCCTGGGTCCCGTACACCCAGCCGTCGAGCGTGCGGCCGTCGAAGAGCGCGACGAAGCCCGCCTCGGGATCGGAGCCGCGCTCGGGGGCGGGCGAGCCGCAGCCGGCGGCGAGGGTGGCGGCGACGAGACCAGCGAGCGTCCGATGCATGACGCCATCGAACCGCGGGAACGGGCCGCCGGGAAGGGGCGGCCGGTAGGCTCTCCGGATGGAACGTCCCGACGCGGAGGCTCCCGAGCCCGAGCACGTGCATGTGCACGGCTGCTGCGAGGACCGGCCGGGCGCGACGCACCTCGTCGTGCGCGCGCGGGATCTCCCCGGCCTGCGGCGCGCTCTCGCGCAGCGTCCCGACGACGGGCGCGGGCCGCGGGCGATCCTGGAGGCGGCGCGCGTCGGCTGGACCGAGGGGCTCGCGGTGCTTCTCGCGGCCGGCGCCGATCCGAACGGTCTCTGGCGCGGCTACCGGCCGATGCACGCCCTGATCCAGGAGAAGATCGGCGAGGAGGGCGAAGGCTCCCTGCGGGAGCGGCTCGCCTGCCTCGACGCGCTCCTCGCGGCGGGCGCCGACCCCGACGCCCTCGGCGCCTTCCCTCCGGCCCGCGCGATCGTGATCGCGGCCTTCACGGGCGTCGGCGACTTCGTCGAGCGGCTGCGCGCGGGCGTGCGCGCGGACGACGTCTTCGCGGCCGCGGCGCTCGGCGACGCCAAGCGCGTGGCGCGGCTCGTCGCGAAGGACGCGAAGCTCGCGGCGGCCCGGGACGACGGCGGCCTCACGGCGCTCGCCTGCGCCGCCGGGTCGCGCGTCGGCCGTGACGATCCGAAGGCGGCGCGGGGGCTGCTCGCCTGCGCGTCGAAGCTCCTGGGCGCGGGCGCCGACGCGAACGCGCGCGTCCGCGGATTCGGCGACGAGGTGGACGTCGCGTACTTCGCGGCGAACGCCGGGAACGGTCCGATGCTGGATCTGCTGCTCGCGCACGGCGCCGACGCCACGGCGGCGCTGCCCTCGACGGCCTGGGCGGGCCACGCGGACCTCTCGGAGATCGCGCTGCGCCACGGCGCGGACCCGGACGCCGCGACCCACGGCGATCGCCCGCTGCTGAACGACCTCGTGCGCTGGGGACAGGCGCAGCCGGCCGAGTGGCTCCTCGCGCACGGCGCCTCCCCGAATGTCGCCGACAAGCACGGCTGGACGGCGCTCCACCAGGCCGCGTCCCGCGGGAGCGTGCGCCTCGTCACGGCCTGCCTCGCTGCCGGCGCCGACCGGAAGGCCCGTGACGGGAAGCGCCGCACGGCCCTCGACGTGGCGCGCGAGCGCGGACGCGCGAAGGTCGTCGAGCTGCTGCGTTGATGGAGATTCGCCGCGGAATGGGGTCAGACCCCTTTTTCGTCTCGCGCCGCGCGCGCGCGGCGCGAGACGGAAAAGGGGTCTGACCCCATTCCGCTAGACTCCCGCGCCACCCCTTCGCGAGAACCCCGCTTGAGCGAACCCACGTCCCGTCCGGCGCTCCTGTTCCCGCGGCTCTCCGCGATGATGTTCCTCCAGTACGCCATCTGGGGGGCGTGGCTTCCGCTCTTCTTCCAGTTCCTCACGGACTACCGCCACATCGGTCCGGACGACGCGGGGCTCCTCTTCTCCTACGGCGCGATCGGCGCCGTCGTGGCGCCCTTCGTGGCGGGGCAGATCGTCGACCGCTACATGGCGATCGAGAAGTTCGTCGGCGTGAGCCACCTGCTCGGCGCCGTCCTCGTCTGGCAGCTCGGGACGATCGACACCTACGGGGGGCTCGTCCTCTTCTCGGTGCTCTACTCGATCCTCTACGCGCCGACGATGCCGCTCACGAACGCGCTCGCGTTCCACCACCTGCCGGACCGCGTGCGCGACTTCGGGAAGGTGCGCCTCTGGGGCACGGTGGGTTGGATCGCCGTCGGGATCGGCATGGGCCAGTGGCTGCTGCGCTACCACACGCCGTCGGCCGCCGAGTCGACGCCGGAGCTCATCCGTCAGGCGCAGCTCGCCGGCATGGTCGACGCGTTCCGCCTCTCGGCGATCCTCGGTGCGATCCTCGGCGTCTTCAGCTTCACGCTCCCGCACACGCCGCCGCGGCGCGGCTCGTCTCCCTTCGCTCCCGGCGAGGCGCTCCGAGCGATCCGCAAGCAGCCGCTCCTCACGCTCTTCTGCGTCTCGCTCCCCGTGAGCTGCGCGCACCAGTTCTACTTCGTGCACACGGCGGGCTTCCTCGCGTACCGGGAGATGGAGTCCGACTTCTTCAACCAGATCTTCGGCGTCGGCGGCGGCGGCCTCATGACGATCGGGCAGATCTCGGAGATCTTCTGCATCGCTGCCGTGCCCTTCGTCGCGCGGCGCTTCGCGCGGAAGACGCTGCTGATCGTGGGGCTCCTCGCCTACATCGCGCGCTTCGCGCTCTTCGCCTACGGCGACTCCCAGGCGGCGATCCTCACCGGCGTCGCGCTCCACGGCCCCGTCTTCGCCTGCTTCATCTTCCTCGCCTTCATGATCGTCGACGAGGAGACGACGGCGGACGTGCGCGGGAGCGCCCAGGGTCTCTACAACCTCGTGGTCGTGGGGCTCGGGATCATCGTGGGCAACCTGATCGCCGGGAGGATCGGCCAGATGACGAAGCTCGAGGGCGCCCAGGGCTTCGACTACCGCACGCTCTTCGGGCTGCCGATGTGGGGCTGCGTCGCGTGCCTCGTGGCGATCGTCCTCTTCTATCCCGGCGGGAAGAGCCGCGCGCTGCAGGCGGCGGAGGCCGCCGCGTGACCGGCCGACTCGGCGTCTGCTCCTGGTCGCTCGCGCCGTCGTCGCCGCGCGACCTCGCCGAGAAGGCGTCGGCGGCGGGCGTGCGCTGGGTGCAGCTCGCTCTCGATCCGATGCGCACGGGCGCCTGGGACGAGGAGGAGACGTCGGCGCGCCTGCGCGACGCGGGGATCGGCATCGCCTCCGGGATGATGGCCATGGAGGGCGAGGACTACACGACGCTCGAGTCGATCCGCCGCACCGGCGGGCTCCGCCCCGACGAGACCTGGGACGCGAACCTCCAGGCGGCGCGCGCGAACGCGGCGCTCGCGCGGCGCCTGGGCCTCTCCCTCGTCTCGTTCCACGCGGGGTTCCTGCCGCACGACGCGCACGACCCCGAGCGCCCGCGTCTGCTGGCGCGGCTCGCCCAGGTGGCGACGGCCTTCGCCGAGTACGGCGTGCGCGTCGCGCTGGAGACGGGGCAGGAGCACGCCGCGACGCTGCTGGAGGCGCTGCGCGACCTCGGCCGCCCCGACGTCGGCGTGAACTTCGATCCCGCCAACATGATCCTCTACGGCATGGGCGACCCCGTCGCCGCCTTCGAGGCGCTCGCGCCCCGTGTGCTCCAGGCGCACGTGAAGGACGCGCGGCCGCCGGTGACGAAGGGCGCCTGGGGGACCGAGGTGCCGGTCGGCACGGGCGCCGCCCGCTGGCCCGAGCTGCTGCGCCGCATGGACGCGCTGCGCCCCGGCCTCGACCTCATGATCGAGCGCGAGGCCGGCGCGGCGCGCCTCGACGACATCCGGACGGCGCGCGTGCTCGTGGAGCGCGAGACCTCCGGCACGGAGCAGCCGTGACGCACGCGCCGCCGCGCCCGCCGCTCGGAGTCGGCGTGATCGGCCTCGGCTTCATGGGCCGGGCCCACCTCGGTGCGTGGGGCGCGGCCGCGGAGGCGGGGATCCCGCTCCGCGTCGTGGCCGTCTGCGACGCGCGAGGCGAGGCGGCGGCGCTGCCGGCGCGGGCGGGGAACCTCGCCGTCGGCGCGGGCGACGGCCCGCTCTTCGATCCGGCGGCGACGCGCGTCTACCGCGAGGCGCCCGCGTGCCTCGCCGACGAGGCCGTCCACGTCGTGAGCGTCTGCACGCCGACGGACACGCACGTCGAGATCGCGGAAGCGGCGCTGCGCGCCGGGAAGCACGTGCTCGTCGAGAAGCCCGTCGCGCTCGACGTCGCCGGCGTCGACCGCATCGCGGCGGCCGCGCGCGCCGAGGGACGGCTCTGCATGCCGGCCTTCTGCATGCGCTTCTGGCCCGGCTGGGACTGGCTCCACGACCGGATCGCCGACGGCTCCCTCGGCGCCGTGCGGAGCCTCGTCCTCCGGCGCCTCGCGTCGCCGCCCGATTGGTCGCCGGAGTTCTATCGCGACGCGGCGCGCACCGGCGGCGCGCTCTTCGACCTGCACCTCCACGACGCCGACTTCGTGCGCTGGTGCTTCGGCGACCCGGTCTCCGTCGCGAGTGCAGGCAGCGCCGACCACCTGACGACGCTCTACCGGTTCCGCGGCGGGCCCGCCCACGTCGTCGCCGAGGGCGGCTGGGACCACGCAGCGGGCTTCCCGTTCCGCATGCAGTTCGTCGCGGTCTTCGAGCGGGCGACGGCCGACTACGACTCGCTGCGCGAGCCGCGGCTGCAGGTGCATCGCGAGGGACGGATCGAGCCGATCGCGATCGCCGCGGGGAGCGGCTACGACGCCGAGGTGCGCCACTTCGCGGAGGCGGTGCTCGGCGGAGGCGCGGCGCTCCGCGCGACCCTCGACGACGCGCGCGCCGTGACCGAGCTCCTGCTGCGGGAGAAGGATGCCCTCGGCGCGCGGTAGCTGCCCGTGGTGGAAGTGCTCCGCAGAGCGAGCGCGAGGAATCGTCGTTCGGCGCAAGGCGCGCGCCGCAAGCGTAGCGAGAGGTTACGGTGAGGACGCGCAACGCCGCGCCGAGCGATGAGGCCCGCGCGCAGCTCGGATGACTTCCGCCACGGGCAGACAGGGCCCGCGCCCGCCGGCTATTCGGGAACGCCGCTCCCGAAGAAGCTCGGCATGAAGCCGGGGGCGACGGTGGCGCTCGTCGGCGCGCCGGCGGACTTCGAAAAGACCCTCGGCGCGCTCCCCGAGGGCGCGTGTCTCCGCGCCGGCCTTCGCGGCGAGGCCGACCTGATCGTCGCGTTCGTGCGCTCCCGGGCGGAGCTGCGAAAGCAGCTCCCGGCGCTCGCGCGCCGTTGCGGCGCGGGGGCGGGTCTCTGGCTCGCCTGGCCGAAGAAGAGTTCCGGCGTCGCGACCGATCTCTCCGAGGACGCCGTCCGCGCGGCCGGTCTCGCGGCCGGACTCGTCGACTTCAAGGTCTGCGCGATCGACGCGACGTGGTCGGGCCACCGCTTCGCGCCGCGGCGCGGTTGAGCAGCTCAGCCGGCTCGGTGCCGCCGGCGCTCGTCGATGACCGCGATGGCCGCGCGCAGGAAGGCGTTCACCCGCTCGGGATCTCGAAACACCTTCGCCACGTCGGAATCGAGGACGACCACCACCGGGTCGCGCGGGACGCGGCGTGCGAAGCGGTTCGCCCGCGACTTGCCGTAGTCGAAGCGGTACTCGCGCGCGAGCTCGTCCTTGGCGCCGACCTTTCGACGAGTTCTCGGTGTTCTGCGCATGGTCGTTGCGTTCCTGGCGTGCTGCCCGTCGGACGCTGGTCCATTGGCTCGATGCGTCGTCCGCGGTGAGGATGGCGACTAGGCCCCGGCGCGTTTTCGAAGCCGCGCCCCGACAGAATACGGGCGTGATCCGCCGCGCCCCCGCCGCTCTCGTCCTCCCGCTCCTCCTCGCCTGCGCCGCCGAGCCCGCGCCGCGGCCGGCCGCGGAGAGCGCGGCGACGGCCGCGCCGGTGTCCGCGCCCGCGCAGGATCCCCCCGTCGATCTCTTCCCGCTCGTCGATCCCTTCGTCGGCACCGACGGCACGGGGCACACCTTCCCCGGCGCGAGCGTGCCCTGGGGGATGGTGCAGCTCTCCCCCGACACGCGCACGCAGGGGTGGGATGCGTGCTCCGGCTACCACGCGAGCCACCGGACGATCCTCGGCTTCTCGCACACGCACTTGAGCGGCACGGGCATCGGCGATCTCGGCGACGTGTTGCTCGTGCCGACGACGGGGCTGCTGCAGCTCGATCCGGGTCCCGAGGAGGATCCGGCGAGCGGGTATCGGTCCGCCTTCCGAGCCGGCACGGAGCGCGCGGCGCCCGGCTGGTACCGAGTCCTCCTCGAGGACCACGGCATCGACGCGGAGGTGACGGCGACGGAGCGCTGCGGGATGCATTCCTACCGCTTCCTTCCGGGGTCGAAGCCGAACGTCCTGATCGACCTGCGGCACGGGATCCAGGACCAGACCCTCGAGGCCTCCGCCGAGATCATCGGCGACCGCGAGATCACGGGCTTCCGCCGCTCGCGCGGCTGGGCCGCCGATCAGACGGTGTTCTTCGTGGCGCGCTTCAGCGAGCCGGTCCGCGAGAGCGGCCTGCGCGTCGACGGCGAGGTGCGCGAGGGCGCGCGCGAAGGACGCGGGCGCGACGTGGTCGCCTTCGCGCGCTTCGACCGGCCGGAGGACGGCCGCCTGCTCGTGAAGGTGGGCATCTCGTTCCGGAGCGTCGAGGGCGCGCGCCGCAACCTCGACGCCGAGATCGCCGGCTTCGACTTCGACGGCGTGCGCGCGCGCGCCGAGGCGCGCTGGCGCGAGGCGCTGTCGCCCGTCGAGGTCCGCGGCGGGAGCGAGCACGACGCCCGCGTCCTCGCGACGGCGCTCTACCACGCGTTCCTCGCGCCCTGCCTCGCGAGCGACGTGGGGGAGCCCGACGACTTCCACGTCTTCTCCCTGTGGGACACGTTCCGGGCGCTGCACCCGCTGCTCTCCCTCGTCGCGCCGGAGCGCAACTCCGCCTTCGTCGCGTCGATGCTCCGCTGGCACGAGCGGACGGGCCGGCTCCCCGTCTGGTCCCTCGCCGGCAACGAGACCGATTGCATGATCGGCTACCACGCGATCCCGGTGATCGCCGACGCGTGGGCGAAGGGCGACCGCTCCTTCGACGGCGATCGCGCCCTCGACGCGATGCTCGCGAGCGCGCGCGGCGACCTCGCGGGGCTCCGCTGGTACCGCGAGCTCGGCTACGTGCCGTCGGACCGGGAGAACGAGTCGGTGTCGAAGACCCTCGAGTACGCCTACGACGACGCCTGCATCGCGCGGATGGCGCGCGACCTCGGGCGCGAGGACGTCGCCGCGGAGTTCGCGCGACGCGCGAAGGGCTGGGCGCACCTCCTCGATCCGGAGACCGGGTTCTTCCGCGCGCGTCGCAACGGCGACTGGCTCGAGCCCTTCGACCCGCGCGAGGTGAGCGCCGCCTACACGGAGGCGAACGCCTGGCAGTACTCCTTCTTCGCGCCGCACGACGTGGAGTCGCTGATGGCGGCCCACGGCGGTCCGGAGCCGTTCACGGCGCGGCTCGACGCGCTCTTCGCGGAGCCCTCGGAGACGACGGGCTGCGAGCAGCTCGACATCACGGGGCGGATCGGCCAGTACGCCCACGGGAACGAGCCGAGCCATGCAGTCGCGTTCCTCTACGCCTACGCGGGGCGGCCCGACCGCGTGGCGGAGCGCGTCGCCGCGATCCGCCGCCTCTACGGCACGGGGCGCGACGGTCTCTGCGGCAACGACGACTGCGGCCAGATGTCGGCGTGGCACGTGCTCGCGGCGCTCGGCCTCTACGCGCCCGACCCCGCGGAGCCGACCTGGCTGATCGGCACACCGCTCTTCCCCGAGGCGCGCGTGCGCCTCGGCGGCGGACGCACGCTCGTGATCCGGGCCGAGGGAGTCTCCGAGAAGAACGTCCACGTCCGGTCGGCGACTTGGAACGGGAAGGCGATCACGCGCGCGTGGCTCGCGCACGCGGAGATCGCGGGCGGCGGCACGCTCGCGCTCACGATGGGCGACGCGCCGAGCGACTGGGGCACGCGCCCCGAGGACCGCCCGCGCAGCGCGATCGGCGTCGAGATCACGCCGAACCCGCGGATCGTGAGCGCCGAGCGCGTCTTCGTCGGATCGACGGAGGCGGCGCTGCGGAGCGACCTGCCGGGCGCGACGATCCGATCCACGCTCGACGGCACGGTTCCCACGGACGCGTCACCGGTCTACGAGGGGCCGATCCGCATCGAGCGATCGCTGCGGCTGCGCGCCGTGGCCCACGCGCCCGGGCGCGAACCCTCCTTCGCCGAGGAGGCCGCCTTCGCCTGGCTGCCGGCGCACCGCTCCGTCTCCTACGCGCACGCCTACGCGCCGCAGTACTCCGGCGGCGGGCGGCTCGCGCTCCTCGACGCGCAGCGCGGCGAGCCGTCGTCCTTCGCGCGATGGCAGGGCTTCGAGGGCGTTCCCTTCGAGGCCGTCGTCGACCTCGGCGAGTCGCGCGCGCTCGCGCGGGTCGCGGCCGGGTTCCTGCAGGACACGCGCTCCTGGATCTGGCTCCCGACGTCCGTCGAGTTCGCGCTCTCCGACGACGGCAGGGAGTTCCGCTCCCTCGGCACGATCCCCTGCGACGTCGACGAAGAGACGGTCGGCCCGCTCGTGCGCGACGTGGCCGCCGACGCCGGCGGCGCCCGCGCGCGCTTCGTGCGCATCGTCGCGACGAGCCGCGGCACCTGCCCGCCGTGGCATCCGGGCGCGGGCTCGAAGTGTTGGGTGTTCGTGGACGAGGTGATCGCCGAGTAGGGGCGTACGGAGGTTTCTCGGGTCCCCGGCGGGGACGCGTGCCGATTCGTGCCTGCAGATCCTCGCAGCCACGGAGCCGCCCATGCCGCGCCCCCGCACGTTCGCGCTTCTCGCCCTCGCATCGCTCGCGTCCTCGGCCGCGCTGGCTCCGTCCGTCCAAGCGCAGTTCCCGCCGATCGACTACTCCATCTCCTACGAGCCGCTCGCGGCCAACGAGCGCTGCGGCACCTCCTTCGCGCCGCTCGCCGACCTCGACGGGGACGGCGAGTGCGACGTCGCCGTGGGCTGCCCCGGCGCGAACGGCGACTCGGGCCGCGTCGCGATCCTCGACGGCGCCACGATGACGCAGCTCCACGAGATCACGCTGCCGGGCAACCCTGCGAACGCGGGCTTCGGCAGCTCGCTCGCCTTCGCGGGAGAGCCGGTGGGGCCCGGGAGCGTGCTCCTCCTCGTCGGCGCGCCGGGAATCGGAGTCGGCGGCACGGTCTACGTCCGTCTCGTGACCGCGACGGGCTCCGTCGATCTCGGGTCGGTCGTCTACGGCGAGGCGGGGGCGGGATGGGGCGACCAGCTCGTCGTCGGCGGCGACCAGAACGCGGACGGCGTCCCCGACTACGGCGCGATCGCTCCGCTCGCGAACTTCAGCGGCGTCGACTCGGGCTACCTCCAGATGTACGACGGGGCGACGGGCAACCCCCTCCTGTTCATGTTCGGGAACCCTCTGGAAAGGCTCTCGCGGTGCGTGGCCACCATCGACGTGAACGAGGACGGTCGCGACGAATGCATCGCGTCGTTCCTCGGCTACCCGGGCGGGAACGGCCGCGGCGCCGTGTGGGCGTTCTCTCCGACGACGTTCACGTTCCTTCCGAATCCCGTTCTCGGCGCGAACCCCGGCGACCAGCTCGGAACGGGCCTCGCGGACGTCGGAGACGTCGACTGCAGCGGAGTGAGCGATCTCGGAATCGGCATTCCCGGCTGGGATCAGGGCGGGCTCACCGATCGCGGCAAAGTGGAGGTGCGGAGCGGGACCGACTTCACGAGCGTGCTCATCGAGGAGGTCGGCGTGCTGGAGGGAGACGAGCTCGGGCACGACGTGACGAACTGCGGCGACATGGATGGAGACGGCTTCGACGACTTCTGCGCCACCGCGCCCGGCCACGAGGATCCGCCCGGCACGCCCGTGAACTACGCGGCGCTGTTCAACGGCCGGACGGGTGAGACGCTCTCCGTCGCGTTCAGCGGCCCGGCCATCTTCTCGAGCGGAATCAAGCTTCCCGGCTTCGCGAGCCCCGGCGACGCGATCCGCCGCTGCTACGCCCTCGACCCGGAGGACAGCACCGTGCAGCCGAACGGCGGCAGCATCGCCGTCGCGGAGCTCGCGCCGGAGGGCGTCGAGACCTTCGGCGCCGGCGCCGACGGTTGCGACGGCGCGCACACGATCTTCGTGAGCGACGCACCCCGCATCGGGAGCGTCGACTTTCGGATCCACTCGGCGCGCGCGCCGAAGCTGACGGTGCAGCTCCTCCTCGTCGCCGACGCGTCGAGCCCCGGGGGCACCGACCCCTTCGGTCTCGGCCTCGATCTCTTCGTCGACCTGCTCGGCGCGACGGAGGTGCTCGCCTTCGACCTGCCCGTGAGCCCCTGCGGCCTCGCCGAGGTGCAGGCGCCGATCCCCAACGAGCCGCTGCTCGTCGGAAAGACCTACACGACGCAATCGATCTTCTTCTGGGCCGGTATCTGCCTCCCGACGCTCTACGGGCTCAGCTCCTCGGGAGGGATGAACCTCACGATCCAGCCGCCGAGCTGAAAGGCGCGCGCGCCGCGCCCCGCGCGAGAAACGAACCGGGCGGAGCGGGGGTGAAGGAGGTGTCCTCCTCCACGAGCTCCCCATGCATCGCTCGCACGCTCTGCTTCCGGCTGCTGTGCTCCTCCTCGCCTCGCTGGCGCCCGCCGCCCCGGCCCAGCAGGACCTCCTCACCCTGAACGGCGGTTCCTTCGGCGGTCAGTTCGGCTACGCCGTCGCGAACGCGGGCGACTGCGACGGCGACGGCCGCGACGACGTGGCCGTCGGCAGCCCCTTCGACGACACGGCCGCCGTCGACCAAGGGCGCGTGCGCTGCTACTCGGGCGCGACGGGAGCGCTCCTCTGGACGGCCGTGGGCGACGCGGCGGGCGACCAGCTGGGCCAGTCGATCGCGACGGTCGGTGACGTGAACGGCGACGGGCGCTCCGATCTCGTCGTGGGCGCGCCCTACGCCGATCCGAACGGCGCCAACTCGGGGCGCGTGAAGATCCTCTCGGGCGCGAACGGGAGCACGCTCCTCACGCTGAACGGCGTGGCGGCGGGCGACCGATTCGGATGGTCCGTCGCCTACGGAGGCGCGCCCTTCCTCGGGACGAAGCGGATCGTGGTCGGCGCGCCCTTCCGCGACACGGGCGGCGCCGACGCGGGGAGCGCCTACGTCTACACCGTGACGGGGACGCTCCTGAAGGAGTTCACGGGGGCGCAGGCGGGCGAGCACCGCGGGTGGAGCGTCGCCGGGGCGCTCGACGTGAACGGCGATCTCAGCCCCGACGTGATCGTCGGAGCACCCGACTCCGACGTGATCGCGGCCGACAACGGGCGCGTCTACGTCTTCTCGGGAGCGAGCCCGTACCCGCAGCTCTACGAGCGGCTCGGCGCCGTCGGAGGAGACCGGTTCGGCTTCTCCGTGGCAGCCCTCGCGAACATCGACAACGACGGATTCGGCGACTTCGTCGTCGGCTCTCCGGGAGCCTCGAGCGGGAACGGGCGCGTGACGGTCCACTCGGGAGGGAACGCGGGGGCGCAGCTCACGAGCAAGAGCGGAGTGCCCGGCCAGAGCCTCGGCTGGTCCGTGGCGTCGCTCGGCGACGTGAACCTCGACGGCCGCACCGATTGGATCGTCGGCGCGCCCGACGATCCGGCCGCCGGAGCCGTGGGCCGAGCGCTCGTCTACTCGGGGCTGACCCACGCTCTGCTCACGACGCTCAGCGGCACGAACCCGAACGGTCGCTTCGGCGCCGCCGTCGGCGGCGGAGGCGACGTGAACGGAGACGGGAGGCCCGATCCGATCGTCGGCTCCCCCGACGCGGCGATCCTCGGCCCGGAGCAGGGGAACGTCCGCGTCTTCTCGGGGAACGGATTCGGACAGCTCCTCGGGATCGACGGGCCGACGAACGGCGACCGCCTCGGCGGCGCGCTCTGCTCGATCGGCGACGTGAATGGCGACGGCCGAGCCGACTTCCTCGTGGGGTCGCCGCAGGCGGACCACACCTTCTATGTCCTCCTCCAGCCGGTCACCCACGAGAACGCCGGCAGCGTGCGCTGCATCTCCGGCATCGACGGTTCGACGCTCTGGACGATCTGGGGCGATGGCGAGGGCGACGAACTCGGCGCATCGGTGGCGAGCCTCGGCTACGACTTCAACGTCGACGGGGTGGACGACTTCGTCGTGGGAGCGCCGCAGCGCCTCACCGCCAGCCCCGCCGGCGGCTACGCCCGTGTCTGCACGGGGCTGAACGGCGCGACGCTCGGCACGGTCGTCGAGGCCACCGCGTCGTCCGAGTTCGGCGCCGCCGTGGCGAACGCGGGGGATGTGACCGGAGACGGCCGGCCCGAGGCTCTCGTGGGCTCGCCTGGGTTCTCGGGCGGACGCGGGCGCATCGCGGTGATGCTCGGTGGATTATTCGTCGAGGTCTCCATCGGGCCCCTGTCGATCGGCCAGCAGGCCGGCGAGCGGTTCGGGAGCTCGGTGGCAGCCCTCGGCGACGTGAACGGCGACGCCAAGTCGGACCTCCTCGTGGGCGCACCGTCGAACGACGCCGTCGGCGTCGACGCGGGCCGCGCCTACGCGATCTCGACGGGGGGCGCCGGCTCGCTGCTGTTCACGCTGAGCGGGACGAACGCGGGCGACCTCTTCGGGTCGTCGGTCTGCTCGCTCGGCGACTTCACGGGCGACGACGTGACCGACGTCCTCGCCGTCGGAGCCCCCGGCGCCGACTACGCGCCTCTCGGGCTCACCAACTGCGGATCCGTGCGGAGCTTCTTCGTGGTGTCGCTCAGCGACTACTGGGTCGTCTTCGGCCAGGGCTCTCACGACCTCCTCGGATCGACGATCGCGAACGTTGGCGACTACTCGAACGACGGCTTCGACGACCTGATCGCGGGAGCTCCCGAGAACTTCTTCTTCTCCCTCGGGACCGGCTATGCGCAGGTCGTGAGCGGCTGGTACGGCGTCGTCTCCTACACCTTCCCGGGGAGCACGCTCGGAGAAGGCTTCGGCCTCGCCGTGGCGGCGGGCGGCGACGTGGACGCGAACGGCACGCTCGACGCCCTCGTGGGAAGCCCGTTCGCGAGCCCGAGCGGCCCATCGTCGGGGCGCGCGAAGGCGATCTCGCTCCAGCCGGCGGGCGTCATCTACTACGGGACCGGCAGCGCGGGCTGCGCGGGAGACCAGAGGCTGCGCAACAGCATGGCGCCGCGGATCGGGACCTACTGGTTCACCTGGGGCGTGAACAACGCGCCGCCGAGCTCGCTCGGCCTGCTGCTCGCCTCCGACTCGCCGGACTTCGTCGGGTCGGACCCCTTCGGGATCGGCGTGCCGCTCCTCGTCGACCTGATCTTCGCGACGGAGGTCTACGGCCTCGACATCAACTCGACGGTCGAGGGCTTCGGGATCGCAGTCACGCCGATCGCGAACAACCCGATCCTCGTCGGCAAGCACTACTACGGTCAGACCCTCTGGGCCTGGGGGAGCTGCCCGCTGCCGCCCTACGGCTTGAGCACGAGCCACGCGGCAAACATCCAGATCCAGCCGTAGGGATAGTGGCCCCGAATCATTCACTTCCCCGGAGGTCCGCCGCGTGCGCACCCCGGGGCGTGAATGATTCGGGGCCAGTTTCCGTCGCCCGTCCTCGGTTCGGCGGCGGGCGGCTCGAGTCCCCGCTTGCGCCGCTCTCGGATGCAGGGGTAGCGTGCTCCGGTCCTGGACGCTTCCCGCCCGCTTCGTGCGGGGCGATCCGGGAGCCGGCGCCCGCGAGGCGCCCGAGGGTGTGATGAGTCACTGGAGCGCGTGCGCAGGTCCGACGCCGGGCGTGCTGGCCGTCGGCTTGCAGAGTCTTCTCTCTCTCTCTCTCTCTCTCTCTCTCTCTCTCTCCTGAGCGCTGAAGGCGGGGCGCCCGACGAGAGCGCGCCGGAGCTCGCGCCGACGGCCGTGCGAGACGCCGGCATCGTGCTCGCCGAGAACGTCGGCCAGTGCGCGGGGCCCGCGCGCTTCGTCGTGCGGCGAGACGGCTTCACGGGCTTCCTCCTCGACGACGGCTTCGTCGTCGCGTTCGCCGGCCCGGAGGCGAAGGCGGCGTCGGTCTCCTTCGTCTTCGAGGGTGCGGCGCCGGGCGCATCGCTCGAAGGGGCCGCTCTCCGTCCGGGAGCGCACCACTACTACCGTGGCGGCGAGAGCGCGAGCTGGAGGACGAGCGTCCCGCTCTTCCGCGAGGCCGTTCGCCGGGAGCTCCTCCCGGGGATCGACCTCGAGTGGCGCGAGCGCGAGGGGCGCCTCGAGTACGACGTGGTCGTGGCGCCGGGCGCCGATCCCCGTGAGGTGGTCGTCCGCGTCGAGGGCGCCGAGTCGCTGCAGCTCGACGCCGACGGCTCGCTCGTGATCGAGACCGTCGCCGGCAGGATCCGGCAGTCGGCTCCCGTCACCTTCGAGCGTCGCGCCGGCGGTGCGACGCGGCCCGTGCGCAGCCGCTACCGGCTGCTGGGCGGCGACCGCTTCGGATTCGAGGCGGTCCGCCTCGACCCCGAGGCGTCGCTCGTGATCGACCCCGGAGTGATGCTCTGGGGGAGCTTCATCGGAGACCTCGGCGCCGATCTCTGCACCGGCGTCGCCGTCTCTCGGAACATGGGCTTCTCGCACGTGACGGGGGCCACGCAATCGCTCGCGTTTCCCGTGACACCGGGGGCATTCGACACGACCCTCAACAACAGCAATGCGTTCTCGACGGACGGCTTCGTCTCCAAGATGTCGCCGATCGGCCGCCAGCTCGTCTGGTCGACCTTCCTCGGAGGCGACGGGAACGACGCGGGGCGGGCCATCGCCGTCAGCCCGACGGATCAGGTCTACGTGACGGGGTGGACGGATTCGCCGAAGGGGGGGCCGAACCAGGTTCGATTCCCCTCGATCAACGAAATCACCAACACGATGCTTCCGATCGGCGGCGGCGACACGTTCATCGCGAAGTTCAACGCGACAGGAGGCATGCAATACATCACCCGATTCCACGCCTCCGGCCTCGACGAAGGACAGGCGATCGCGCTCGCGCCGAACGGCGACCCCCTGATTTGTGGCCGGACGCAGTCGACCGACCTGCCCGTGACGCCGGGTGTCGTGGGACCGACCTTCAGCTCGGGGCTCTTCGATGCGTTCGTCGTGGGGCTACTGGACGTCTCCTCCGGGGCGGCTGCATCCTTCATCACGTACCTCGGCAGCGCTCCCAACCCCGCCTCGAACGACATTGACGAGGCCAACGGCATCGCCCTCGATGCGAACCAGAACGTCTGGGTGACGGGCTGGACCGACGGCCTTTCGTTCCCCGTGACTCTCGGTGCGGCACAATCGACGATCGGCGGCGGGGCCCCGCTCCTTCCTCCCGCTGACGCGTTCCTCGTTGCGCTGAATCCCTCGGCCACCGTCCTCGCCTACTCGACCTACTACGGAGGAGAAGGCGACGACAGGGCCTTTGGCATCACGGTCCACCCGACCAATGGCACCTACATCGTGGGCGAGACCCGCTCCGTCACTCTCCCCGTCACCCCCGGCGCCTTCTCGAGCCAGCTCAACCAGGGAGCGCCGAGCCTGCCGCCGCCTCCTCCACCGTGGGATGGATTCCTCGCCCGCTTCAGCGCTCTCCCGGTCGTCCTGACGCAGTACTCGAGCTACCTCGGAGGCCCTCTCGACGACGCGGCGCGCGGCGTCGTGGCCGACAACTCCTTCGTCTTCGTGACGGGAGCGACCAACTCGCCATCGGGCATCGCGTTCGGTGCTGCGCCCTTCCAGCCGACGCTGCAGGGGCCGAGCGATGCCTTCCTCGCACGCTTCACGGCGGCGGGGGCGGGAAGCCTCGCGACCTATCTCGGCGGCTCCGCGACGGGCGGCCTCGGCTTCCTTCAGGACGAAGTGGGCTTCGGGGTCGATCTCGACGGCGCCGGCGGCTCCTATGTCGCGGGCGTCACGTATGCCGTGAACTTCCCCGTGACGCCGCTCGCGTTCGACGTGACCTACGGCGGCAGCGGCGACGGATTCCTCGTGAAGTTCCAGTGATCCGGGAGGGCGCTGCGATGATCCCTTCGACGCAACACCTTCCTTCCCCTCGTCGCGACGCAGGATCTTTGCGATGCCCTCGGCTGCTCCTCACGGCCGGAGCCGTGGCGTTCGCCGCGGCTCCGGCCGCCTTCCCCCAGGGCGGCAACACCGCGGCGCGCGAGCTGCCCGCCTTCGCCCGACAGCCCGTCCGCTTCGTCGAGCGGCCGCTCGCCGCGCCCGGCGCGCCGCGCTTCGAGGTGGCGGCGCCAGGAGGCGCTGCGGCGCTGCGGTCTGGCGCGATCGCTCTCGCGATCCCGGGCGATCGCGAGGGATCCTTCGAGCGCGTCGTCCTCTCCTTCGAGGGCGCCGATCCCGCAGCGCGCCTCGAGGGCGAGGAGCCCGACGGAGCGCGGCATCACGATCTCCGGGGCGGACGCCAAGAAGAGTGGACGCCTCGGCGGCCGAGCTTCCGGGTCGTCGGGTGCGCGGGGCTCTACCCCGGAGTCGATCTGGTCCTGCGCGAGGAGCTGGGCCAGCTCGAATACGACCTCCTCCTCGCTCCGGGCGCCGAGCCGAGCGCGATCGTCGTCCGGGTCGACGGCGCCGACTCCATCGCCCGCGATCGGGATGGCTCGTTGTCGATCCGAGTCGGCGGCCGGACGATTCGGCAGTCTCCGCCGAAGACCTTCGCCCTCGCCGCGGGCGGCGCGCGACACGAGATCCCGTCGGCGGTCCGGATCGTCGACTCCACGCGGTTCGGGTTCGAGCTGGGCTTGCGCGATCCGGAGAGCGCCCTCGTCATCGACCCCGGAATCGTCTTCGCCACCTACGTCGGGGGTGCCTCCCTCGACGACATCTACGACGTGGCCGTCGGGAGCGACGGCGCCGCCTACCTGACGGGGCGAATGGGGAGCGGCTTCACGACGACTCCGGGCGCCTTCCAGCCGACCTACCATGGCGGGCCGCTCTTCCAGAGCGATGCCTTCGCTCTGAAGCTCCAGCCGAACGGCGCAAGCGCCACCTACGCCACCTATCTCGGAGGGAGCGGCGACGACATCGGCTACGGCATCGGCCTCTCCCCGCAGGCCGAGGCCATCGTCTACGCGGTGACCGGCTCTTTCGACCTGCCGCTCACACCGAACCCCTACAGCGTCCAGCCCGACGGAGGCTACGTGGCGAAGCTCTCGCCCGACGGCTCGGCCCTCGTCTTCGCGACGACCTTCGTCGGCCACACGTGGTCGACCGCATCCATGGAAGTGGACGCGCAGGGCTTTCCGTACGTCGCGGGACTCGTCGCGCCTCCCCTCAACTTCGCGACCCCCGGCGCCTTCCAGACGGTGCCCACTGGAGGCAACGCCGACGGCTTCGTCGCCAAGATGAACCTCGACGGCTCGGCCCTCGTCTACGCCACGTACTTGAGCGCCTACCCGGGAGCCTGGATCTACGACATCGCCCTCGACGCGCAGAAGGCGGTCTACGCCGTGGGGGAGACCTCCTCGACGACGTTCCCGGTGACGCCCGGCGCATTCCAGACGGTGAACGCGCCGACGAGCATTCTCGGGGGAAGCGTCGGCTTCGTGGCGAAGCTCTCCCCCCAGGGAGACTCGCTCCACTACTGCACCTACCTCGGCGGCACGATGCAGATCGATCGCGCGAATACGGTCTCGGTCGATGCGCAGGGGTCTGCGGTCGTGGGCGGCTTCACCAGCTCCGCAGACTTCCCCGTCACGGGCGGAACTCTCGACCCCGTCTGGTCCCAGCCTCAGCGCACCTTTGTCGCGCGGTTGAGTCCTGCGGGGGACGCGCTGATCTACTCGACCTTCATCCCACCGCCAACCAACCTCTCACAGTACGTCGGAGTGGGGTCGCTCCATGCCGAACTGGAGGGCGCAATCCTTACAGGAGTCTCGACCGTGGGATTGCCCTACACGCCCGATGCATTCGACACGACCGTCGTGGGCTATCAAGGCGATGCATTCGTCGCGCGCCTGAGCCCCCTCGGCACGAGTCTCACGTTCGCGAGCTATCTCGGAGGGTCGGGCGCGGACTTCGCGCGTTCCGTTGCCGTCGACAGCACGGGCGCGGTCTACGCCGCTGGATTCACCGACTCCAAGAACTTCCCCGTGAACGGCCACGCCTACGACAAGGTCCTCGAAGGGACCTCGTGGGACGGCTTCCTCGCGAAGATCACGGTCCCGAAGCTCCCCTTCGGCATCGCCTCCTACGGCACCGGTACGCCCGGCTGCCTCGGGCCGCAGCGCCTCTGGGTCGAGACGCCGCTCCACCTCGGGCAGAAGGCCTTCGTCTTCGGCTGCGACGCGGCGCCGATCGGCGGCTCGGGCGGAGTGCTGCTGAGCGACCTGCAGGACCTCGCCGGCTCCGATCCCTTCTTCCTCGGCATCGCGCTCCACGTCGACCTCTTCTCGCCGAACGTCGCGAGCGTGCCGCTCTTCGCGCCGCCGCACTACGCGGGCATGGCGGCGAACACGGTCGTGATCCCGAGCGACTCCGCCCTCCTCGGGAAGACCTTCTACGCGCAGGCCCTCTGGCTCTGGCCGCAGGGCGCCTGCACTCCGTCGCTCTACGGCCTCAGCACCTCGAACGGCCTCGCGATGACGGTGATCCCGTGACGTGAGCGGCTCACGGCGGCGTTCGGCGGCCGGGCACCGTCGGAGTCCCTCGGGAGTGGCCGAAGCCGCCGTCCGATGCGACGCTGTCGCCTTGCGCGCCCCGCGACTGCTCCTCGTCCTCGCCGGTACCGCCTGCGTCGTCTCGAGCGTCCTCTCCTGCTCGGGGGCCGCGGGCGCGGGAGGCGAGGATCTCGCGCGGGAGTTCGACCCGGCCTCCGTCGCGCGCGGCGAGTTGCTCCTGGAGGAGCTGCAGTGCATCGCGTGCCACGCGGCGCCGCCGTCGACCGCGCCGCGCCTGCGTGCCCGCTCCGCGCCGGACCTCGCGGAGGTCGGAGCGCGAACCACGCCCGCCGGATTGCGGCGCTGGCTCGCGGCGCCCCACGCGGCGAAGCCGGGCACGCCGATGCCCGATCTCCTGGCGTCCCTCGACGGGGTCGAGCGCGAGGAGGCGCTCGACGCGCTCGTGCACCACCTCGCGTCGCGGGGCGGCCCGCTCGCACCGGAGCCGCTCGCCCTCGACGGCGGCGCCTTCGAGCGAGGTCGGCGGCTCTACCACGCGGTCGGCTGCGTCGCCTGCCACGCGCCGCTGGAGCCGGCGCTCGCGCTCGCCGACGCGAGCCGTCGCGCGGACTTCGACGGGGAGGACGCGCCGGGGACGAACGGCACGCTGCTCGCCGAGGGGGCGCCCGCGACGCCGTCGCCCTCGGTGCCCCTCGGCGACCTCGCGGGGAGCACGACGCCGCGCGCCCTCGCGGCGTTCCTCCGCGATCCGCTGCGCGCACGGCCGTCGGGCCGCATGCCGTCGCTCGGGCTCACGGAGGGCGAGGCGAGCGACCTCGCCCACTACCTGATCGCGAAGCCGGTCCTCGACGCGGGCCGCGTGGGTGCTGCGCCGGGGCTCCTCTACGACTACTTCGAGGACGCCTTCGACGAGGACGCGCCCGACTTCGCGAAGCGCGCGGCCGCGAGGACCGGCATCGCGCCCGACTTCGGCGAACTGCCGGAGCACCGCGAGGACGGCTTCGGATTCCGATTCCACGGCTGGCTCGACGTGCCGGCGGAGGGTCTCTGGCGCTTCGAGACGGAGTCCGACGACGGCTCGCGGCTCCTCGTCGACGGCCAGCTCGTCGTGCGCAACGACGGGCACCATCCGATGCAGCGCGCGCGGGGCGAGGTGCGTCTCGACGCGGGGCCGCACGCGATCGAGGTGACCTTCTTCGAGGGCGCCGGCCAGCAGGGTCTGCGCGTGCGCTGGGAGGGGCCAAGCGTCGCGATGGAGCCGATCCCCGCGCGCCGTCTCTCGCACCGCACCATCGAGGCGCCGCGCGCGGAGCCCTTCGCGGTCGACGCTTCGAAGGCCGCGCGCGGCGGCGTGCTGCTGGCGTCGCTCGGCTGCGTCGCCTGCCATCCCCGGGGCGCGGAGCCCGCCGGCGATCCGAACCGCGGGCCGGCGCTGGCGGACCTCGATCCGCGGGAGGGCTGCCTCGACGCCACCGGGAGCACGAGCGCTCCGCGCTTCGCGCTCACGGACGCGGACCGGGCCGCACTCCGCGGAGCGATCCGCGCACACGCCTCCGGCGACGCGTTCGCGGCGCACGTCGAGCCGCACGTCGCGCCACAGCTCGCGCCGCGCGACGCGCTCGCGCGCGAACTCGATCGCTTCCGGTGCGGCGCGTGCCACGAGCGCGACGGCGCCGGCGGCCCCGCGCCCGACCGCCGCGGGTACTTCCAGGCGGATGCGAAGGCGGAGCTCGGCGACGAAGGGCGTTTCCCGCCGCGGCTCGACGGCATCGGCGCGAAGCTCCGCCGCGCGTGGCTCGAGGAGGTCCTCGTCGAAGGAGCCGTCGTGCGCCCGACGATGCGCACGCGCATGCCGCGCTTCGGCCGCGCGAACGTGGGGCACTTGCCGGCGCTCCTCGCCGACGCCGACGGCGCGCCGCCGGAGGAGCGCGAGGCGCACTTCGATCTCGAGGCGATCGAGGCGGGCCGCCGGCTCGTCGGCACGAAGGGCGGGCTCGGCTGCATCCAGTGCCACGGATTCGCGGGCGTCGAGTCCCTCGGGATGAACACCGTGGACCTCGCCGGCGTGACGGAGCGTCTCTCGCGCGCCTGGTTCACGAAGCTCCTCGCGGATCCCGCGTCCGTGAACCTGCTCACGCGCATGCCGGTCTACTGGGTGAACGGCAGGAGCCCGGTGAAGGACCTCTACGACGGCGATCCGTCGCGGCAGATCGACGCGATGTGGACGTACCTCGCCCTCGGGCGCTCGGCGCCGCTGCCGAAGGGGCTCCAGGTCTCCGGCGCCGAGTACGAGCTGGAGCCGATCGAAGAGCCGATCCTCTGCGGCGTCTTCATGGAGGGAGTGAGCCCGCGCACGCTCCTCGTGGGATATCCCGAGCGCACGCACGTCGCCTTCGACGTGGAGAGCTCGCGGCTCGCGAAGGTCTGGCGCGGGCGCTTCTTCGACGCGCGGGGGACGTGGCACGGACGCGCGGGGAAGCTGGAGCGGCCGCCGGGCGACGACGTGCTCGACCTCGCGCCGGGCGCGCCCCTGGCGATCCTCGGACGCGCGGAGGCGGAGTGGCCGGCCGGCTCGGGACGCGACGCGGGGCTCCGGCCCCGAGGGAGGACCTGGGACGAGCTGCGGCGCCCCGTCTTCCAGTACCGGCTCGGCGAGACGCTGATCACGGAGCTGGCCGTGCCGATGCTCCGGCCCGACGGGAGCTGGATCGCGAGGACCTTCGTCCTCCGTGCGCAGGAGCGCGTCGCCGGTCTCTGGCACCGCGCCGCCGTCGGCCGCGACATCGTGCGCGTCGAGGAGTCGACCGGTCGCGCGGCCTTCCGCGTCGACGGCCGCGCGACGTTCCGCGTGCTCGGGCCCTCCGCCGCGGAGGCGCGGGTGGTCGCGACGGCCGCGGGCGCCGAGCTCCGCGTTCCGGTCGCCTTCGAGCGGAGTCCCTACGGCGGGCCCGACCACGACCTCTGGGTCGCGTCCCTGCAGCTGGAGTTCACCTGGTGATCGCCCTCGCGCTCTCGGTCCTCGCCGCCACGATGCAGGGCGCATCGGCGTCGGAGGCCGACTTCTACCGCATCGTCACGGTCGGCGTGCCGAAGGAGATCGTCCTCGAGGTGAGCGGTCTCGCGTTCCTGCCGGACGGGAAGCTCCTGGCGGCGACGCGCCGCGGCGACGTGTGGACGCTCGACCGGCCGCTCGCGCCGGAGGGGAAGGGGATCGCCTTCGGGAAGTTCACGGACGGGCTCCAGGAGCCGCTCGGCCTCCTCCTGCATGACGGGTGGATCTGGTGCGCGCAGCGCGGCGAGCTCTCGCGCATGCGCGACGTCGACGGCGACGGTCGCGTCGACGAGCTCGAGACCGTCTGCGACGACTGGCGCATCAGCGGGAACTACCACGAGTACACGTTCGGTCCGGTCCTCGGCGGCGACGGCGCGCTCTGGATGACGACGAACAAGCCCTTCGGCGACGAGCCCTTCGGCCGCGTCGATTGGCGCGGCTGGGCGATCTCCGTCGACGCCGGCGGGCGCATGACGCCGCGCGCCTGCGGGCTGCGCTCGCCGTCGGGGATCGGCACGAGCCCCGAAGGCGTCGTCTTCTACTCCGACAACCAGGGCGAGTGGTGCGGCACGAGCAAGCTCGCGGCGCTCGAGGACGGCGACTTCCACGGCCACCCGCACGGTCTCTTCTCGGCGCGGCGCCCCGAGTGGCGCTTCGGGCATCCGGGCGATCCGCCCGACGGGAAGCCGATCCCCGAGGTGGCCCGCGCGATGCCGTCTCTGAGGCTGCCGGCGGTGTGGTTCCCCTACGACGAGATGGGGCGCTCCGCGTCGGGCTTCGTCTGGGACACGACGGGCGGGACGTTCGGCCCCTTCGCGGGGCAGGTCTTCATCGGCGACCAGTACTCCTCCGAGGTGATGCGCGTCTCGCTGGAGAAGGTGCGCGGCCGCTGGCAGGGCGCGTGCCATCCCTTCGTGCGCGGGCTCGCCTGCGGCATCGTGCGGCTCGCCTTCGCGCCCGACGGGTCCCTCTTCGCCGGGCTCACGAACCGCGGCTGGCCCTCCGTGGGGCCGAAGGGCGAGGGGCTCCAGCGGATCCTGTGGACGGGGAAGACGCCCTTCGAGGTGCACACGATGAGCGCGCGCGCCGACGGCTTCGAGCTGCGGTTCACGGAGCCCGTCGACGCGGCGTCGGCGGCGGACGCCGCGAGCTACGCCATGGAGAGCTGGACCTACCGGCTCCACAGCGACTACGGCAGCCCGAAGATCGACGAAGCGAAGCCCGCGATCGTCGCGGCGGAGGTCTCCGGCGACGGTGCGACGGTGCACCTGCGCGTCGACGGTCTGCGCGAGGGCTACGTCCACGCGCTGCGGCTGCCGGGCGTCCGTTCGCGCGCCGGCGCGCCGCTGCTGCATCCGGTCGCCTACTACACGCTGAACGCGATTCCCTGAGATCTCTCCTTGGGAGTCGTCGGTCCCGGGAATGGGGTCAGACCCATCTCTCCCGCCCCCTTCTCGCGGCGCGCGCCGCGCGCCGCGGGGATGGGGCGGGAGAGATGGGTCTGACCCCATTCCCGGGTCGCAAGCCCGAGGCCCTCAGCGCCGCGCGGTCGCCGCGCGCGGAGTGTCGAGCGGGGCGCCGAGGACTCTCTCCAGGGCGAACCGCGATCGCGCGGACTCCCGAAGGGTTTCGATCCCGGCGCTCCGCGCCTCGAGGAGAGTGCGGCGCGACTGCAGCATCGAGAGCAGGATCGTGTCGCCGAGCTCGAACGACCGCTCGGCCAGGGCGGCGCCGCGCTCCGCGTTCGGAATCAGCTCCTCGTCGGCGAAGCGCGCCGCGCGCGCGGCGATCGACGCCCGATCGGCGGCGGCGCGCACCTCCTGGCCGGCGTCCGCTTCCAGGGCCTCGAGCTCCTTCCGCGCTTCCGCGAGGAGGAACGCAGCGCGGCTCACCTGCGCCTGGTTCTGATCGAAGAGCGGAATCGCGACGGTGGCACCCGGGCCGAGGAGGAGCGCCGCCGTGCTCCCGCCCTCGGGCCGCTCGACGGAGAGACCCGCGTCCGTGCGCGGAAAGAGGCGCGCGCGCTCGCGGTCGACCTGCGCCTCCGCGGCGGCGACGCTGCGCGCCGCGGCGCGGAGATCGGGACGGTCTCGCAGGCACCTCGCGACGAGCGCCTCGGAATCGAGCTCGACCGGAGCCGGCGCGACGAGCGGGTCGGTCAGCGCGACGTCGATGGGATCTCCGCGGAGGGAGAGCAGCGCGCCGAGGGCGCGCCGCGCGTCGGACTCCTCGCGCTCCGCCCGGAGTTCGGCTCGCTCCGCCTCGAGGACGACGCTCGTCGCGAGGCTCTCGTCCGTCGTCGTCGCGACGCCCGCCTCCACCCGACGGCGCACGCCTTCCAGCGACCGCCGCGCGAGGTCGGCGCTCGCGCGCGCGATGGAGCGCGCCTCGCGCGCGGCGACGCTCTCGACGTAGGCGTCCTTCGTCCGGAACACGAGCTCACCCGCGAAGCGCGAGAGCTCGAGGATCCGCTGCTCCAGTCCCGCGCGCGCGACCTGCTCGCGCGACGAGAGGCTCCAGAGGTCGGAGACGCTCGCCACCAGATCCGCCGTCCATCGAACGCGGCCGCCCGTGTCCGGGAAGAGGAAAGCGAGGCTGAGGCTCGGATTCGCGAGGAGCCCCGACTGGACGAGCTCCGACCGCGCGACGCCGAGACCCATGAAGCCCGCCTGGAGCCGGCGGTTGTTGAGGAGCGCGAGGCGCGCCGCCTCCTCGAGACCGAGGCCGTCGGCGAGCATCGTGCGGATCTCCTCGTCCGAGAGGACGGGTCTTTCCGGGTCGTGGACGGCAGTCGCGCCGGTCGTCGCGCGGATCTCCTCCGTGGCCCGCTGGTAGTCGGGCCGAGGATCGACCGACGCGCATCCGCCGAGCGCCAGAAGGAGGACGCAGCTCGGAGAGCGCCACCGAGAGACTTCGCTACGCATGGGCCACCTCCATTCCATCCCGTCGATCCTCCGCGAGGACCCTGCGCGGCGCCGCGTCGGCGAATCGGAGGAAGAGCGCGGGGACGACGAGCATGTTGAGCAGCGTCGACGAGAGCAGGCCGAAGAGGATCACGATCGCCATGGGAGTGAGGATCTCGTTGCCCGGGCGGTCGCCTCGGAGCGCGAGCGGTACGAGCGCGAGTCCGGCGGCGAGCGCGGTCATCACGATGGGCGCGAGACGCTCCATCGCGCCGCGGCGCACGGCCTCCTCGAAGTCGCGGACCCCTTCCACGCGCTGGAGGTGGCGGATGTGCGTCACCAGCATGATCCCGTTGCGCGCGGCGATGCCGAAGACGGTGATGAAGCCGATGAGGGAGGCGACCGAGAGGACTCCGCCTGCGATCTGCACTCCGAGCACACCGCCGATCAGAGCGAGAGGCAGGTTCACCAGGACGAGCATGGAGTCCCTCAGCGAGCGGAACTGTGCGTAGAGGAGGCCCGCGATCGTCGCGACGATGAGAGCGCCGAGGACCGCGAGGCGCCTCGCAGTCTCCTCGGCGCTCTCGAACTGCCCGCCGTACTCGACGTGGTAGCCGGGCGGGAGATCGACTCCCGCGCCCACGGCTCTCCGGACGTCCTCGACGACTCCGGGGACGTCGCGCCCCGAGACGTTGCACATCACGACGATCTTCCGCTGCACGTTCTCGCGGCTGATGAAGTTTGGCGAGCGGTCGTCCCGGAGATCCGCGACGGCGCGGAGAGGCACCTTCGCGCCGCCCGGCGTGTCGACGAGCGTCTCGGCGATCGAGTTTGCCGAGACCGAGCCGACGTCGCGCAGGCGCACGAGGAGATCGAAGGCGTTCTGCCCTTCGAGCACCTCGCCCACGACCGCGCCGCTCGTCGCGAGCTGGAGCGCCAGGGAGACGTCGGCGACCTGGAGCCCGTGCCGCGCGATCGCATCGCGGTCGAACTCGACGCGGAGCGCGGGGACCTGCGCCTGCTGCTCCGTGGAGAGGTCGACGACGCCCGGAACCCCCCGCATCAGGCCCTCGACCCGATTCCCCAGGGATCGGAGGGTGTCGAGGTCGTCGCCGAAGACCTTCACGGCGACGCTCGCGCGCGTGCCGGAGAGCATGTGGTCGATCCGATGGCCGATGGGCTGGCCGAAGGTCGCCTGCACTCCGGGGATCGCCGCGAGATCGGCGCGCAGCGCATCGAGCAGCTCCGCCCGGCTCCGTCGCGGGAGACCGAGCCGCACCGGGGCGTCCACGTCGAGTGTGATCTCGAGCTCGCTCGCCTCGACTCCCTGGACGTGCTCGTCCTCCTCGGCCCGCCCGGTGCGCCGGCCGATGGCGGCGATCTCGGGGTGGCGCATGAGAGCTTCCTCGGCGAGGTGCGCAAGCGCATCGCTCTGCGCGAGGGACGTCCCCGGCACCGTGACGAGGCCGACGACGAGGGCCCCTTCGTTGAACTCGGGCAGGAAGCTGCGGCCCATCGTGGACGCGAGGGAGAGGCTCGACACGAGGAGCGCGGCGCCGGCGACGGAGACCAGCCATGGGTGGCGGAGGACTCGATCGAGCGGCCCGGCGTAGACCCGCTTCAGCCACGCCACGACGCGCGGCTCGGCGGCGCGCGCGACCGTCCCGCTCGCGGGCAGGAGGAGCAGGCAGAGGGCCGGCGTCACCGTGAGGGCGGTCAGCAGGGACGCCGCGAGCGCCACGCAGAACGCGAGACCGAGCGGATGGAGGAGCCGTCCCTCCACGCCGGAGAGGAAGAAGAGGGGAGAGAAGACGAGGAGGATGAGGAACGTCGCGAGGACGATCGACGCCCGCACCTCGAGGCTCGCGTCGAAGACCACGTCGATCGCCGGCCGCCGGCTCCCCGCCGGCGCGCGGCCGTTCTCCCGGAGCCTCCGGACCACGTTCTCCACGTCGATGATGGCGTCGTCGACGAGCGCTCCGATCGCGATCGCCATGCCGCCGAGCGTCATCGTGTTGATCGATCCGCCGAGAAGCCGGAGGGCGAGGACGGCCGTCAGGATCGAGAGCGGGAGCGCGAGGAGCGTGATGAAGCTCGCGCGCCCGCTCGCCAGGAACACGAGCACGACGAGGACCACGACGAGGGCTCCCTCCAGGAGCGCGATCGCCGTGTTCCGGATCGAGTTCTCGATGAAGGTCGCCTGACGGAAGAGGTTCTTGTCGAGATGCATGCCGGCAGGGAGACGCGCATGGATCTCGTCGAGGGCGCGGTCGACGCGAGCCGTCACCTCGAGCGTGTTCGCGCTCGGCTGCTTCTGGATCGCGACGATCACGCCCGGCTCGAAGACGGGGTGTCCCTCCGGGTCGCGATGCGAGGCGGCGGCGGTACCGCGCTTGAATGCGGCGCCGAGGACGACCTCGCCGAGGTCGGAGACTCGCACGGGGACCTCGCCCCGGAGAGCCACCACGGTCTTCCCGATGTCCGCGAGCGTCCGTACCCGCCCGATCCCCTCGACGATCGTCTCCTGCGGGCCCGCGGAGAGGATGCCCGCGGCGGCGTTCTCGTTCGTCCTTCGCAGGGCCGTCGCGACCTCGACGGGAGAGATCCCGAAGGCGCGCAGGCGCTCGGGAGCGAGGAGCACCTGGTACTGCTTCGTGTCGCCGCCGATGGGAGTCACCTGGGCGACTCCCGGGACGGCGAGGAGCCTCCGCCGCAGCTGCGTCGTCGCGACGGTTCGGAGCTCGAGCGCGTCGTGACGGTCGGAGGTGAGCCCCGCGAAGAGGATCTCTCCCATGATGGAGGACTCGGGGGCGAGCTTCGGAGTCTCGACCTGGGGAGGGAGGCTCCCGGCGACGGTCGCGAGACGCTCCGCGACCGTCTGCCGCGCGCGGGCGATGTCGGCTCCCCATTCGAATTCGATCCAGACGACCGCGAGGCCGACGGCCGTTCCGGAGCGCACGCGCCGCACGTTCGGAGCGCCGTTCATGGCCGTCTCGATGGGGAACGTGACGAGCGTTTCCATCTCCTTCGGCGCCATGCCGTGACCTTCGACGATCACCGTGACCGTCGGCGCCGTCAGGTCGGGGAACACGTCGACCGGCATGCGCAACGTGACGGTCGCGCCGAGCGCCATCAGCAGCGCCGCGGCGAGCAGGACCGCCGCCCGGTTCGAGAGCGCCCAGCGGATGAGGAGAGTCAGCATGTTCGCCCCCGATCAGTGCGCATGGCCCGCGCCGAAGGACGCGGGCGACTGCGAAGCGAGCTTCACGACGTAGGCGCCGCGCGTCGCGACGCGTTCGCCGAGGGCGATCCCTCGCCGCACCTCCACGAGACCTCCGTCCTCGACGCCGAGCTCGAGCTCCCGCTTCTGGAAGAGCTCTCCCTCCAGCATCACGAAAGCGATGGGGAGACCCTGGTCCATCACGACGGCCTCCCTCGGGATCGTGACGGCCGCTTCGACGAGGGCCGTCGCGATCTCGAGCGACGCGAGCATGCCGGTCCGCACGACGCCGTCGGCGTTGCCCATCTCGTAGCGAACGAGGAGCGAGCGCGAAGTGGGATCGACCTCCGCTCCGATGTAGGGCGGGGCCTCGGAGGAGCTGGCCATCTCGAATCGCCGGCCCGGGAGCGAGGGAAACTCCGCCACCGCGTCCCGCGCCTCGCCGAGGCTCGGGAGGTCGAACTCGAGGAGCCGCCCTTCGATCCACAGGCGGGAGGAGTCGAGGATCCGGACGATCGGCTCGTTCGGAGCGACCGACGCGCCGAGCACGCTCCGGACCTCGACCACGGTGCCCGCGATGGGCGCCGTCAGCGGGAACCGGCTCGCCACGACGAAGGATCCTCCCGGCACGGCTCCGCGTCTCGCGAGGAGCGCATCGAGCGTTTCCTTCCGCCGCGCCACGGCCGCGGACTCGACGCGCGCCACCTCCAGATCCTGGTCGGCGCGATCGAGGTGCTGCTGGGTGCTCAAGCCCTCCGCGCGGAGCATGGCGATCCTCTCGCGCTCGCGTTCGGCGAAGCGGAGCCGCGTCTCGGACTCGCTCACGGCGCGAAGAACGTCGAGCGCCTCCAGGTCGAGCTGGAGGTCGAGGGCCCGGAGCGACCCGAGCTCCGAGGCGCCGAGGGGCGGCTCGACGAAGCCGAGCACCTGTCCCGCCTCGACGCGATCGCCCGTCCGCGGGAGCGCGCCGGCGGCCGGGGCCACGAGCCGACCTCCCATGGGCGAGGAGGCCACGGCCGAAGCGCCCTCGGGCACCGCGGCGCGCGCGGCGAGGGCGAGGCGCTTGCGGAGCGTCCGCGTCTCCGCGCGCGCGAGGAGCAACGACACCTTCCACTGCTGCTCCAAGAGGAAGGGGACCGCGTTCGGCGGATCCTCGCCCGCCCCGGCGGCGGCCGCGTCGGCCGCCGAAGCGTGCGTCGCGTGCACGGACATCGTGCCGAGGTCGAGCTCCTCCTCCACTTGCTCGCTCCGAACGAGGAGTCGCGCGCGGAACGTCCCGGTCTCCGGGAAGCTCCCCGTGGGGATGAAGAGACCATCGCGTGTCGGAGCGACGGCGCCGAGGGCCGACGTCCCGACTTCGAGCGTCACGCTCCCCGACCGGACCGGCTCTCCCGTCGCGAGGACCGTGACGTGCGCCAGGAAGCGCGCCGGCTCGCCCCGCACGAGGTGCGGATACTCCAGGAACAGGAGCGCGCGCTCGCCGAAGACCGTCGCCCCGATGGGGTCGGGGGGCGCCGGAGGAGCGGCGCCCTCGGTGCGGGCGCCGTCGCCGCAGCCGACGGAGAGGGCGACGGTCGCGAGCGCGAGGAGCTGGACGCGGAGATGCTGACGAGACGGATGCTGACGAGACGAGTGCTGGCGAGGCATGGCGCTTCCCGGGAACGAGGAGAGGTCGTGGCGATCGGCGGACGCACCCATGCGTCCGCACGCGACGATCGAGCCGGGCCAGCTGTGAAGGCTCGGTAGGCCCGGCGCCCGGGAAGGCGCTAGATCAGGACGGCGTGACTCGAGCGGAGGAGGGCCGCGACTCCCGAGCGCCTCCCGCAACACATCGGACGCTCTCGACCGCTCCGATCCGGTCGGGCCATGCTCCCCGTGGCCGCGAGGAGACCGAGGTCTCCCCGCGCTCCACTCAGGACGGGCGACGCCACCCGAGCGAGGTCTCGTGACGACGATGCGGAGACCGCGCGGAAGACCGGCACCTTGAGCACGAAGCCCGCAGGCGCCTCTTCTCCGTCGTGATGGTGCGCCTCGTCGTCTCCCGCGAGGCCGCCGTGCGCTCCGTCGGAGCCGTGACGATGCGCGGTGGCGTGCGCGGCCGCGTGCTCCGCACCGAGCGTCTCCGTCGGTGCGAGCGCGCGCGGCACCGGGAACAGGTGCAGGTGCCCCCCGCCCTCTCCGTGGGCGTGGAACCAGAGGGCCTGGCCGCCGATGGCGGGGCCCAGCAGGAGGGAGGGGAGCAGCGCGGCGACGAAGAACGCGCGCGCCAGGCACGGACGCAGCATCGGTCGTGTCTTCGTCAGGCGAGCCATCTCAGCCTGAGACGTACCACGCGCCGCTCGCGGCGCACAAGGATGGGAGAGGTCGCCTCCGCGGGATCACGCGAGCGGCGTCCTGCCCGGCATCGCCACGGGATCCACCGGCAGGGCGCCCCACGCGT
This sequence comes from uncultured Planctomycetales bacterium, assembly GCA_964545855.1. Taxonomy (GTDB): domain Bacteria; phylum Planctomycetota; class UBA1135; order UBA1135; family JACQFD01; genus CAZJHD01. Next base: position 117,464 of record CAZJHD010000001.1, read on the forward strand.
AGGTCTCCGGGCCGAGTCGCTCCTGCGACTCCAGCGCCTGCTGCCACGTGACGACGCGCCCCGTGTAGGCGGCCATGCGCCCGAGGATCGACATGAGCGTGCTGTGGGCCATGGGCACGCCGTCGTGGATCGGCTTCCCGGCGCGGATGGACGCGAAGAGATCGTCGTGCTCCGTCTGGTACTTGTTGCGCGCCTTGCCGGACCACGTCCACGGGTTCTCGCCGGTGATCACCTCCGTCGGTCCCCAGGAGTTCACGAAGCAGGTGCCCTTCGTCCCGACGAAGTAGTCGGTGTTGTCGTTGTGGCATCCGTCGTTCTGGCGGCAGAGATGGAACGCGCGCGTGCCGTCCTCCCACTCGTAGACGATGGAGAAGTGGTCGAAGACGTGTCCCCACTTCGGCTCGGTGCGCACCTGCCGCCCGCCGACGCCATAGGCGCGCGCGGGCGGCACGTCCTGCATGGCCCAGGCGATCTTGTCGATGCTGTGGATCGCCTGCTCGACGATGTGGTCTCCCGACGCCCACGTGTAGTAGTACCAGTTGCGCAATTGGTACTCCATGTCGGACCAACTGGGCTTGCGCTCGCGGTAGCCGAGCGTTCCCGTCAGGTAGTTGGTGTGGATCGCCTGGATCTTCCCGATGGCGCCGTCGTGGAGGCGCGCGAAGGTCTCGCGGTCGGGATCGGCGTAGCGCCAGCAGAAGCCGCTCACGAGCGAGAGGTGCTTGCGCTTCGCCTCCTCGGCCGCGGCGAGCACGCGCCGGATGCCGGGGCCGTCGACGGCCACGGGCTTCTCGCAGAAGACGTGCTTCCCGGCGGCGACGGCGGCCTCCAGGTGCTGCGGGCGGAAGTGGGGCGTCGTCGCGAGGAGCACCACGTCGCACTGCTCGATCACGCGCTCGTAGGCGTCGAAGCCCGTGAAGCAGTGCTCCGGATCGACCTCGATGTGCGCCGCCGTGTCCTCCTTGCGGAGGTTCTCGAGGCACTTCTCGACGCGGTCGCCGAAGAGATCGCCGAGCGCGACGAGGCGCACGCCCGGATCGGCGGCGAGCGCCTCGGCGGCGGCGCCGGTGCCGCGGCCTCCGCAGCCGACGAGCCCCACGCGGATCACGTCGGAGCCGCCGACGTGCGCCGCGCCGCCGAGGAGTGCGCCCGTCGAGGCGCAGCCGCCGACGAGGGAGCCGGCCACGGCTCCAGCGGCGACGCCCGCGGAGGTCTTCACGAATTCACGGCGAGTGCGGGTGCGCGGGAGTCGGCGGGACATGGAGCGTGCGGGGGAAGGGAGTGGCTCTGGGGCGAGGCATCAGGATCCGGGCTCGCAGACGATCCGGAAACCGACGAATCCGTTGTCGACGAGCCACCAGGGGCTCTTCGGGATCTGGGGGTCGCTCGCGTTCCAGGCGCGCGACTCGCGCTCGCGCGCGCGCGGGTGCACGTCGGCCGGAGCGTCGAGGTAGGAGCCGCCGCGCACGACGTGCGTTCCGTCGGGCGCGACGCACCACTCGGCGGCGTTCCCCAGCATGTCGTGGAGACCGAGCGCGTTCCCGCGCTTCGTGGCGACGGCGTGCGTCGTGCCGCCGCTGTTCCCCGCGTGCCATGCGGCCTCGTCGAGCGGCGCCCCGGCGTCGGGACCGCAGGCCCGCTCCCACTCGGCCTCCGTCGGCAGCCGGTAGCGACGTCCCGTCTTCGAGGAGAGCCACGCGCAGAAGGCGTGCGCGTTCTTCGCCGACAGGCCGATCGCCGGGAAGCCGGCGTGGCCGAAGCCGCGATCGGGCGGGATGTAGGGGCGGCTCGGACGCGTCACTCCGTCGGCGTCGTCGGGCCGGTCCGGATCGGCGGCGTCCATGCGGTAGACGAAGACGTCGAAGAGATCGAAGGGGATCTCCGTGCGGCTCATCCAGAAGGCGCCGCCTCCCGCGCCCGCCGGGACGGGACGCATCTCGAGACGCGAGGTCGTTCCGGGGATCGACTCCACGAAGGGAGCGAGCGCGCCGTGACCGGACTCCGTGGGGCGCGTCGCCGGGCCCGGGCCCGAAGCGCAGGCGCCGAGCGACAGGAGCAGGGCGAGTGCGGTACGGTCGCGCCCGATCGGCATGGACGGATTCTGTCGGATCGCACCAAGGGCCGCCATGGCGGCGACGATGGCGCTGCTCGCGGCCTGCGCGTCCGCGTCCGCGCCGCATCGATTCGAGTTCCAGCGCGTCGCCATGGGCGTCGACGCGCGGATCGTGCTCTACGCGGAGGATGGAGAGCGCGCCCGCGACGCCGCCGAGGCCGCCTTCGACCGCATCGCCGCCGTCGAGGACGCGCTCAGCGACTGGCGTCCGGCGAGCGAGCTCTCGCGCCTCGGCGACGGCGCCGGCGGGGACGCGACGCCCGTCGGACCCGATCTGCTCGACGCGCTGCGGCGCGCGCGAGAGATCGCGGAGGCCTCGGACGGCGCCTTCGATCCGACGGTGGGTCCGGTGATCGCGCTCTGGCGCGCGTCGCGGAGGACGGGCGCGCTCGCCGAGGAGCACGCGCGCGCGGTGGCGCGAGACCTCGTCGGCTGGCGGCGCCTCGAGCTCGATGGCGGCGCCGGCACCGCGCGGCTCGCCACGGCGGGGATGCGCCTCGACCTCGGCGGGATCGGCAAGGGGTTCGCCGCCGACCGCGCCGTGGAGACGCTGCGGGCGCGCGGCGCGCGCCGATGTCTCGTGTCGCTGGCGGGGGACTTCGTGGCGGGAGATCCGCCGCCCGACCGCGACGCGTGGATCGTCGCGCTCGGACCCGGGTCGCCGGAGCCTGGCCGCCGCGTGCGACTCGCGCGCGCCGCCGTCTCGACGTCGGGCACCGCCGAGCAGTGGGTCGAGATCGACGGCGTCCGCTGGGCGCATCTCGTCGATCCGCGCACGGGGCTCGGTCTCCGCGAGGCCGTGTCGGCGACGGTCGTGGCGGCGGACGGAGCGACGGCGGACGCCCTCGCGACGGCCTTCTGCGTCGCGACGCGCGAGCAGGCGGCGGCACTCCGGGCCGTGTTCCCGGAGGCGTGGGTGCTCGTCGGGCGGCAGCGCCCGGGAAACGGGGTCTGACCCCTTTCCCGGGGCCGCGTCGCTACCGCGCCGCGCGCGCGAGGAACTCCCTGAGCGTGCCGCGCTCCGGCGGCACGGAGCGCGCGATCGTCGCGAGGTGGGCTCGCAGGTCGTCGCCCCAGGTCTCCGAGGCGATCTGCACCATCTGGATCGCCACGGCGTCGTCGCATCGGGCGAGCCGCTCGACGATGGCTTCCGGCGCCGCCACGCCCTCGCCGAGGAGACGGCGCGCCGTCACGCGCGGCGCGTCGCAGACGCCGTCGCCATCCCGATCGAGCCAGATCGGATTCGTCGCCGCCAGCGTGTAGGGCTGCTCCGACCTCCAGAAGGGAGCGCGGATCTCGTCGCCGAGGACGACGCAGACGAGGTAGGCGTCGTGGGGAGGCGCCGTCAGCGCGATCGGCACCCGCAGGTCCGTGGGTCGCCCCTGCGGGAGCTCGACCGCGATCTCGGAGGCGATCCAGCCGTCGAGGAAGAGGAGGATCTTCCGGGGCCGGACCCAGGAGGCCGACGCGATCCGCAGCGTGCCCTCGATGCGGCCGTCGGAGACGGAGACGGTGCTCCCGATCCCGCCGTCCGCGACGCGCGCGTCGGCGAACATCCCGAGGGAGACGGAGAGCGCGCCCGTCGTGAAGGAGCGGCACGCCTCGCCGACGTCGATCGCCGACGGCACGTCCGTCGCGCTGCGGACGTAGGTGCGCCCGAGCCCCACGGGGTCGCCTACGGTGTGCGAGTCGGAGGAGCCGACGGCGAAGATCCGCTCGCCGTGGTTCAGCAGCGCGAACCAGTCGGTGAACAGGTAGAGCGGGTCGTCGAGGAGCGCCGTCGAGTTCACGAGCTCCATGGCGTCGACCGGCAGCCGCGGTGGCCCTGACGTGCGGACGCCCGTCGTCCGGTCCATCCCGAAGACGCCGAGGGGCCCGGTCTCGAGCTTGGGCCAGCGCGGGTGGTTCAGGATCACGACCGTCGCGCCCTTCGCGCGGATCCCGTCCACGAGCTTCACCCAGTCCTTCTCCTGGTGCGGCGGCGGCGCGACGCCCGGCGCGAAGGGGAACGCGTTGAAGTGTCCGTTGTCGCTCGTGACCTCGTTCCCCGTGACGGCCGTGAAGTGCGCGCCGAGCCCGAGCTCCGACTGCAGGGGGCGGTAGTCGGTGTGGTGGTTGTGGTCCGTCGCGATGGCGAGCTCGACGCCCTCGCCGGCGAGCGTCGCGACGCGCTCCTCCACGGTCGAGTCGCCGTGCCCGCTGAAGGTGAAGGTGTGGAGGTGGGTGTCGGCGGCGATCCAGCCCGCCGTGTCGACCTCGCGGTCGATCGAGAGGCCGACGCGCACCTCGTCGAGCACCCCGGAGTCCATGTGCGCGCGCGCGAGGCCCCACTCGGCGCCGCGCGTCGCGAAGAGGTCGTAGCCGCCCTCGGGAACCTCGAAGGAGACCTCGCCGGAGGTCGTGTAGAGGACGCCGTCGCGCACGGCCGCCGCTCCCGGCGACGGGAATCGGATCTCGGGGCTCGCGCCCCCTGGCCCCGCGATCGTGATCCGCGCCGGCGTCGGCTTCCCGGTCCGGCCCTCGGTCACGCGAACGGCGATCCTCCGCAGCTTCAGGTGCTCGCGCAGAGGGCGCGGCACGAGGCGGATCTCGCCGAGGGCGATGTCGTCGGTGCCCTTCGGCGCCGCGATCACGAGCTCGTTCTCCCCGTCGCGGAGCGCGCCGGCGGGGATCGCGTAGGGCCGTGTCACGTCGGGCTTGCGGCGGTCGAGGACGCCGACGGCGGCGCCGTTCAGTTCGATCGTCCAGACGTCGTCGACGTCGCGCTGGCGCACGAGGAGCGTCTGCTCGCGCTCGTTGCGCGTCGCGTCGAAGCGCACGGAGAGCCGCATGCCCTCGGGCGCCTCGGGGACGCCCGGCCAGTCCTTCACCACGTCGTTGCCGAGGTGGTGCATCGCGGCCTCGATCGTCCGGGCGTCGTCGGCGAGGCGACGGAGCGTCGCGGCGGTCGCGAGCGGCAGGCCCGCGACGAGGAGGACGGCGGCGAGGCGACGCATGCGCCGACGATACCCGCCGGAGCGCCGGCGGGCATCGCCGCGCTTCGACGGGTCACTTCTTCGGCACGCGCACCGTCACGACGGGGCAGGCGGCGCCGCGCACGATCCGCTCCGCCGTGCTTCCGAGCGCCAGGTGCGCGAGGCCGCTGCGGCCGTGCGTCGCGACGACGATCAGATCGCTCTTGCGCTCCTCGGCGACGCGGAGCACTTCCCTCGCCGGCGACGTGCCCTCGACGACGACCGTCTCCGCGCAGGCCGGGCCGATCTTCTTCGCGAGCGCATCGAGCTTCTTCTTCGACTGCTTCAGGATCTCTCCCACGAGCTCGTCGAGGCGCAGCGCCACGGGGGCGCCGTGTCCCTCGAGGGCGAAGAAGCGGATCCGCGCCGGGTCGTCGACGGCCGTCACGAGCGCGATCTTCGCGCCCGTCAGCTCCGCGAGATCGCGGGCGAGGCCGAAGGCGGCGGTCGATTCCTCGGAGAGGTCGGTGGGGACCAGGATCTCTTTCATCCTCAACATGATTCGTTTCGATCCAGCGGTGTGTGGGGAGGAGACAGGGAGGCCGCCGGATCTCTCCAGGGACACCATGGGTGCAACGCGCGCGCCGGGCGGCGCGCGCTACCCTGCGCCGGGCCCTCCATGACCGACGATCCGATCTCCACGGGCGACGACCTCCGGCGCGACCGCGGCCCGCTGCCGCAGGTGTACGGGTCGCCCGAATGGCACCGGCGCCTCTCGGATCGCGTCCTCGCGCGCGCCTGGCACGGGGTGCTCCTCGACGGCGACGACGCGCGCCGCGGGAACGCGCGGCCGCTCTCGCTGCTGCCCGGGAGCCTCGACGAGCCGCTCCTCCTCGCGTGCGACGCCGGCGGGCGGCTGCGGTGCCTCTCGAACGTCTGCACCCATCGAGGCCACCTCCTCTGCGCGGCCGCCGGCGCGAAGGAGTCGATCGTCTGCCCGTACCACGGCCGCGCCTTCGACCTCGCGGGACGCTGCCTCGGCATGGCCGAGTTCGACGGCGTCGAGGGGTTTCCATCGAGGGACGACGACCTCGCCGAGGTGCCGCTCGCGCGGCTCGGCCCGCTCGCCTTCCTGTCGCTGGATCCGGTCGCGGCCTTCGACGCGTGGGTCGCGCCCTTGCGCGCGCGCGCCGAGTGGATGGACCTCGACGCGCTCGAGCCCGACCCCGCGTCGATCCGCGCCTACGAATTCGACGGTCACTGGGCGCTCTACTGCGAGAACTACCTCGAGGGTCTCCACATCCCGTTCCTCCACGCGGGCCTCATGGCGGCGATCGACTTCGCCGACTACCGCACGGAGATCTTCCCCTGGGGCACGCTGCAGCGCGCGACGGCGGCGCCGGGCGAGCCGGCCTTCGATCTCCCGCAGGGCCATCCCGACGCGGGCATGCGCGTGGCGGCTTGGTACTTCTGGCTCTTTCCCGGAACGATGCTGAACCTCTACCCGTGGGGGCTCTCGGCGAACTTCGTGGAGCCCCTCGGGCCCGCGCGCACGCGCGTCCGCTTCCAGAGCTTCGTGCGCGACGCGTCCCTGCGGGAGCGCGGCGCCGGCGCCGGCCTCGACCGCATCGAGCGCGAGGACGAGGCGGCCGTGGAGTCGGTGCAGCGCGGCATGCGCTCGCGCTTCGCGCGCCGCGCCCGCTACTCACCGAGCCAGGAGGCGGGCGTGCATCACTTCCACCGCCTGCTGGCGCGGATGCTGGCGGAGTGAGGAGCGGCGGGTCGGTCTTCCGAAGGTGCAGCGTGCCCGAACGGAATCGCGCACCGGACCAATCAGCTCCCGCAGCGTCGACTCCGTGACCTCGCGTGGCACGAGGTGTCCGCGGTAGGGGGCGACCTTCTGCCACTCGGGGTGCCGATCCCTCGCGCAGACGAGCGCGATCGTCTCTCCCGGACGGCCCAGCGCGTAGCCGATCTCCCAGCCGACGTTGCCGTTCGGGAGATCGACGAGCGCGAGGATGTAGTCAGCCGCGTCGATGCCCGGTCGGACGACCCCTTCCCAGACCTGCCGCGAGAAGACCTTGAAGCCGGGCACCTCGACGTCCCAGCCGGTCGGCGGTCGCTTCTCGAGGCCTCCGAGCGTGATCTCGACCTCTGCCAACTGGAAGTCCCGCACGACGAAGACGCGCCGACGCGCCGCGGATTCGCCGGGCGGGGCCGTGCAGTCCTTCGGAGGGTCTCCTTGCGTCACGCGGGGGCTCGTGTGCGAAGCGGGGAGCATGCCCGGCGGAGGACGGCCGCGCCCCGGGAGAGGGCGTCGATGGACCCCTGCACGCCCCTGCGTCGTGAGAGGCCTTGACTCCGACCTCCCGATCGGGCGCGATGACTCGTGAAGGGATCGCGTTCCGCGCTCGCGCGGCGCCTGCCTCCCCACCGGAGTTCGCTTTCACGATGGACCTCGATCCCGACGACCCCAGGAACCTGCCGAACTACACGATCGGCGAAGTCGCGCCCTATCTCGGCGTACCGGAGTCGACTGTGATGGCCTGGTCCATCGGTCGCGGCTACAGGACTCGGACGGGAGACGATCGGCGCGCGAGGGCTCTCTTCCCCATCGCTCAGCGCCGGCCTCCGACGCTCTCCTTCTGGAATCTCGTGGAGCTCTACGTCCTCGCGAGCATCCGGAGGAAGCATCGCGTGCCGCTCCAGAGAGTGCGCACGGCGCTTCACTACGTCGAGCGCGAGCTCCAAGTCGAGCGACCGCTGATTCGAGAGCAGTTCTACACCGACGGTGTGCACCTCTTCGTCGATCGCTTCTCGAGACTCGTGAGCGCCTCCGAGAGGGGCCAGACGGCGCTTCGCCAGCTCCTCGAGGGCTGTCTGCAGCGGATCGATCGAGATCCCCGGGGCATCGCCACGCGCCTCTTTCCCTGGGCGATCGAGCCGACCGAGGCTCGGGCCGTCGAGATCGATCCCCATCGCGCGTTCGGGAGGCTGGTCGTCAAGGGCACGGGAATCCCGACCCGGAATCTGGCGGAGCGTTTCCACGCGGGAGAGTCGCTGGAGGAGCTGTCGAAGGACTTCCAGCTCGGCATCGATCAGGTCGAGGCCGCGATGCGCTTCGAGCTTCGAGCCGCGTAGCGCCCCTCACTCCTTCGGCTGCGGCTTCGCCGCGAGGTACTGCGGCGGGAAGAACTGGTCGGGGAAGCCGTAGGCGACGGACGCGCGGAGCGTCAGGTGCGGGTCGAGGAGGTGGCCGCGTGCGATGGCACAGAGGTCGGCGCGGCCGGCGGCGAGGATCGTGTTCACGTGGTCGGCGCCGAGGATGGCGCCGACGGCCATGACGCGCAGGCCCGGCACGTCCTGCTTGATGCGCTCGGCGAAGGGCACCTGGTACATGCGGCCGTACACCGGCTCCGACTCGGGCGTATTGCCGGCCGACGACACGTCGACGAGGTCGCAGCCACGTTCGTGCAGCGCGCGCGAGAGCACGACGGCCTCGTCGATCGTGAAGCCGCCCTCGTCGTCGAGCCAGTCGGAGGCGGAGATGCGCACGGCGACCGGCAGATCGGCGGGCCAGGCACCGCGCACGGCCTCGAAGACCGCGAGCGGATAGCGCATCCGGTTCTCGAGCGCGCCGCCCCACTCGTCGCGCCGCGAATTCGACTTGGGGCTGAGGAAGCTCGACAGGAGATAGCCGTGCGCCATGTGGAGCTCGACGAGGTCGAAGCCGGCGCCGGCGGCGCGGCGCGCGGCGGCGACGTACTCGCCGAGGACGCGCTCCATGTCGGCGCGCGTCATGGCGCGCGGCGCAGGGAAGTCGCGGTCGAAGGGATCGGCCGACGGGCCGAGCGTCGTCCAGGCGCCCTTCCCCTGGATCGGCTTGTCGCCCTCCCAGGGAAGCGTGCAGGAGCCCTTCCGCCCCGCGTGGCCGAGCTGCATGCCGATCTTCGTGCGGCTGTGGGCGTGCACGAAGTCGACGATCCGCTTCCAAGCGGGCACGTGCTCGTCGCGGTAGATCCCGGCGCAGCCGTGGGTGATCCGTCCTTCGGCGGAGACGTTCGTCATCTCCGTGAAGAGGAGACCGGCGCCGCCGACGGCGCGCGCTCCGAGGTGCGCCAGGTGCCAGTCGTTGGGCGCGCCGTCGACGGAGGAGTATTGGCACATGGGGGAGACGCAGACGCGGTTCTCGAGGCGGAGCCCGCGCAGCGCGAGCGGCGCGAAGAGCGGCGGCGGCGTCGTGCCGTCGGAGGCCTTCGGCGCTCCCTCCTCGGCGGCGAACCAGGCGGCCATGCGCTCCGTGAGGCCCGGGTCGCGCACGGCGAGCTTGTCCCAGGTGATCTGCTTCGAGCGCGTCATCAGGTTGAAGCTGAGCTGCGCCGGCGGCTGGTGCATGTACCGCGCGCACTTCTCGAACCACTCGAGGCTCGTCTGGGCCGCCTTCTGGATCTTCAGGCAGGGCACGCGCCGCGCCTCCTCGTAGGCGGCGAGCACGCGCGGCACGTCGCCGGTGCCGTGCTCGCGGAACGCATCGACGAGGGCGATCGCGTCCTCCATGGCGAGCTTCGTCCCGGAGCCGATGGAGAAGTGGGCCGTGTGGGCCGCGTCGCCGATCAGCACGACGTTGCGGTGGTGCCAGCGCTCGTTCCGGACCGTCGGGAAGCTGCGCCAGAGGGAGCGATTCGTGAGCAGCCGGTGCTCGCCGAGGAAGTCGGCGAAGAGGCGCTCCGCGTAGGCGACGGTCTCGGCCTCGCTCGCCTCGTCGAGACCCGATGCATGCCACGTCGTCTCGTGGCACTCGAGGATGAACGTGCTCAGCTCCTTCTGGAACGGGTAGGCGTGCACGACGAACAGTCCGTGCTCGTTCTCTCGGAAGAGGAAGGTGAAGGCCGAGAGCGGCTTCGTCGTGCCGAGCCAGCTGAAGCGGCACTTGCCCCATTCGATCGTCGGCTGGAAGTGCTCCTTCCAGCGGTCGCGGATCGCGCTGTTCACTCCGTCGGCGGCGAGGACGAGGTCGGCGCCGAGGTACGGCTCGAGGTCGGACACCTCCTTCTGGAACGCGAGCTCGACGCCGAGCTCGCGGCAGCGCTCGTGGAAGATCTCCAGCAGGCGCTTGCGCGAGAGCCCGCAGAAGCCGTGCCCCGTCGAGCGCTCGCGGGTGCCTCGATAGAAGGTGTCGATCTCGCCCCACGACGCGAACTCGCGCGTGATGCGCGCGTAGCTCTCGGGGTCGGCCTCCTCGAAGTTCGAGAGCGTCTCGTCGGAGAACACGACGCCCCAGCCGAACGTGTCGTCGGCCCGATTGCGCTCGAGGACCCGGATGCGGCAGGCCGGGAAGGCCTTCTTCATCAGGATCGCGAAATACAGCCCGGCGGGCCCGCCGCCGATGCTCACGATGTCCATGGGGGCGGATCCTACGCGATGGTCCGCGAGCCTCCGGACGGGTCGCTACTCTGGGCGCATGTCCCTCCACCGAGCACTCTCGTCGGCCTCGCTGCTGCTCGCGGCCGCTTGCGCCGCCCCCGTGACCGCCTCACGGCCGCGGATCGCGTTGGACCCGCACAGCCATGCCGAGCCCGAGCGCGTGCGCGTTCGGCACGTGAGCCTCGATCTCGAGATCCGCTTCGACCAGCGGATGCTCGAAGGGAGCGCCACCCTCGAGCTCGAACGGCCCGATCCGACGGCGCCCCTGGTCCTCGACGCGCGCGACCTGTGGGTGACGTCGGTGCTCACTCCCGATGGCGATCCGCGCCGCTTCGTGACCGGCCCCCCGGATCCGATCCTCGGCTCCGCCCTCGTCATCGACCTCGAGCCCGGCGATCGGGCCGTCGAGGTCTTCTACCGCACGTACCCCCAGGCGCCGGCGCTGCAGTGGCTCGCGCCGTCGCAGACGGCCGGTGGCGCGCATCCGTTCGTCTACACGCAGGGCCAGTCGATCCTCACGCGCACATGGATCCCGCTGCAAGACTCGCCGGGGGTGCGCGTGACCTTCGATGCCGTTCTCCGCGCGCCGCGCGAGACGACGGCCGTCATGGCGGCGGAGCAGCTCGGACGCGGAGAGGACGGAGCGTTCCGCTTCCGCATGGACCATCCGATCCCGCCCTACCTGATCGCGATGGCCTGTGGCGACCTCGCCTTCCGCCCGTTGTCGGAGCGCTGCGGCGTGTGGGCGGAGCCCTCCGTCGTCGACCGGGCCGCCGCGGAGCTCTCGGACACGGAGGCGATGGTGCGCGCCGCCGAGGACCTCTTCGGCCCCTATCGCTGGGGGCGCTACGACCTCCTCGTCCTGCCGCCGTCCTTCCCCTTCGGCGGGATGGAGAATCCGCGCCTCACCTTCGCGACGCCGACGATCCTCGCCGGGGACAAGTCGCTCGTCGCGCTCGTGGCCCACGAGCTCGCGCACTCCTGGTCGGGGAACCTCGTCACGAACGCCACATGGCGCGACTTCTGGCTGAACGAGGGATTCACGGTCTACCTGGAGGGGCGGATCATGGAGGCCGTCTTCGGCGTCGACCGTGCGCGCATGGAGCAGCAGCTCGGGCGCCGCGAGCTCGAGCGCGAGCTGCAGGAGCTGCCGCTCGCCGAGCAGGTGCTCCACATCGACCTCACGGGCCGCGATCCCGACGACGGCTTCTCGCAGGTGCCCTACGAGAAGGGCGCGCTGTTCCTGCGGAGGCTCGAGGAGATCTTCGGCCGGAAGGTCTTCGACCGATTCCTCACGGGGTACTTCGACGCGCACGCGTTCCAGAGCCTGACGACGGAGCGCTTCGTCGCGTACCTCCGGGAGCGGCTCCTGGAGGGCGATCCCGAGAAGGCGTCCCGGATCGACCTCGCGCGATGGATCGAGGCGCCGGGGCTCCCGGAGGACGCACCGAGCCAGCGGTCCGACGCGCTCGCGCGCGCCGAGGCGGCCGTGCAGGCCTTCGGAGCGGGCACGCCGCCGGAGCGTCTCGACGTGTCCGGGTTCGTGACGCAGCAGTGGATCCACTTCCTCGAGTCGCTCCCGGTCGGCGTCGGCGCGGCGGAGCTCGCGCGCCTCGACGGGGCGTTCCGTCTCACGGAGACGGGCAACTCGGAGATCCTCTGCGTCTGGCTGCGTCGATCCATCGAGGCCGGCTACGCGGACGCCGACGAGCGGCTCGAGCGCTTCCTCCTGGAGGTGGGGCGGCGCAAGTACCTGAAGCCTCTCTACACCGCGCTCGCGAAGACCGAGGAGGGCAAGGCGCGCGCGCGGCGGATCTACGAGCAAGCGCGGCCGCGCTACCACTCCGTGTCGACGGGCACCATCGACGAGATCCTGCGGTGAACTCGCGCCGCCGCCCGGCGCCGGCGGACACCCCGCGCCCGCGCACGCATCGCGTTCCCCGCGGCTCCGGGGCGACGCGAAGCGCGCGCGCCGGTCTCCACTACGACGCGCGCTTCGTCTCCCTCGCGGACGCCGAGGAGGTCGTGCGCTGGCTCGCGACGATCCGTCCCCTCTGGGAGGAACGCTACTCCGTGCATCGCGAGCCGCCGGCGGGACAGCAGCGACGGCGTCTCCTGCGGCCGGTCTACTGGCTCGGGAGCTGGCAGTTCGCCTGCCTCGACTACTACCGGCCGCCGCGCGGGACGCAGGATCGGTGCGTCGCCGCGGAGCCCTTTCCGCCCGTGCTCGCGCGGCTCGTCGCGCGCGCCGAGGAGATCGCGCGGCGGAGCCACCGCGGCCCCGACCTCCCGAGCGGCTGGCGGCTCAACACGTGCCTCGTGAACCTCTATGGCGATCATCTCCGCGACGGCCGCCGCGTCGACGCGGCGCGCGTCGGCGAGCACAAGGACTTCGAGCCGGGCCCCGTGGCGTCGATCTCCCTCGGCGAGCGGGCGCTCTTCCAGTTCGTCGCGAGCCGTGGCCGCGCGCTCCCCGCGTCCCTCGTCCACGCGCAGTGGCTCGACGACCGCTCGCTCCTCATCTTCGGCGGAGAGCCCTGGAAGAGCCGGACGTTCCATCGCGTGCAGCGCGTGGACCGCCGCGCCGGCCACCGGCTCCCGCCCGAGGTGGAGGGCTTCGAGACTCGCCGCGTGAACTTCACCTTCCGCTGGGTGCCGGACGAGCACGTCGTGCCCTTCGGGAAGCTCGCGCCGGCGGCTCGGGACGACGTGCGCGCCTACGTCGCCGAGCTCGCGCGCAGCTCCCCGTGGTTCGCCCGGGCGCTCGCGGAGGAGCCCCACCCTCCGGCGTGACGTCCCGCCGGCGGCGGGCGCGGGTTCCATCGGCGCTGCGCGAGGGGGCTCGCCGCAGGCTCGATCGGTTTCGGGCCTCCATCGGGGATGATCGCGCCCCCCCATGCCGGATCTCCGCACCTCGGACCGACACCGCGCGGTCCATCTCGGTCCGCTCCTCTCCCTCCTCCTCCTCGCCGCGCCCGCGCACGGAATCCAGGATCCGGCGGCGTCCGGCGAGATCGTGCTCCGCGACGCGCTCGTGCTCCCTCGACGCGGTCCCTCGGGACGCGGCGCCCTCGCGATCGACGCGGTCGTCTCGCGGATCGTCGCGGGGTCGTGGACGCCGCCGAAGGCCGGCGAGGCGCCGCCCGGCGCCGGCGAGGGAGCGGAGACCTGGGAGGCCGTGCGCGCCGGGAGCGACGGCGTGCTCCAGCACCCGGAGCTCCGGGACGGCTACGCGTCGTTCGTCTTCGAGTCTCCCGAGGAGCGCGTCCTGCTCCTCGACGCGATCGGTCATCGGCTGGCGTGGGTGAACGGCGTCGCGCGGACGGGCGATCCCTACGAGAACGGCTGGGTCGTGATCCCCGTGCCGGTGCGCAAGGGAACGAACGAGATCCTCCTCTCCTGCTCGCGAGGCCGCGTGCGCGCGCGGCTCCTGCCGCCGCCGTCTCCGATCGACTTCTCCGATCGCGACGCGACCCTCCCCGACCTGCGCATCGGGGATCCGGTCGATCACCTCGGCGCCGTCGTCGTCCGCAACGCGACGGGCGACACCCAGATGGGACTCTGGCTCTTCGCGAGCCTCGAGGGAGGCGAGACGACGAGCACTCCCGTGCCGGCTCTGCTCCCCACGTCGGTCCGGAAGGCGGCCTTCCGCGTGGCGGGCGCCGCACCGAGCGCCGCGGGAACGCGCATGGTGAAGCTCGAGCTGCGGCGCGGCGAGGAGCCGTCCGTCGTCCTCGCGAAGTACGAGGTCTCCCTCGCGGTGCGGGAGCGCTCGGAGCGGCACGTGCGCACCTTCCGGAGCGCGATCGACGGGAGCGTGCAGTACTTCGCGGTGGTGCCCGCGACGGGCCAGTCCGAGACGGATCGGCCGGGGATCGTCCTCGCTCTCCATGGCGCGAGCGTCGAGGCGACGGGACACGCCGCCGCCTACCAGCCGAAGCCCTGGTGCCACATCGTGGCGCCCACGAACCGGCGCCCCTACGGCTTCGACTGGGAGGACTGGGGACGGCTCGACGCCCTCGAGGTCCTCGACATCGCGCACCGCGACCTCGAGAACGACCCGGCGCGCACCTGGCTCACGGGGCACTCCATGGGAGGTCACGGAACGTGGCAGCTGGGGGCTCTCTTCCCCGGGCGCTTCGCCGCCATCGCGCCCGTGGCCGGGTGGGTCAGCTTCGCGAGCTACACGCGTCCGGCGACACCCGATCCGAACCCTTCGATCCACGCGATCCTGCGCCGCGCGGCGGGCTCGAGCGACACGCTCGCCTACTCCGAGAACTACGCCCAGCTCGGCGTCTTCGTCATGCACGGCGACGCCGACGACAACGTCCGCGTCGAGGAGGCGCGGACCATGCGCGAGCGGCTCGGGAAGTTCCACGCCGACTTCGTGTACCGCGAGCAGGCGGGGGCGGGCCACTGGTGGGGGAACCAATGCGTCGACTGGCCTCCGATCTTCGACTTCTTCCGGCGGCGCGAGATCCCGAAGGACTCGGAGGCGCTGCATGTGGCCTTCGTGACGCCGAATCCCGCCGTGTCGGCCTCGAACCGTTGGGCGACGATCGTCCAGCAGCAGGTCCCGCTCGAGGCGAGCCGCGTGAGCCTCGCCGTCGATCGGCAAGCGCGCTCGATCCGCGTAACGACCGAGAACGTGCAGCGGCTCGATCTCCGGCTCGACGCCCTCGAGCCGGGCGCGTCCCTTTCACTCGAGATCGACGGGAGCGCGGTCCCGGGCATCGCGTGGCCCGAGGGGCCGCGTCCCGTGCTCCACTTCGTGCGGTCCGAGCTCGGGTGGGCCGTCGCGGGGCCGGCGCCGCTCGCGGAGAAGGGGCCCCATCGCGGCGGTCCCTTCAAGCACGTCTTCCGGAATCGGATGCTCTTCGTCTACGGAACGGGCGGCTCGGCCGACGAGAAGGAGGCCGCCCTCGCGAAGGCGCGTCTCGACGCCGAGACCTTCTGGTACCGGGGGAACGGATCCGTCGACGTCGTCCCCGACACGGCCTTCGATCCCTCCGCGGAGCCCGATCGCAACGTCGTGCTCTACGGGAACGCGGAGACGAACGGCGCCTGGGCTGCGCTCCTCGGCGCGAGCCCGGTGCAAGTGAGTCGAGGTCGGATCGTCGTGGGATCGCGGGAGATCGCCGGGCGCGACCTGGCCTGCGTCTTCGTGCGCCCCCGGCCCGGCAGCGACGCCGCTCTCGTGGGAGCCATCGCCGGAACGAGCGCGGAAGGCATGCGGATCTCGAACCGGATGCCCTACTTCGTCTCGGGCGTCGCCTACGCGGACTTCGTTGCGGTGCGCAACGAGGCCTTGTCGAACGGAGGCATGGCGATCGTCGGCGCGGGCTTCTTCGGGAACGACTGGAGCCTCGAGCGGGGCGACTTCGCCTGGCGAGACTGAGCGGGCGCGGCGGCGAGCGCGCCCCTTCGTTCAACGCACGGCTTCGCGCGCGCAGGGATCGATCCACGCGCGCAGGCTTCGCCCCGCCTCGGCGAGCGTGGCCGGCCGCGCTCCGAGCTCGCCCGTGCAGAACGCGAGGAGCCCGCGGATGCGCTCGAAGCACAGCTCGGCGTCGGACTCGGTCTGGACGTAGCTGGAGGCGCCCGCGACGAGCTCGCTCGAATGGAGGAAGACGTTCAGCACGGGCGCGCCTTCGGCGAGGAGTGTCGTGGCCGCGCGGCGCATGATCGAGAGGTCGAAGCGCGCCGGGTAGAGCCACGCGAAGTCGACGATGCCGAGGTATTCGTGGGAGAGCAGACCCCGCAGGCGCGTGCGCTGGGGGATGCGCAGATAGGCTTCGCGCAACGAATCGGGGAGCTTGCGGGAGAGCCCGACGGAGACCGGCACCTCGACGATCGGGAGGTCGCCCGGCACGCAGACGTCGGTCCGGCTCGGGTAGTAGGGGTGCTGCGGAGCACGGCGGAAATCGGGGCCGTCGTCCTCGAGGTGATGGACCATCGGCGTCACCGAGGAGTCGACCTCGTAGCCGAGGGACGGGAGCTCGGCGAGGGTCGCGCCGTCGATTCCGAATCGTCCCGCGCGGAACGAGACGGGCTCCTCGCCCGCGATCTCCGCCACGGCGGCGTGGAGACGCTCGAGCTTCGAACGGAATCGCGCCGGGCCGAGCTCCGAGAGGTAGTAGGGGATCGATCGCTCGTCCCCGGTCCTTCCGGGCACGCCCTCGAAGGGCGGCGTGTTCCAGGGGTGCAGATGCGTTGCGATCTCGCAGCCGCCGGCGCGCGCGAGGGCGCGCAGGATCGCCGCGGGCTCCGGCTCCGTCACCATCGGCCAGGTGCAGAGATAGGTGGGCCGCACCCCGAACTCCGCGCAGACCTCGGCGAATCTCGGGAGCGCACGAGCGTTCGAGGTGGAGATCGGATCCGTGATCCGCCAGTCCGGCATGTCCTCCTCGACGTCGATCGTGAAGAGGAGGAGCGGAGGGCTCTTCGTCGCGACGCTCATTTCGCCGGCCCGCCCCCCAGATAGCCGACGGCGCGGAGGCTCGCCTCGACCTCGGCGGAGAGGGCCGCGGGCTTCACGTGGCGGAATCCCTTCGCCTGGAGGAACTCCGCGTGCCGGCGGAGCCGGTCCACCATCTCGATGATGCGCGCCTTGTGCTCCTCGTCGAGCGCGAGGTTGCGCGCCTCGCCCGGATCGGCAGCGAGGTCGTAGAGCTCCTCGCGTCCGTGCAGCTCGGGCGGGCGATGGGCGTTGCGCTCCGTGAGGACGAGTTTCAGGGATCCCTCGCGGATCGCGCTCAGCACGAAGCTGCGCGTGTCGTGATCGTTCTCGCCGAACTCGTTCTCCAGGAAGAAGGAAGTCGCGGGCTTCCACCCGGGATCGGTCATAGAGGCCGCGAAGGAGCGGCCGTCGCCGAGCGTGTCGATCCCCGTGCCCGCGAGGTCGAGCACCGTCGCGGCGAGGTCGACGATCTGGACGGGGCCCTCGACGACGCGCCCCTTCGCGACTCCCGGTCCGTGCGCGAGCAGCGGGACGCGGACGACCTCCTGGTAGAGCGAGAAGCCGTGTCCGAGGGCGCCGTGCTCGAAGAACTCCTCGCCGTGGTCCGAGGTGAGCACGAAGATCGTGTTCTCCCAGACGCCGAGCCGCTGGAACTCGGCGACGAGCTCCTTCAGGCCCTCGTCGGTGTACCGGATCTCGCCGTCGTAGAGGTCGCGGCCGACCTTCCGCTTGCGCTCGTTGAAGAGCGGGATCCCCGGGTGGTCGCCGGCGAACTCCTTCTCGTAGGCCGCCGGCGGGCTGTAGGGCTCGTGGGGATCGATGTAGTGGAGGTAGAGGAAGAAGCGCTGGCCGTGGTTCTGCTGGAGCCAGGAGAAGACGTGCCGGTTCATCTCGCGCACGTCGTTCTCGTACTTCCAGTTGAACTGGTAGCGCGTCAGCTCCTTCAGGATGCGGCCGACGAAGGAGTCGCGCAGCGCCGCGAGCGACAGCGTGTCCTCCACGGGGGAGTCGAAGAACTCGTCGAAGCCTCGGTCGAACGCGAAGATCTTCTTCACGTTCGGGTTGCTCACGAATCCCGCGGTGACGAATCCGGCGGCCTGGAAGCTCTCGGCGAGCGTCTTCCCGCCGTCCGGCACCATGAGCGAGCTGCCGTGGTAGAGCGCGCCGTGTCGCGAGGGGTAGAGGCCCGTGAGGATCGTCGCGGTGGAGGGCTTGGTCCACGCGGCCGGCGAGACGGGATCGTCGAAGCGCGAGCCGGCTGCAGCGAGGGAGTCGAGGAAGGGCGACGTCGGCCGCGGATAGCCGTAGCAGCCGAGTGCGTCGGCCCGCAGCGTGTCGACGGTCACGAGGACGACGTTCGGCCCCGGCGATGCTTCGCGTCCGGAGAGCTTCGCGTACTCGACGTCCGCCGGAATGGCGGAGAGCGAGAATCCGGGCAGGGTGACCGCCGCGCTTCCGAGGAGGAGCGCGCCCAGCACCATGGGGACCGCGCGCGGGACCAGGGGCCCCGCCGCGAGGCGCTGGCCGAGAACCGCCACCAGGGGGCGGGCGATCGAGCCGAGGATCGCGGCGGCCGGAATCGCGCCGAGGAGACACGCGGCCGCGCCCGCGAGACGCGCCGGCGAGCGCCAGCCGCCGCTCTCGCCGCGCACGATCGTGAGCGCGAGCCATGCGGCGGATCCGACGGCGAGGACGACGCCGGCGGCCACCGCGGCGGGCTCGCTCCGGGGCGCGAAGGGGAGGCGGCGCGCGATCGCGTCCACGAGGACGAGACCCAGCAGGATCGCGCCGAAGCCCGCCAGGTTCAGGCCGAGGAGAGCCGCCGGCGAGAGGAACGGCAACGCTTCGTTCGTGAACCAGGTGCCGAAGCCCGTCCACGCGGCGAAGGCCGCGACCGAGAGGACGAGACCGGCGCCCATCCCTTGCAGTGCGCTCGGGGACGTCCCCGCCGAGGGACTCTCGGACGGACCGGGGGATCGCCGTCGGGAGAGCGCGAGGCCGACGGCGACGCAGCCGAGCACCAGGCCCAGCGCGCCGCAACCGATGCCCTCCAGGGAGGCCCGCGTCGCGATCGCCCAAGCCTTCTCGCTCCAGCTCGAATCGGGGCCCGCCTGGAACTCGCGCACGTGCTTCTTCTGCGAGATCGTCCAGGCGGCCTGGACGGAGAGCACGACGAAGCCGCCGAGGGCGGCCGTCGTCGTGCATCGCAGGAGTGCGCGCGGAAGTCGGGTCACGGTCGATGGCCGGCTGCGGCGGGTGGGGAGGCCGGTGCCGTCGTCGGTTCCACCGGGGGCAGATGGGCGGCGAGTTTGGCGGACACGAACGTTCGATGCCATCCCGCGAGGGAGAGGCGTGTGAACCTTCCGATGCTTTCGAATCGGAGGGCCGCGAGACCTTTGCGCGAAATGGCCTTCTTCACGTGCGCGTAGCCCACGAGCTCCGTCTGTCCGCGCCGCGCGAGGTCGGCGAGGACGAAGCGCATGCCCGCCTCGTAGAGCCCCTTGCCCCGGTGATCGGGGCTCGTGAAGGCCTTGTAGATGAAGGCCTGGTGGGGCCGCAGCCGCCGCTTCACGTGGAGGGGGACGTTCAAGTTCCGCGGGTTGACCCACATGGAGAAGACGATCGTGCTCCCGTGGAACGCGACCGTGGCCCGGTGACCGGCGCGGATCCGCTCGATCCCTTCGCGCCGCTCGCGCTCGTCGAGCTCCGTGTGGCGCACCGCGCAGCCGTCGATCTCCTCGGCCGTCGCGAAGGCGAAGCGATAGCCGGGAGGATCGCGGAACGCGCGGTCCTCCTCCGTGACGCTCCGGACGAAGACGTCGAAGGTGTCGACGGAGACGGAGCGTCGGACGGCACCCAGGGCTCGCCGGATCCTCTGCGCGAGCGAGGGCCGCGCCTTCGAGATCTCCGCGAGGTCCGCGCTCTTCGCGGTCACCGGTCGGGTCAATTCCCCAGGTAGAGCTGCGCCGTTCCTCCGACGGTCGCGACTCCGCTCGTTGCCGCCGGATCGAAGGAGATCCACGCCAGATCGAGGAAGGTCTTCAGACCGAGCAGCGAAGGATCGTTCGGGAGGATGATCGACATCGTCGCGGGCGATGCGCCGCTCGCGTCGAGTGTGTTGACGAAGTCCGGAAGGATGCTCGGGTAGTTCACGAGTCCCCAGACGTCGTCGGGGTTGTTCGGGATCGCGCGGGGGTCGTTCGTCCCGAAGATGGGTCCCAGCGGGAGGCCAGGGATCTTCCCGCTCAGACTCGCGACGGCGAGGTAGAGGCGGTTCGCGTCCGCCGGGCTCCGGATCGTGACGGACGTGGAGGCACCGAGCACCGCCGATCCATGCACGCGCAGGTCGGCGGGGCCCGCGAGGCCCGGATTCGTCGACGGAGGAGCGCCGGCCGGCACGCCGGACACGCCGCGCTCCCAGAGCGTCGCGCCGTCGAGCACGAAGAGGCTCGTCCCCTGGGGGCTGGCGACTCCCGCCGTGCCGGTCGCGAGGACCGCTCCCACGGGGAAGAAGTGATTGCCCTGGGCGATGGTGCGGGTCCCCGTCGCGCGGTCGACGCGGAACGCACGCCCGTCGAAGGCGGCGGCGACGAAGAAGTTGCCCGACGCGTCGAAGCAGATGCCGCCGTCGTCGGCGGCGAGCCGGTAGGTCGTGAACGTGCTGTGGCGGAAGTGGCCGGCCGCGACGGGGCTCGAGAGCGTCTCGACGCGCAGGATCTCGCCCACGTTCTCGGCGACGGAGCCGCGCTCCGTCACGAAGAGATCGGCCGTGAGGGGGTCGACGGCCGCGCGAATGCAGCGAGCCGTGAAGGCGATCGTCGTGAGCACGCCGCCGTCGAGCCGATGGAGCCGTCCCACCGTGGCGGCCGTCTGCGTCTCGCAGAGGATGATGCGGTCGAGACCGTCGACGGCGAGGCCGCGCACGTTCGTGAGCGTGCCCCCCGGATTGGAGTAGAGGAGCGACACGGCCCAGCCGGCGAAGGGATCGACGCGGTAGACCATTCCGTTGCGGCTCGCGGTCACGATGGCGCCGGTGGAGAGGACGCCGAGCGCCGTGAGGTCGCCCGAGAGCCCCTGGGCCGCGCCGGCGACCGTCGCCACGAACTTCGTCACCGGATCGACGCGCGCGATCCGGCCCGTCGACGTCGAGACCAACAGGCTCGGACCGCCGGGATCCTTCACGACGGCGCGCGGGGTCCCGAGCGCCGACGACAGCGAGCCCGCGGAGCGGATCAGCGGCGGCGCGGACGGATCCACCATCGAAGGCGCCGCCGGCGGAACGCTCGGGATCTCCCAGAGGTAGTTGAACTCGCTGACGAAGAGGCTCCAGCCCGTCGTGCTGCCGGAGCCGGGCGTGGAGCGCGCGATCGCGATCCCGGAGAGGTGGTCGAGGTAGCCCGACGCGATGCGGAACAGCTTCCCCGTCGCCCGCTCGTACTTGTAGACGGAGAAGTCGTCCTCGGAGCAGGTGTAGACGTTGCCCTCCACGTCCACGACCGCGTCGCCGTCGCCCCAGACGCCGGCGTTCGAGTAGTTCATGCCCGAGAAGCCGGGCAGCGGCGCGAGCGTGCCGGAGATCGGGTCGTAGCGATCGATCGTTCCGACGAAGCCCGCGTTGTGCCACCGCGACACGAGGATCGATCCCGAGAACGGATCGCCGCAGACGCCGCGCGTCTCCGGCGTCGTCAGCACGGACGACGCCGTGCCCGCTGGCGAGACATTCAGGAGGTTGCCCGTGCCGTAGCCGGTGCGGTTCGCGATCCAGAAGTTGCCGTCGCGGTCGAGCGCGAGGTCCTTCCCGATGACCACCTGGTTCAGGGGATCGGCGAAGACCGTCGTCAGCTGGAAGGGGTTCTCGACGACGCGATGGATCGCGCCGTCGCTCGTGAGGGCGTGGATCGTGCCGTCGGAGGAGACGGTGATGCCCTCGACGCGGCCGCTGATCCCCTGGGCCGCGGAGGCGACGGTCGTGAGCGCGAGCGTCGAGGTCGAGATGCGCTTCACGGCGAAGCCGGCTCCCCAGAGATCGCCGCCGACGAGCAGGTCGCCGTTCCGGTCGGCGGCGAGCTCGTAGGTGTTCATGCCGAAGAAGACGGGCACCGAGATCCCTCGATTCGGGACCGTGCCGAGGGACGGCGCGATGACGCTCGCGGGGGCGCCCACGTTGCCGATCTCGCGAATCGACGTCGGCGTGCTCCCGGAGGCGACGTAGGCGCTCCAGCCGGAGGCGCTCGGGACGCTTCCGCTCGACGCGGCGATGGCGAGACCCCGAAGGGCCGGGAGTCCCGTCGCGATCGGACTCGACGATGTGAACGCGCGGTCGAAGCGGTGGACCGTGCCGCCGGCGACCATGAGCACGTTGCCGGAGGTGTCGGCGGCGAGATCGCCGTCGAAGGCCGAAGGGGTGAAGCCGGCGAGCGTGATCGTGTCGAGAGGCACCGTCGGATGGGACGCGTCCGCCACGTCGACGATCCGGATCGCGCCGCCGCCGCTCGAGTCCGCCATCAGGAGGTTCCCCGTGAGCGGGTCCGCCGCCATCGCGACGGGGAGGTGCTTCACGAGGTAGTAGGACCACCGTGCGCCATCGCCGCTGATCCAGTTGAGGGCGCGCGTGCCGGAGGAGGGCGTCTGGCTCGCGACCACGTAGTTCCCCGCGGCGTCGACCATCAGGTCGGTCGGCTCGAGGATCATGTAGAGATCGGAGTAGACCTTGAGCGCGGGCGTCGAACCGCCGGGGAGGCGGTAGATGTCTCCCACGGAGTCCACGACGGCGACGTCGCCGGTCGGCGTCTCGACGACTCCGCGGAGCGCCTGGGGGAAGGGGCCCGTCGCCGCCGTCGCGAGGACGCTCACGGAGCCTCCCGTCGTGATGCGTCCGACCTCGCCCTCGAGCGTGCAGTAGAGGATCCTTCCTGCCGAATCCCGGGAGAGATCCACCACGGTCCCGCCGACGGAAGCCAGGGTCCCGATCTGCGCTCGCGCGACACCCGCCGTGACGGACGCCATGGATGCGATGCAGAGACCGAGGATCAGGACGACGCGGGAGACCATGTTGGGCATCGAGGGTGGATCGAAGGGGTGCAAGGATGCCGGGAAGGGTCCAGCGGGGCTACCCACGCGTGCGTCTCGGAAGGAGTTTCCCGCCGGGCGGTCGCTCGGCGTGGGACGCCGGAACGGGGCTTGCCCGCGCCGGGGGACCCGGAGCCGCTACGGGGAATCCGTGTCGCCTGCGCTCCCCGCGTCCGACGAGGCCCCGGAGGAACGGCTGCGCAAGCGCTCGAGGCCGCGCCGGGCGAGGAACGCCAGGCGGCCTCGCAGGCTCGGCAGCGAGAAGGCGATGGTCCGACAGGGGCGGAGCGTGCCGCCCCAGTCCTCCTTGTGGCGGGCCGCGCCGGCCATGAAGTCGTAGTGCCGGAGGCCCTCCTCGATCAGCGAGTGCACGACCATCCCGCGGAGAGCCACGCCCACGCGCCGGTCGGCGAAGTCGGGATGGAAGCCCTCCTGGAGCTGGTAGTACGCGTCGCCAGCAACCGCTCCGATCTGGTAGGCGACGGGGTCTCCTGCGACGTCGAGGCGGGCGAATCGCAACGCGCCCCGGGACAGGAGATCGGAGGCGAGCCGACGGTAGAACCGGCGTCGCGCCTCGCCCTGGAAGCTCCCCGTTCGACCGGCGGCGCTCCAGCGCAGCCCGTGGAGCAAGAAGAGCCCGTCGAGGTCCTGGTCGAGGCGTGCGGCGTCGTCGCACCAGACGAGACGCGCGCCCAGCTCCCTGGTCGATCGCATCGCGGAGCGCACCTTGCTCCGCATGCGCGAGCGGAGGCCGCCGAGGTACTCCTCGAAGCCGCCCGGCAGGCTCGCGCGGAGGCATGGCACGTCGAGCTCCCGCGTCGGGAGCGACCGCTGCGCGAGGACGCGACGCAACGCCACACTCGTCGGCGAGTCCTCGGGCGCTCCGGAGAGGACCACCGCGTGCAGGTCCCGTCGTCCGGCGAGGGCGGCGATCGCGAGCGCGATCACCTCGTCCTCGAATCCCTCGACGATGGGGAACCCGAGGTAGTCGGAGTCGAAGGTGCCGTCCGCGACGTGGATCGCGCGCCGGAGCCGCAGGAAGCCGCGGGAGGGCTCGACGCGGAAGGGGAGAACGGCGACGGGCCCTTCCGCGGCGCTCTCGACGGTCCAGCCGAAGATCGTGGCGGGATCGACGCAGCTCGAGGCGTAGGCCTCCGCCCACTCCCCCGAGTTGCAGAGCGGATCGAGACGGGCCCGGCGCAGCACGGCGCTCCAGGCAGGAAGCTCCGACCTCAGGCCGTCGAGCCCCGTCCAGGGGCGCAGCCGGAGCGGCGCGGCTCGGTCGGCGGAGGGAGGGCGGATCGGCTCAGGCACGGTCGCGGTCGTCGAGATCGGGCTCCGCTCCGTGTCGTGCGCCGACCGCTGGCCGCGGCGACGTCGTCGAGGGAGCCCGATCGTCGCGGCGCGCCCGCGGCACGCCGCGGCGTCGCGCTTCCGGAGCGCCGAGGAGGCTCGTCCGCGCGGCGATCAGGCGTAGAGCCCGCGGATCGTCGTGAACCGCGCGGTCCGATCGACACCGAGCATGTAGGCAGCGATGCGCGTGGAGACTCCGAACTTCTCCTGGTAGGCGACGACCTCCTTGAAGGCCGCCGTCATCATTTCCTCGAGCCGCTCGTTCACGAGCTTCTCGCTCCAGAAGTAGCCCTCGCGGTCCTGCACCCACTCGAAGTAGGAGACGGTGACGCCGCCCGCGTTCGCGAGGATGTCGGGAACGACCATGACCCCCTTCGACTCGAGGATCTTGTCGGCGGAGGCCGCCGTGGGTCCGTTCGCTCCCTCGACGATCAGCTTGGCCTGGATGCGACTCGCATTGGCGGACGTGATCTGCGACTCCGTCGCCGCGGGCACGAGGACGTCGCACTCGAGCTCCAGGAGCTCCGGGTTCGTGACCTTCTCCGCCTCGGTGTAGTCCTGGAGCGTGCGCTTCGTGCGCAGGTGGTCCATCACCTTCGGCACGTGCAGGCCCTTCGGGTCGTAGATGCCGCAGTGCATGTCGGAGATGCCCACCACCTTGTATCCGAGCGCATGGAATCGCTCGGCGGCGATGCCACCGACGTTGCCCGCGCCCTGGATCACGACGGAGGCGGACTTCGCCTTCGAGATGTTCCACTTCGCGATCGCCTCGCGCGCGACGAACTCGACGCCGAAGCCCGTCGCCGTCCGCCGGCCCGCGGATCCGCCGAGGCCGACGGGCTTGCCGGTCACGACGGCGGTCACCGAGTAGCGCTTCTGCATGGAGTAGGTGTCCATCACCCACGCCATCGTCTGCTCGTTCGTGTTCATGTCGGGCGCCGGCACGTCGCGGTTCGGCCCGATGATGTCGGCGATGGCGGAGGTGTAGCGCCGCGTGAGGCGCTCCAGCTCTCCGGCCGACATCCTCAGCGGATCGCAGATCACTCCGCCCTTCGCGCCGCCGAAGGGGACGTTCACGACGGCGCATTTCCAGGTCATCCACGCGGCGAGCGCACGCACCTCGTCGATCGTGACGTTGGGCGCGTACCGGATGCCGCCCTTGTAGGGACCCCGGGCGATGTTGTGCTGCACCCGGTAGCCGATGAAGACGCGGACCTTCCCGTCGTCCATCCTCACCGGCAGCGACACGGTGAGCTCGCGGTCGGGGACGCGCAGGATCGCGTAGATGTCCGGGTCGAGCTGCAGCTTCTCCGCCGCGAGGTCGAACCGCGCGAGCATCGATTCGAAGGGGTTCTCCTCGGCGAGGCGGGGGAGCTCGACTCCGAACCGGGCCTGGGCGTGAGCGGGGGACGGCGGCGTCGGGGGATTCGGAGGCGTCGGAGCAGGCATGCGCAGGAGTGCCCGTCGTCGGAGGGGACGGGCGCGGGACGAGGGGCGAGAAGGGTATCCGCGTGCTGCAAGCCCGTCCACGAGCGCGCGATCGTCGAACGCGTGCGCACGCGACGAAGGGGGTCGTAGCAGCCGCCCCTTCGCGCTCACCTATACTCGGCGCGATCCCGAACCCGGAGGTATCCCATGACGATCCGTCTCCTGTCCCTCTCGCTCGCTTCCCTACTCCTCGCCTCCGTCGCGGGGGCGGCCGTCCTCGCGGGCGGCGTGGGCACCGACGATCCCGCCAAGAAGCAGGAGCCCCGCGAGCCCGCCGCCAGCAAGCAGGAGCCCGACGCGCGCGCCGTGACGATTCCCTTCTTCGGGAACAAGAACTGCCCCGTCTCCGGCGAGGCGATCGACCGCACGGCGGTCCTCGAGCTCGAGGGGCAGCCCGTCTACTTCTGCTGCAAGAAGTGCGTCGCCAAGGGCAAGGACGATCCCAAGGCGATGCTCGCGAAGGCCTATCCGGCGGACAAGGTGGTGGATCTGAAGAACACCATGTGCCCGGTGATGGCGGAGCCCGTCGGAGACGCGACGGACACCGTCACGGTGATGGGCCGCAAGATGCGGCTGTGCTGCGACGGCTGCGCCGAGGACGTGGTCGCGCACCCCGTCGCGATGCTGGCGCGGCTCGAGAACCCGAAGCTCGTCGATCTGGAGAACAAGACCTGTCCGATCTCCGAGAAGCCGGCCTTCGGGAAGTTCGTCGCCGTCTACCAGGGGAAGATGATGCGTCTCTGCGGAGACGCCTGCGTCGAGAAGGTGCGCAAGGACCCGGAGAAGGCCCTCGCCGCCGCCTCCAAGAAGGAGGACAAGCGCAAGGACGAGAAGAAGCACCACTGATCGCGGACCCTTGCCTTCGGCCCACGGCGGGCTCACCACGCCGAGAGGAGCCTCGGCCTTCCCCAGACGGCGAAGGACGGGGCTCCTCGCACGGACAGCTCCAGCGAGACGGGCGATCCGAGGTCCACGGGAAGTTGGACGGCGGCGGGGGCCACGGGGCACCACGGGGAATCGTCGCGCGCGGTGAGGTCGGCCTCGTGGAGGAGACGCCGCTCTCCGGAAGGGCCCGTCCCGTGGATCTCGAAGCGAACGGGCCCGACCTCCTTCGCCGGCCCGTCGCCCACGGGCCCTTCCCGGACGTTTGCGTCGGGCCGAGTCAGGAAGGACATCTCGACCTCCAGGTCCTGGCGCTCGGTGCAGTCGACGGGAGGGAAGACGATGCGCGAGGGCGACGGCACGACCAGCACGACGGGATCGAGGGCGTCGAAGGTCTCCGCGGGAACCGGAGCCAGGGGATCCCCGGCCTCCGTGCGAGCCGACGCGAGGAGAGGTTTCAGATCGAGCTGGATCGGAGCGAGGTCGGAGGGAGGAATCGGGTCGAGGCCGGGGAAGCTCGATGCGCAGATCTCTCGACGAATCCCGCGCGCGAGGAGCAAGTGGCCGACGCGTGAAGGATGGATGAGGTCCACGAACAGCACGTCGTCCGGCAGCCCGGTCTCTCGCAATCGCGCTCGGGCGTCGAAGGTGGGCGCTCCTCGCGCGTGCCCCACGGCGCGAATTCGCTCCGCGTAGATCTCTCCGTCCTCGAATCGATCGGAGGTCGAACGAGGTGCCGGCGGGACGACGAGCACCGGGAGGGCGCCGACGGCGGCGATTCGATCGAGGATCGCGACCAGCGTGTCCTCGAACTCCGTCGGGGTGAGGCGAGGGCCGTCGGGGCGCTCCTTCGCGCGAGCCCAGCCATCACGGTAGCTCTCCGCAATGCTGCTCGCGGGGCGCTCGGATCTCGATGCAAGGGTGTCGCGCAGGAGGCGATAGCTCCTCAGGCGATCGAGGAGGCCCACTCGCGAGAGCGCGCCGCGTCGCTCGTCGATTCGCTTCGCGGCCTCCAGGTCTCCCATGCGAACCGCAGGCGTGTAGTCGTTCCAGGCGCCGGCGTAGATCACCACCAGGTCGGGGCTGAGCGCGGGACCTCGATCCTCGAGGAGTCGGAGCATTTGCACCGCCGAGTATCCGGGCACACCGAGATTCAGGACCTCCCAGTCGCCGTTCTCCCCGGAATCGAGCCAGCGCTGGAGTCTGCGCGCGTAGGTGTCCTGTCCTTCGACTCCGATCCCGAATGTGCTGGAGTCGCCCAAGCAGAGGAGGCGCCGCGTTCCGGCGCGCTTCGCGTCTCGGAATGCCGCGCCCCGAAAGCCCTGGGGACCGAGACGCTCCCGAAGGTCGGGAATCATGGCCCCGGGTCGGAGGCTCCAGAAGAGGCGGTCGTCCCACTGGAGAGGAAAGACGCCGCCGAACTGCGCCCCGACGAACTCGACCGGCGGTTCCGGAGGCCTTCGGGGAGCCGCGCCGAGCAGCGCGAGGCTGCTCTCCAGCAGCGACAGCAGGACCAAGTTCGTGATCGCCCCGAAGGCGAGCTTCCGCCGGAGGCTCGCTCCGCTCCGTCCGCGCTCGGCTGCCACGTCCGCCTGGCCTCCTTCAGAAAAGGGGGTAGACGAAGGCCGGGGCGGCCTCCTCGAGCCAGGCCGCGAGGGCCAGGATCGCGAGGAGGACGAGGAACGGGGCGAGCCACCACCGGACGTCGTGGCGGACGAACCGCAGGTAGTCGGTCAGGATCGAGCGCATCTCGTTGTCTCGAACCAGCCTAATCGCGCCAACGCTCACCTCGCACCTTCGTAGCGGGCCCCGCGATTCGGCTCCCGGCTCTCCGTTCAGGGAGCCGGGGACGCTGCCTCTGGCGCGGCCCATAGCGGCGGTGCCGGTGAAGCCACGATCGTGGAAGACCGCGTAGACTCGAAGCAGTCGGTGATCGCCGCTCTCCCGTCCGCTATTCGAACCCCTGCCTTGACACCCGCTGCCACCTCTCGGACGACGCGTCGGCCGAAGATCTCCAGCTCACTGAGGACACGAAGCACATGAAGGGACTCCTCGCATCGATCTTGGCTCTTTCGGCGACCGGCACGGCCCTGGCGCAGGGCACGAACAATGCGAACGCCATCGGCATGTGGCGTTCCGACACCCTGAGCTACACGGCGTGGTTCATCGCGAACGTGCCCGCGGGTCAGTCGGGCAACAGCGTCTGGGCCGTGCTCCCGCCGGACGTCCTCACCTACTTCAAGCCGCAGCTTCCGGGCGGTGGGAACGGAGCCCGCGAGCTCGATTTCCGCGGCTTCGAGTTCAAGATCGTCTCTCCGGCGAATCCGACGGGCGCCTCCGTCTCGCATCTCGTCCCTCCGATCGAGCTGCGCCGCGCGATCCAAGCGCCTTCGCCCAATGAAGGGCGATACATCCCCGACACGACTCCCGGGGGACTCTTCGCGACCTTCACGGGTGCCGCGAACTTCGTCGTCGCGGCGAACACGACCGGACTCGGACTGAGCATCCGGAACTTCACGCTCACCACGGCGAACGCGGTTCCGGTGCCGGCGGGCAGCCCGCAGGGTGACGGCCTCTGCTTCCGGATGATCGACTACATGAAGCAGTTCGGTTCCACGGCGACGACGCCGAACTCGCTCATGATGGCGATGGTGAACACGGAGAGCGGACCCACGACGGGGAAGTCGTTCTCGGGTCAGACCTCGGTCGCGGGCGGGAACCTCAACATCGACCAGGGCGGGCTCGAGTTCGCCGTGACGTTCCTCTTCGAGCAGTCGATGATCGCTCCCTACAAGAACGTGAAGCAGCTCGCTCCGGGAGCAGCGATCCCCGGAGCCGGGACGCTGCCGCCGGCGGTGATCGTCGGCCTCACGGGCGACGACGGCCGGGGTGCGCTCAGCCCCGTGCCCGGCGACGTCATCTCCTTCATGGTGAATTCGAACTTCACCGACAAGCTCGGTCCCGCGCAGACCGGGAACGTCTGGGTCATCCCGTTCTTCATGTACGAGGGCGACATCGGCGCGGGACCCGCCGGCGATCCGATTCCCGAGGACTGGGTCGGGAACGGCGGAGCGTCGCAGCCGAGCTACATCCATCCGATGTCGCTGCAGCAGTGGTTCGAGGACGTGGCGACCGCCTTCGGACTCCAGCCGGGGATCGGCGGGCTCCTCAATCCCTCGAAGTCGACCCTGGGACTCTGGCTCGGCGTCGACCTCTCCATGGGGCTCCTGAACAACTCGGTCCTCGCGAACTCCTTCGCGCTCGGTGATGTCACGAATGGTCCGGCCTTCGCGGGCCCCGAGACGTCGATGTATGCGTTCCAAGGAGCTCCCGCCGGAACCTTCAGCCGCAATCTCGTGCGGTGGAACTCGACGATCGTCTCGGAGCACAAGAGCCTCCAGGTCCGTCAGCGGGGCTACTCGCCCGTCGTTCCGCTCGCGAACGGGTTCGTCGGCATCGGGGAGTACCCGATCGGCGTTCCGCAGCTCCTCGGTCAGGGCTTCTACCTGACGGCGTGGGTCCTCGACCTGGCGTCGCCCGTCACCGTCACGCCGGCGCACCTCATCGACATGACGAACGTCCTGAAGATGACGCTCTGAGCCACGACCCGCGCGGCAGCTCCCGCCGCGCGCCGAGTCCCCGAGCGCCGGAGGCCGCGGGCCCCGTGCGGAACCTGCCGCACGGGGCCCGTGGCGCATTCGGGCGGCACGCGCCGCGCAAGAGTCCTCGTCCAGGGGCTCGGACGACTTGCGGCTCGGGCTGGTAGTCTCGCGCCGCCATGAAGCTCCAAGCGGAGCGCCTCTACGTCCGTTGTCCGAACTGGGTCGGCGACTTCGTGATGGCCACGCCGATCCTGCGCGCCATCCGGGAGTCGTTCCCGGGAGCGCACGTCACGCTCGGCCTGCGGCCGCACCTGGAGCCGATCCTCCGCGGCGCGAGCTGGTTCGACGCGACGCACGCGCATCCGGGCGGGTTGGGGCTCCGAGGGCTCCGGGCTCTCGCGCGCGACCTCGCGCAGCGGCGATTCGACGCGGCGATCCTGTTCCCGAACTCGTTCGAGACGGCGCTCCTCGCGTACCTCGCGCGCATCCCGCGCCGATTCGGGTACGCGGCGAACGGCCGGTCGCTCCTGCTCACCGACCGGCTGCGCCCGCCGACGGCGCGCGGGCGCCGCGTCCCGACGCCGATGCCGCACTACTGGACCGACCTCGTGGGTCTCGCAGGCGTCGAGGTTCGTTCGATTCGGCCCGAGCTGACGGTCGACGGGAGCACGGTCACCGACTTCGCCCGCTGGCTCGATGCACGGGGGATCGGCGCGAGCGACCGGATGGTGCTGGTGGCGCCGGGGGCCTCCTTCGGAGCGAGCAAGCTCTGGCGGACCGACCGGTTCGCGGAGGTCGTCGACGGTCTCGCCGCGAGGGCCGGGACGAAGGCCCTCGTCCAGTGCGGCCCCGGCGAAGAGGCGATCGCCCGCGAGATCGTCGAGCGATGCCGGAGCCACGCCGTCCTCGCCGAGGATCCG
Organism: uncultured Planctomycetales bacterium; assembly: GCA_964545855.1. Taxonomy (GTDB): domain Bacteria; phylum Planctomycetota; class UBA1135; order UBA1135; family JACQFD01; genus CAZJHD01. Next base: position 148,729 of record CAZJHD010000001.1, read on the forward strand.
GCGCTGGATCTCCATCGATTGAAGGCGGCGGCGCGGCGATGCGACCTGCTCCTCTGCACCGACAGCGGCGTTCGCCACTACGGCGTCGCCTTCGACAGGCCCGTCGTGTGCGTGATGGGGCCCAACGACCCGCGCTACACCGCCGCGAACCTCGATCGAACGATCGTCGTACGCGAGGACGTGGACTGCGGGCCGTGCCAGCTGAAGGTATGCCCCCTCGATCACCGCTGCATGGAGGGTCTCGAGTCGCGTCGCGTCCTCGACGCGTGCCTTCGGCTCCTGGAGCGCCCTCGTGCGGCCGTCGACCACGCGAGCACGCGCGTGGGCGCCGGCTGAAGCACGCCTACCGGAGCGGCGGCCGGAAGAACGGGGAGTCGTCCGCCGCGCTCGCGGGCCGCGGAGCGCTGGCCGCACCCTCGCCGGCGACCGTTCCGGCGCGCGGCGCGAGCCGCGACGAGGTGGACTCCTCGCCGTCCTCCGGCGCGAGCCATCGGATGGCGACGGCGCTCGCGAACGTCGAAGGCGCGCGGGGTGCGTCCAGGCTGGCGGGGTTCGAGAGCACGGGGCCGAAGCCGAAGTCGGCGGGGCTCCCCGTCGGAGCGCCCGGGCTCGGCACGGATCGGACGCCACGCGTCTCGATCACGATCGCATCGGCTCCGTTCTCCGCGGCGACCTCCCGGAGGCGCTGCACCGCATGGCCCGGGCTGTCGTAGTTCCGGCTCTCCGTGAAGAGCCGCGCGATCTCCGCGAAGGGACGTCTCGGAGCCTCCGTCAGCACCTCGACGCGGACCGGCTCTCGCGCGGCGGCCGGCGCCCCATAGCGGATCGTGTCGACCGGGTAGAGAGCCGAGCAGGCGCAGGCGATCGCGAGCACGAGGATCGCGCTGGTCCGGATCCAGGCGGTCATGGCTTCTTCTCGACGGGAGGTTTCTCGAGCGGCCTCTCGGCGATGTTCTCGGGCGGTTCGAGCCCTTGGGCTTGCTGCACGGGCGACTGCGATCCGTCTCCCTCGACACGGACACGGAACGGCTGCTCGCCTGCGTGTCGCTCGTCGAGGCGCACGGCGATCCCGCGCACGGCGACCCACGACGGCCGGCTGAGGAGGAGCGTCAGCCCCGCACGGGCCGCTTCGCCCGAGAGGTTCCCGTCCGTCGGGTTCGACGAGACCTGCGGCGAGCCCGTCGCGGGAACGTCGTAGACGGCCGTCACGTCGACGAGCGCATCGGCGCCGAGCGCGGCGGCCCGATCGCGGAGCCGGAGGACGAGGCTCTCGAAGCTCGATCCGTCGGAGGCCACTTCGAGCTGGGCCAGGGCGGAGTGGGGGCGCAGCTCCTTCGCGCGCACGATCTCGACGGACGCGGGCGAGACCGGGGGCAGTCCCGCGACGCCGAGGTACCGCACCGAGATGGGCGCGACCCTCGGTCCGCTCGCGCACGCCGACAGAGCGATCGCCGCGCTCACGAGCGCGAGGACATTCGCGGAGAGCGGCCACCGCGCCGCGCCTCCCGGCGCCTCCCGAGGAGCGGCTGGTATGCTCCGCGCCCCATGCCCCGGCTCCGGAAGATCCTGATCGCCAATCGCGGCGAGATCGCCGTGCGGATCGTCCGTGCGTGCCGGGACGAGGGTATGCGTGCCGTGACCGTTCATTCGGATGCGGATGCCGGAGGACTCTGGGTCGAGAGTGCCGACGAGAGCTATCGGCTCGGCCCCCCCCCGGTCCAGCAATCCTACCTCGCGGCCGATCGCCTGATCGAAGCGGCTCTCCAGTCGGGAGCCGACGCGATCCATCCTGGGTACGGACTCCTCTCGGAGAATGCCGCCTTCGCCTCGAAGGTGGAGCAGGCGGGCCTCGTCTGGATCGGTCCCCGGCCCGAGACCATCGCCGCCATGGGAGTGAAGACGCAGGCGAGGGCGCGCATGCGCGCGGCGGGCGTGCCCGTGGTTCCCGGCACCGAGGAGCCCGTCCTCGACACGCCGCGAGCTCGAACGATCGCCGCCGAGCTGGGGTACCCCGTCATGGTGAAGGCCGCCTCCGGCGGCGGCGGCATCGGGATGGAGCTCGTCGCCGACGAGTCGGGCCTCGAGCGTTCCCTGCAGGGTGTCGCGGAGCGTGCGCGGAGGTTCTTCGGTGGTGAGGCCGTCTATCTCGAGAAGGCGCTCGATCGCCCGCGCCACGTCGAGGTGCAGATCCTCGCCGACTCTCGAGGGAACGTGATCCATCTCCTCGAGCGCGAGTGCTCGATCCAGCGCCGGCATCAGAAGGTGGTGGAGGAATGTCCGTCGCCCCTCGCCGACTCGAAGCTCCGCCTGGCGATCGCGGACGCCGCCGTGCGGGCCGCGCGCGCGGCGGGCTACCGGAACGCCGGAACGGTGGAGTTCCTCGTGGACGCGTCGGGGAGCTTCCACTTCCTCGAGATGAACTGCCGGCTGCAGGTGGAGCACCCCGTGACGGAGATGGTGACGGGCGTCGACATCGTGCGGGAGCAGATCCGAATTGCCGGGGGCGAGCCGCTCTCGCTCGCGCAGGGGGACGTGCGCGCGGAGGGCGCGGCCATCGAGCTACGCCTCTACGCGGAGGACCCGTCCCGCGGATTCCGGCCGTCGCCCGGGCCCATCGACGTCTTCTCGATCCCTGCCGGAGAGGGCATCCGCGTCGACACGGGGTACGGCCCCGGGAGCGCCGTCACGCCCTACTACGATCCGCTCATCGCGAAGCTCGTCTTCCACGGACGCGACCGGAGTGCCGCCATCGAGCGAGCGTCGAGCGCGCTGCGGGACGCGCGCGTGGGGCCCCTCGCGACCAACCTCGATCTCCACCGCCGCATCCTCGGGAGCGCGCTCTTCCGCTCCGGAGACCTCTCCACGGACTTCCTCTCGCGGCTCGACGCGGCCGCGCACGCTCCATGACGCACGTCGTTCGATCCAACATGGCAGGCACGCTCCTCGAGTTGCTGGTGAAGAAGGGCGAGAGCGTCCAAGAGGGCCAGGACGTCGCCACCATCGAGTCGATGAAGATGCACCTCTCCATCCAGGCCGATCGGGCGGGGAAGGTCGCCTCCGTGGCCGCGAAGGCCGGAGACTTCGTGAACGACGGAGACCCGATCCTCGAGCTGGAGGTCTGACGGTGGGCGCCTCGTCCGGACCGACTCTCGTGCGCTGCGAGCGGAGCGAGCAGGTCGCGACGCTCGTGATCGACCGCCCCGAGGTCTCGAACTGCCTCTCCTTCGAGACCCTCGTGCAGTTCCGGGCGCACGTCGCCGCCCTCGCCGCGGCGAAGGACGTGCGCGCCGTGATCGTGACGGGGGCGGGGGAGAAGGCCTTCTGCGCCGGCGCCGACCTGAAGGAGCGCGCGACGATGCCCGTCGAGCGCGTGCCCGACTTCGTCCAAGCGATCCGCGCCCTGATGGACGAGGTGGAGGCCCTGCCGATGCCGACGATCGGCGCCGTGAACGGATTCGCCTTCGGCGGAGGAATGGAACTCCTGCTCGCCTGCGATCTGCGCCTCGCGGCGGAGCACGCGCAGATGGGCCTCACGGAGGTGACCCTCGCCATCATCCCCGGCGCCGGCGGGACGCAGCGCCTCCCGCGGCTGATCGGCCGGGCGCGCGCGAAGGATCTGATCCTCACGGGCCGCCGCATCGGCGCCGAGGAGGCGCTGCGGTACGGACTCCTGAGCGAGGTCGTTCCGGCGGCGCGTCTCCTGGCGCGCGCCGGAGAGATCGCGGCGACGATCGCCGCGAACGGTCCCCTCGCCGTGCGCGCGGCGAAGCGCGCCATCGACCGCGGCTGCGATCAGCCGATGGAGGAAGGCCTCCGCACCGAGTTCGCGTGCTACGAGTCGATCCTGCCGACGAGCGATCGCCTCGAGGCGCTCGCCGCGTTCCGCGAGAAGAGGAAGCCGCGCTTCCTCGGAGCCTGAGCAGGCCGCCGAAGAGGTTCCTCGAGGCGTCCCGTGTGGGGCTCCAGGCGTCGAGGGAGTGGGTTCGGCGGGAGTCTTGCCGATGGGGCGACTCCCGATAGGCTCCTCGGCCCAATTCTGCGCGGGGTCGCGCAGAGACCACCCTCCTCCATGCTCCGGGGCCGATCGCCCCGAGGATCCCCGTGTCGTTCTTCAAGGAATTCCGAGACTTCGCGGTCAAGGGAAACGCCCTCGACCTGGCGGTGGCAGTCATCATCGGCGGCGCCTTCGGCAAGATCGTCGCCTCGCTCGTCGGCGACGTGATCATGCCGCTCGTGGGTCAGCTCCTGGGCGGCGTGAGCTTCTCGGAGCACGTGCTCAACCTCGGCACCTGGAGCCTCCAGACCGCCGAGGAGGCGAAGGCGGCGGGCGGAGCGGTCCTGAAGTACGGGCAGTTCCTGCAGACGATCGTCGACTTCCTGATCATCGCGCTGTCGATCTTCGTCGTGATCCGGCAGATCAACCGGCTGAAGAAGCCTGCCCCGGCCCCGGCCCCGTCGGCGCCGACGACGAAGGACTGCCCGCGCTGCTTGATGACGATTCCCATCAAGGCGACGCGTTGCGGTCACTGCACGACGGATCTCGCCAAGTAGCACCACGTTCGGTACCCGCAGTGCGCAGGGCGCGCCGCGGTGGGCTGCTCGCGATGCACTCGTGCGGATCGACGGAGGAGCTCCCCTGCGCTCGGCGGGGCGCGGCTCCGGATTCCTCGCGCGACCTCGAAACCTTCCTCTACCCCAGGACCGACCGTCTCCCATGCACAGCCCCTTCGTGCCGCTCCTCCTCGTCGCACTCCTCTCGACCTCGGTTCTCGCCGCTCCCGACGAGGTCGTTCTCAAGAACGGCGAGAAGCTCATCGGGACCGTGAAGAGCGCCGCCGGCGGCACGCTCGTCTTCGCCTCGGAGTCGCTCGGCACCGTGAAGGTGCCCTTCGACAAGATCGTGACCTTCACGAGCGACGCACCCGTGGCGCTCCACCTCGTTGACGGAACGGTGACCAGCGCGCGGATCGAGGCTGGATCCGAGGGGACGGTCGCGCTCGTGGCCGACGGTGCGCCACCTCGGCCTCTCTCGATCGCCGACATCGAGAAGGCGAATCCTCCCTCGGTGAAGTGGACGGGCAGCGTCACGGCGGGTCTCGTCGTGACGCGAGGCAACTCGGACACGCAGTCCGCGAACGTCGACGCGGCGGCCGAGCGTCGCGGCGAGGTCGACCGGATCCGCGCGGGCGCCGGCTACGTCGAGGCGCGGCAGAAGAACGACGTGACGAAGGAGATGGACACGACGGCGCGCATCTACCGGGCGAACGGCCAGTACGACTACTTCTTCTCGGACACGTTCTATGCCTACGCGAATGCGCGCGGCGAGCGCGATGCCATCGCGGAGGTCGATCTCCGATTCATCGGCGGCGTCGGCGCCGGACAGCAGTGGGTCGAAGGCGACGACTTCAACCTCTCGACGGAAGAGGGCATCAGCTACTTCGCCGAGAAGTTCCGGAACATGACGCCGTCGAAGGAGTCGGCGGCGAGCCGCTTCGCCTACCGTGTCGACGGGAAGCCCTTCGACGCCGTGAAGCTCTTCCACGACACGGAGTGGATCCACGGCCTCGAGGAATCGGGCGACGACCTCGTGACGACGCAGGGCGGCTTCCGCTCGTCCGTCACGGGATCGCTCTTCTTCGAGGCCAAGGTGCAGGTGAACTGGGACAACACGCCGGCCGCCGGAGCGGAGCGCACTGACGTCCGGTACATCCTGGGACTCGGCTGGAGCTTCTGATCGAATCGTCGAGGGGCGAGCGGAGCCGCGGCCCTCGCCCCTCCCACTCACGGCGCAAGGGCCCGGAACCATGACACGCAAGGACGAACTCGAGAAGCGCATCGCCGACGTGAAGGGCGGCAACGCCCGCTACCGGCCGAAGCTCGCGGAGCAGAAGAAGATCTTCTGCCGCGACCGCATCGCGCGTCTCCTCGACCCGGGCTCGGAGTTCACGGAGGACGGTCTTCTCGTGAATCATCGGGCCGAGGAGCTGCCGGCCGACGGCGTCGTGACGGGGATCGGCCGAGTGCATGGGCGGCCCATGGCGATCATGGCGAACGACACGACCGTGAAGGCAGGGTCGTGGGGAGCTCGGACCGTCGAGAAGATCCTCCGGATCCAGGAGACCGCCGAGCGGCTCCGGATCCCCATGCTCTACCTCGTGGACAGCGCGGGCGCGCGCATCACCGATCAGGTGGAGATGTTCCCCGGGCGGCGCCACGCGGGACGGATCTTCTTCAACGAGGTGCGTCTCTCGGGCCGCGTGCCCCAGCTCTGCATCCTGTTCGGACCGTCCGCGGCGGGCGGCGCCTACATCCCCGCCTTCTGCGACGCCGTGATCATGGTGGAGGGCAACGCCTCCATGTACCTCGGATCGCCGCGCATGGCGGAGATGGTGATCGGACAGAAGGTGACGCTCGAGGAGATGGGCGGTGCGCGGATGCACTGCTCGGTCTCGGGGTGCGGCGACGTGCTCGCTTCCGACGAGGAGACGGCGATCTCGCTCGCACGGGACTACCTGGCCTTCTTCCCCCAGCGTTTCGAGGAGCCCGCCCCGATGGCCGCGCCGGGGAAGGCGAAGGAGGGAGCGCGCCCGCTCGCGGAGGTCCTGCCTCCGAACATCAACCAGCCCTTCGACATGAAGGAGGTGATCGATCGTCTCGTCGACGCCGGCAGCTGGTTCGAGCTGAAGAAGCTCTACGCGGGGGAGCTGCTCACGGGCTTCGCGCGGATCGAGGGACGCCCCGTCGGCATCGTCGCGAATCAGCCGCGCGTGAAGGGCGGCGTGCTGTTCGTGGAGTCGGCCGACAAGGCGGCGCGATTCATCTCCCTCTGCGACGCGTTCAACATCCCGCTCGTGTTCCTCGCCGACGTGCCCGGCTTCATGATCGGCACGGCCGTCGAGCGCCAGGGCATCATCCGAGCGGGCGCGAAGATGGTGATGGCGGTCTCCGAGGCGACGGTGCCGAAGATCTGCGTCGTCGTTCGGAAGGCCTATGGCGCCGGGCTCTACGCCATGGCGGGGCCTGCTTTCTCCCCCGAGGCGACGCTCGCTCTCTCCACGGCCTCGATCGCCGTCATGGGCCCCGAGGCGGCGGTCAACGCCGTGTTCGCGAACAAGATCGCCGAGCAACCCGAGTCGGAGCGCGCGGCCTTCGTCGAGAAGCTGCGCGAGGACTATCGCGCCGACGTCGACATCATGAAGCTCGCTTCGGAGAACGTCATCGACGCGGTGATTCCTCCCTCGGCGCTCCGGGAGGAGGTCTGCGCGCGACTGATGCACGCGAGCGAGCGGGAGCGCGTCCGCCCGCCGAAGAGGCACTCGGTCCCTCCGATGTGATCGCGCGGGGCCCGGTGCCGCTGTGATCGCATCCAGCGGCGCGGCCAGGGCTTCGGGAGTCCCGGGGAGGCAGGCAAAAGTTTCCGGGCGATCTGGCCGATAGGGGAGGTCTCGCGCCCCCCTCCTGCGGTGCCTCTTCCCTCTGCTCGCGGTCTCTTCCGAGCGCTCGGGCTCTCCATGCTCGCGGCGCTCCCTCTCGTCGTGCAGCACGCCGTGCTCGACAGCGGCATGCGCGACGAGATCGGCGCGCGGGCCGGCACGTTCTCCGCGGCGGCCGCATCGCTGATCGAGTCCCGCCTGGGAGCTTCCTTCGAGCGGTACCGCTCCCTCGCCGGATCCCTGGCTCGCCACGAATCGATCCGTCGGGCCGTCGATCCACGCTCCGAGGGAGGCCAAGCGCTGATCGTCGACCTTCGGCGCAACGCGAGCGAGTTCCTCGCGAGCTCGGTCTTCGCGCTGGAGAAAGGAGCGGCGGCGCGCCTGGTGGCGCCCGACGGGATCGTCCTCGCGTCGTCGTCCTCGCGCGAAGTGGGCGCGTCCCTGTCGCACGTGCCCGACCTCTCGGTCGCCTCGGCGAGCCAGCCGCCGATCGTGGGTCTTCGACGGCACGATGCCATCGAGCCCCACTTCGACTTCGTCGCGAGGGTCCCGACGCCGTCCTTCGACCGCGAGACGCCGTCGCTCGTGCTGCGCATTCCGGCGCGAGCCTTCGACGAGCAGGTCCGCGCGAGCCTCGCGGAGCTCGGTCCCGGCGCCCGTGTCCTAGGGGTCGATGCCTCCGGTGCGTGCGCGATCGACAGCGAAGGCGCGCTCCTCGCGAGCCGCATCGACGCGCCGGGCGCCGACGTCCTGTCCCGATGGGCCTCGCAGAGGGCCTTCGGCGAGAAGACTCACGAGCTGCTGCAGACCTTCGCCCACGCGCCTCGGCTCCTCGCGCTCGTCGATCGCGCGGACCTGGGCGGCCGCGAGGTCCAGCTCCGACACGTCGCCGCGGCGAAGATCGACTTCGTCGTGGTCTCTCCGACGGAGGAGGCGAGCGGCTCCCTGCGGACCGCGCAGGGAGTGGCCGTCGCGCTCACGCTCCTCGTGGCGGGCGCGATCCTCGCGGTCGCCCTCTCGAGGCGCGGCGAGGAGTCGGTTGCGGTCCGGGGTGCGATCGGCGGCCCCGTCCTCGCCGGACTCGTGGTGCTCGTGGGTGCGACCGCGGCGACGCTGTACGTCGCGCGCGCCCTCGAGGTGCGAGGGCAGGAGCTGCTCGAATCGTTCTCGCGCCACCTGGAGCATTCGCTGCGGATCGACTTCGAGCGATCGGTTCTCTCGCGCACGGTGCTGCTCGCCGATGCACGCGGACGGCTGCGAGGCGCGGCCGACGTGCCGTCGGAGTTCCGCGTGCTCGCGGCCGACGCCCTGCGCGCGTTCCCCGGTGGCCAGCTCGTTCTGTGGCCGGCGCGGCGGGACGGGGTGCCGGAGCCCGATCCGATCGTCGTTCCGGCTGGTCCCCTGCGCGTGCGCCGCGTGGTGCCGGAGCCGAATCAGCTGCGCGCCCTCGGCCAGCCCGAGGCGCGCTTCCAGGGGCTGACTTCGGAAGGGGAAGCGCTCCTCGTGCTGGAGATGGAGGTCGGCCTTCCGGAGGGACTCTGCGCCGTCACCTGGAGCGTGGAGCTGGCGGTTCTCAGCGCCGAGGTCCTGGCACCGGCGCGCACCGGCGGATTCACGGCGAAGCTCGTGCATGCGGGGGAGACGCCTCAGGTGCTCTACCCGGCGGGCATGCCGATCTCGGACTCCGATCTCCGCGGTCCGGTCTTCCGGCTTCCGGGAGCGAAGTCGTCCGAGTTCCAGCTCGTCTTCGCGCCGGGGATGGACCTCTTCGGCGCCCAGTCCTCGCGCACGATCGTGCTCCTGTTCGGGCTGCTCTTCGCGACGGGAGGCGCCGTCGCGACGACGCTCATCCTCGCGTCCTCGAGCGCGCACCGCCGCGCCTCGCGGCTCGACGCGCTGACGGGGCTGCGGAATCGCCTGGAGTTCCACGAGATGCTCGGGCGCGAGCGCCGCCGCGCGACTCGCTACGGGCGCCCTCTCGCCGTCGCGCTCCTCGACCTGGATCACTTCAAGCGGCTCAACGACACGTTCGGGCACGGCGCCGGCGACCTCGTCCTCCAGGGCGTGGCGCAGCTCCTGGAGTCGTCGGTGCGCGGCGCGGACTTCGTCTTCCGGCACGGCGGCGAGGAGTTCGCGGTGTTGCTCCCGGAGACGAGCCCCGAGGACGCGTTCGCCGTCGTGCAGCGTCTGCGCGAGCGCTTCGCGGAGGGCGCGCTCCCCGGTCTCGAGACCTACGGGATCGTCACCCTCTCGGCGGGCGTCGCGACGCTCGAGGGCGACGAGTCCGTGGACTCGATCCTCGCGCGGGCCGACTCGGCGCTCTACGAGGCGAAGCGAGCGGGCCGCAATCGAGTCTGCGAAGCGAAGCCTCGGTCGCCGTCCGCGAAGCCGGCGGTCCCGAAGCAGCTCGGCGTCGAGGTCTGACGCGGACTCGACGGCCCCGGCTCCCCGCGGCGCGTCGCACTCAGTCGCCCGGGATGCGGCTCCGCAGGGAGTCGAGGTCCTTCCGCAGGCGAGCGACTTCCTTCCGCAGCTCGCCGGCGTGGCGCCGCTCCGCGTCCATCCGCATGCGATCGCGGTGGAGCCGCGCGGGCTCTCCGGAGATCGTGAGTCCGGGCTGCTTGAACGTGCGGATGACCGTCGTGCGCGCCAGACAGGTCGTGCGCTCTGGAATCTCGATGTGCCCCGCCACTCCCACCTGTGCGGCGAGGACGCAGCGCGCTCCGATGCGCGTGCTCCCGGCGATCCCCGTGAGCGCGGCGATCACGGTGTGCTCTCCCACGTCGCAGTTGTGGGCGATCTGCACGTGCTTGTCGATCTTCACGCCGCGGCGGATACGGGTCTCGCCGAGGGTCGCCCGGTCGATGGTCGAGCACGAACCCACCTCGACGTCGTCCTCGAGCACCGTGATCCCGATCTGCGGGACCTTCAGGTAGCTGCCGTCCTTTCGGGGCGCGTGTCCGAACCCCTCGGCGCCGATCACGCAGTTCGCGAGGAGCCGCGCGCGGTTCCCGACGCGGCATCGGGCGCCGATCACAACGCCCGGGAAGATCGTGGCGTCCTCGCCGACGACGGCGTCGGTGCCGACGACGACGTTGGCGCGGATCCGCGTGCGGGCTCCGACGGAGGCTCCGGCCTCGATGACGGCTCCGGGGCCGATCGCCGCGCCCTCGCCGATCGTCGCCGTCGGCGAGACGACGGCCGTCCGGTGGACCCCGACGGGGTCCGGATCGTCCGTCGTCTCGAAGCGGGCCGCGACGGTCGCGAGCGCGATGTAGGGATCGTCGACCCGAAGCAGGCACATGCTTTCGCCGCGCGCCGGTGGCTCCATCGTTCCCTTCCGCGCGACGATCACGGCCGAAGCGCGCGTCGTGCCGAGGAAGCGGGCGTACCTCGGGTTCGACAGGAAGGTGAGATCCCCGGGCTTCGCGGTCTCGATGGGCGCGATGCGCTCGATGGCGACGTCGGGATCGCCGACCAAGTCGGCCGAGAGGAGAGTCGCCAGATCGCCGAGTCTCATGGTGCCGGGTCGCAGCATAGCAGCGGCGGGCGGCCGCTCGTTTCGCGGGAGACGCTCAGCTTCCCGCGCCTCCGGCGAGGCGGACGAACTCCGCGTCGATCGGCGCCACGACGCGATCCCTCGCTTCCCGGAGGAGAGGTCCGTCGAGATCCGAGCGCTCGGCGCTCTCGAGAGCGAGCGCGAGATGGGAGCGCGCCTCCTCGCCGCGCCCGAGGGCCGCGAGCAGGTGTGCCTGCACGAAGCGCGCCCTCGGACCGCCTTGCCCGCGGGCGATGGCCTCGCCGACGGCGACCACGCCGAATCCGCCGCGACCCTGGAGCAGGAGCGCGACCCCGAGATCGACGATCCATCGGCCCGTCGGCTCCAGGGAGGCGGCGAGGTCGATCTCGAGCTTCGCGTCCTCCCAGCGCTCCAGCCGGGCGAGGAGATCGGCGGCGTCGAGGTGCGATGCGGCGTCGTCCGGGGCCGATCGGAGCGCGTCGCGGCGCACCTCGAGCGCCTCCTCGAAGCGGCCCTGGGCCGTGAGCAGACCGGCGCGCACTCCGAGCACCATCGGGTCTCGGGGTGCGATGGCCTGGGCCCGGGCGACGATCTCCGCGGCCTCGTTGCCCCGGCCGGCGCCGAGCCGCGCCGCGGCGACACGAGCGAGCACGCCGGGGTCGCCGGGGGCCGTCTCCAGCGCGCGCCGGAACCACGGCTCGGCATTGCGCGGCTCCGCGGCATCGGCGTAGGCCTCCGCGAGGGCGATCGAGAGCGATGCGTCGAGCGGCGCGCGCTCGGCGGCCGCGAGGAGCGCGGCGATGGCCTCGCGCGCGGCGCCCGCGTCGGCGAGCCACGACGCGCAGGCCGCGAGCGTTCTCGTGGACACGCCCGGCTGCGCGAGGGCACGACGCGCGGCGTCGACGCCGTCGCCGCGTCGGCCGTCGCGCCCGAGGAAGCCGAGGTAGCCGAGGAGCGCCTCCTCGTGGCCCGGATCGATGGCGAGGGCTCGCCGGTAGAGCGGCTCGCCGGCATCCGATCCTCCCCTGCAGAGGAGCGAGGCGAGCGACGCGAGGTTCGCGGGGTCGCCCGGGTCGATCTCGAGAGCCGTGCGGAGCTGCGCCTCCGCCTCCACGGCGCCACCCTGGCTCGCGAGGAACCGCGCGTAGTCGCCGAGGAGCGACGTCGACCGGGGATTCCGCGCGAGTCCGGCACGGAGCGTCTCGGCCGCCTCGGCGCGCCGATCGCGGCTCGCGTGCGCCTGGGCGCACCAGGAGAAGACGCGGTCCGTCGCATCGGGCGCGGCCACGGCGCGGGCGAACTCGGCGTCGCTCTCCTCGTGGCGGCCGAGCTTGTGCAGGAGGAGCGCGCGGTAGCCGCGCAGCTCCACATCGCGGACGCCCCGCTGGATCGCCTCGCCGGCTCGGTGGGCCGCCTCCTCGAATCGTCCGGCGCGCGCCAGCGCCACGACGAGGGCGGTCGCTGCCGGCGCCCGCCGGGGGTCGGCGCGGAGCGCCGTCTCGAGGCGGTCGATCGCCTCCGCCAGCTTCCCGCTCCGGAGCAGGCACTCGCCGAGGGCGTGGAGGGCCTCCGCGTCCCCGGGACTCCGATCGACCAGCGCGCGGAGCCTCTCCTCCGCGGGTCCCGCGTCTCCGATCGCGGAGCCGCGCACGGCCAGAGCCCGAAGCACGCTCGAGTCGGAGGGCGCGAGACGCTCGGCCCAGTGGAGCGCCCGCGCGCCGGCCTCCGGCGTCCCATGCGCGGCGCGGGAGGCCTCGGACCAGCGGACGAGGAAGCGTGCCAAGGATCGTCGCACGGAAACATTTTCGCCTCGGAGGCGCCGTTCCGGGAGCGCGATCCGAGAGCGCTCAACTCCCTGCCCCATCCGGCCGATCATCGGCTGTCGCGGCAGTCCCCGCCGCATTCGCCTCGGGAAGGAGAGGCGCACGGAGGTCATGGATCTCGCCACCATCCTGGGCATCGTCGGCGCCATTGGTTTCATCCTGGTCGGCCAGGCGCTCGAAGGCGGTCACGCCGGCTCGCTCGTGCAAGCGACGGCCTTCATCATCGTGATGGGCGGGACCCTCGGGGCGGTGATGGTGCACTTCCCCATGGCCGACTTCGTGCGCGGGCTGAAGATGGCGAAGCTCGCCTTCTTCAGCGAGAAGATCGAGCTGGGGGCGACGCTCGACGCACTCGTCGATCTCGCGGCTCTCTCGCGGCGCGAGGGCCTGATCGCGCTCGAGACGAAGATCGCGGAGATCAAGGACCCCTTCCTCGCGCGGACGCTCGAGCACGCCGTCGACGGCGTCTCCGCCGCCGACCTCCGCAACCTCATGGAGGCGGACGTCGAGATGGAGGACAAGCAGCTCCTCACGGCCGCGAGCGTCTACGAGACGGCCGGCGGCTACGCGCCCTGCGTCGGCATCCTCGGCGCCGTGCTCGGACTCATCCACGTCATGGAGAACCTGGACGACCCGAGCAAGCTCGGCCCCGGCATCGCGGTCGCGTTCGTCGCGACCGTCTACGGAGTGGGCGCCGCGAACCTCCTGTTCCTCCCCATGGGCGCGAAGCTGAAGCGGAAGATCCACCTCGACGGGCTCCAGAAGGCGATGACCATCGACGGCGTCTGCGCGATCATCGAGGGCGTCAACTCGAGCGTGCTGAAGAAGCGTCTCCATGCCTACGTGGCCCAGGGAGGCGGAGGCCACGCGCCCAAGGCCGAGGGCGCGAAGTAGCGGCGCGCGACGTCCGTGGCGAAGAAGCAGCACCACGCCGAGCACGTGAACCACGAGCGATGGCTCGTGTCCTATGCCGACTTCATCACGCTGCTCTTCGCGTTCTTCGTCGTGCTCTACTCGATCTCGGACCTGAACTCGAAGAAGGCGCGGTCCGTCAGCCAGTCGGTGCGCTTCGCCATGAACTTCGTCGGTTCCGGCGGCACGAACGAGCCCGGCGTCTTCGGGGGACGCTCGATGGATCCGAGTGCGAACCGCGGCGGGGGCGCCGTCGGCCAGCTCGACCAGTGGATCCGCGAGGCGGGAACCGTCTACGAGTTCCTGTCGGAGGAGCTCGGGAAGGAGCTCGAGCAGTCGCAGGACTCCACGAAGAAGATCGACGAGCGCGGCGTCGTCCTCGCGATCCCCGCCCGCTGGATCTTCGAGTCCGGCTCCGACCGGCCGAACGAGAAGGCGGAGGAGTTCCTCGGCCGCGTCATCGAGGCCGCGCGGAAGTTCCACCGCGACATCCTCATCTCCGGCGTCTCCTCGCGGGCGGTCTACCCGGACGGCTCGCGGTTCCGCGACAGCATCGACCTCCAGCTCTCGCGGCTCGCGTCGCTCGAGCGCGTCGTCACCGACGCGATGCAGTTCCCCTCCGATCGCGTGGAGATCCGTTCGCAGACGAAGCGGAGCGTGGCCGGCGGCTTCGCGTCGCCGGCGCAGGTCGAACGGAGCGCGATCATCGAGCTGATCGTGCTCCGGTAGCCCGTCTCAGGACGGCGGCTCCTCGCCCGCCGTCCCGTGTCCCGCAGCGGCGACCAGCGGCACCTGCTGCACGGCGCCCCAGCGGCGCGCGACGCGCGCCTCGTGATCGTCGCGCGCGATGCCGAGGAGGGCGCCGAGCCGCCCCGCGCGCGAGATCTCCCGGAGGACGACGGCGAGCTGCGTCGCGACGAAGAGGCCGGCGAGGTTGCCCTTCGTGGCCGCGCCGACGCTGAAGAGGTCGACCAGGAACGACACGCCCACCAGCGCCGCCAGCTCGACGCCGAAGGGGACGGAGGCTCCGAGGATCGACCGCAGGGGATGGCGCAGGAACAGCCACAGGCCGTTCACCCAGCCCACGAGCGCCGAGCGGCCGCCACCGATCACGATCACGGCACGGGCGAGGTCGGACACGACGAGGAGGACGGCCACCGTGCTCGCGAAGCCGATCGAGCGCATCCACTGGAAGTTGCGCGAAGCCGTCTCGCTGCCGAAGTCGCCGAGCTCCGTGGACCCCGTGATCGCCGTCTGCAGCGCCGAGAGGGGAGGGCCGTAGAAGAGCCACCGCGCGAGCGCGATCCCGGCGATCGAGAAGAGCGCGAGCCGAAGGAAGCGGAAGAACCGTCCGGCGCCGCCGCTCGCGAAGGTGCGGACCGGCGGTGCCGCATCCCGGTGGGCGAAGCTCTCGAGCCAGCCGCCCGACGCGAAGACGCCCAGCAGGAATGCGCCGAGGATCATCCCGAAGAGGATGGGCTCGAAGGGGGTGAGCCCTTCGCGCAGGTCGAACCAGGCCGTGTAGTCGAGCTCGCTCGCGAATCGAACGGGGTCGGCCCGGTGGTTCGAGGCGTCGGCCACGGCCCGCCCGAAGGGAAGGACGAGGGGCAACGCGAGGACGAGCTGGGCCGCGACGAGGGCCGCGAGGATCCGCACCTGCAGCGAGGCGAATCCCATGGAGCGGAGCGCCAGGACCGCGACGGCGATCAACGCAGCCCTCCGAAGAACGCGAGCTGGGTCTGGGCGCCGAGGAGCGCTCGCAGGGTCCAGCGCAACGCCGGCCGCGCGTCGGCCTCGATGCGGTACTCGTTGTTCGTACGGTTCGAGTCGAGGAGCAGCCGGAAGTCGGGATCGACGCGCACCCATTCGAGGGCGGGGCCGTTCTCGAATCGCCGCCGCCACCACCGGTCGCGCCCGTCGAACCACGCCCGCTGCGGCTCCTCGCCCTTGCGCTTCCACTCCACTTCGACGGGCCATGCGATCTCGCCGAGGCGGCGCACGACGATCTCCGACTCGTGGTCGGCGTCGGCGGGCTCGGCGCTCCGCGGCTCCTCCTCCTGGGAGGCGACGAATCTCCGGTCGGCGCCGGCCCCGAACCAGCCTGCCGGCGCGCTCGCGCGCCGCGTCGTCGCCGACGACACCGCGAAGTCGAGCGTCGACGAGCCGCCGAAGGTCTGCCGCAGCAGGTCGCGCAGGGGCGCGCCGGAGAGGTCCTCGCCGGCGAACTCGATCACCGTCTCGAAGAAGTCCTCCGGCCGGGGATGCCGGAAGCGGTGCCGCGCCGAATAGGCGCGCAGGACGCGGGTCCACGCCGGCTCGCCGATGCATCGCTCCAGCGTGTGGAGGATCGTCGCGGGCTTCTGATAGGAGTTGGTCCGGTACGCGTTGCTGTCGACGTAGGTGAAGGAAGGACGCAGCAGCACGTCGCCCCGCGGATCGCGGCCGAGGTAGCCCGCGCGAAGCGTCTCGACGGGCGGCCGGCGCTCCGGCACGTACGTGAGCTGCGGGAGGTCGCGGAGCCACTGCAGGATCGGGTCGCTCGGCAGCACGGGCCAGCCCTCCGTCCTCGCGAGCGACGGAGGCGCGACGCCGTGGATCGAGAAGAGCTGCTCCAGGCCGGTGGCGGGCGTGGGGAACGGCACCAGGGGCCGGCCGTCCACGGAGAAGGGCCCGAAGCCGGTCTGTGTCCAGTCGGCGCCCCACGCGCGCCCGAGGATCCGCGCCGTCACGTAGGTCGTGAGGCCCTCGTCCATCCACGCGTGCTCGAACTCGTTCGTGCCGACGAGGCCGTAGAAGAACTGGTGCGCGAACTCGTGGACGGTCACGCCCTCCGGAGTGAACTCGCGCGGGGAGGACGAGATCCGCGTGCCCGCCGTGATGAGCGTCGGGTACTCCATTCCCCCCGAGCCGGAGCCGTGCCGCGGATCGACGACCGTGAGCGTGTCGTAGGGATAGCGGCCGCACCAGAGCCCGAGCCACCGGAGCCCTTCCGACGCCGCGCGGAAGTGACGCTCGAACTGATCCGCGTGCTCCGGCTGCAGGAGGATCGTCACCTCGACGTCGCCGAGCCGCAGGTCCGCATCCGAGAGACCCGTTGCCTGCCGCACGCGCTCGCGCTCGGCCGCGTACTCCGGATCGGCCTCCGCGTCGGCGGCGACGAAGCGCCGACGCTCGACGACGAATCGCGGATCGGCCGTCCACGCGAAGTTGTGGACGTCCTCCGCAGCAAATCGGTAGCGGACCTGCTTCTCGCCGACGAGCGTCGGCCCCTCGAGCCTCCGGCCCGTCGCTCCCACGTTCCCGTCGTACTTCAGCGGCAGCGTGAGCGTGACGTCGTAGCTCCCGTACTCGCCGTAGAACTCCGTGCTCGCGTGGAACTGGTGGGTGTTCCAGGCGAAAGCCTCCGTTCCTCGCGGGACGGCCGCGCCCGCCGTCCGATCGAAGACTCCGAGCTGCGGATACCAATGCGCGAAGAAGACGAAGTCGTCCTTCCGCCCGGTGCGCGCGATCACGCGCGGCACAGTGAGCGTGAACTCGACCTCCACCGCGACGCCGGCGCCGGGCGCGATGGGCTCCGGCAGCGGCACGAGCATCACCGTCTCGTCGTCGGCGTTCCCGTCGTCCGGCGCGACGAAGCGCGCGAGGGGCAGGAGGTCGCGCGCCGACTCCAGGGCGGGCCAGGGCGCCGCCCCCGCTCCGCGAGCGACCAGGCGGATCGCCGAGACGTCGATCGCGCCGAAGCTGTCCTGGCGCACCTTCCTTCCGCCGCGGCCCGCTCCGTGCGACTGCTCCCGGAGCCAGGTGGACCGCGTGTTCTTCCAGCCGTTCCAGTAGAGATGGAACGAGAGGTCCGGCATCGGCACGGGCGCGACGTTGGTCAGCTCGATCCGCGCTCTGCCCTTCAGCTCGGAGGAGTCCTCCGAGAGCACCGCCTCGAGGACGTACCGTTGACTCCGCGCGCTCCGCTCGGGGACCGGCGGAACGTCGCCAGCCCAGCCCCTCGGGCTCCGGGGGCCCCGAGGGCTCGCGGGCGCCGCGAGACCGGCCGGTTCGCCGCCGACGGGGGGACCAGCGAGAGCAGGAGCAGGGGCGGCGAGGGGCTGTGCAGCCCCGGCGGCTCCCGCGAGCAGGATCCAGCCCCAGAAC
The DNA here is from genome assembly GCA_964545855.1 of uncultured Planctomycetales bacterium. GTDB lineage: Bacteria > Planctomycetota > UBA1135 > UBA1135 > JACQFD01 > CAZJHD01. The sequence goes on from CAZJHD010000001.1 coordinate 166,563, forward strand.
GCCCTCGGAAGGAGGAGCGGGCGATGCACATCCGGATTCTGTCACCGAGGTTGCGGCGAGCAAGGGACGTCTCGCGGCCGCCGCCGGTCCCCGTCCCCCGGCTCCGCGCCACGTCGCCCTGGTCCGGAACGCACGGAGCCGGCCAGGTGGCCGTCCCGCCGGCTCCGGACGAAAAAATCAGCGATGCCCCTCAAGCGCACCCGACGGGGGGCCGACAATCCTTCCGGCGGCGGCCTCCGACGGGGACCGCCCTCGATCGGTACAACCCATGGCATTGGAAGGTCTGCATCGCGCAGGGTCGGGAGACGAGAGCCGCTCGGTGAACCGAGCCGCCCGCGCTCCCGAACGTGTTCCCGCGCGCGCGCCGTCCGAGGCGCCCGAGGCGCGTCCGGCTCGCCAGCCCGACGCCGCGGAGCTCCGGACGGTCTCGCGGGTGGCCGAGATGGTCCGCGCTCACAGCGAGCGCCTCACGCGCATGGTCGAGAGCCGGCGCAAGCTCGTGGACGCCGTCCGCGAGATGCTGCAGGCGGGCCGCCTCGACGAGCCCGAGGAGTTCCGTGCCGCGGCCGACGGCCTCCTGCGACGAGGGGCGCCGCGCTGACGCCCGAGCGGCGCGCCGCGCGCGCTGCTACGGCGCGATCCGGATCGACGCGAGGAGCGCCTCGAAGCCAGCGCGTGCGCCGAGCACGGTGCCTTCGGGTCCCGTGAGCTTCAGGAACCACGCGCCGTGCGTGCCCTCGATCTGCACGGCGAACATCGCCGCCTTCGGGATCTCGCGCGTCGGCCCGCCCGGCATCTGCGATTCGAGGTAGGTGCCCCGCGCCTCGAAGATCGTCGAGGGAACGCCGCCGAGGGTCGCCGATCGGACCTGCACGTCCGTGTCCGCGAGCTCCATGCCGTTCGCCGAGCGCATCTGCCCGCGCCATCGCCCCACGTTCGCCTCCGGCGAGCCCGCGCCGTTCGCGAAGTAGGAGACGACGAGGCGCGCGTCCTCCGGGTCGCCCGTCGCGCGCGGCGGCACGAGCTCGGCCACCCGCGATCGCGACGTCGGCGGGAACGAGCTCCACCCCTCGGGAACGTCGAAGTGGAGGCCCGTCTCCGAGTCGATGGCCCTGGCGCCCGTCGGCGCCGGCGCCGAGGCCGGGAGCGTCGCCGCCTCCGGCGCCGTCTTCGCGGGCGCCTTCGCGGGAGGATGCACGGCCGGGGCGGGCTCGTCCTTCGCGCACGCGGCGCCGAGGAGGAGCGCAAGGACGGGAGCGAGTCGCAGGTGGATCGAGAGCTTCGTCATGGTCCGGCGATTGTGCCCGAAGGAGGCCTCGTCTCGCGCGCCGAGCCGTCGTCGAGGAAGGTCGCCGCGCGCGTTCCCTGGGCGTCGTGGAATCGCACCGTCACGGTGCGCGCCGGCGGCGTGGAGCTCCCTTCGCGAGGGCCGGACGTCAGGCGAAGGCCGTCCTTCGTGGTCATCGAGAGCGGCGTGCGTTCCTCGCCCGACGCTCCTTCCTCGGCGAGGGTGAGCGCCCCTTCCCCTTCGAATACGTCCAGCTCGAGCGTCGCTCGATCGGCCTCCGCCGCCCGCCGAGCCGCCGCGACGACCGGGATCACGGCACCGGCGCGCGCGAACATCGGGATTCGCCCCGGCGGCGCTTCGACGGAGACGCGGCGCGGCCCTCGGATCGGCGGCTCGCTCCGATCCGGCTCGAGAGGGTCGTAGGGGAACCACGTTCCCTCCGGGAGGTAGACCTCCCGCTCCGTCGCGCCCCGCTCGACGACGGGCGCCACGAGCAGGTGGTCTCCCAGCAGGAACTGATCGTCCGCGCGGAACGCTCTCGGGTCGGCGGGCCAGATCCACGGCAGGGGACGCGCGATGGGGGCGCCCGTGCGCTCCGCCTCGCGGGAGAGCGTCGTGAGCAGCGGCAGCAGCCGCGCTCGGCGCGCATGGGTCCGCCGGAGCGCACCGATCCACGGCTCGTCGAGGGCGTCCTCCGGGGGCAGCGCCGTCCGCATCAGCGGGAGGAGCGAGGCGACTTCGGACCAACGCACGAAGAGCTCCGCCGAGGCGCCGCCGGGGTCGGACCGACCGCGGCTCGTCCGCGCGCGCGCGACGTCGGCGGCGACGAAGGGCTGGCCGCTCATGCCGAGTCCGAGGGTCATCGGGACCGACCGGCGCATCTCCCGCCACCCGCCATCGCCTTCCCCGGCGGGCGATGCCGCGAAGCGCTGGATGCCCGCCCAGCCGGCGCTGCTCTGCACGAAGGATCGATCGGCGCCGCGCACGCGCTCGAGCAGCTCCCGGGCCGAGCGCGCGAGGAGCTGCCCGTAGACGTTGTGGAACCGGAAGTGCGTGCCCTCGCCCCAGCCCGCGTGCTGGTTGCGGCCGGGCATGGTCCGGTCGGGCCCGTCCGTGAGCGCCGGCTCGTTGCCCTCGCAGGCGAGACCCGCGACACCCGCCTCGACGATCGGACGGACGATCTCCGCCCAGGCCGCGCGTCCGCCTCCGAGCGTGACGTCGGGGAACACGCTGTCGACGCCGCGTGCCTCTCCGACGAAGGTGCCCCCGCTCTCGGCGCGGACGCGAAACGACTCCGGCAGCTTCGCCGCGTCGGCGCGGCCCAGGGCCACTCCGGGTCCGATCACGCAGACGACCTCGAAGCCGAGCTCCCCGAGGGCCGCGATCGCCTCCGGCGCGTCCGGCTCCAGCGCCGCCTCGGCGAAGTCTCCGCAGAGGACGTCGCCGGGGATCCGCGCGTCGCGCAGCGACCGCGCCGCCGCGAGCGCCTGGTCCCAGGCGACCCGGCCCGGGAGCCAGTGATGGACTCCGAGTGCCCAGACCGGCGGCCGCGTCGGTCTCCCCGTGAGGGCCGTGTAGCGCTCGAGGACGTCGGCGAGGGTCGGCCCCTCGAGGAAGTGGACCGCGAAGTCTCCGCCCTCGGCCGTGACCTCGACGAGATTCGGCCGCTCCACGCCGAAGTCGAAGCCGAGCTTGTAGGTGTCGTCGACGAGGAACCCGCGCGCGCGCCCGTCCTTCACGGCGATCCAGAAGGGGATCGCCTGGGAGAGGCGCAGCGCGTCGTCGTCGTAGCGCTCCGCCTCGGACGACCAGACGACGGCGCGGCGGCCGCGCAGCTGCAGCGGGGGCGGCCGCTGGCCGAGGCCGAGGATCGACTCGTCGTCCTCGAGGGCGTGGAACCAGCGCCACCAGGATCCCTCCGAGAGCTGGAGGTTGCGCACGCACTCGAAGAGCGCGGCCTCGAGCTCCGCGTCGTTGCCGTCGAGGAGCGGGCGCCGGTCGGGGAGCACCGCGAAGGACGGTCGCTCGTCGGGCTCGCCGCGCACGACGCGCAGGCGCACCGCTCCCTCACCGAGCCGCACCGCCTCGAAGAAGAAGCCGTCGCGTCGCGCGACGAGGGCGGCGCCGCGGCGCTCGATCCGCTCCGGACGCGGGACGATCTCCCAGGCCGGCGCGACGCGCGGCCAGGGGTCGCCCACGAGCTCTCCCGGGCGCGCGGCGAAGCACGCTCCGAAGGCCACGCCGGCGACGACGCCGGAGGCGGCGATCCGGACGCGGGTGCGGATTCCCATGGGGCCGCATTCTGCGGCGCCCCGGCGCGAATCGGATCCGTCTCGCGGAGAGCCGCCGTCAGCGACCCGCGCGGATCGTCGAGGCGGCTCGGGAGCAGACGAGCGAGGCGATCGCGGCCGGTGAGGTCTGCGCGGTCTCCCAGGAGGGGGCGCGCGCGACGCGCGAGGCCCGGTCCCCGAAGTGGGCTTCGAGGGCGCGACGCGCGTTCTCGTCGGAGAGATCGAAGTGGGCGTCGACACTCCAGACGACGAGGCCCGTCGAGGCCGAGACGAGCTCGGCCCGCACGCCGAGCACCTGGGGTGTGTAGGCGCGGAACGCCGTGATGGATCCGAAGAGGATCGCGTCGGCGCCATAGCGGAAGGCCAGCTCCAGCACCGGCTCCAGCCGATAGCGGCCGGTGCGGTGGGGGACGTCCTGGGTCCCGATCTCCCGCATCCCCGCGTCGCCCACCAGGACGACGGCGATGCCCGATTCCTTCTCGATCGCGTGCGCCATCGCGCGCTCGACGGTCTCGCGGTGAGGTCCGCTGCCCGACTCGTCGTGGAAGGGGACGAGGACGATGCGACGGAGGTCGAGGGTCGCGAGCTCGGCCGACCGATAGGACGGACACTCGTAGACGCTCGCCGGGCGATGCAGAGCGCAGGCGCTCGTGCCGGCGAGGAGGAGGAACGCCGCGGCGCGTTTCACGGGTGCTCCGACTCCTTCGGCTTGGCGCCGGCAGGCGCGCCCTTGGCCTCGGGGCTCGCGGCGGCGCCCCCGCCGGCCGGCGGAGGCACGACGGAGCCGGTGCGGACGTCGATGAGGAGGCCCTTCTCCGCCGCCGCGGCGATCGTCCGCTCGGCGAGGATCCGCGCCTCGAGGGCGTCGCGCTCCGCTTCCACCTTGCCGAGCGCCGCCGACAGGAGCATCTCGTCGCGCTCGCGGATCTTGCGCAGCGCCGCCTCCTTCTCGGCCTTGAGGGAGTCCGCGTCCTGGCGCGCGGCGGCGAGCGTGCGCCGGAGCTCCTCGATGTGCCCCTGCGCCTGGCCGAGCGCCTCCTCGGCGCGCCGCGTCTTCTCCTGCTCCGCGGCGAGCTCGGCGTCGCGGCGCTTCAGGAGCTGCGGAAGGCCGTCGAGGCCGATTCCGTCGGCGGGGCGCACGCTCGGAGCGGCCGCGTTCGCCCCGGGCGATTGGGCCGATGCGTCGCGGGCGATGCGCTGGTCGGGGTTGCTGCCGAGCTGGCAGGCGCTCGCGGCGAGGATCGGGAAGAACGCGAGGGCGAGGACGACGTGGGGATGTCTCATGGAGTCTCGGGCCGCGCGGCGGCGGAGGTCTCTTCGAGGACGCAGTCGAGTTCGAGGGTTCGCCCGCAGGGGCATTCGATCCGGACGACGCGCACGCCCGCGTCGGAGCGCAGCACGCGCACGACCGGTGCGTCGCAGTCCGCTTCGGACGCCGTTGCCGCCGGCGTGGCGACGGAGCGGCCCTGGACCTGATCGCGCTTGATGACGCGGCCGGGGGAGGAGAGGAGGGATCCCATGGGAAGCGAAGGGGGGAGGGCTGCTAGGCCGTCACGTCGACGCGCTGCCCGGCTTCGTCCTCGGGTGGCGGGCCGATGGGCGTGTCGTCGCTCGGGGTCGGGGTCTCGGCGGCGGGCCGCTCGCCATCGGGCTCTCCGTCCTCGGCGTCGAGGGAGAACGGCTGCTCTCCGGGCTGTCGCTTCCGTTCACCAACGCGCGGAACAGGCGCAGGCGGGCTAGGACCGACCACCGGAGGGAGGGGCCGAATCGGGAGGTCCACTTCATGCCTCCGCCGCCTGCTTCGCATCGGACGGTGCGAGCACCGCGCGGAGCCGCTCCAGCGCGCGGGCATGGATCTGGGAAGCGCGCGACTCGGAGAAGCCGAGCAGGTCGCCGATCTCCTTCAGGAGGAGGTTCCGCGAGTAGTACATGGTGACGACGCGCCGCTCCACGAGGGGGAGCGCGCCGATCGCGCCGGCGAGTCGGTCGCGCAGCTCGTTCTCCTCGGCGATCTGGGCCGGATCGTCCTCGTCGCGCGCGCGCAGGAGTGCGCCGATGCCCACGTTGTCGTGGGTGCCCTCGATGGAGAGCACCTGCGCCGTGTGCTCCGACTGGAGCACCTCGTCGAGCTCCGCCTCCTCGAGACCCGTCGCCTCGGAGAGCTCCTCCGGAGTCGCCGGCCGGCCGAGCTTCTGCACCAGCTCCGCGCGTCGGGCGGCGACGGCGCGCAGCTTGTCCCTCCGCGACCGCGGCAGGAAATCGATGCGGCGCAGCTCGTCGAGGATCGCGCCGCGGATGTGGATGTACGCGTGGGTCGAGAAGGCGACTCCGCGGGAGGCGTCGAAGGTCTGGATCGCCCTCCACAGCCCGATGGCGCCCCAGGAGCAGAGGTCCTCCCGATCGACGGACGGCGGGAGATCGATGGCGAGCCTCCCCGCCACGTAGCGCACGAGCGGCAGCGAATCGGCGAAGCGCTGCTGCTTCTGCTCCGGCGTGACGATCGGAGCGTAGGCGTCGGCGCGCATCAGCGGGCGCCTCCCGCGCGCGCGGCCGGCTTCGCGGCACGTCCCGCGGGAACGCGCGGGGCGTCCGGCGCGGGCCGCAGGAAGTCGACGAATCGGTCGTACAGGAAGGGCATGACGAGAGCGCACACGGAGGCGGCCACGAGACCTCGGATCGCGGCGGTCCACTCCGTGGACCCGCTCGCCAGCGCGAGCGCGAACGCGAGGCCGAAGCCGCCCGCTGCCGATCGAGCGACGATCACCGGTCGCCGGGGAAGCATCGATCCGTCTCTTCGTCGAGTCAGGCGGCTCCGCTTGAGAGCGGAACGCTGTCGGGGCGGCGGAGAGCGGGCAGCACGGCCGTGACGCGCGCCGCGAGGAGCCGGAAGGAGGCCGCGGCGGCGGAGCCCGGCTCGGCGAGGACGACGGGCCGTCGCGAGGCCGTCGCGCGCGTCACCGCCGCGTCGCGCGGGATCCAGCCGAAGGCCTCGACGGGCACACCGAGGAATCGCTGCACGACGGCGAGGAAACGCTCCGTGAGCTGCCGCGCCTCGAGCGGACCCGAGGCGGCGTTCACGACGATCCCCAAGCGGGGCGACGGGCCTTCGCGCTCGCAGGCGAGCTTCACGACGGCGTAGGCGTCGGCGAGCGCCGCGGGGTCCGGAGTCGTCACGACGAGCGCCAGGTCGCAGGCGCCGGAGAAGGCGAGCGCGTCGGGGTGGATCCCCGCCGGCAGGTCGAGGACGGCGGCGTCGAGGCCGACCGACGCCCGGCGGATCCCGCCGAGGAACGACGATCGCGTGTGCGCATCGAGGTTCGCGAAGCGCGCCACGCCGCGGGGGGCCGGGAGGATCTCGACGCCTCCGGGACCGCGCACCAGCAGATCGCGGGGATCGGCTCCTCCGTCGATCGCCTCGGCGGAGGTGCGTCCCCGGGGCAGGCCGAGGATCGCGTCGAGCGAAGCCAGGCCGAGGTCCATGTCCGCGAGGAGGACCCGCGGCGCGAGGCCGCGGGAGGGTCCGCGCGCGATCGCGACGGCGAGGTTCGCGGCGACCGTCGACTTCCCGACGCCTCCCTTGCCTCCCGTGACGGCGACGAGGGGCGCGGCGGTTGACGACGCGACGCCGCGGAGCGGAGGTGCCGGCGGGATCGTGACGCGGCGGAGTGCGTCGGCCTGGGTGGTCGTCGTGCGGAGGGTCATGCCACGGCCTCGGCCGCGGGCGCGGCTGCGGTGAGGAGGAGATGGGCGATGCGGCGGCCCGAGGCGCGCTGCAGGTCGTGCGGCACCTCCTGGCCGTCCGTGAGGAAGGCGACGGGGAGCGTGCGATCGCAGGCGAGCGAGAAGACGGCGCCCGACGACCGCGTCTCGTCGAGCTTCGTCACGACGAGACCCGTGGGCCGAGTGCGGGCGAAGCGATCGGCGGCGACGTCGAGGGAGGCGCGCGAGGCCGTGGCGGGGAGCGCCAGCAGCACCTCGAGCCGCTCCACGAGCCCGAGCGTGGCGCTCATCTCCTCGAGCTTCTCGGTGTCCTCGGGGCTCCGCCCGGCCGTGTCGACGAGGACCGCGTCGCAGTCGCGATGGCGCTCGACGGAACGCACGAGGTCGGCCGGAGTGAAGGCCACGTCGAGGGGCGCGCGCAGCATGTCCGCGTAGGCGCGCAGCTGCTCCACGGCACCGATGCGATAGGTGTCGAGCGTCACGAGGGCCACGCGGCGCTTCGCTTCATGCACGAGGCGGCCGGCCACCTTCGCGAGGGTCGTGGTCTTCCCGACGCCCGTCGGGCCGGCGAAGGCGATCACGCGGGCGCCCCCGGCGTCGCGCGGCCGGGGAGGGAGGACGGGGATGCGCTCCGCGAGCGCGGTCGCGGCCGCGTCGAGCGCCTCGAGTCCCGCGTGCGGAGCCGCCGACGCGAGCGCGTGGCGGCGCAGCTCGCCCTCGACGCCCGAGGCCCGCAGGCGGCGATCGAGGTCGGCGAGGCGCGGAGGCACGGGCTCCGAGAGCCGGTCGCGGAGCCGACGGATCTCGTCGCGGAGGAGCGACACCTCGCCCCGGGGCTCCTCGGGGCGCGCGTCGACCACCACCAGCTCGACGCCGCGGGCGTGGGCGCGCGTCGCGAGGATGCGGGCGCGGTCGCCCATCTCCGCTCTCGCGCGGAGGAGCGCCTCGGCGGCGGAGGGCGCGTGGAAGCTACGCACTCTCATCGGCCACCTTCACGACGCCCACGGACTCGATGCCGCGCGCCGACTGAACTTCCGGGTAGGCGAGCACGGCGAGCTTCGGCGCCGAGGGCGCCACCAGATCGCGGACGAACTTGCGGACCGGGCCGCGCACGAGGACCACGGGCTCGCCGCCGGTCTTCTGGGAGGCTCCCGCCATGGACACGACGGAGTCGACGACCTTCCGCAGCGTTGCCGCGCTCGGTGGCTTCGCGTCCGTGGCGCCCGGCGCGAGGGCGGCGGCGAGGCGCGACTCGAGGGCCGGGTCGAGCGTGATCGCGTGCACCTTGCCGTCGGAGCTCTTGGCGCGCTCGCACAGGGCGCGGCCGAGGGAGAGGCGCACGGCCTCCGTGAGCCGGTCCGGGTCCTTCGTGCTCGTCGCGTGGTCGGCGAGCGTCTCCAGGATCGCGGGGAGGTTCTTCAGGGGGACGCCCTCGCGCAGGAGATTGCGCAGGACCTTCTGCACCTCGCCCACGGAGAGGAGTCCCGGCACGAGCTCGTCGATGACGGCGGGAGACTTCTTCTTGATGGTCTCCAGCAGGTGCTTCACGTCGTCGCGCGTGAGGATCTCGTGCGCGTGGCGGCGCAGCGTCTCCGTCAGGTGCGTGACGAGCACGGAGACGGGGTCGATCACCGTGTAGCCGAGGATCTCCGCCTCCTGGCGCGCCGCCGTCGAGATCCACTTGGCGGGGAGTCCGAAGACGGGCTCCGTCGTCGCGATGCCGTCGATCGGCTGCGCGCGCCCCGAGGAGTCCATCGCGAGCACGTGGCCGGGCTGGAGGCGTCCCGAGGCCACCTCCTCGCCGCCGACGAGGACGCGATAGGCGTTCGGGTCGAGGCGCATGTTGTCGCGGATCCGCACGGGCGGCACGACGAACCCGTCCTGGGTCGCGAACTGGCGCCGCAGCATCGCCACGTGATCGAGGAGACCCGCTCCGCCCCCGGGGTCGACGAGCGGGATCAGCCGGTAGCCGATCTCGACGCCGAGCCGATCGACGGCCAGCAGGTCGTCCACCTTCTTCGCGTCGGAGGAGGTGCCGTCGCCCTCCGCCGCTTCGCCCGACTCGGGAGTGCCGGCGGCGGCCGCCGCGTCCGCCGATCCGTGCGCCTCCATCAGTGCCTCGATGCCGCGCGTCTGCCGGTAGAGGAAGAACATCAGCCCGGAGAGCGCGAGGAAGGGGAGCTTCGGCAGACCCGGCAGGAGCGCCACGCCGGCGAGCACGGCCGACGCCGTCGCCAGCGCCCGCGGGTGGGAGAGGAACGGAAGCGCCATCTCGCGGGAGAGGCGCGCCTCCATGGTCGTCTTCGTGACGACGATGCCCGCCGCCGTCGCGATGAGGAGCGCCGGGATCTGGCTCACGAGGCCGTCGCCCACGGAGAGGACGGCGTAGTGCCGGATCGCGTCGACGAGCGGCCGCTTCTCCAGCACGGTGCCGATCACGACGCCGCCGATGAGGTTGATGGCCGTGATGAGGAGGCCCGCGACGGCGTCGCCGCGGACGAACTTGCCGGCGCCGTCCATGGCGCCGAAGAATTCGGCCTCGCGCCCGATCAGGTCGCGCCGCCGCTTCGCCTCCTCGCCGGTGATGAGGCCCGCGTTCAGATCGGCGTCGATCGCCATCTGCTTGCCGGGCATCGCGTCGAGGGTGAATCGCGCCGCGACCTCGCTGATTCGATTGCTTCCCTTCGTGATCACGACGAATTGGATCACGAGCAGGATCGCGAAGACGACGAGCCCGATGACGATGTTGCCGCCGACGACGATGTTGCCGAAGGCGTCGATCACGCGCCCGGCGTCGCCCTGCTGGAGGATCTGGCGGGTCGATGCGACGTTCAACCCGAGGCGCAGGAGCGTCGTGAAGAGCAGGAGCGTCGGGAACGTCGAGAAGTCCAGCGGGCTGCGCGTGTTCAACGCGACGAGCAGCACGCCGACGGCGAGGGCGATGTTCGACGCGATCGAGATGTCGAGGATGAACGGCGGCAGCGCCGCGATCAGCACGACGAGGATCGCGATGACGAAGAAGCCGATCAGCCAGTCGCCGTGCGTGAGCAGGGCGCGGGCGCTCGGGCCCAGCGTCGCGTCGAACTTGCTCGCGGGAACTTGAGGCATGCATCACCTCGCCGCCCCGCGGGGGCGCAGCCGGAAGACGAAGGCGAGCACCTCGGCGACCGCCTTGTAGAGATCGGGCGGGATCGCCATGCCGATCTCCACGGTTCGATAGAGCGTCCGCGCGAGGGTCGGGTTCTCGACGATCGGCACACCGGCCTCCGTCGCGATCTCGCGGATGCGCTTCGCGAGGAGGTCCTGCCCCTTGGCGACGACCGTGGGTGCGTCGTCGGCGGGGTCGAGCCCGCCCGGACGCCGGTAGCGCACGGCGACGGCGAAGTGCGTCGGGTTCGTGATGACGACCGTCGCGTCCGGAACGTCCTTCATCATCCGCCGCTGGCTGGCGGCGCGCTGCATGCGCCGGATGCGCGCCTTGATCTGGGGATTCCCCAGCTGGTTCTTGAACTCGTCCTTCACCTCCTGCTTGGACATCATCAGATCGCGCGTGTGCTGCCAGCGCTGATAGAGCAGATCGGCGCCACCCACGAAGAGCGTGGCGAAGCCGATGCGGAGGAGCAGATCGAAGGCCAGCGCACCTCCCGTCTCGGCGGCGGCGTCGGCGGGCGAGCGTCCGAGGAGATTCACGCGCCCGATCACGTCGTCGCTCCCGGACCAGACGATGCCGACGATGATCGCGAGCTTCGCCAACGACGTCGCGAGCCGGAGCAGCGACCGCAAGGAGACCATGCGGTGGAAGCCGGCGATCGGGTCGAGCCGCTCCGGCTTGAACTCCAGGATCTTCCCGCGGAATCGGAGGCCGACCTGTCCGTAGCTCACGCCCGCGGCGATGACGAGCAGGCCCAGCAGCAGCGGCAGAGCCGCCGGGGCGAGGCGTTCCATGGCGCGCGTCACGTGGGTCGAAGCCGAGAGCACGTCGAGATCCGCTGCTGGCCGCGGACCGAGGGCCTCGCGGATGAGCTCCTGGAGGACGGCCGAGATGCTCGCGCCGGACGCGGCGAGGAAGGCGAGGCCGCCGAGGAGCAGCACGGCGTGCGAGAACTCCGCGCTGTAGGCGACCTGACCCTTCTGCTCCGCCTCCTCGAGCTTCTTCGAGGTCGGCTGCTCGGTCCGTCGGTCCTTCTCCTCGGCCATGGCGGATCAGCCCGTTCGTGCCGGGAGCACGTCGAGGAGCGAGGACTGCAGCACCCGGAAGAGCTCCTCGAGCCCCACGCGGAGCGCCGGGAGGAGGAGAGCCAGGGCGGCGAGGGCGCTCGCCACGCGCAGCGAGTAGCCGACGTCGAGGATGTTCAGCTGCGGGACCGCGCGCGAGATGATCCCCATCACGAGGCTCACGAGGAACATCGCCACCATCACCGGCGCGGCGAGGGCGACCCCCGATTCGAGGAGGCGGCTCGTGAGGTGGATCACCTGCGCCAGGACGTCGTTGTCGACGACGAAGGTCCCGACGGGGAGGCGCTCGAAGGAGCGCGCGAGGCCGGCGACGACCCACCGATGGGCGTCGAGGCCGATGAAGACGAGCCCGGCGAAGACGTTGTAGAGGCTGCTCACGACGGGCGTGTTGGTGCCCGTGAGCGGGTCGAAGAGGGACGAGAGGTTGAGTCCCATCTCCGCGCCGACCAGCTCGCCGGCGCCGCGCACCGAGGCGAAGGCGGCCGTGACGATCCAGCCCATGAGAGCCCCGGCGAGGAACTCCTGCGCGACGAGCGGAACGAGCGCGAGGCCGAAGCGAGGGCCGTCCCAGTCGGGGCTCCCCGAGACGGGGATCATCGCGACCGTCATCGCGACGCCGAGCGCGATGCGGTAGCCGCGCCAGGGGCTCGTCGTGCCGAAGAAGGGCGACGTCGAGACGACGGCGAGCACGCGCGTCAGCACGAGGCACGCCCACTCGAGGCGCACCGGCAGGATCGTCGCCAGCAGCTCGTTCATCGGTTGGAGGCGTACCGCGGCAGGTCCGACACGAGGCGCTTCGTGTAGTGGACCATCTTCCCCATGGCCCAGGGCATGGCGAGGAGCGCCACCGTCAGCACGCAGATCATCTTGGGGACGCTCGAGAGCGTCTGCTCGTGGACGGCGGTGACGGTCTGGATCACCGCCACCAGCAGTCCGACGGCGAGCGCCGTCGCGAGCATCGGGATGGCGACCACGAGCGCGAGCGTGAGGAGTTCACGGCCGAGGTCGACGACGAGGGACGGATTCATCGGCGATCTCCGGTCAAGCCGCGACCGACTGGACGAGCGAGCGCACCACGAGCGCCCACCCGTCGACGAGGACGAACAGCAGCACCTTCAGCGGCGTCGAGATCATCGTCGGCGGGAGCATGAACATGCCCATCGCGAGCAGGACCGACGAGACGACGAGGTCGATCAGGATGAAGGGGAGGAAGATGACGAAGCCCATCGTGAAGGCCGTCTTCAGCTCGCTCAGGAGGAAGGCGGGCACGACGATGCGCAGCGGCAGGTCCTCGCGTCGCTCCGGCTTCTCCACCTTCGCGATCTCCGTGAAGAGCTGGAGATCGGCGTCGCGCGTGTGCAGCAGGAGGAAGCCCCCGATGATCTCCGCTCCGCGCTCGCCGGCGGCCTGCACCGAGACACGCTCCTCGAGATAGGGCGTGACGGCCTCCTTGTAGAGGCGGTCTCCCGTGGGCCACATGACGAAGATCGTCAGGAACAGCGCGAGGCCCACCATCACCTGGTTGGGCGGCAGCTCCTGGAGCGACATCGCGCGCCGGACGAAGGAGAGCACGATCACGACGCGCGTGAAGCAGGTGACGGAGACGAGGATCGCCGGGAGGACCGAGAGCAGCGTCAACGCCGCGGCGATCTCGATCGACGCCGGAAGCCGGCCCGGCGTCGTGAGCAGGTCGGCGGGGGAGCCCTCGAGGGCGCGCGCCGCCGCGGACTGGACCCATGCCAGCGCGATCACAGGAGCTCCTCGAACCCGCCCTGGGGCGCGTCCGCCGGGACCACCGACGCGACGCGGTCCGATGCGCGCGTCACTCCGGTGAAAGCCACGGGCCGGCGCCTGGTGCTGGCCGGAGTGGCCGCGGTGGACGCAGCCGGCGCGGCGGGCGCGCGGCGGACCGAGGGAGCGAGCGTCGCGTGGGCGCGCTCCTCCGCCGGCGTCTCCGTGTCGGTCTCGGCGCCGCTGCTCGACGCCGCGGGGACCGCGCCCTTGCGGGTCATGCGGGACAGCAGAGCCTTGAACGTCTCGGCGCCCGTTGCCGCCCGGTAGCCTGCCGGCGCGCGGCCGCCGTTCTCCAGCATCTCGGTCTCCTCGTTGCGCAGCTCGGTGAGGAGCGTCAGCGGACCGTCTCCGATCCCGAGCACGAAGTAGCGGTCGTAGACGCGCGCGACGGCGATCGATCGCTTGGAGCCGATCGAGATCACCTCCACGAGCTCGAGCGACCGGCCGCGTCCGCGTCCCGTGGGGAGGCGCTTCGCCTTGCGGACGACCCAGACGAGGAGGCCGCCGGCGCCGCCGAGGACGGCGAGCACGAGGCTCATGCGCGCGAGAGCGTCCTCGGGCTCGATCGGCCCCGAGGCGGACGGGGGCGCCTGCGCCGTTGCGGGCGCGGCGGTCGTCGGGCGTTCGGCGGCCCGCACCGGAAAGGAGAACGTGAAGACGATCGCGGCGACGATCGCGGCGGCCGCGGCGGTCAAGGGGATCCAGCGGGAGCTCATCGGGGTCGGGTCTCCCGGCGCGCGAGCGGCGCGCCGTAGAGCCCTCCTCACGCACGGCCGTTGCCAACCGGAGGCCGGCGCGAAGACCGGACCCACGCGCTCCGGCGGCTCACGCGCAAGGCGCCTTCGAGGCGAGACTTCGACGCGCGCCGGCGGAGCGGGCCACGCTCCCTTCGCGCTCAGTGCGCGACGACGAGGCGCCCGTTGCTCTCGCGTTCCGCGACACCTCCGCGCGGAACGCGACAGTGTCCGATCGTTCCGCGGAGACACAGGGCGAGGGACGACACTGGCCCCGAATTGGTGCACGCCCCCGGGGAGCCGGCGGCGGCGCTCCGAGGGGCGTGAATGAATCGGAGCCAGTGTCGCTCGAGCCGGCCAAGCACTCAGCCCGAAGGCCCCTGCGTGCAGCTCTCCCTCACCCTGCCCGGGGACGCAGCGGCCACGCCGGGTCCGACCGAGGCGCCGCTCCAGCGCGGGATCCACCGCGTGAACAACTTCCTCTCGGTCGTCCACGCCCAGGCCGAGGTGGCGCTCGCGCGGGGCGACGAACCCTCGCTGCGGCGCGCCCTCGAGGTCGTGGTGGCGCAGGCCCGCCGGCTCGAAGCCGACCTGAGGGATCTGAGGCCGTGATGGAACGGCGCCGGGCCGACACTCCCGGAGGAGCGCCGGCCCGGCCGAACGAGATGCGTCGACTCTACGGGCAGACCGTGAGGGTCACGCCGTTCGAGAAGATCAGCATGCCCGTGCCCGAGTCGAGGGCGAGCCACTGCGTCGTGAAGTTCTTCCCGATGATCAGCGGATCGTTGGGGACGGGAATCTCGAAGTTGCCGTTTCCGCTCCCGTCGAGGAAGAACATCGCGCTGCCGTCGTTGAGCGCCGCCGACGTCGCGATGTCGATCAGGAACGCTCCGGGATTGCCCGGCAGGAAGAGCGAGATGTAGAGCTCGCCGGGCAGGTCGGCGTACATGAAGAAGTAGTTGGCGTTCGCCGGGCCGCCGGTCAGCCGGTACTTCAGCGGCGAGTTGCCGACGGAGGTCGGCGTGATCGGCGTGAGCGTGCCCGTGTTCTGGTTCAGCGAGTCGTTGAAGGACGTGTAGAAGGCCGAGTTGCTCACCCAGGTCGTCATGTCCTGCGTGTTGGTGGCGCCGGGCGTTCCCTGGTTCGCGGGGGTGCAGGGGCCGTAGACCGCCGTCGACTGCGCGACGTTCGCGTTGGTCGAGTCCATCGCGACGAACAGGTTCTTTCGCTCCGCCGCGAGGCCGGAGTTCGGCGTGAGGGGCGCCGCCGAAGCGTTGTAGGTGACCGCTTCGATGACGGTGCCGCTGCCGGAGGCGAGGCCGCCCGTCGCGACGAAGAGCCCGTCGATGTTCGAGTTGTTGAGGAACATCTGGCTGCTGCCCACCTGCGAGCCGTCGACCGCGGGCGTCGTCGTCGTGGCGGCGTAGACGTAGTCGACCGGGGTGAGACCGCCGTTCACGAGCGTGTCGCTCGAGCGGGCGAAGACGAAGGACTGGCCCGGGAAGAGGGACGGCAACGTCGCGACGGACGCCTTCACGGTGAAGCCGAAGCCGCTCGGCAGTCCGGTCGTCGTGTTCCGGTCCTCGAAGGAGAGGCCGTTCAGATCGAGTTCCTTGCAGGAGATGTTCGTCACCTCGAACCACTCGCCGTTCGCGTCGGTGACGCAGGCCTCGGGTCCGGGATTGAACATGATCTCCGAGACGGCGATGTCGCCGGCGACGGCGGCGACCGCCTGAGCGTTGGAGGTGGCGGCGAGTGCGCCGAGCGCGAAGACGCTGAGAACGCAGGTGAGCTTGAGCATCGGTGGCTCCGGGGGGTACGGGGGAAGACCGGAAGGGCACATTCGGGAGCCCCCCCGGTCTTCGGGAACGCGGCAATCTCACCGGCGCCGGCAATTCTGACAAGCTGGGCACGTGCGAAGATCCCGTGGACGCCCCGGCGCCCGATGCCGGCGCCCCGGCTCCCCGATGCCGGCGCCCCGGAGACCCAGGCCACGGGAAGCCGGGCCCAAGTCGCCAGGTGCAGCCGCCTACACCCCCACGTCCACCGAGAGGCGGTTGGAGAAGGTGGGGAGTGCCGCCCCGAAGTCCCAGGCGAACCACTGGACGTGGAGCTGCGCGCCTAGCAGCAGGGGGTCGATCGGCACGTCGAGGGCCGCCGAGCCGGACGCGTCGAAGGCGAACCCGGGGTCGTCCCAGACCGCTGCCGCGAGCAGATCGACGAGGACCGTTCCGCCGAGGAGCACCCACTCGGTCGTCACCGGAGAGATGGCGATCGCGAAGGGCGAGGCGGGCGGTCCGTTCGAGAGCCGGAGGCGCGCGATCCCCCCGTGGACCGATGCCGGCCCGAGCGCCAAGAGGGAGCCGGTGTCCGCCGCGCCCGGGGAGGGCGCCGGGAAGTGGTACCAGCTCGGATAGAGGGTCACGTCGTTCGAGTTGAAGGCGCCGGGCGTGCCCGACTGCGGCACCGAGCCGAAGGATCCCGTCGACGCGGCGACGTTCGTCGCGGACCAGGGGCCGAGGAGGTCTCCGCGCTCGAAGGCGATGCCGGAGTTCGTCGAGTAGGGGGCCTTGGTCGGGTCGTAGGTGACCAGCTCGAGCACGAAGCCTCCCACGCTCGCCTGCGCTCCCGTCGTGATCGCGAGGAAGTCGATCGACGAATTCGAGAGGGCCATGCCCGTGTGCGACACCTTCGACTTGTCGGCCGGGGGTGTGACCCCGGTCGCGACCGAGTAGGCGTAGTGGACGTTCGTGAGGCCCCCGTTCAGCGACGGATCGGCGCTCCGCGCGAAGACGAAGGACTCGCCGGGCCAGAGATCGGGGAGGGCCCCCGGAGGAACTTGGAAGTAGGGGGCCGTCGCGCTCCCGGCCGGAGCGAGGTCCTGGAAGAAGAGCCCCGTCAGGTCGAGCACCTTCGTGGAGACGTTCGTCACCTCGAACCACTCGCCGTCGTTGTCGTCGACGGGGCTGGCCGGGTTGAACATGATCTCGGAGACCGAGATCTCGCCGGGCACGGGGGTGCTCGCCCCCGAGCCGCCGCCCAGCGTCGGCGGCGGGAGAGCCGGCATCGCCATCGAGTCGCACGCGAGGAGGCCCGCGGCGACGAGAGCAGGAGCGACGAATCCAGTGCTGAAGAGGACCGCGGACACGATCCGGCTCCGGGAGAGAGGCTGCGAGCGGTCGGCGAACGACGTGCGAGACGATTGCGGCATGGAATCCTCCGGGTCGCCCGGCGAAGCGCCGGGACGTCACGACGGAGGCGGTCGCCGGCGGCGATCGGTCGGGGAATCCCGCGCGCGCCTCCGACTCCACGACTTGCGTGCGGCGGCGTGAGGGCGGCGCCGCTCCGATCGGAGACTTCTCCGTCGCCACCTGGGTGGTCTCACCGGGTCGGCTCTGGTCGAATGCGCCCATGTCTCGGTCGCAGTACGTCCTCGGCACGGGCGCGCGGGAGCTCGACCGGCTCCGCTTCCAGCAGGAAGTCTGGGGTCCGGTCACCGCGGCGTTCCTCGATCGGCTGGGCGTCGCTCCCGGCTGGCGCTGCCTCGACGGCGGCTGTGGGCCCGGCTTCGTCACCGTGTCGCTCCGCGAGCGCGTCGGCGAGGGCGGCTCGCTGATCGCGCTCGACGAGTCGCCGCTCTGGATCGACCACGTGCGGGCGACGGCGACGGAGCGCGGATGGCGCAACGTGCGGGCGCTGCAGTCGCGCCTGGAGGACGCCGAGATCGAGCCCGCGAGCCTCGACCTCGTGTTCCTCCGCTGGGTCCTGAGCTTCCCTCCCGATCCCGCCGCCGTGCTGCGGCGCCTCGCGGCGGCGCTCCGCCCCGGAGGGCTCCTCGCCGTCCAGGACTACAACCACGAGGGCATCTCGGTCTTCCCCGAGAGCGAGGGCTTCCGCGCCGTGGTCGCCGCGACGCGGCGGCTCTACGCGACCCGCGGCGGCGATCCCTGGGTCGGCGCGCGCCTGCCGAGGCTCTTCCGCGAGGCGGGCCTCTCGCTCGAGAGCCACGAGCCGACGGTGCTCTGCGGCGGCCCCGGCTCCCTCGCCTTCCGGTGGGCCGATCTCTTCTTCGTGCCGCACTCGGACACGATGGTCGACGCCGGTGTCCTCGACCCCGCGGATCGCGATCGCTTCCTGCGGGAGTGGAAGGAGCGGAGCGCCGATCCGGACGCACGCTTCTTCTCGCCGATCGTCGTCTCCGCCGCCGCTCGGCGAAGCGAGGCGCGATGAACGCGTCGATGCCGAGCGTCGCGGCCTGCCCGCGCGCGACCGAGAGACGCACCGCCATGGCGGCGGTCGCCGCCATCGTCCTCGGCATCGGGCTCCGCATCACGGGTCTCGAGGTGCACTCGCTCTGGGCCGACGAGGGCTCGGCGCTCCACATCGCGATCGCGCCCGATCTCATGGAGGCGCTGAAGGGCTCGCGGCACCCTCCTCTCTCCTTCCTCCTCTTCCGCGGCTGGGTCGCTCTCTTCGGCGAGGGCGATGCGGCGCTCCGGATGCTCCCGGCGCTGCTTTCCTGCGCATCGCTGCTCCTCTTCACGCGGCTCGCTTGGCTGTGGCTCCCTGGCTGGAGCCGCGCTGGAGCCGTCGCTCTCTACGCGGTCGCGCCGTTCCACGTCTGGTACGGACAGGAAGTCACGCCCTACGCGTTCCTCGAGCTCGGCTCCGTGCTGGCGGCCGCGTCGCTCGCGAGCGCCCTGTGCGTGCGGCGCGCCGCGCCGATCCATCTCCTCGGCGTCGTGGCGGGCGTCGGCTTCGCTTTCGGGTCGCAGTACCTCGGCGGGCTCGCCGGCGTCTCCACCGCTCTCGTGGCAGCCGCCGCCGCGGTCGCGCGGCGGATCTCCTGGCGATCGGCGGCGGCCCTCACGGCGGCGGCGATGACGGCGGGGCTGATCTGGCTCCCTTGGATCCTCCCCATCCTGCCGGCGCAGATGGCGAGCGACTGGGGAGACGAGGCCAAGGTCTCCCTGCGCGATCTGGCGGAGCTCCCCGTGCGGCTCCTCCTCGTGGACGCGAGCGTCATCCCGCCGCACTGGCGGTTCCTCGGGTTCACGCTCGGCGCGATCGTCTGGCTCGGCATCGTCGCGCACGGGATCCGCGTCTTCGTCCGCCGCGTGCCCGAGGACCTCTGGATCGTGCTCTGGTTCGCGGGCGCCGTGGCGGGATCCCTCGCGCTCGTCGTGGTGACGAAGCCCAACCTGCTGCCGCGCTACCTCGTCGCGGCCTCTCCCGCCGTCGCCCTCGCCACGGCGGGCGGTCTCGGCCGGCTGCGCGGGAAGCTGCCCCGGGGTCTCACGGGCGGCGGCTTGCTCGTGGCTCTCGTGGTCGCGGGCTGTCTCTCGATGACCGTTCTCCAGAAGCTCGAGAATCGCCGCGAGGACTTCCGGACGGCCTGCTCGCTGCTCGTGAGCCGATGGAAGCCCGGCGATCACGTGCTCGTCGTCACGGGGCAGCCCGGGGAGGCGTTCTCGCAGGCGCCCGTGCGCCACTACCTGCGCGACCATCCGCCGATCCTCGCGTCGATGCGCGACCTGCCGGACGTGCTGCCGCGGCTCGATCGCGCCTTCCCGCCGGGAACGACGATCCACGTCATCTACCGCGTCGCCGAGTACGCCGCCGCGGCGCGGAACGCCCTCGGCTCCACGCTCCATCTTGTCGAGGAGAGCCCCGCGCTCTACCGCGTCCGCTACCTGCGCCTGGAGCCCGTCGAACGCTGAGGCCGTCGCGCGCTGGGGAGGTCGCGCGTTGGCGAGGTCGCACGCTGAGCTCGCGACGCCGTCGCGGCTCAACCGCCCGTGGCAGAAGTCAGCGGAACTGCGCGCGGGCCCCGGCGCACCTCGCGTCGTTGCGCGTCCTCACCGTAGGCACTTGTCCACGTTCGCGGCGCGCGCCTCGCGCTGTACGCCGCTGCCTCGCGCTCGCCTTGGGAGCAACTCGGCCACGGGAAGTCAGGCCGGCTGGAGCGTCTTCAGCTGGGCTTCGAAGGGGACCACTCCGAAGTGCCCCGTCACCACCTGGAGCGTGCGCGTGAGCAGCGCCTGCTTGTCGGCGAGGGGTCGGTCCATCCCGGGATGGGACGCGAGCCGCGCGTCCACTCCGTCCTCCGCGAGCCCGAGCACGTCGAGCCCGTGGAGCGAGTAGTAGAAGGGACGCTGCGCCATGTCGAAGCGGTCGAGGATCCCGAGGAAGCGCGGATCGCTCATCCGGTACCGCGTCGTGTGATAGACGGGGTAGCGCAGCAGTCCGTCGACGGTGATCGGGAACTCCCAGAGCGAACGCGTGCCGTCGGTCCAGCGGTAGGGCGCGCGTTTCCAGGTGAAGGGCCACTTCCGCAGACCGGGAGCGCCGCCGTTGCGCGCGAGGAGGAGCCGGGCCGGAAGGAGGTAGAGCGATGGGTAGGCCGACGCGTCGTAGCGGTAGCCCGCGTCGGCGAGGGCGGGGAAGAGCGACTCGTCGAGGTCCCAATTGGGTGCCCGGAAGCCGATCACGGGCTTGCCGCTCGCCGCCTCGAGCCGGGCCTTCGACTCGACGAGCTCCTTGCGGAGGTCCTCCGGCGTGAGGTGGAGCAACGAGTGCGGATGCGTGAGGGAGTGGCTCGCGACCTCGTGCCCGGCCGCGACGATCTTCCGCACGGCCTCCGTCTGTCCTGGCAGATCGCGTCCCACGAGGAAGAACGTGACCCTCACTCCCGCCTTCTTGAAGGCATCGAGGAGGCGCGGGACCGCGACCGTGTAGACGAGCGGATCGGGCGGGAGGTCTCGCTGGCCGTAGCCGGCGAGATGGAGGTCGATGGGGTCGAGATCGACGCCCACCGAGGCAGAAGCACGTCGCAAGGGGGAGGCCTCGTCTGGATTCGTGGCGTGGGGCCGCCCATGGTGGCGCGCCGCATGCGCCGGCGCGAGTTTTCGCCGCCCGGAACGCGCCGGCGGGCATCGACGGAGCCGTGTCGGGCGACCGGCGCCCGCCACTTTGCCCCGCCGGGCGCCGCTGGCAGAATCCATGGCGTTCCCTTCGCGCCGTCCGGCGCGTGCGCCTTCCTGGCTCGATCGAACCGTGGCTCGCGGACGCCCTTCGGGCCGACGTCCGAGGGTCCTTCAGCGGCTCGTTCCGGACGACCGAAGAAGCGGGAAGCGCCACGGATCCGGCTCGCCGGGCTCCGCGCCGGCGCGTGGGGCCGATCGCCGTTCCGCAGGGCCGGAAGCGACCGTCCTCGCACGCCTGCCGCGAGTCTTCGAGGGCGATCCGCTCGAACAGGCGCCCACCGCACGTCGCACCCACCCTTGATTCCGCAGGCATCGTCCCAGGAGGCGTTCCACGTCGCCGTCATCGGCGGCGGGATCTCCGGGCTTGCATCGGCGCTGCACCTCGCCGAGCGGGGTCATCGGGTGACTCTCCTCGAGTCGACGGGGCGGCTCGGCGGGCTCGCGTCGACGTTCGACTGGCGAGGCGTCGAACTCGAGCGCTTCTACCACTGCATCCTCCCGAGCGACGAATCGCTGCTGCGTCTCCTGTCGCGGGTCGGGCTCGCCGACAGCATCCAGTGGCGGCGCGTGGGAATGGGGTTCATGGTCGGCGGGCGCGTCTTCCCGATGAACGGGGCTCTCGATCTGCTCCGGTTCTCGCCCCTGTCGCTCCTCGAGCGCTTCCGGTTGGGGCGGCTGGGCCTGCGGGCGCGCAGGGAGCGGCTCACGGAGGATCTCGACCGGGTCACCACCGAGGAATGGGTGACGCGCCACGGCGGGCGCGCGCTCTTCGAGCGATTCTGGCGGCCGCTGCTCGAGGCGAAGCTCGGCGACGGAGCCCGCCACGTGCCCGCTCTGTGGCTCCTCAGCCGCATCCAGCGCGAGAAGTCGGCCAAGCCGGAAGTGAAGGGTTGGGTTCCTGGCGGCTACGCCGCGATCGTCGAGGCGATCGAGAGGAAGCTCCGGGCTCTGGGCGTCCAGATCCGCCTCCGGTCGGGGATCGACGGCCTCGAGGACCGCGGGCCACGGCTCGGGGTCCGCGAGGGAGACACGGTCCGGGACTTCGACCGCGTCGTCTGCACCGTCCCGCTCCCGGAGTTCCGGAAGCTGGCCGGAAATCTCCCGATTCCGTCGGTCATCGCCGAAAGCGGGGTCGACTACCAGGGCGTCCTCAACTCCGTCGTCCTGTGCCGAAAGCCACTCTCCCGTTTCTACTGGATGCCCATCGTCGCCAGCGGGTCGACGTGCCAGGGCGTCATCGAGATGTCGAATCTCGTCCCGGTGGAACGGACGGACGGGCTCTGCGTGCACTACGTGGTGAACTACACGCACCGCGAGAGCGAGCTCTGGTCGAGGACGGACGGGGAGATCCTGGACCGGCACACGCAGGATCTGCGAAGGCTCTTCTCCGTCTCGGAGCCGGACGTCGTGGACCGGTTCCTGTTCCGCGCGCCGTTCGTCGAGCCGCTCTGGACGCTCGGCTACGCGTCGCGACGCCCCCCCGTGCGCGTGCTGCCGGGACGGCTCTACCTGTCGTGCACGGCGCAGGTCTACCCGCGGATCAACGCGTGGAATTCCTGCTGCGAGGTGGCCGAGGAGATGGCCGAAGCGTTCGAGGGCGACGGGGCGCTCGCGCTCGCGGCCGCCGGGGAGTGGCCGTGATCTACGTCGTCCTTCCGGCCTTCAACGAGGAGTCGGGGATCGCGACCACGATCGACTCCGTCCGGGAATCGCTCTCCGGAGGCGCGCACGAGCTCCGCATTGTCCTCGTGGACGACGGGAGCACGGACCGGACGGTCGAGCGCGCGAAGGAGGCTGCGGCCCGCGGGCCCGAGGACGAGTTCGTCCTCCTGCAGCACACGGAGAATCGTGGTCTCGGCGCGGCCCTGCGGACGGGAATCTACTGGTGCGTCGAGCGGGCGACGGACTCGGACGTCGTCGTCACGCTCGACGCCGACAACACGCACCCGCCGAAGCTCGTGCCGAGCATGGTGGCGCGCCTCGACGAGGGGCACGACCTCGTGATCGCGTCCCGCTACGCACGCGGCGCCGTGGTGGACGGAGTGCCCGGCTACCGTCGCCTCCTCTCGGACGCCGGCCGCGTGCTCTTCCGGCTCGCGTTCCCGATCCCCGGCGTGCGCGACTACACCTGCTGCTTCCGCGCCTTCCGCGTGGGGATCCTCCGCAGGGCTCGTGCGATCTACGGAGACGATCTCTGCGTCGCGCGCGGCTTCGAGGCCGTGATGGACCTTCTCCTCCGGCTCCAGCCGCTCGGCATCCGTGCCTGCGAGGTTCCGCTCGAGCTCCACTACGCCGAGCGCGTCGGGCGGAGCAAGATGCGCGTGATGAAGACCGTCGAGAGCACCCTCGCTCTGCTGGCGCGCCGCACGGCGGAGCGGTTCGGTCGCTACTCCCGGCGCACGATCCGCAAGCGCCTGGCGCTCCTCGACGAGATCCGGAGACTCGCCGCGCCGTGACGAAGCTCGCCGTCGTCGTCGGGACGCGGCCGGAGATCGTGAAGATGGCGCCCGTGGTGCGCGCCTGTCGCGCGAGGCGCGTGCCCTTCGTGCTGATCCACACGGGGCAGCACTACTCCTTCGAGATGGACGGCGTCTTCTTCGCCGACCTCGGGCTGCCGACGCCGCGGCACAACCTGCAGGTGGGATCCGGGTCCCACGCGCTTCAGATCGCGCGCGTGATCGAGCGCATGGAGCCGTTGCTGCGGGAGGAGCGTCCGGACGCGGTGCTCGTCCAGGGCGACACGAACTCCGTCGTCGCGGCCGCCCTCGCGGCCGACAAGCTCGGGATCCCGGTGGGCCATGTCGAGGCGGGCCTGCGCTCCTACGACCGGCGCATGCCGGAGGAGACGAACCGGATCGTGGCCGATCACCTCGCGACGTGGAACTTCGCGCCGACGCGCGGGGCCGCGCGCACGCTCCGCGGCGAGGGGATCCCGGCGTCGCGCATCCTGGTCACGGGGAACACGGTGGTCGACGAGCTGCGACGCCAGCGCGCGCGCGCCGAGCGGTCGCTTCGGCTCGGCCGGCTCGGGGTCGAGGCGGGCCGCTACGCCGTCGCCACGGTGCATCGCCCCGAGAACGTCGAGGACGCGAAGAAGCTGCGCGGCGTCTTCGCAGGTCTCGCCCGCGCCGCGCGCGCGCTCGCGATCCCGGTGCTGGTCCCTCTGCATCCTCGGACGCGCGCTCGGCTCGAGTCGGCGGGGATCGAGCTCGACGATCGGCTCCGCGTCCTCCCGCCGCTCGGCTACCTCGAGTTCCTCGGGCTCCAGTCGCGCGCCGCGCTCCTCCTCACCGACTCGGGCGGCGTGCAGGAGGAAGCGTGCTGTCTCGGCGTGCCCTGCGTGACGCTCCGCGACTCGACGGAGCGGCCCGAGACGATCGACGTGGGCGCGAACGAGCTCGCCGGCAGCACGCCCGTGAGGATCGTCGCGGCGGCGCGCCGCATGGCCGCACGCCGGCGTCGGTGGCGCAATCCCTTCGGCGACGGGAAGGCGGGGCTCCGCATCGTCGACGGGCTCCTGCGCGCCCTGCGGCGCCCGGGAAGGCGGGCCCTGGCCGCGAGATGGCGCCGGCGCTGACGCGACGTGGCGCCGGCGCTGACGCGACGCCGCCGCGACAACGTCGCGGCTGGTCGCGGCCGCGGCCGGCTTGGTAGATTCCGGCCGCTCCCTCGCGCCATGCGAATCACCGTCTCGACCCGAGCCTGCGCTCTCCTGTGCCTGATCGGTGCCTGCTCCGGCCCCCAGCGAGACGACGTCGAGGACTCTGCCGAGGGTTTCCTCGCACCCGCTGCGCTCGGTGAGATGGAGCGCGTCCTCGCCTTCGATCGATTCCTCCTCGGCGGCCAGCCGACGGAGAGCGATCTACGGCTCGCGGCCGAGAGCGGGGTCCGCACCGTCGTGACGCTGCGGCCCCGCGACGAGGACACCTTCGACGAGGCCGCGCTCGTGGAGTCGCTCGGGATGCGATTCCTGCGGATCCCATGCACCGCCGCGACGCTGGGGGAATCGGAGGCGGCGCGCCTCGACGAGACGCTCGACGAGCGCGGAGCCGGACGGATCCTCGTCCACTGCTCGAGCGGCAACCGCGTCGGCGCCCTGTGGGCACTGCGGCGCGTTCGACGTGACCGGATCCCGCTCGAGGACGCGATCCGCGAGGGGAAGGAGATCGGCCTGAAGGCGCCCGCGCTCGAGGCCTTCGTGCGCGAGCACGCGAAGTAGGAGCCGCTGGCCGCGTGCCCCCGTCGCGGCGCGCGGGGCCCTACGGACCCTCGAGCGTGAGGAGCATCACCTGGGGAGGACGCAGCAGCCGGATCCGCGGGGCCCAGCCGCCCTCCATGCCGAGGCCGGCGCAGACGACGGCCGTGTCGACCTTCCAGGGGAGCGCGGGGTCGCGGTCGCGCGGGCCGAAGACACCGGCGGCATAGCGGCCACCGAGCTTCGTGAACGTCACCAGGGCGCCGACGCCAGGGACGAGCACCTGCCCGCCGTGCGTATGACCCGCGAGACCGACCTCCGCGCGCCAGTCGCCGGGAGCGATGAATCGATCGGGGTTGTGCGTGAGGAGGATGCGCGTCGATCCGGGAGGCGCGCCCGAGAGGCCGCGCGCGGGGTCCGGCGGTCGCCTGCGGTTGTCCACGCCGGCGATCCAGAGGCGCGCTCCTTCCACGTCGAGAGTCCTTCCCTCGTCCTCGAGCTGCGTCACGCCGGGCAGGTCGCGCACCAGGCTCGCGAAGTCGCCGTCGCAGTCTCCGTTCACGGTGAACACCGCCGTCCGCGTCCGCAGCGAGGAGAGCCAGCGCCGGACGTGCGCGACGAGCGCCGGGTGGAGACGGTCGGCGACGAGATCGCCCGTGAAGCCGACGAAGTGCGGATCGAAGGCGTCCACGGCGGCCGCCGCTTCCGCCTCCCGCGCGCCCACGTGGATGCATTGGAGATCGCTCAGGTGCGCGAGCCGGATCCGCGTTCCCGGCGGGAGAGACGCCACGGGGATCGTCGCGCGGACGATCTCGAGACGATTGGGCTCGCCGAAGAGCATCCAGCCCGCGAGCGCGAGCGGAGCCAGCGCGACGGCCGCCCGCATCGCCTCGCCCCGCGCCGCGGCGGCGACGAGCGCGATCGACGGCGCCGCCACGGCGCTCGTCCAGAAAGCGAGACCGGCGGGGAGCATGAAGACGCCGACGCGCAGGTGGCCGACGGTCATGACCGCGTAGGCCGACGCGGCGATCGCCGACGTGCCGGCGCCGGCGACGGCGAGGAGCACGACGTCGCGCGCGAGGCGCCGGCGAGCGCTCTCGCCGGCGCGCCGCGTCACGATGCGGAGCGCGAGCGCGCGAGCGACGAACGCCGCCCCGAGCGACGCCGGAAGCAGCATCGCGAGCCGGAATCCGTGCACGTGCCACCACACGCCGAGGTCGTAGGCGGGGAGGACGGAGGCGTCGAAGGGGGTGGGCACCGCGATGCGCATCGAGTCCCGATGCGTTGTCGCGATCGTACCCTCGCCGCGAAGACGCTTGATTCGCTCGAGCGCGGTGGGATGCTCGTCATCGAGTGCGTGCGAGTCGCTTCGACATGCGCGCACGTGTTCGCACCCTCACGCCGTCTCGATCGAAGCGGCAGGACTCGACGATGCGCGCCGAATCGGATCCAGGCCCGGGAGACGGCGCCTCTGCCCCGGGAGAGGGCGATGGCGCCGGGGGCGAACGCCGCGCGGCGCGCGGCGTCGCGCGCCGCGTCGCGCGCGCTACGGCCGCGAGGCGTCGGCAGCCGAACAGGGCCGGAGCCGCCATGCGGAAGCCGGTCCCTCTCGTGCGCGTCGAGAAGCTGCGAAAGCGAATCCGGTTCGGAGGCCGGCGCGTCGTCGCCTTCGACGGACTCAGCTTCGATCTGAAGCGCCGCGAGTCGCTCGCGGTGCTCGATCCGACGGGGATCTTCGCCGCGTCGCTCCTTCCGATCCTCGCGTGCCTCGATCGTCCGACATCGGGGCGTTGCCGCGTCGCGGGCCGCAGCGTGTCGAGCCTCTCGCAGGCGAGCCTCGCGGCGCTTCGGCGCGACACGATCGGCTTCGTGCCGCGGGATCCGCGGCTCTTCTCGCACCTGACGGTCCTCGAGAACGTCGAGAGGCCGCTGCACTCCGACGAGGAGAAGGAGCCGGAGCACCGGCGCTCGGCGATGGGTCTCGCGCGGCGCCTCGGTCTCGGCCGACTGCTGAACGACCGGCCGGTGCAGCTGACGGGCGGCGAGCAGAAGCGCGTCGCCCTCGCGCGCGCGCTCGTCACCGACCCCGAGATCATCCTCCTCGACGGAATCGAGGACGGCATCGACCTCGACGCGGCGGAGGACCTCCTGACGCGCGTCCTGGAGTTCGTCTCCGAGGGGAAGGCGGCCATCTGGGTCACGCGCGAGACGGTCCTCGCCGAGCGGGCCCGCTGGGTGCTGCGCGTCGATCAGGGACGCGCGTCGGTCGCGCGCTCGGGGCTCTGCGGCACGCCCGCGGATTCCTGACGGCAGGCTCCGGACGAGACCGTGTGGCGGAGCGGCGGCGCGCGCAGAATGCGCGCCGAGAGACCGTTCATGATCGATCCGCTCCTCGCCTTCTCGCTCGTGCTCGCGCTCCAGGGGCCGCACGTCCTCACCGATCGCCCCGGCGCGAGGCTGCTCCCGCTGCCGAAGGAGGAAGGCGTCTTCCATTTCGTCGTCTTCGGCGACCGCACGGGCGGGCCGAAGGAGGGGATCCGCGTGCTGGAGCAGGCCGTGGCGGACGCGAACCTGCTGGGCCCCGATCTCGTGATGACCGTGGGCGATCTCGTGGAGGGCTACAACGCAGCGGCCGCGTGGACCGCGCAGGCCCGCGAGTACTCCGCCGTCATGGATCGTCTCGCGATGCCCTGGTATCCCGTCGCCGGCAATCACGACATCTACTGGCGCGGCCCCGACGCGCCTCCCGGAGAGCACGAGCGCGACTTCGAGACCCAATTCGGCCCGCTCTGGTACTGGTTCCGCCACAAGAACGCGGCCTTCGTGGCGCTCTACTCCGACGAGGGCGATCTCGCATCGGGGGAGAAGGGCTTCTCGAAGGCGCAGCACACCCAGATGAGCGAGCGCCAGCTCGCATGGCTGCGCGCGACGCTCGCGGAGACGAAGTCGCTCGACCACGTGTTCCTCTTCCTGCATCACCCGCGATGGCAGAGCGAGCGCTACCCGGGCACGAACTGGGACGCGGTGCACTCGGTGCTGGTGGAGGCGGGGAACGTCTCGGCGGTCTTCGCCGGACACATCCACCGGATGTCCTACGGCGGGAAGCGCGACGGCATCGAGTACTTCACGCTCGCGACCGTCGGCGCCGCGCTCGACAGCGACTTCCCGCGGGCCGGCTGGCTCCACCACTTGAACGTCGTCACCGTGCGCGCGTCGGGGATCACGGTCGCCGCGGTGCCGGTGGGCGCCGTGATCGATCCCCGGGAGATGACCGAGGAGCGGCTCGCGGAGCTGCAGCGGCTGCGGTCGATCGAGCCGAAGCGGCTCTCGCCGGTCCTCGGGATCGAGCGCGACGGGTCGGCGGCGGGATCGGTCGTGGTGGAGATCGCCAATCCGACGAGCCGGCCGATCGAGGTCACGGCGTCCGCGGCCGGCGACGGTTGGGCCTCCGCTCCGAACCATCGCCACGTGCGCATCCCTGCGCGGGAGGCGGCGCCGATCGCGCTCGAGCTGGGCCGTCTTCCGTCTCCCGAGGGCGCCGGCTTCGAGGAGCCCGTGCTCGAGCTCGCGATCGAATGGATCGGCGAGACGATGCGCGTGGCGGCGCCCACGGTGCGGAGGCCGATCGAAATGGCGCTGCGGGAGACTCCCGACGCCGAGCCGCCGCCCGCCGAGGAGCACGCGCTGCAGCTCCCCGGCAGATCCGCGTGCGTGCGCGTGTCGTCCGCCGACCTCGACCTCCCCGACGGACCCTTCACGCTGGAGGGCTGGATCCGCGGGCGGAGCTACGCCGGCCGCCGCGGCTTCCTCAACAAGACGGAGAACGCCGAGTTCGGCCTCTTCGTGACCGACGGGATTCCCGCGTTCCTCGTGCACCTGGACGGGAAGTACGCGTCCGCCCTCGCGCCGCAGCCGGTGCTGGAGCCTGGTCGCTGGCACCACCTGGCGGGCGTCTTCGACGGATCGGAGGTGCGCCTCTACCTCGACGGGCGCCGCATCGCGTCTTCCCCCGGCAAGGGACGGAGGACGACGAACGGCCTCCCGCTCCTCGTGGGCGCCGACGTCACGCGCAGCGGGAACGCCGTCGACGGACACGACGGGGAGATCGACGACGTGCGCGTGTCGCTCGGCACGCGCTACGGCGGCGAGACGTTCGTCCCGAGCCGGCGGCACGTCTCCGACGCGAGCACGCGGCTCCTCCTCCACTTCGACCGAGCCCTGGGCCCGTTCGTCGTCGACGACTCGCCTCGACGGCGCCATCCGCGGCTCTCGAGCGGCGCCGTGGTCCTTCGCGCGGGGAGCTGAGAGCGCCGCCGCGCAGCGCGCACCGACGCCGGCTCCTCGGATTCTCGAACCCTTTGGCGCCCCGCGCCGGACTGCAACGATTCTCGCCGCACTCCTCGACCCCGGCCGATCCGTCATGCGATCCACGCTCGGAGCTCCGATGCTCGGAAACCTGTTCGTCGCCCTCCTCATCGCGGGCTCGCTCGCCGCCACGGTCCGGGCCGCGGACCGCCAGGACCCGACGCCGGCCGCGAAGGCAGCCCATCCGATCGCCGGCTACTGGGAGGGGACGCTCGACGTGGGTCTCGCGAAGCTGCGCCTCGGTCTCCACGTGGAGGCCGAGGGCTCGGGCCTTCGTGCCAAGCTCGACAGCATCGACCAGGGTGCGCTCGGGATCGACGTCGACACGATCACCTTCGAGGACCGCGAGGTGGCGTTCCGCATCGACGGGCTGAAGGCCTCCTACACCGGTCGCCTCGCGGAGAGCGGCGAGCGCATGGAGGGGACGTTCCGTCAGGGTCGCAGCTTCCCTCTCGCCTTCGAGCGGAAGAAGGAGGCGTCGAAGCTCGTGCGGCCGCAGGAGCCCGTCCCTCCCTTCCCCTACCGGGAGGAGAGGGTCGCCTTCGGCCACGAGCCCGGGAAGGGAGTCGCCGCGACGTTCCTCCCGAGCGCCTCCGCGGACGGTGGGCCGCGCGTCACGCTGCGCGGGACGCTCACCATTCCGGAGGGCAAGGGGCCCTTCGCCGCCGCCGTCCTCGTGTCGGGCTCCGGTCCCCAGGACCGCGACGAGCAGATCCTCGGGCACAAGCCCTTCCTCGTTCTCGCCGACTTCCTCGCGCGGCGCGGCATCGCCGTGCTGCGCTGCGACGACCGTGGAGTCGGCGAATCGACGGGCGACTTCGACGTGTGCACGTCCCTCGACTTCGCGGACGACGCCGAGGCCGGCGTGCGATTCCTCGGGACGCGTCCGGAGATCCGCAAGGACCGGATCGGGATCGTCGGACACAGCGAGGGAGGGCTCGTCGGGCCGATCGTGGCCGCGCGCAGCGACGCCGTCGGGTTCCTCGTGCTCCTCGCCGGGCCGGGCGTCTCCGGTGCGGAGGTCCTGCGGCTGCAGTCGGCGCTCGTCTCCGAGAGCCTCGGGATGTCCGCCGACACCATCGCGAAGGCGCGCGTCCTGGGCGACAGGCTCTACGAGCTCGCCCTCGTGGAGGCGCCGACGGCGGACCAGTCGGCGGAGCTCCTGCGCGTCGCGGGCGAGCTGCAGGGGCTCGCCCCGCAGGGAGACGCGCAGCCGAAGGACGATGGCGACGCTGGGGCCGCGCTCGTCCGGAGCATGACCTCGCCCTGGATGCGGCTCTTCCTCCGTCACGATCCGCGCGTGCCGCTGCGCGCGGTCCGATGTCCGGTGCTCGCCCTGAACGGCGGACTCGACCTGCAGGTGGATCCCGCGCAGAACCTCCCGGAGATCGCACGCGCCCTCGCCGAGGGCGGGAACGCCGATTGGACCGTGACGCGCCTGCCGGGCCTGAACCACCTCTTCCAGACCGCGGCCACCGGCTCGCCGGCGGAGTACGGCCTCATCGACGAGACGTTCTCTCCGAGGGCGTTGGAGGCCGTCGCCGCCTGGATCGAGGCGCGCGTGCGGTGAGCGCATCGGCCGATGCGCCGGTGCTCTTCGAGGGCTGCGCCGACTCGGTGGCCTCGGCGCGGGCGGCGGTGGCGGCGGGAGCCGGCCGGCTGGAGCTCTGCGTGCGGCTCGACGTCGGAGGGCTCACGCCTCCGGACGCGCTCCTGCGCGACGTCGTCGGGGAGTTCGCGATCCCGGTGCATGCGATGGTCCGCCCGCGGTCGGGCCCCTTCGTCGCCGGCGCGACCGTCGTGGCGGAGATGGAGGACGCGATCGCCCGCTGCGCGCGGCTCGGCGCCGCCGGCGTCGTCCTGGGGCTCCTCGATGGAGACGCGCGCGTCGACCGTGCGGCCGTCGAGCGACTCGTGCGCGCCGCGCGCCCGCTGACGGTCACGTTCCATCGGGCCTTCGACGGGACGCGAGACCGCGACGAAGCGCTGGAGACCCTCGTCGCGCTCGGCGTCGACCGCGTGCTGTCGTCGGGCGGCGCGCCGTCGGCCGAGGAGGGGATCGACGCGCTGCGCGATCTCGTCCTGCGCGCGCGCGGACGCATCGGGATCATCGCCGGGGGCGGCGTGCGTCCTCACAACTGGAGGCGCATCGTCGCGGAGACGGGCGTGCGCGAGATCCACGGCACCGTTCCGATCCCGATGCCGCGCCCCGGCGGCGCATGAGAGCGGCGGCTCCGCGAGGCCGACGCGTGCGTCGGTCAGCGGCGTCGCGTGCTCGCGGGCGGCGCGCTGGCGCCGGTCGGCCCGCTGGACCGAGTCCGCCGCCGGGGCGCCGGGGCGGCGCTCTCCTGGCCGCGGAGTTCGTCGCCGAAGGCCTCGACGAAGGTCGAGCGGTTCGAGCTGTCGCGGGCGATGCGGACGAGGCCGCGCTTCGCGGCGCCCTCCAGGAGGTCGCTGAAGGAGCGGAAGCCGTAGTAGCTCTCGTCGAAGGACGGGCTCATGCGCTTCATCGTCTCCTTGATGAGCGACGCCCAGAGGACGTCGCGGTTCTGGCGCCGCAGCGCGGCGAGCGCTTCGAGGAGCAGCGTGAAGAGCTCGAGCTCCTTCTCGCCCACCTGCTTCAGCGTCGTGGGCACCGTCGCCGACGAGCGCTGCATGTCCGAGTAGTAGATGAACTCGTCGCAGTTGTCTCGGAGCAGCGCCGACGTGGACTCCTTCACGCCGAGGCCGATCACGGTCTTCCCGTTCTCCTTCAGCTTGGAGACGACGGGCGAGAAGTCGCTGTCTCCCGAAACGATCACGAAGGTGTCGATGTGGGCCTTGGAGTAGCAGAGGTCCATCACGTCGACGCACAGGCGCATGTCGGCGGAGTTCTTGCCCGAGAGGCGGCGCGCGGGGATCTGCATCAGCTCGAAGGCGTGCTCCTGCAGCCGGCTCGCGGCCCGCGGGAATCTCTGCCAGTCGGCATAGGCACGCTTCACCACGATGTGGCCTCGTTCGACGAGGCGCTTGAGGACGCGCGCGACGTCGAACCCCTCCTCGCGATTGCTGAATCCGACGGCCAGGTTCTCGAAGTCGAGGAACACGGCGAGGAGGTGGTTCTCGGTATCCATGCGGTGGCGGTCGGAGGGCGAAGGCGGGCCGGCACTCTATCGCCCGCCCGAGGCGGGCGGCGCTCGGTTCTCGGGCGCGCGCCGTCGAGCCGCGAGCCGGAAGCCGAGCGCCTTGGAGGTGGAATCGGCGGGGAGCCCCTCGCTGTGGCAGTTGCTGAAGACCTTCGTCTCGCCCTCCACCCAGGATCCTCCCGCCCAGGGGTGATCGTGGTTCTCCTCCCAGAACCACCCATCGCACCACTCGCTCACGCCGCCCGAGAGGTCGAAGAGGCCCGAG
This sequence comes from uncultured Planctomycetales bacterium, assembly GCA_964545855.1. Lineage (GTDB taxonomy): Bacteria > Planctomycetota > UBA1135 > UBA1135 > JACQFD01 > CAZJHD01. The sequence continues at coordinate 199,562 of CAZJHD010000001.1, forward strand.
GCGCTCTCGTCGATGGGGAATCGGAGGATCGGCTCGGGAACCGGCCGGGGGCGCGCGAAGCAGCTCTTGATCCAGTGGGGCCGGTAGTGATTCCCGTAGACGAAGCGTCTCTTGCCGCCGGCGGCGGCTCCGCACCAGTCGGTGTAGGTCGGCAGCGCGTAGGCGAGGTCGCTCCCGCGCGCCGCTTCGCGCGCGTCGAGCCAGGTGGCGTAGGCCTTCGCATCGTTCCAGGAGACGCCGGCGACCGGCATCTCGGGGACGACGCCCGGCGCCAGCGCGAAGGTCCCGTCGGTCTCCCGGACCACGAGGAGCGTCCCCGACGGAGACCTCGGCCATCGGGTCGGCTGGTCCGCGCGGTCCACTTCCGTCAGCGTCGCGGGATCGTTCAGGAACTCGAGGTACTCGAGGAAGGTGACCTCGCGGTCCATCATCCAGTAGTCGCGCTCCGTGATGTAGACGAGCCCCGTCGGCGTCGTGCCCGCGGGCGCGAGCGCGTAGATCAGCTCCTGCTCCCGTGCTTCCGAGACGTGGAGCGTCCATCGTTGGTCCTCGAAGCCGTCGCGTCGGAGCACGATCAGGAGGAACTCGGGCTCGAAGCTGCGCGTCGTGGGCGCGATGCCCTGGAGGCTCGAGGCGCCGAGGACGACCGGTGCCGCCGTGGTGCGCACCACGAGTCCCGCCGGCAGCAGCAGGTCGACCGGTCGGTCAGCGCGCAGGGCTCTCGCGGGAACCCCTCCGCGCTCGGCGAGGCCGCGCGGGTCGAGGAACGTCCACCCGAGGCTCTCGAGGGACGTGCCGGCGTGCGTGGTGCGGACGCCGTCGCGCTCCAGCACCAGGGAGACGGCCGGCCCAGGGGCATGGGATTCGACGTCGAAGAGCTCGTGGACCGGCTGGCCGTCGATCTCGATAAGCCTCGCCGGCGGCTCGGAGCCGTCGGAGCGCACGGCGAAGACGGTCCCCTCGATCGGCGCACCGAGGATCTCGACGACGTGGTCGCCCGTCCGGAGCTCTCCCGCTCCGCGGATCACTCGGAGCGCCCAGCGCCCCGGCTCGATGGGCGGAGGACCCGAGACGGGCACCGGCACGAGCCGATGGGCGCCTCCCTCGACGAGCTCCGCCACCTCGCGGAAGGAGAACGCGTGCACCTCGGCGTCGTGCGGCGTGCCCTGGATGCTCACGGCGCCCGTCGTTCCGATCTCGCCGCGCAACGTCCCCGCGGGGTCGCTCTCGACGGCGAGGCCCCGGAAGAACGCGGCGGCGACGGCATCGCGCTCGCTCACGGCCTCGCGCCAGCGCTCGACGTAGTACTCGGCCCGCACCTCGCCGATGCCCTCGGCGCCCGGATCGAGTCGCTCGGCGCGGAGGATGAGCTCCTGGATCTGGGAGCCGAGGAGCTCATGCATGCGGCGCAGCGCGTGCAGCTCCTCGACGCGCTTCTCGAGCTGCGCGATCTCCAGGCGGGGGACGAACATCTGCTGCACGTCCCACTCCGTCTGCTCCACGGCGCGGGCGAGCGGCTCCGCGTCGCGTCGCGACTGCCGAAAGGCGGCGAGGGCCGTTCGCGCCTCGCCGACGGCGGCGCGCGCGTCGGCCACGCTGCTCCGGCGCGCCTCGACGCTGCGCCAGGCCTCCAAGCCGAGGGCCGCGCCGAGGAGGAGCACGCCTCCCGCGGCGAGCGCCGCTGCGGAGCGGTTGCGGCGGACCCATTTCGTCGCGCGTCGCAGGGCGCCCGTCGGCCGTGCGGAGATCGGGCGAAGGTCGAGGATCGCCTCGAGATCGGCGGCGAAGTCTCCGGCCGTCGCGTAGCGGTGGCGTGGATCCTTCTCGATCGCCTTCAGGATCGCGGTCTGCAGGTCGCGCGGGATCGACGGGTTCCATCGGCGCGGCGGATCGGGCTCTCGAAGGAGGATCTTCCGGAAGAGCTGCGCGTTCGTCTCGGCCTCGAAGGGGACGCGTCCCGTGGCGCACTCGTAGAGCGTCGCGCCGAGGGAGTAGATGTCGCTCGCGTGGCCGATCTCCGCGCCGCTTCCCTCCACCTGCTCCGGCGAGGCGTAGAAGGGAGACCCCTGGAATCCAACGGTGACCGTGGTGCCGGAGAGATCGGTCTTCCTCGCGAGCCCGAAGTCCACGAGCTTCGCGACGCCGTCGGGCGTGATGCGGATGTTCGCCGGCTTCACGTCCCGGTGGATCACTCCGGCTCGATGGGCGCATTCGAGGGCCCGACCGATCTGGGCGATCCACCGGAGCGACTGCTGCAGCGGAGCCGGGCGTCCCTGCCGGACGGTCTCCCTCAGCACGTGCTCGAGGGTCGACCCCGGCACGTACTCCATCGCGAGGTAGCGGACGCCGCGCTCCTCGCCCGTCGCGAAGAGGGTGGCGACGTTCGGATGGGCGAGGCGTGCGATGGCCTGAGCTTCGCGCTCGAACTGCCGCTCGGCGCCGCGCGATCCCGAGCGTTCGGGGCGAATCAGCTTGAGCGCGACGCGGCGGCGCAGGGGCTCCTGCTCGGCGAGGAAGACGACTCCCATGCCGCCTTCGCCGAGCCGCCGCAGGAGCCGGAAGGACCCGAGACGCTCGAAGGGGAGATCCTCGTCGGTCGGCTCGTCGGGCTCACCGTCGGGATCGCCGGCGGCGGAGGCCGTGTGTCCCTCCTCGGCGAGCATCCAGCGGAGCGCGCGGAGCCTGTCCAACAGCTCCGGCGACGCGCCTCCACGGGCGGCACAGAAGGCGTCGACGGCCTCGATCTCGCCGCGTTGAGCGGCGGCGAGATACTCGTCGAAGATCCGCTCTTCTCGTTCGGATTCGCTCATCGGGCGGCGGGCCCGATGGTAGGCGGAGGATCCAGGCGTGGGAACGCGCGGACCGGTCCCCGGATCAGTCGGCGGAGGCGACGCGCTCCCAGGACTGGAGCTTCGCCAAGAGGTAGGGCTTCTCCTTCTCGAACTGGAGCGCCTGCGTCTCGACGATCTTGGCCATGGCCTCCTCGGTCGTCATGTCGCGCGTCTCCTGCACGAAGGCGGCGACGCGGCCGTAGTAGAGCGGCGTCATGATCTCGACGAGCTTGTAGCGGTTGCGCTCCCAGCGAAGGAACGTGCCGGCGATGTCGTAGACCGTTCGGGCCCAGAGCACCGGATCCATGTGCAGGCTCTTCGGCTCCGCCGTGGCGAGCTTCTCGAAGTAGGCGAACTGCTCGGGATGCAGCACCTCCTTCCACAGGGAGCCGAAGTGCTGCAGGCCGACGCGGTAGTTGCTCAGGAGCCGGTCCAAGTCGATCGCGATGGCCGGCGGCTCCACGTCGATGGGAGTACCGACGAGCGGGATCGGCTCGCTGCCCTTCACGGCGCGCCACACCTGCTCGTGCTGGCGCATCATTCCGAAGAGCGTGCCCACCACTTGGCGGAACATCGGCCCGAGGGACGAGCCCGGGTCCTTCGGCGCGTGGATCTTCGCGCCGAGCTGCGCTTCGCAGACCTTCATTTCGCGGACCAGAGCCGTCGTCGTGAGCCAGATGTCGATCCCGAACTTCGCGATGTCCGTGTCCCAGACCTGCTCCTCCACGAGCTGGTCGAGCATCTTGCGCGAGAAGCCGAAGTCTCCGCCGATCGGCTGCCGCACGCGCTTGCCGTAGAGCGCGCGCGTGAGGGAGTAGGCCAGGTGGTTCGTGATCGTCCCGTCGTACTTGTGGCGGACGTAGTAGGGGCTCACGAAGTCGTAGCCGTTCTCGAGCACCGGGGCCGTCAGTGCGCGCACCCATTCGCCCGTGATCGAACGCAGGTCGGCATCGAAGACGGCGCACGCCTTCACGCCGAGACGCACACCGGCCTCGAACACCGCACGGAGCGCCGTCCCCTTGCCGGGGAGCCCTCGGTAGATCGCGACGATCGTCTCGAGCTTCGGGAGGAGCTGTGCGCGCGCGTTCTCGCGCGTGTCGTCGAGGGAGCCTCCGTCGGAGACGAAGAGCACGGCCTTCTTCCCGGGATGGTGCTTCTCGAGCCCTTCCGCGACGGCGCGCATCACGTTCGCGACCGTGTCTTCGCAGTTGAACGTGGGGATGCCGACGATCAGGTCCGCCTTCCCGATCTTCTCGAGTCGGAGCAACGTGTCGGAGCGGAGCGAGGTGTCGAGCAGCATGGGAATGGTTCCTGGAGCCAAGGTGGTGCGAACGAGTGAGCCGATGACCCCCTCTGCGAGCCATCGCCGAGACTCTCCTCCCCGACCTCGGGTCCATACCTAGGGAGGATGGCCACGAAGTTCAAGGAGTTCGGGGAGTCCGTTCCGAACACGCGCACGCAGCCCTCTTCCCATCGAGACGAATTCGCTTCCCTCTGCGCGAGTGGCTCTCGCGCGATTCGTCGAGCGAACGACGGGATCGAAGGTTCACCTTGAAGTTGCGCGCGATCTGCGGCAGAAAGGACTCAGAGATCGCGAGGGAATCGGCGCCGGACGACACCCGGCAGCGAGCGACTGCGGCTTCGTCGCTCCTCCTCCTCGGCTCGTCCCGAGCTGTGTCGTCGGCGCCTCCTCATGCATCGCTCGCTCTCGCGCGGCCTTCGGCCAGCGGCGGCGATTCTCCCACGGTCCCCCCAGCGGCGCGCTGGACGCACGGGAAGCTTCATCGAGTTCGCAGGCGCGCCGAACCGCAGCAATCCCATGTCGAAACACGACTGGTACAAGGACGCCGTCTTCTACGAACTGCACGTCAAGGCCTATTGCGACAGCACGGGCGACGGCATCGGGGACTTCCGTGGACTGCTCGGGAAGCTCGATCACCTCCGTGATCTCGGCGTCGACTGCATTTGGCTCCTCCCCATGTACCCGTCGCCCTTCCGGGACGACGGCTACGACATCTCCGACTACTGCGCCATCCACCCCGTCTACGGCGTCCTGGACGACTTCAAGGCGTTCCTCGACGCGGCGCACGCGCGCGGCCTGCGCGTGATCACCGAGCTGGTCCTGAATCACACCTCGGACCAGCACCCGTGGTTCCTCGAGTCGAGGAGCTCGCGCGACAACCCGAAGCGCGACTGGTACGTCTGGAGCGACTCGGACGAGAAGTACAAAGGAGTGCGGATCATCTTCTGCGACACGGAGATGTCCAACTGGGCGTGGGACCCGGTCTCCAAGTCGTACTATTGGCACCGCTTCTTCAGCCATCAGCCGGATCTGAACTTCGACAATCCGGCCGTCCGCGAGGAGATCTGGAACGTGATGAAGTTCTGGCTCGACCTCGGCGTCGACGGGTTCCGCGTGGATGCCGTGCCCTACCTCATCGAGCGCGAGGGGACGACCTGTGAGAACCTCCCGGAGACGCACGACATCCTGAAGATGCTCCGCGGCCGGATGACCGAGCACTATCCGGAGCGGATCATGCTCGCCGAAGCGAACATGTGGCCCGAGGACGTTCGGCCGTACTTCGGAGAAGGCGACGAGTTCCACATGGCCTTCCACTTCCCGATCATGCCGAGGCTCTTCATGGCATTGCGGCTGGAGGATCGGAAGCCACTCGTCGACATCATCGAACGCACACCCCCGATCCCCGAATCGTGCCAATGGGGGATCTTCCTCCGGAACCACGACGAGCTCACGCTCGAGATGGTGACGGACGACGAGCGCGACTACATGTACGAGGAGTACGCGCGGGAGCGAACGGCGCGCATCAACCTCGGCATCCGGCGGCGCCTCGCTCCTCTGCTCGACGGAGACCGGCGTCGCATCGAGCTCCTGAATGGTCTCCTGATGTCGCTGCCCGGCAGCCCGTTCCTCTACTACGGGGACGAGATCGGAATGGGAGACAACATCTACCTCGGCGATCGCAATGGCGTCCGAACGCCCATGCAGTGGAGCGCCGGTTGGAACGCCGGATTCTCGACGGCGGATCCCGAGCGGATGTACCAGCCGATCATCTCGAACGCGCAGTACGGCTACACCGCGGTCAATGTCGAGACACAGCGGCGGAGCGACCAGTCGCTCCTCAACTGGATGCGGAGGCTGATTCACGTGCGCGGCTCGTCGCGCGCCTTCAGCCGGGGCACCATCGAGTTCCTGAAGCCGGCGAACCACCGCGTCCTCGCCTACCTGCGGACGCTCGGGAAGGAGCGCGTCCTCGTCGTGAACAACCTTTCGGGGTCGGCCCAGGCCGTCGAGCTCGATCTCGCCGCATTGAAGGGCGCGATTCCCATCGAGATGTTCGGGGGCAGCCTGTTCCCGCGCATCGGAGACCTGCCCTACTTGCTGACGCTCAGTCCCTATTCCTTCTATTGGTTCAAGCTGCGATGGATGTGAGGGCGACGAATCGAGATCGGATCGCACCGTCGGCTGCGAGCGGACGGGGAGCCGTCGCGTGAGCGAATCGGCCACGCCCCTTCCGACGTTCCTCTCGGACGATCTGCTGCGCCAATTGATGGGCGTGGGTCAGGTCGATGTCCTCGTCGGCCTGCCGACGGAGAACCACGCCGCCACGGCGGCTTCCGCCGTGCGGGCGGTGCGCCAGGCCTTCGGCGTTCGGTTCGGGCGCGTTCGATCGGTCCTGATGCACGTCGACCGCGGCTCCGACGACGGAACGACGAACGCCGTGTCGGCGGCCGATGCGAGCGGCGAGAACGGAGCGAGCGCCACGGGCAAGGGTCTCCGGACCGTCCACCAGATCTCCACCTGGGCCTCCTGGGTGCGCAGCCGCGCCGAGGCGCACCGCGTTCTCTTCGCCGCCGCCGATCTGCTCCAGGCGCGCGCGGTCGCCGTGCTCGACGCGGACACCGTCGAGCCGACCCCGGAGCGCGTGGCGGCGCTCCTGGAGGCGGTGCGAGACCGGAACGCCGACTTCGTCGCGCCCGTCTATCGCCGCGATCCGCTCGATGGCCCGCTCCTCTCGCAGCTCCTCCGGCCCCTCGTGCGATCGACCTACGGGCGCAAGCTGAGCGAGCCCGTGTGCACGGAGTTCGCCTGCTCGGGGAGATTCGCGGCGCACTGTCTCGCCGACGAGCAGTGGGGTCGTGGGGACGACGAGGACGGAAGCGGTCTCTGGCTCCCGGCGACGGCGCTCGGTGGCGAGTTCTCCGTGGCGCAGGTGAAGCTCGGTGTTCGGAAGCTGCAGAACCGTTCGGACCGGCCGAGCCTCCAGCGGACGTTCCGTGGAATCGGCCGCGCGCTGTTCGAGTGTCTCCAGCGCGACGAGGAAACCTGGATCCCGCGGCGAGGAACGGAGGAGGTCGCCACCTTCGGCGAGCATCCCCCGGGCGACGCGTCGCGGCCGGCCTTCGACGCGCAGGAACTCTGGGAGAACTTCCGCAACGGCGTGCGCGGCCTGGAGCCGCTGCATCGCCAGATCCTCGACGGACCGACGGAGCGAGAGCTGCTCCGGCTCGCCGAGGCGTCGTCCGGCGCGCCCGACCTCCCCGACGCGCTCTGGGTGTCGTCCGTGATCCAGTTCCTCACGGCCGCGCATCGGGGCGTGATGTCCATCGAGCACTTGGTGCAGGCGCTCGTCCCGCTCTACCTGGGACGCACCGCCGCGTTCGTGGAATCGAGCGACGGCCGCTCTCCGGAGGAGATCGGTGAGTCGCTCGAGGCGCTCGCCAGCGAGTTCGAGCGCTCGAAGGAATTCTTGATCCGAATGTGGAAAGCGAACGAGTGAGGCGACCCATGGGCGAAATCGCAGAGGCCCTTCGACAGGCCTGGACCAACTTCCTGAACGGACTCGCGGACTTCGTGCCGCGAGTCCTCGCGATGCTCGTCATCATCCTCGTCGGGTGGCTGATCGCGTTCCTGTTGCGCACGGCGACGCGCGTCGTCCTGGGATGGCTCCGCATCAATTCGCTCTTCGGGCGATTCGGAGGGCTCGAATTCCTGAAGAAGGCGCACCTCGCCGCCCCGGACGTGCTCGCGGGGACGCTCGTCTTCTGGGTTGTCTGGATCGGCTTCATCCTCTCGGGGATGCAGGCGCTCGGCTTCGCGGGCACGCAGTCGCTCATCGACGGCTTCGTCCAGTTCGTCCCCCATCTCGTCGTGGCGATGCTGATCGTCGTCGTCGGCTTCGTGACGGCGAACTTCGCGTGGCGCGCGACGCTCCTCGCGGCGGTGAACGCGAAACTCCGATCTGCTAGGATCCTCGCCGGCGCGCTGCGCTACTTGATCGTCCTGCTGTCCGTCGCGATGGCCCTCGAGCAGATCGGAGTGGCCGACCGCATGGTGCTCACGGCATTTGCCATCGCATTCGGCGCCGTGATGCTCGGTCTCGCGATCGCGTTCGGCGTCGGAGGAGGCCCGGTCGCGCGCAAGCTGCTCGAGCAGTACCTGGCGGATCGTGACAAGTCCGCCGGCGACGGATCGCCGCATCTCTGATCCGAGCCGTTCGCCGGCGAAACCCGCACCCCGGTACGACTCCGTGGCCAGAGCGTCCGCGCGACGGCACGGCGCACGCCCCAATCCGCACTGCATCCAGGACCCATGACGCCCCGATCCCGCACCGACCTCCTCGTCGAACCGCTCGAGCGCGCGCTCGCCGCCGGTCTCCCGGAGTTCCTTCCGAAGCAGCGCTGGTTCGGTGGAAAGTCTCGGGCGATCGAGCGCGTCGCTCTGGACGACCTGGCGTGGCTCCCCGGCGAGGGCGCGCCCTCGGCGGTCGCGATCGTCTCGGTCCTCGGAGCGGGCGGGAGCCGCGAGTGCTACACGCTCGTCCTCGCGCTGCTCGAGTCGGCGACGGGCCTTCCGAGCATCGGAGTCGTCGAGGTGGAGGGCGCCCCCCTCACGGTCGTCGAAGCGGCAACTCGGCCCGACGTGGCGCGCCGCTTCCTCCTCGGACTGACGCGCCCCGGTGAGATCGCGACGCTGCGCGGGGGACGTCTCGCCTACGGCGATGTGAGACCGGACGATCCGGGCGCGCTGCTGGAGGAACACCTCCGCGCGGAGATGCTCCGACCGCTCGGCGTCGATCAGAGCAACACCTCTCTCCGCATCGGAACCACGCATCTCTTCAAGCTCCTCCGCCGGAAGGAGGCGGGGGAGAACCCGGAGCTCGAGATCGGCCGGTTCCTCGCAAGGCACGGGACCTTCCGCGCGACGCCCGCGCTCCGGGGGTCGGTCGTCCACGTCGCGGCTTCGGGCGAAGCGTCGACGATCGGCGTCCTCCAGCAGTGGGTCGACAGCCGTGGCGACGGCTGGACCCATGTGCGCGATGCGGTCCGGCGAGTCCTCCGAGGAGACGCGAGCCCCGAGCCGCTCTCGGAATCGATGCTCGTGCTCGGCGCCGTGACGGGCGACCTGCATCGTGCGCTCGCTTCGGGATCGGGCGATCCCGCCTTCGACGCCGAGCCGGTGACCGCTACCGATGTCGTCGCCTGGCGCGCGTCCCTCGCGTCGCGCGCCGGTGCCGTCGTCGAGATCCTTCGTGCGCGTCGCGCGGCGCTGCCGGCGGAGGCGCGCGATCTCGCCGACTCGATCCTGCGCTCGGCCGACCGACTCGGCGCCGGGCCTGACCTTCCGCCGCCGAAGGGCGGTGGAGCCTTCCAACGGATCCGGGTCCACGGCGACTACCACCTCGGACAGACGCTCCGCACGGCGGAGGGATTCATCCTCTTCGACTTCGAGGGGGAGCCCGCGCGCCCGCTCGAAGAGCGCCGGCGCAAGCACTGCGCGGCGAAGGACGTGGCGGGCATGCTCCGGTCGCTCGACTACGTCGTCGAGGCGGCGCGGCGCGACGATCCGAAGGCGACCGGCGATGCGCCTCCGCTCCGGGACGCCTACCTCGAGGGTTATCGATCGCGGACGACGGGCGCCTCGGCGCCGTTCGTGCCCGCGGATCCGGAGGCTCGCGATGCGTGGACGCGCTTCTTCGAGCTCGACAAGGCGCTCTACGAGATCGAGTACGAGGCGAATCACCGTCCCGACTGGATCGTCATTCCCCTTCGTGGTGTGCGGCGGATCCTCGCGCCGGGGAGGAGCGCATGAGGCTGCTTCCGGGAGAGCCCTATCCGCTCGGCGCCACGTGGGACGGAGTGGGCGTCAACTTCGCGCTGTTCTCGGAGCACGCGACGCGGGTCGAGCTCTGCCTCTTCGATTCCGCCGAGGCGCAGACGGAGAGCATGCGCTTCGAGCTGCGGGAGCAGACCGACATGGTCTGGCACGGCTACTTGCGCGGCGTCGGACCGGGGCAGCTCTACGGCTACCGCGTCCACGGCCCCTACGAGCCGTCGGCGGGACACCGGTTCAACGCATCGAAGGTGCTCCTCGACCCCTATGCGAAGGCGATCGGCCGCATGGTCGACTGGAAGGACGCCAACTACGGCTATCGGATCGGGGATCCCGCCGAGGACCTCTCCAAGGACGAGCGCGACAACGCCGCGTCGGCGCCGCTCGCCTCCGTCGTCGACACCGCCTTCACCTGGGGCGAGGACCGTCCGCCGCGCATCCGGTGGAACGATCTCGTGATCTACGAGGTGCATGTGAAGGGGTTCAGCTTCCAGAACCCCCAGGTGCCCGCTCCGGTGCGCGGCACATACGCCGGGCTCGCGTCGGAGGCGTCGATCCGCCACTTGAAGGACCTCGGCGTCACGGCCGTCGAGCTGATGCCGGTCCATCACCACGTGATCGATCGCCATCTCGTGGACTCGGGGCTCACCAACTACTGGGGCTACAACACCCTCGCGTTCTTCGCGCCCGACGCGCGCTATCGAGCGGCCATCGGCGTCGAGACGGCGGTCCACGAGTTCAAACGCATGGTCCGCGCTCTCCATGCCGAGGGCATCGAGGTGATCCTCGACGTCGTCTACAACCACACGGCGGAGGGCAATCAGCTCGGCCCCACGCTCTCGCTGCGCGGGATCGACAACGCCGCCTACTACCGCCTCTGGCACGGCGACAAGCGCTACTACCTCGATTTCACGGGCTGCGGGAACACGCTCAACATGACGCACCCGCGCGTGCTGCAGCTGATCATGGACAGCCTGCGCTATTGGGTGCTGGAGATGCATGTCGACGGCTTCCGGTTCGACCTCGCCAGCGCGCTCGCGCGCGAGCTCTACGAGGTCGACAAGCTCGGGGCCTTCTTCGACGTGATCCACCAGGATCCCGTGATCTCCCAGGTGAAGCTCATCGCCGAGCCCTGGGACCTGGGAGAGGGCGGCTACCAGGTGGGCAACTTCCCGGTGCTCTGGACCGAGTGGAACGGCAAGTACCGCGACACCGTGCGGCGGTACTGGCGTGGCGACGGGGGCTCGCTCTCGGAGTTCGCGACGCGGCTCGCGGGGAGCTCGGACCTCTACGCGAAGAGCGGGCGGAGGCCCTACGCGAGCATCAACTTCATCACCTCCCACGACGGCTTCTCGATGCACGACCTCGTGAGCTACGACCACAAGCACAACGAGGCGAACGGCGAGGGGAACGCGGACGGGGACAACCACAACCTGAGCTGGAACTCCGGGGCCGAGGGCCCCACGGACGATGCGGCGGTCATCGCCCTCCGGGAGCGACGCAAGCGAAGTCTCTTCGCCACGCTCTTCCTGTCCCAGGGAGTGCCCATGATCCGGAGCGGCGACGAGCTGAGCCACACGCAGAAGGGCAACAACAACGCCTACTGCCAGGACAACGAGCTCAGCTGGCTCGACTGGAATCTGGACGAGAGCCGGCAGGCCTTCCTCGACTTCGCGAAGTCGGTGATCCGCCTCGCGCGCGAGAATCGCGCACTGCGGAGCCAACGGTTCCTGACGGGAGAGGAGGATCCCGTCACGGGTCTGAAGGACATCACGTGGCTCGCGCCCGACGGCAAGGAGATGACGGGGCCGCGATGGAACGACTCCGAGGCGCGTGCCTTGGGATTCCGCCTCGTCGATCCGGGAGCGCCCGGGAACGGCGGCGCCGAGGGCGATGCGCCCGGCGCGCCGAACGAGCTCCTGGTCTTCCTGAACGCGGGCTCCGGCGACGTCTCCTTCAAGACGCCGCGCCACCGGGAGAAAGAGGTGTGGGAGCTGCTGCTGGACACCTCCGACGATCGAGCACCGCGCCGGATCGTCCGAGGGGGCTTCCGTTTCGTGGTGCGCGCATGGTCCGTCGCCGTGTTCCGGCGACTCGTTCGACTCCGTGAGGCATGATGGCGAAGAAGGAACGAAATCCGTCCCGAGAAGAACCCCTCCGCGTCGTCGTGGAGAACGTCCGTCCGTGCGTCGACGGCGGGCGCTTCGCGGCCAAGACCTCCCTCGGGGAGATCTTTCTCGTGCAGGCCGACGTCTTCGTCGACGGACACGACTCGCTTCTGGTCCGCCTGCTGCATCGCCGGCAGGGCACATCGGAGTGGACCGTGCTTCCCATGACGCCGAAGGGGAACGATCTCTGGACCGCATCGCTCCGATTCCAGGAGCTCGGGTTCCACGAGTACTCCGTCGTTGCGTGGGTCGACCGCTTCGAGACTTGGCGGCGCGAGCTGAAGAAGAAGTTCGACGCGGCGCAGGACGTGGCGAGCGAGCTCCTGGAGGGGGCGGCGCTCGTCCGTGAAGCAGCGGAGAAGGCGCCTGCTCCGGCGCGAGCCCGACTGCTCGCGGCGGCCGGAGTCGTCGGCGGCTCGTCTCCGGCGGCCGCGCGCGTCGTCGCGGCGCTCGACGCGGCTCTCGTCGAGGACGTCTACCAGTTCGCCGAGCGACGGGGATCCGTCGCGCTCGAGGCGCCGCGGCGCGTGTGGGTCGACCGCGAGCGCGCCCGCTTCGGCGCCTGGTACGAGATGTTCCCGCGCTCCACGGGGAGCGACCCGAGCCGCAGCGCGACCTTCCGCGAGGCCGAGGAGCGGCTACCGGAGATCGCGCGCATGGGCTTCGACGTGGTGTACCTCCCGCCGATCCACCCCATCGGGAAGTCCCACCGGAAGGGTCCGAACAACACGCTCGTCGCGAAGCCCGGAGATCCGGGGAGCCCCTGGGCCATCGGCGCGAAGGAGGGCGGACACACGGCCGTGGAACCGGGCCTCGGAACACTCGCGGACTTCGCCAAGTTCGTCGCCGCCGCGCGCGAGGAGTCGCTCGAGATCGCGCTCGACATCGCGTTCCAGTGCTCGCCCGATCACCCCTGGGTGAAGGAGCATCCCGGCTGGTTCCGGCAGAGGCCCGACGGCTCGATCAAGTACGCGGAGAACCCGCCCAAGAAGTACCAGGACATCTACCCCTTCGAGTTCGAATGCGAGGACTGGCGCGGCCTCTGGGAGGCGCTGAGGGACGTCGTCCTCTTCTGGGCCGAGCGCGGCGTGAAGATCTTCCGCATCGACAACCCGCACACCAAGCCGTTCCGCTTCTGGGACTGGCTCATCGCCGAGGTGCAGGCTTCGCACCCTGAGGCGATCTTCCTCTCCGAGGCGTTCACGCGCCCGAAGGTCATGAAGCGCCTCGCCAAGGGCGGCTTCACGCAGTCCTACACGTACTTCACGTGGCGCAACGCGAAGCCGGAGCTCGAGGAGTACCTGACGGAGCTCACGGCGACGGACGTGTACGACTACATGCGTCCGAACTTCTTCGCGAACACGCCCGACATCTTCCACGAGTACCTCCAGTTCGGCGGGCGCGCGGCCTATCAGGTGCGCCTCGTCCTGGCGGGGCTCCTCAGCGCCACCTACGGGATCTACGGTCCGCCCTTCGAGCTCTGCGAGACGCGCGCGGTGCCCGGCACGGAGGAGTACCTCGACTCGGAGAAGTACCAGGTCCGCGCGTGGGACCTCGATCGCCCGGGGAACATCCGGGACTTCGTGGCGCGCGTGAACGAGATCCGGCGCCGGAACCCGGCGCTCCATTTCAACCATCGGCTGCGCTTCCACGAGATCGACAACCCGAAGCTCCTCGCGTTCTCGAAGACGAGCCCCGACCTCGCGAACGTGATCGTCGTGGTGGCGAACCTCGACCCGCACAACGTCCAGTCCGGCTGGCTCGAGCTCCCGCTCGAGGATCTCGAGATCGCCGAGGGCGTCACCTACCAGATGCACGACTTGCTGGGCGACGAGCGGTTCCTCTGGCAGGGACCCCGCAACTTCGTTTCGCTCGATCCCCGCACCTGCCCGGCCCATGTGTTCGCCGTCCGCCGGCGGACCCGGACCGAGCGCGACTTCGACTATTTCATCTGATGAAGACTCGACTGACCGATACCGACCTCTATCTGTTCAACGAGGGCACGCACTACCGGCTCTACGACAAGCTCGGCGCGCACCCCGGCGATCGCGACGGCGAGCGCGGCGTCTGGTTCGCCGTCTGGGCGCCGAATGCCCGGCGCGTCAGCGTCTTCGGCGACTTCGACGGCTGGTCGAAGAAGGGCCACGAGCTCGCCGTGCGCGGGGGCTCGGGCATCTGGGAGGGCTTCGTGCCCGGAGTCGAGACGGGAAGCCGCTACAAGTACGTCGTCGAGTCGAGCTACGGCGACCACCGCGGCGAGAAGGCGGATCCCTTCGCCTTCTCCTCCGAGGTGCGGCCGGGCACGGCATCGCGCGTCGCGGAGATCTCGGGCTTCGCCTGGGGAGACGCGGACTGGATGGCACGTCGCAAGGAAGCGCAGTCGCCCTCCGCGCCGATCTCGATCTACGAGATGCACCTCGGCTCCTGGCGGCGCGCCACCGAGGAGGGCGGGCGCTGGCTCGGCTACCGGGAGATCGCGCCGCGGCTCGTCGAGTGGGTCCGCGAGATGGGCTTCACGCACGTCGAGCTCATGCCCATCACGGAGCATCCCTTCGACGGGTCGTGGGGCTACCAGACGACGGGCTACTTCGCCGCGACGAGCCGCTTCGGCTCGCCCCAGGACCTGATGTTCCTGATCGACGCGCTCCACCGCGCGGGCATCGGCGTGATCCTCGACTGGGTCCCGGCGCACTTCCCGACGGACGGCCACGGTCTCGGCTTCTTCGACGGCACGCACCTCTACGAGCACGCCGACCCGCGCAAGGGGTTCCACCCCGACTGGGACACGTTCATCTTCAACTACGCGCGCAACGAGGTCCGCAGCTTCCTCCTGAGCAGCGCCACGTTCTGGCTGCGCGAGTTCCACATCGACGGCCTCCGCCTCGACGCCGTGGCGTCGATGCTCTACCTCGACTACTCGCGCAAGGAAGGGGAGTGGATCCCGAACGAGCACG
The DNA here is from genome assembly GCA_964545855.1 of uncultured Planctomycetales bacterium. GTDB lineage: Bacteria > Planctomycetota > UBA1135 > UBA1135 > JACQFD01 > CAZJHD01. The sequence continues at coordinate 214,647 of CAZJHD010000001.1, forward strand.
GCGGCCGGGACAACCTCGAGGCCATCGCGTTCCTGAAGCAGTTGAACGAGGTGGTGCGGTCCGAAGCGCCCGATGCGATCACCATCGCCGAGGAGTCGACGGCATGGCCCAACGTCTCGAGGCCGATCGCCGAGGGAGGCCTCGGGTTCGACTTCAAGTGGGACATGGGCTGGATGCACGACACGCTCGCATACCTCGGCTTCGATCCGATCCACCGCACCTACCACCACGACAAGCTCACCTTCCGTGGGCTCTACGCCTGGAGCGAGAGGTTCATGCTGACCCTCTCCCACGACGAGGTGGTGCACGGGAAGTCGTCGCTCGTGAACAAGATGCCCGGCGACGAGTGGCAGCGCTTCGCCAACATGCGCCTGCTCCACGCCTGGATGCATGCGCAGCCCGGGAAGAAGCTCCTCTTCATGGGTGGAGAGTTCGCCCAGACGAAGGAGTGGAACCACGACGCGGAGCTCGATTGGCCTCTCCTCCAGTGGGACCTGCATCGCGGCATGAAGGACCTCGTCCGCGATCTGAACCGCCTCTATCGGGAAGCGCCGCCGCTCCACGAGCTCGACTGCGATCCCGCCGGCATGGAGTGGATCGACTGCGAGGACCGCAAGCAGAGCGTCGTGAGCCTGCTGCGGCGGGGACGCAACCCCGCCGAGGCGGTGCTCTTCGTCTTCAACTTCACTCCCGTGCCTCGGCACAACTACCGCATCGGTGTGCCGTGGATCGGGACGTGGGAGGAAGTCGTGAACACGGATGCGAAGGTCTACGGCGGGAGCGGCCAAGGGAACCAGGGTTCCCTCGAGGCGAACCCCGTCGCGGCGCACGGCCGCACGCAGTCCGTCACGCTCTTGCTCCCTCCGCTGTCGATGATCGCGCTGCGGAGCCGGCGACCGGAAGCGGCGCGGAGGCGTGCCGCCACCGACGTCGCGCAGCCCGCGGCGGCGACGCAGCCGAGCACGCGGCAAGCCGGCTCGCCGCCGTCGCTCGCGATCGCCACTCCCGCCTCCAAGCCGGCGGCGAAGCCGCGGCGGCGTGGTCCCGCGAAGAGCGTCCGTCGGGGCGGCGCGAGGCGGAAGTGAGCGCGCGATGACCTGGAGTCCGGAGCTCGGAGCGGTCGCCGACGACGGCGGCACGCGCTTCACCGTCTGGGCGCCGTCGGCGCGCACCGTCGATCTCGTTCTCTTGCAGGAGGGCGGCGAGCGGCGACTGGCGCTGCGCCGCACCACGGAAGGGCGTTTCTCCCTGCACGTGCCGGAGGTGCGTGCCGGCGCCCGCTATCGCCTCGCGCTCGACGGCGGCTCTCCGTTCCCCGATCCGGCGAGTCGGTTCCAGCCCGAAGGCGTCCACGGTCCGAGCGAAGTGATCGATCCACGCGCCCACGCCTGGACCGACGCCGCATGGAGAGGCCTGCCGCGTCGCGACCCCGTCGTCCACGAGATCCACGTCGGCACGTTCTCTCCCGAGGGAACCTTCGCCGGCGTCGAGGCGCGCCTCCCGGATCTCGCCGAGCTCGGCGTCGACGCGATCGAGCTGATGCCCGTCGCCGATTTTCCCGGATCGCGCAACTGGGGCTACGACGACGCGGCGCTGTTCGCGCCGGCACGGTGCTACGGCCGGCCCGACGACTTCCGCCGCCTCGTCGACCGCGCGCATGCGCTCGGGCTCGGAGTCTTCCTCGACGTCGTCTACAACCACTTCGGTCCCGACGGCGCCTACGCCGTCGCCTTCGCGCCCGAGTTCCTCACGGATCGGCACGAGAGCCCGTGGGGCAAGGGCGTGAACCTGGACGGGCCGGAGAGCGCCGGTGTGCGCGGGTTCTTCATCGAGAACGCGCTCCACTGGATCCACGAGTACCACATCGATGGGCTCCGACTCGACGCGACACACGCGATGGCCGACGACGGGCCGACACACTTCCTCGCGGAGCTCGCGGACCGCGTCCGCACGACTCCGCGCGGGCGAGGGGTGCTGCTCGTCGCCGAGGACTCGCGAAACCTCGCGTGCATGATCACGCCCCGCGCGCAGGAGGGCTGGGGGATGGACGGCGTGTGGGCCGACGATCTCCACCACGTGATCCGTCGTCTCCTCGCGGGCGACCACGAGGGCTACTACACCGACTACCGCGGCACCACCGAGGAGCTCGCGACGACGCTGCGAGGCGGATGGCTCTTCCGCGGAGAGCGCTCCGAATACATGGACGGACCTCGCGGGACGGACCCCTCGGGCCGCGAGCCGAGGCAGTTCACCGTCTGCATCCAGAACCACGATCAGGTGGGGAACCGCGCCCTGGGCGAGCGCCTCCACCACCAGGTGGATCACGCCACGTGGCGCGCCGCGTCGGCGCTCCTCCTCTGCGCGCCGCAGTCGCCGCTCCTCTTCATGGGCCAGGAGTGGGCAGCCACGAGCCCCTTCCTCTTCTTCACGGACCACGAGCCGGGCCTCGGGAAGCTCGTGACGGAGGGGCGACGGAAGGAGTTCCGCCACTTCTCCGCTTTCGCCGCCGAGTCGGCGCGGGAGCGCATCCCCGATCCGCAGGCGCAAGCCACCTTCGAGCGCAGCCGTCTGCGCTGGGCCGAGCGCGACTCCGAGCCCCATGCGTCCGTGCTCCGTCTCTACCGCGCGCTCCTCGGCCTCCGCCGCGCGGAGCGCGCGCTGCAGGAAGCGCGTGACGGCCAACACGATGCTTGGGCGGCCGGCCCCGACGTGGTGTGCCTCCGGCGCCGAGCCGCCGAGGGGCCGGGCCTCCTGCTCGTCGTCCGGCTCCGGGGAGCCGGCGCCGTCGATCTCGGCGCGACGCTCGCGGATCGATCCATCGGAGCCCGTAGGCTCTCCCTCGTCCTCACGACGGAGGATCGGCGCTTCGCCCCCGATCCCATGCCGCCTTCCTTCGAGGCGACGGGACAGACGCCGCTCGTGCGCTTCGCGCGTCCCTCGGCGCTGCTGCTCCGCGATGGCTGATCCCGCGAACGGCGCGGCTCGGATCCCCGCGAGCACCTACCGGCTCCAGCTCCGCCCCGATCTCGACTTCCGGCGCGCCGCCGATCTCGCGGTCTACCTCGACCGGCTCGGCGTCACGGATCTCTACGTCTCGCCGATCCTCGAGGCGACCCGCGGGAGCGACCACGGCTACGACGTGGTCGATTTCACGCGGCTGCGCGCCGACCTCGGAGGGGAGGAGGGCTGGCGTGTCCTCGCGAACGCGTTGCGCGAGCGCGGTCTCGGCCTCGTCGTCGACTTCGTGCCGAACCACATGGGAATCGAGCAGGCCGAGGCGAACCGCTGGTGGTGGGACGTCCTCGAGAACGGGACCTGCTCGCCCTACGCCCGGTTCTTCGACGTCGACTGGACTCCCGTGAAGCCGGAGCTCCACCAGAAGGTGCTCCTTCCGGTGCTGGGCGATCAGTACGGCCGCGTGCTCGAGCGGGGCGAGCTTCGGCTCGACTTCGTCGACGGCTCCTTCGTCGTCCGCTACTACGACAACGCCTTCCCCGTGAATCCGCGGCGCGCGCCGAACGTCCTGCGTCTCGGCCTCGACGCGCTCCGCGCCGATCTGGGCGAGGACCACCCGGAGATGCGCGAGTTCGAGAGCATCCTCACGGCGCTGCGCAACCTGCCGTCGATCCTCGAGTCCGACCCCGAGCGCGTGGCGGAGCGGCAGCGGGAGAAGGAGGTGGCGCGCGAGAGGCTCGCGCGACTCGTCGAGCGATCGGAGCGCCTCCGTAGGCACATCGACGAATGTGTGCAGGGGGTGAACGGGCGGTCGGGAGATCGCGCGAGCTTCGACGCGCTCCACGCCCTGCTCGACCAGCAGGCCTATCGGCTCGCCCACTGGCGCACCGCGTTCCACGAGATCAACTACCGCCGATTCTTCGACGTGAACGGCCTCGCCAGCGTGCGCATGGAGGCTCCGGAGGTCTTCGACGAGGCGCACGCGCTCCTCATGCGCCTCGTGTCCGAGGGGACGCTCACGGGAGTCCGCCTCGACCATGTGGACGGTCTCTACGATCCCGCCGACTACCTTCGCCGTCTTAGAGCTTCCGCCGCCGAGGCGAAGGGAGTCGTCGTCGCGGGGGAGGACGGCGAGCGCGCCGAGCCGCCGCCGATCTGGGTCGTCGCCGAGAAGATCCTCTCGGGGAAGGAGAAGCTCTCGCGCGACTGGGCGCTCCACGGCACGACCGGCTACGACTTCTTGAACGACCTGAACGGCCTCTTCCTCGACCGCTCGAATCAGCGCGAGCTGCACCGCTTCTACGCGCGATTCACCGGGCAGACGGAACGGTTCGTCGACGTGGCCTACGCGAGCAAGCGCACCGTCAGCAAGACGACCCTCGCGAGCGAGCGGAACATCCTCGCGCACGCGTTGAACATCATCTCGGAGGGCGATCGCAGGTCGCGCGACTTCACGCTCGACAGTCTCCAGGACATGCTCCAGGAGGTGGTGGCGTGCTTCCCCGTGTACCGGACCTACGTCGTGAAGGGCGAACCGTCTGAAGCCGACACGCAGGTGCTCTCGGTCGCGATCGCGCGCGCGCGGGGCCGCAATCCGGAGATGGACGCGTCGATCTTCGAGTTCCTCCGCGACGTCATGCTCGGCAACGCGCCGGAGGAATGCTCGCCGGAGGCGCGCGTGAGACGCTCCGAGTTCGCGGCGAAATTCCAGCAGTACACCGGGCCCGTCACGGCCAAGGGCCTCGAGGACACGGCGTTCTACCGATGGATCCCACTCCTCTCGGTGAACGAGGTGGGCGGCCACCCCGAGACCTTCGGTCGCTCCGTGGAGGAGTTCCACACGGCGAACCGGGAGCGAGGGAGCGTGTGGCCCCACGCGATGCTCTGCACCGCCACCCACGACACGAAGCGGGGAGAGGACGGGCGTGCGCGCCTGAACGTCCTGTCGGAGATCCCCGCGGAGTGGAGCCGCCAGGTGGGTCTCTGGGCGAGAACCAACGCGGCGAGCCGCACGCTCCTGGGCGAGACCTGGGCGCCCGACCGCAACGACGAGTACCTCCTGTACCAAGCCCTGATCGCGGCCTGGCCCTCGGGCGAAGGCGCCGAGGCCGCCGAGGGAGTCCTCGCGCGAACCACCGAGTACGCGATGAAGGCGATGCGCGAGGCGAAGACCCACACGAGCTGGATCCAGCAGAACGCGTCCTACGAGCAGTCCGTCCAGGCATTCCTCGAGAGCATCCTCCTCGGCAAGCGCGCCGCTCGCTTCCTCGAGACGTTCCTGCCCTTCCTGCGGCGCGTCGCGCGGCTCGGCGCCGTGGGGACGCTCGCACAGGTCCTCCTGAAGACGATCGCCCCGGGTGTGCCCGATTTCTACCAGGGCTCGGAGCTCTGGGACCTCTCCCTCGTCGACCCCGACAACCGGCGGCCCGTCGACTTCGAGCGGCGCGTGCGGTGGCTCGCCGAGCTGGAGCCGCTCCTCGAAGCGGCGACACCGTCGGAACAGCGCGTCGAGGCGCTGCGTGGCCTCACGGAGACCTGGGAGGACGGACGGCTGAAGCTCCTCGTGACGGCAGCCTCGCTTCGGCTTCGCAAGGCGGAGCGCGCCCTCTTCCTCGACGGCGAGTACGTGCCGCTGGAGGTGCGTGGGGCGCACGCCGACCACGTCGTCGCGGCTGCCCGACGCGGCGGCGGTCGCACCGTCGTCGCCGTCGCGCCGCGTCTCTGCGCGCACCTCGCGGGGGGGCGCTGGCCGCTCGGCGCGGAGGCCTGGGGCGATACGCGCATCATCCTTCCGTGGAGCGGAGCCGCCGACGAGCCGCTCACCGATCGCTGGACCGGCGTCGTGCATCGGGCTCGGGGAGCGGCGGCCGAAGCGCCGGAGGGGATCGCCCACCTCGCCGTCGGCGATCTCCTCTCCGTCGTCCCCGTCGCGCTGCTCTCCAGCGGACGTTGAGGGCACGCGGAGCCGCGGGCTCGGAGGACGGGCCCGGAACGCTCCTTGCCTCTCGTCGCCGCCCGCCTCCTCGGGTGAACGAAACGTTCGCTCGGGAGGGGAATTCCGCCGCAGGATCTTCTCGACGGGGCGCACCGATCGCCCCGAGGTATCCCCCATGGACGACTCCAAGGAATCGAACGAACCGAATCACGACCAGGCCGATCCCTGCCCGGGGATCTCGGAAGACCTCCGGCGCGCGGCTTCGAAGCTGGCGGACGGGCTGAAGGACCTCGGGAGCGCGGCGCGCCGCGCGGCCCGGGAGTCCTTCGCGACACGGGGCGTGCGGAGCGCGTCGGACGAGAAGAGCGAGAAGGCCGACGCGAGCGCGAAGGACGAGTGGAACCGCAAGGACGAGCCGCCGCCCGCGGGCGATTCCTGCTCGGGAACACCGGGCGGCCGCAAGCAACGTTTCGAGCGCACCGTCCGCGAACATCCGGTCGGCGCCGTTCTCCTCGCCGCCGCCGCGGGGTTCCTCCTCGCGGGGATCCTCCGGCGCTGAGCGGCGATCCGTCGCGCGGGTCCGACTTCGGGCCCGCGCGCACCTCGACGTGCCGGGGCGAGGCCTTCGGGTAGATTCCGGGCGCTTCCATGAGCGCCCCGTCCCCGGCCGGCCAGCTCCAGCGACGGCTCGGCGCGTGGAGCGCCGTGGCGATCACCGTCGGCGCCGTGATCGGCTCGGGAATCTTCCTGAAGCCGCTCCCCATCGCGCAGGCGCTCCCGAGCGAGGCCTGGATCTTCTCCGTCTGGATCCTCCTCGGCGGAGTCTGCCTCTGCGGCGCCCTCGCCTACGCGGAGCTCGGCGCCATGCTGCCGGAGGCGGGCGGGCAATACGCCTTCCTCCGGGAGGGCTGGGGGAGGCTCCCGGCCTTCCTCTACGGCTGGTGCTTCTTCTGGGTGATCAACAGCGGGACCCTCGCGGCGCTCGCCGTCGCCTTCGCCGACAATCTCCTCCCGCTCCTCGGCGTCGCACCGGAGCAGCGCGAGAACGCCTCCGTGACGCTCGCCGCGGCGATGATCGTCGCTCTCGCCGCCGTGAATCACTTCGGCGTCCAGTGGGGAGCGCTCCTCCAGAACGTGTCGACGCTCGCGAAGCTCGGGGCGCTGGGCGCGATCGCGGCGGGGGGCTTCCTCCTCGCGGGGGCCGCCGCGCCGGAGACCGCGGCCGCGGGAGCCGCGAGCGGTGCGGACTCGGCATCGCCGTCGCTCGCGACGGGTCTCGTCGTCGCCTCCGTCGCGATCTTCTGGGCCTACGAGGGCTGGTACCAGCTCCCCTTCAACGCGGCGGAGCTGAAGCGGCCGGAGCGCGACCTGCCCCGTGGTCTCGTCCTCGGGATCCTCATCCTCGTCGCGGTCTACCTCCTCGTGAACGCGGTCTACTTGCGCGTTCTGCCGCTCGCGGAGATGAAGGCCCTCGGCGCCGGCGAGGCCGTCGAGGTGCCGCGCCGCACGGTCGCCGCCATCTTCGGCGCCGGAGCGAGCGGAGGTCTCTCGGCCCTGATCGCGCTCTCGGTCCTGGGCGCCGCGAATCCGAATCTCCTCTCGTCGCCGCGGGCCTTCTACGCGATGGCGCAGGACGGCCTCTGCCCTCATCGCTTGACGCGCGTGCATCCTCGGTGGGGGACGCCCACCTGGGCGATCGGCACCCAGGCCGCCTGCGCCCTCGCGCAGGTGGTCGTGCTGAAGACCTTCGACGACCTCACGGCCTACGTGGTCTTCGTCTCGCTCGTCTTCTATGCCCTCACGGTCGCCGCCGTGTGGAGGCTGCGGCGCTCGGCGCCCGACCGCCCGCGCCCCTTCCGATGCATCGGCTATCCGATCACGCCCGCGATCTTCGTCGTCGTCGTGGGCGTCGTCGTCGTGAGCGTGCTCGCCGAGGAGACCGAGCGACGCAACGCTCTCATCGGTCTCGGCATCCTCGCGGCCGGATTCCCGGCCTACCTGCTGGTGCGGCGCGCCGCGCCTACTCGATGACGTGCCATCGGGTCTGCCGCCCCGCGAGGTAGCGGACTACCTCGCCGTCGAACCACGCGCTCTGCTCGAGGGCGATCTGCACCGCCTGGCCGTCCCATTCGGGGACGTCCACGCGCACGTTCCCCTCGATGGCATAGCCGGTCCACGCCGCGAGCGGCCAGTCACCGCGCACGGGAGTCGGCCCCTGCTCGTCCCACATGCCGATGGTCGGCCCGGCGGCGTGGCCGTGGAATCCGAGGGGATGGGTGTAGACGCTGCAGCGGATCCCCGCCTTCTCGGCGGCGGCGCGCGTCGCCGCGAGGATCTCGTTCCCCGTGCGGCCCGTGCGGAACTCGGCCGTGAGCAGGTCTTGCCACCGGTTCCCGACGGCGAGGGCGTTCCGGAGCCCCTCGGGCACCTCCGTCTCGCCGGCGCGGAGCACGTAGCCCATCTCCTGGGTGTCCGTCGCGAGCCGGAAGAGCCGGAGACCCACGTCGCAATGGAGCACGTCGCCGCGCTGGATCGTTCCGGGTCCGCCGAGGAAGGGCGCGCTCTCCTCGACCGTCCCGCGCCGCTGGATCTCCACGTGGGGATGGAACCAGGGCGCCACGTGGCGCGCCTCGAACTGCTCGCGGATCCACCACTCCACGTCCTGCGTGGTCGTCGCGCCGGGCGTCACGACGCGGCTCGAGAACGCCTGCGACACGACGCCGCGCGCGATGGCGACGGCGTGCTTCCAGAGATCCACCTCCTCGGGCGTGCGCGTCTCGAGCCAGCGGATGCAGAGCTTCTCGGCGCTGGTCACGCGGCTCCGCAGCTCGGGCACGAGCGACTCCAGCAGACGGTCGCGCAGACCCGACGAGAGCCCGTCGCCGAAGGCCCACGAGCGGCTCGTGTCGATGCCGATCCGCTTCGGGTCGCGCTCGGCGATGACGCGCGCGAGCTGGGCCCACTGGGCGTCGTCGCTGCCGCCTTCCCATGCGGCGGCGTAGAGATCGCCGAGGGGATACCGCGACACCGTGAGCCGCTCCACGCCCTTCTCGGGGCCACGGTCGAAGAAGACGAGCATGGTCGTGCGACGCGCCGAGAAGACCGGCTCGGGCACGAGCGTGAGGTAGACCGGATCCTCCGCGTACTCGCGGTTCAGCACGATCCAGAGATCGATTCCCGTCTCGCGCATCAGGCGCGGCAGCAGCGTGTCGAGGCGCTGGCGCAGCACGCGGTTCACGACCTCGACGCGGTCGCGCAGGGCGGGGACCGCCGGGGGCTCAGCGATCACGCGCCCGCCGTCGTCGGAGGCGGCCGGCGCGAGGGCGAGGAGCGCGAGGGGCACGAAGGCGAAAGGGCTTCGGTCGGTCATGGGGATCTGGCTCCGAATCATTCACGAGCCCGGGGGAGCGTGGGGCGCCCCCCCGGCGGCGTGCACCAATTCGGGGCCAGTATCGCCGCATGCGTAGGATCTCGGTCCGCTCTCCACACCGCGCCATGCATCCATCGCACTCCGTCCTCGCCCGCACGCTCTCCTGCGCCGCGCTGCTCCTCGGGGCGGCTCCGCGACCGCCGCAGGACGCGCCCGTCTTCGAGCCGCTGCCGGGGTTCCACGTCGAGACCGTGGCTGGCGGCCTCGGCTCGCTGGTGGCGATCGCTCTCGACGAGAGCGGGCGGCTCTTCGCGTCCGTCGAAGCGGGACCGGTCCTCCGGCTCGTCGACGGCGATGGCGACGGGCGCTTCGAGACGGCCGAGCCGTGGCTCCGCTCCGTCACCGATTGCCAGGGCCTCCACGCCGAGGGCTCGACGCTCTTCGCCGTCGGCCAGGGCCCCGAGGGACAGGGGCTCTACCGCGTCGTGGAGCAGGAGGACGGCACGGCCGGCGCGCCCGTCCTTCTGGGCCACATCGACGGCAAGGGGGGCGAGCACGGGCCGCACGCGGTCGTGCCGGGTCCCGACGGCCGCCTGTTCGTCGTGATCGGGAACCACGTCCGCCTGCGCGAGCCGGTCTCCGAGGCATCGCCCTACCGCATCGCCCAGGAGGGGAGCCTCCTGCCGCCCTTCGACGATCCGCTCGGCCACGCGGCGGGTCTGCGCGCGCCCGGGGGCGTCGTGCTCTCGGTCGACCGCGACGGGCGCGAGTGGCGCCTCGAGGCGGGCGGTCTCCGCAACGCCTACGACATCGCCTTCTCCTCGTCGGGAGACCTCTTCACGTTCGACAGCGACATGGAATGGGACGTGGGGCTCCCCTGGTACCGCCCCGTGCGCCTGCTCCACGTGGTGCCCGGCGGCGAGTACGGCTGGCGCACGGGATCGTCCAAGTGGCCCGACGATCTCCCCGACTCGCTGCCGGGAGCCGCCGATGTCGGGCGCGGCTCGCCGACGGGGCTCGTGACACACCCGGGCACCGGGTGGCCGAGCCGCTTCCGCGGCGCGATCCTCGGCGGCGACTGGTCGAAGGGGGAGATCCTCGCGTTCCACCTCGAGCCCGAGGGCGCGAGCTGGCGCGCGCGCACGGAGACGCTGCTGCGAGGGCGCCCCCTCAGCGTGACGGATCTCGTCGTCGAGCCCTCCGGGAGCCTGCTCTTCTCGACGGGCGGCCGCGGCGTGGCCGGCGGCATCTGGCGCCTCGTCCACGAGGGACCCGCGGGCGTCGCGCCCCTCCGGGCGCCGGAGGTCTCCAGGCTCCCGCGAATCGACCGGACGACGGAGCGCGCGGTGCTGCTCGCGTCCCTCGCGAGCCCGGACCGCTTCGTGCGCTTCCTCGCGGCGCGCGCCCTGGAACGGCGCGATCCGGCCGAGTGGGAGTCGGAGGCCGCCGCGCTCCCGAGCGCGCGCGCACGCGCCGAGGCGCTCGTCGCGCTCGCACGTCTCGGCGCGCGTTGCGAAGCCGACGTCGAGAGGCGGATCTCCGAGTCGTCGGCGCTCCTCGACGCGCCGCCCGACGGCGCGAGCCCGCCGGTGCGGGTCGTCGCGCTGCGCGCCCTCGAGCTCCTGCTCCTCGATCCGTCGGCACCCGCGCGTGCTTCGTGCGCCTCCCTCGGCGCGCGGCTCCTCCGCCTCTACCCCACGGGTGAGAGCGCGACGGACCGGCTGCTCGTCCAGGCGATCGCCTTCCTCGCGCCGCAGGGAGCGATCGGCGTGCTCCTCGATGCGCTGGAGCGCTCGCCGTCCCGGACGGAGCAGATCCACCTCGCCTACGGGCTCCGCGCGATCGAGGCCGGGTGGACGCCGGAGGAGCGCGAACGCTTCTCCGCGTTCCTCGTGGGCTCCGTGCGCTGGCGCGGCGGCGAGAGCTTCGTCGGGTACCTCCTGAAGATCCTCGACGACTTCGCGCGGCGGCTCGACCCCGACGAGCGCGCCGCTCTCCTCGCGGCGGCGAGCGCGCCTGCGCGCGTCCCCACCTCCGTCTCCTCCGGGGCGCCGCGCGACTTCGACGCGACCCTCGCCTTCGTGGAGCGGGCCATCGACGCTCCGAGGCGCTCCGCCGCGGAAGGCGCCTTCGCCTTCGAGTCGGTCTGCGTGCGTTGCCATCGATTCGGCGACGCCGGCGGCCGCGTCGGCTCCGACCTCACGACCGTGGGTGCTCGTTTCTCCGTTCGCGATCTCGTGATCGCGACGCTCGACCCGTCGCGGCAGATCTCCGATCAGTACCGCGCGACCGACCTGTTCCTCCGCGAGGGAGGCTCGCGGTCCGGCATCCTCGTCTCCGAGGACGCGGACGCGATCGTGCTCCTCGGGAGCGACGGAGCCCGTTCGGTGGTGGCGGTCTCCGACGTGGAGGAGCGAAGGCCGTCGCCCATCTCGACGATGCCGATGGGGCTCGTCGACGGATTCACCCTGGAGCAGGTGGCCGACCTCTTCGCCTACGTGCGCGCCGGACGCGCCGTGTCTCCGCCCGAGGCGTCGCTCGCGCGGCCGGCCTTCCCGCTCGTCCTCGACGACTCCGTCGAGGGCGACCGCGCCATCTGGAGGATCGAGCGTGGCGACGTCACCGGCGAGGTGCACGACGGCGCGCGCGGAGAGAGGCTCCTCGCCTCCGGCGAACTCGCCGACGGCATCCTCGAGCTCGAGGTCCGGATCGACGGCGGAACGGGCGGTCTCCTCGTGCGCGTCCCTGGGGACGCGACGGAGGCCGGCGCGTCGCGCCGTGGAGTCCGCATCGGCGTCGGGGGCGACGACTGGGGCACGCTCTTCGACGCCGCGACGGGAGCGAGGCTGGCGCAGCCGAAGCGCGAGGTGTGGCGGTCCGTCGTCGACCTCGCCGGCTTCAACCATCTCCTCGTCGAGCTGCGCGGAGAGCGCATCGCGGTCGAGCTGAACGGCGCGCCGATGGTCTCCTTCGACGACGTCGGCGCGCCGCGCACGGGCCGCTTCGGCCTCGAGCTGTCGACGGGAGATTCCGGGTCCCTGCGCGTACGCAACGCGCGGATCCGGCCGATCGGACCCTGACGGCCCGCGCCCGACGGGGCCGCCGCCGGACCGGGTTCGAGGTCGACGCGAGTCCGAGCCTCGCGCATGCTGGTTGCGTGCGCCCGCGCTCCGTCGCCTCGCGATCCGTCGCCGCCGTTCTCGGCCTCCTCCTGGCGCTCGTGGTCGCGGAGATGGCCCTTCGCGTGTATTCGGCGGTGCAGGTCTCCTCGGCCTCCTCGCGTGGACGGACTGGGGACCACGACGGCCGGCCCATCGTCGCCTTCGCGGGAGACTCGAACGTGTACGGGCTCTACGTGGCGCCCGAAGAGACGCTCTCGGAGGAGGTGCAGCGCCTCTCCCGCCGCGAAGGAGCCGTGGGGATCCACGCCGTGAACCGCGCGCTGCCGGGCGCTCCCTCGTGGGTCGTGCTCGAGCAGGTGCGTGAGGTGCTCGCCCTGCGTCCCGCCGCCGTCGTCGTCCGGTGCGGGATCAACAACCTCACCAGCATCCCGCCCGGCGAGGGTCTCGGCCCGCTGGAGCATCTCCGCCTCGTGAAGCTGCTGCGCAACCGCCTCACGAACGCGGCCATCGCGAAGGGACGGCCGACGCCCCTCGTGCCGGATCAGCTCGAGGGCGAGATCGGACGAGGCGTGGCGGTCACCGAGGACGGGCGCACCTTCGTCACCGTGGCGCGGCGCGACGGAGTCCGCGCCGACTTCGAGGTGCAATCCGTCTCCGGCTCGGTTCCCGAGGGGAAGGCGATGGATCGCCTCGTGTCCGACCTCCTCGAGATCGCACGGGAAGTCGAGCGGGCCGGCGCGAAGCTCGTGATCCTCACCTACCTCGCCGGCCTCGATCCGCACTTCGCGCCGACGCGGAAGGTCGCCCTCTCGATGCAGGGCAGGCACGACGCCGTCGTCGTCGACTGCGCGGCCCTCCTCCCCGGTGCCATCCGAGGCGACGACCCTGCGCCCATGGCCACCTGGAGCCATGCGCGCGCCGCGTCGCGCGGGAGCCTCTATCTCACGCGCGACCGGCATCCGACGGCCCTCGGCTACGCGCTCGAGGCGCGGGCCGTCGCGAACGCTCTCCGCGAGCTGGGCATCCCCGCGACGTCCCGCACGGAGGATCCTCTCGAGGTTGCGCGCGCGGCCCACGAGCCGCTCCCCGTTCTTCGCCGGGTGGCGGACTCTGCACGGGAGGTCGATCTCGTCGCGCGCACGGGCGACCGCGCGACGCTGCTCGTCGGCACCGTGGGGAACTCCAGCTGGAACGGCCTCGAGGTGCCCGTCGATCTCGTGGGCTCGCCGGAGGGCTTCGAGATCCGGAGCCAGGAGGTGAGCGATCCGTCGGGCGCGGCGCGCTTCGATCTCCAGGGCGCTCGCAGCACGGGAGACGCGCCGCTCGTGGCGGCCTGCGTGATCGAGCGCGACGGTCGCGCGGGCGCCGCGCGCATCCTGTTCACGGATCCGATCCCGCTCTTCACCGGAGCGCGCGAGAGCGCGCCCGGTCCCGTGCGCTGATCGGACGCGATCCATGCCGGAGCCCCCCGACCCCGGCCCGGCCCGCGAAGCGGAGGGCGATCCCGGCGCGCCCGCGGTGGCGAAACCCGAGGGAGCGCAGGGCGAGCCGCGCCGTTTCGCGCACTTCGCGCTCCGCAAGCAGCTCGGCCGCGGCGCCCAGGGAGTCGTCTTCCTCGCCGAGGACCTGCAGCTCCACCGGATGGTGGCGCTGAAGATGCTCTCGGGCGCAGCGGCTCAATCGACCGGCGTGCGCGACCGCTTCCGGCGCGAGGCGGAGATCACCTCCAAGCTGAACCATCCTGGGATCTGCGGCGTCTACGAGCTGGGGGAGTCGGAGGGCGTTCCCTTCATCGCGATGCAGTACGTCCGGGGGACGACCCTCGGGAGCCTCGTCGACGCGTCGAAGGCGAGCACGATCCTGGAGGGCTCGCCGAAGGGCGCGCCCGAGGGGAAGGGTTCCGCCAAGGCCCCCGGGAAGGGCGCCTCCGTCGTGCTCCGCGAGGGCGGGAACCTCCAGGACGTCCTCCTGCTGATCGAGGGCGCCGCGCGCGCTCTCCACGTCGCGCACGAGGCCGGTCTCGTCCACCGCGACATCAAGCCGGGCAACCTCATGGTCACGCCGGAGGGCGCGCCCGTGCTGCTCGACTTCGGGCTCGCGCGCGACCTCGGTCTCGAGGGACACACGCTCACGCAGAGCGGACAGATCCTCGGCACACCGGCCTACCTCGCCGCGGAGCAGATTCGAGGAGGGCGCGAGCAGGTGGACCGTCGCACGGACGTCTACGGCCTCGGCGTGACGCTCTTCGAGTGCCTGACGCTCCACCGCCCCTTCGACGGCGAGACCTTCGACGAGCTCTTCCACGCGATCCTCGAGGAGGACCCGCCGAATCCGCAGCGGCTGAATCCGCGCATCCCCGACGACCTGAAGACGGTCCTCGAGACGGCGATGGAGCGCGACCGCGCGCGGCGCTACGCGACGGCCCTCGACTTCGCGGAGGACTTGCGCCGCGTGCGGAGCTTCGAGCCGATCCGCGCGAAGCCGGCCGGTCCGGTCCTGCGGCTGCGGAAGTGGTCGCGGCGCAATCCCGCGCTCGCCGTCGCCCTGGCGGCCGCGCTCGTGATCGTGCTCGGCGGCGGCGGTCTCCTGCTGGGGCAGTCGATCGCGCGCAAAGGCGCCATCCGCGAGCACCTGAGCCACGCGGAGTCGCTCCTCGCGGAGGCGGACTTCGCGGGAGCCCTCGAGTCGGTGGCGCGCGCCCTCGAGCGCGATCCCTCCTGGGCGCGCGTCGTCGGCGCCGACGCGCTGCGGGCGCGCATCGAGCGTGCGAGCGAGCAGGCCGATCGCGAGGCACGCCGCGGCGCCGATCTCGCCGCGGCGGCAGTCGCTCGGAGCGAATCGGCGGCGCGTCAGGAAGACCTGGGCCGCGCGCGGTCGGATCTCGCCGCCCAGCGAGCCGCCATCGAGGCCGGGCGCCCGGAGGTCTTCGCGCACTACGCATCGCTCGCGGCGCGCGGCGCGTTCGCGCGGAAGGAGCGCGAGCTCGCGGAGCGGGAGGCGGAGGCGGCGCGCCTCCTCCAGGAGGCGCAGGAGGCTCTCCAGCGGGCCGCGCGCCTCGAGGCTCCCTGGGGCGGCACCTCGGCGGAGACGGAGGCCGCCTTCGCGGCCTTCTACTTCCACCAGTGGACGGAGGCCACGGCGGCCCGCGACGCCGTCCGCGCGGCCTGGCTCCGCGCGGCCGTCGAGGCGCACGACCGCGCGGGCCGGTTCACCGGAGAGCTGCGGGGCCGCGGCACCCTAGTCGTCGACGTCGACCCGCCGTCGGCGGAGGTGTTCCTCTTCCGCGAGGAGCCCTACGAGTCGGTGCGAGACGACGAGCCCGTGGTGCCGCGACTCGTGCCGGCTCCGACGACGGGCATCGGCTGGGTCGAGGACGGGCCGTGGCGCGACGCACTCCTCCCGGGCGATCTCTGCCAGCGCATCGTCTCCATCGAGGAGGGTTCCCTCGCCGCGGCCGCCGGCCTTCGCGCGGGAGACTTCGTCGCGCGCGTGAATGGCGCCCCCTGCGGCGAGGGCCTCTTCCTCGTCGATCCGCCGGAGGATCTGGTGGCGCGCGGCGTGCCGCCCGTCGATCGGATCGTCTCGCTGAACGGAATGCCCGTGGAGAGCGCCTTCGACTGGGCGACCGCGCCCGCGGGCCGGGCCACGCCGGAGGCTCCGGGCGATCGGCTCGCGCTCGCGTCGATCCCCGGGGAGATGCCCTGCGACCGCGCGAAGCTCCGCCGCGTGACGCCGCAGGATCTCCTCGGCGGACCGTCGGTCGCTCCGCTGCAGCTCCTCTGCGTGCACGACGGGGCCCCGGTCGTCCTCGAGGTTCCGCCCGGCGCGCGCTCGGGGATCCGGTGCGAGCCGACGGCGGCGCCGCTCCTCTGCGCGCCACAGAACCGCATCGACGCCGGGCGCGCGATCGAGGCCGACCCCGGCACCTACCGGCTCCTCGTGCGTGGCGAGGGCCGCGAGGACCAAGTCCTGTCGCTCGTCGTTCCGCGCAACGGAGAAGCGCGCGCACGCGTCGCGCTCCTCCCGCAGGGCGCGACGCCGCCGGGGTTCGTCTACGTGCCGGCGGGGCCCTTCGTCTTCCACGGCGACCCCCAGGCCTTCGACCCGCGGGCCGAGGAGGTGCGGGAGCTGCCCGGCTTCTTCATCGCCGTGAAGGAGGTCACCAATCGGGAGTGGTTCGAGTTCGTGAACGACCCGGAGACGCTGCGGGCGATCGAAGCGTCGGCTTCCGACGAAGCCTCGCGCCGCCTCTACCTGCCGCGGGAATCGTCGAAGCGGCTGGTTCGGCTCCGCCCGGACGGCGGATACGGCTGGGAGCGTGGAAGCGCGGAGACGCCGCTCTACGGCGTCTCCTGGAACGATGCGCGCGCCTACGTCGCCTGGCGCAACGCCCGCGCCGAGCGCGCCGGCGAGCCCTGGGAGTTCGACCTGCCGTCCCAGGAGGAATGGGAGAAGGCGGCGCGCGGCGCCGACGGCCGCGCGTTTCCCTGGGGCGATCGATTCGACTTCGCGCTGATGGTCGGTCGCCACCGCAAGGCCGATTGGCTCCTCGACGTGCCGGGCGGCTTCGAGCCGCGCGACCGCTCGCCCTACGGAGTGCTCGACATGGCGGGCTCACGGCGTGAGCTCACGCGCGACGCCGTGGAGGAGATGGACCCGCCGGCCTTCTACACGCGCGGGAGCTTCTGGGGCGAGCCGAGCGAGATTGCCTTCCGCTGCGCGAGCCGCGCCTACACGAACGCGGAGCGCACGGGGGGCGACATGGGCTTCCGCCTCGTCGCGCGGCGCCGCGGCTGAAGGCGGCGCGCTCGGCGAAGCGCTTCCTCCGCGGCCTTCTAGAAGGACTCCGAGGAGGTGGCCCCGACGTAGGGCGCGTCGGCGTCGGCGGGGACCTCCGCCGTGCGGAAGACGACCTGGGTGCTCGTGATCGATCCCGTCGCGTTGATCGACTCGAACTCCTTGTAGCAATTGAGCATCGCGTCGCGGAGCTCGGGGAAGGGGGTGTTCGGCCCCGTGTCGCTCGCGTTGGGATCGCAGAGGAGCGCCGTCGCGCCGTGGAGCAGGTCCTCGAAGGAGACGAGGACGCCGTCCTGCTGGGCATTCACGTAGATCGTGCCGCCGAGGCCTCCGCAGTGGCGGTTCAGGATCGCCGGCGCCATCTGGGAGGAGAGCATGAAGCCCGCCTGTCCGTTGGCGGGGCTCCCGAGGTAGCTGGCCCAGGTGGCGAAAGCGGAGGCGAAGGACGCCGAGGGGTCGAGCGTGAAGATCGCTCCCGTGTTGTCGCGCAGGCAGACGGGATCCTCGGGCGGTCCCGCGAGCACCTCGCGCCAGAGCGGATCGCAGGCCTGGAGGATCGGCTTCGCACCGTTGCTCTTCCAGAACCCCTTGCCGAAGGCGGCGCCGACGAGAGGCTCCAGGACGACGCTTCCGAAAGTGGGTCCCGCGACGATGGGCGCGTTCGCGACGACGATGCCCTGCTTCGGGGTCTTCGCGAGCCAGACCGCGTCGATGTTCGGGATGAATCCCGCGCCGGGAGCGATCTCCCGGATCGTGTAGGTGGAGCCGTCCCGGTCGCGGATGAACTCGTAGACGCCATCGACGTTCGTGAACGTGACTCCCTCGACGACGCCGTTGCGGATGATCTCGATGCGCCACCCGGCGAGCGGCACTTCCTCCGGGACGCCGGGGCTCAACAGCCCGTTCTCGTCGAAGTCGTAGAAGGCCGTCCCCCGGAAGATCGTCTGTGGAACCGGCATGTGGGGGGTCTGCACTCTGAAGACGGACGTCTTGCTCTTGGGCGCGAGGAAGCCGAAGAAGCCCGCGCCGATCGGGCTCAGATCCGACGTCGGCGTGAGCCAGACGCGGTACTCGCCCGTCGGGCTCGGCGTGTCGGAGAAGGGCACGAGCTGCACCGGAGTCGAGGAGCAGTCGCCGCGGCCGATCGCGTGCGAGCCCGTGGTGCCGGAGATCACGCCGCCGGAGACGAGGACGACTCGGTCGTCGAGGAGATCCGTCGAGAGGAGCCGCGTGCCCTCGAGGTCGGTCACCTGGAAGTAGTAGGGGCCGTCCGCCAGGCCCGCGGCCGTGCAGGGCGACGTGGGCCCGGGCCCGCCGTTGACGTAGACCTGCTGCTTCGAGGTGAACGTGTTGCCGGGGGCGACGCGGCCCGCTTTCGACGTGGTGAAGACGGCCCCCGTCGTCTGGGCGGCGGCGGCGCCGGCGAGAAGGAACGCGAGGACGAGCGGCGTGGCGAGGCGCATCGAGCGATACATCGGGATTCCGGGGTGGGTGCTCGGCGGTCGGGCGGATTCCTTCGGGGAGGACTCGCCGATTCTGCCCTCGATCGACGTTTTGGGGCAGCCTCGATTCGAGCATCGCGCGCCGTGCCGCGCAGCGGCGCCGCGGGGTGGAGATTCCCATCGGCCGCGTTGTGGCACGATGCGGGGTTCCCATGCACCGCGACGACGACCGGCCGGCCTCCAGGGCGCTCGACCCGACGCATCCGGGTCCCACCATCGGCCGCCGCGGCCTCGCCGGAGTCTTCGTCGTCTCGCTGGCCGTGATCGTCCTGCAGGTGGCGCTCACGCGGCTCTTCTCCGTGGTCATGTGGTACCACTTCGCCTTCGTGGCGATCTCGCTCGCCATGGCGGGCCTCGCCGTCGGCGGCATCGCGCTCTACCTCTGGCCCGCGCTGATGCGCCGCGCGGACGCCGTGATCCCGGCGAGCTGCGCGTTCGCGTCGCTGGCGACGGCGGGCGCCCTCGCGTACCTCGTGCGCGTGCCCGTCCGGTCCGACAGCGCGGCCGATCTGCTGGGCACCGACGTCGTCGCGCTCTATCTCGTCTCCCTGCTGCCCTTCCTCTTCGCGGGGCTCGCCATCTCGGCGGCGCTCGCGCGTTACGCGCGGCAGATCGACCGCGTCTACTTCTACGACCTCGTCGGCGCGGGCCTCGGCTGCGCCGTCGTGGTGGCGTTGCTGAACGGGCTCGGCGCGCCGGCGGCCGTGCTCGGAGCGGCGGTGCTCTTCGGCCTGGGGGCCCTCCTGCTCGCGCGGCCCGCCGCGCGCGGCGACGTGCTCCTCGGAGCCGGCGCCGCAGCGATCACGTCGGCGCTGCTCCTCTGGCAGGTCGCGACGCCGGTGCTGGAGCCGGTCTACACGCGGGGCAAGACCGACTCCGAGCAGGCCGGCACCGCGATCCTCGAGCGCTGGAACTCCCACTCGCGCATCAAGGTCTACGACCAGCCGCACGACGCGTCGCGGCGCGCGATCCTCATCGACGGGAACGCCTGCACCTTCCTCTTCCGCCTCGAGGAGTCGGCGACGCCCGAGAGCGTCTCGAAGGCGCTCCCCTTCGTGATGAAGGGCGTGGCGGCGACCCCCTACGTGATCCTCCCGGAGCGACCGGAGGTCCTCGTGATCGGCCCCGGCGGCGGCCGCGATCTCCTCGTCGCGCTCGGGCACGGCGCCCGGGTCACGGGCGTCGAGCTGAACGGCATCGTCTTCGACTTCATGTGCGAGGGACCGATCGCGGACTGGTCGGGGGGCCTCTACAGGGCGCCGGGGGTGACGACGATCCACGACGAGGCGCGGAGCTGGCTCTCGAGCGCGAGCCAGCGGTTCGATCTCGTGCAGGTCTCCGTCGTCGATACCTGGGCCGCCACGGCCGCCGGCGCCTTCGCGCTCGCGGAGAACGCGCTCTACACGGTGGAGGCCTTCGAGGAGTACTTCGACCACCTGAAGCCCGACGGCGTGGTGCACTTCTCGCGCTACTACCGCGATCCGCCCCGCGACAGCCTCCGGACGGTCGTGCTGATGGAGGACGTCATGCGGCGTCGCGGCGTCGCGCATCCGGAGGAGCACCTGGCCGTGTTCCTCGACCCCATCGACGGCGACCCCGTCTGCGCGTCGATCCTCTGGTCGAAGAGCCCTCTCCGGGGCGAGCGCCTCGCGAAGCTCGAGCGCTACGCCTCGTCGCGGTTCGAGGGCATCCCCGAGGGGAACCTCACGCCACTCCATCTCCCCGGCCGGCCGCCGACGGAGCCGATCGGCCGCTTCGTCGCGAGCGCCGACCGTGCGCGGTTCGTCGACGAGTACCCCTACGACGTCTCGCCGACCACCGACGACCGGCCGTTCTTCTTCAACTCCGTGCGGCTCGGCGACGTCGTCTCGATCCGCGGCGAGACCTTCGCGAACGAGCAGGCCGTCGTCGTCCTCGTGGCGACGCTCCTCACGGTGCTCGCGATCGTCCTCGCGGCCTTCGTCGTGCCCTTCGTGGCGCGGTACCGCGCCATCCGCGCCGAGAGCGGCCGGGGGACCGTCGCGCGCCTCCTCTACTTCTGCGCCATCGGGATCGGCTTCATGCTGATCGAGATCCCGGCGATCCAGCGCTTCGGCCTCTACGTCGGCCATCCGACCTATGCGCTCACGACGGTGCTGGCTTCGTTCCTCGTCGGCACCGGCGTCGGCAGCTTCGGGGCGGGACGGTGGTTCGGAGGGTCGCCCGTCCGCGGCGCGCGCCTCGGGCTCCTCCTCGTCGTGGCGGGCGTCGTCGTTCTCGTCTCGCTGGTGCCGCCGCTCCTCGCGGCGACGCTCGCGCAGCCGCGTGCGCTGCGCATCGCCGTGACGGTCCTGCTGCTCGCGCCCCTCGGGTTCGTCATGGGCTTCCCGCTGCCGCTCGGCGTGCGCGCCCTCCATGCCCGCGCCGACGGCCTCGTTCCCTGGGCCTGGGGCATGAATGGCGCCGCGTCGGTGCTCGCCTCCGTCCTCGGCGTCGTGATCGGAACCTACTCGGGGTTCACCGCCGCGGCGCTCACGGGAGCCGCGGCCTACGGCGCGGCGTGGGCGCTCGCGGGTCGGCTTGCGCCGTCCGTCACGGGATCGCGATCGTGAGACCGTGCGAGGAACTCAGCCCGTAGGGCGGGAGGCTGCAAGCAGCGCCCCAGGCCCAGAGCGCCTGCGCGTGCCACGTCGTGCCGTGGAGGAGCGGATTCGGAGGGATGGGCGCGGCCGCGGCGCCGAAGCCGGCCGCGTCGCTCATGAAGTCGAGAGCGAGGATCTCCGTGGAGGCGGCGAAGTCGACGTAGAGCGGCACACCGAGTCCGAAGGGGTCCGCGCCTCCGGGGTCCGCCGCGTTCGCCACGATCCCGAGACCGAGGCTCGACGCGGGCGCGTGATCGCAGCGAAGCTCGAAGGCCCCGTTGCCGACGGCCGGCGCGCTGCCGGCGCTCAGGTGGTGGCGCTTCGTGCAGCCCGGGAGCCCGAGGCCGAAGAAGGACAGCCCTGCGGGGACGAGGGAGACGAGCGTTGCGCCGATCGCGCCCGAGGCCGCCGGCGATCCGAGGACCGCGTCGTCGAGGCCGTCGCCGTCCAGATCGCCGCCGCCGCCAACGGCCGTGCCGAGCTTCGCACCCGCCGTCGCTCCCACGAACGTGGCGAGCGTCGCGCCCGTCGATCCCGAGACGACGCGCACGCTCCCGGAATCCGCCGCCGGGCTGTCGGAGAAGGGAGCGCCGGCGGCGAGGTCGGGAACGCCGTCCACGTCGACGTCGCCGAGACCGGCCACCGACGCGCCGAGGCGGTCGCCGGCCGCCGCTCCCTCGAGCGTTCGGAGCACGGCGCCTCCCGCTCCCGAGAGCAGCACGGCGCGTCCCGCGTCGAGCGCCGCGGCGTCGTTCCCGGGGACGCCAACCAGGACGTCGGCGAGCCCGTCGCCGTCGACGTCGCCGGCTGCCGCGAGCGCGGCGCCGTAGCCGTCGTCGAGGGCGATGCCCGCGGCGGTCCAGAGCGTCGAGCCGTCGAGGCCCGAGAGGAGGCGCATCGATCCGGGTCCGATGCCGGCGGGACCAGTGACCTCGAACCACTGCGGTGCGCCGACGGCGACGTCGGGGATGCCGTCGGCGTTCACGTCGCCGGCGCCCGAGACGGCGACGCCGAGGAAGCTCCCGTTGGTCGTCCCGGAGACGGCGAAGAGGAAGGCGCCGCTCGCTCCCGAATACACGCTCGCGTTCCCTTCACTCAGCGTGAAGAAGTAGCTCGCAGGAGCGCCGACCACGTAGTCCGGTGAGCCGTCGGCGTCGAGGTCGCCCACGTGCGCGCTCGACCAGCCGAAGTGGTGCGCGCCGAAGATCTGCCTCAGGACGGCGCCGGTGCGCCCCGAGTAGACGCGCACGTACCCATTGCTGGGGCAATCGCAGAAGTGCATCGGCGCCCCGACGAGCACGTCGGCGCAGCCGTCTCCGTCGAGGTCGCCGGCGGGGCCGACGGAGCGGCCCAGCGTGTCGCCGAAGTTCGTCCCCACGAATGTATGCAGGACCGATCCGTTCGCGCCCGAGAGAACCTGCGCCGAGCCGGGGATCCCCGCGGTCCCGAAGAACCAGTCGCCGACGACGACGTCGACGCGGCCGTCGCCGTCGACGTCGCCTGCGATGCCGACGGCGCTCCCGAAGACCGTGGATCTGGCCGGCGCGGGAATCGTCGCGATCGTCGATTGGGCGACGAGAGGACCGGCGAGGAGGCTCGACAGCAGGCCGGAGCGGAGGATCGTCGCGACGCCGTAGGAGACCGTTCGATGGGCCATGGGAGCGGCCTCGGAGGATCCGATCCTCGAAGAGTCCGGGAGAATCCGCCGGCGCGAGCGCGTCGGGCGACGCGCCCTCCGGCGCCGCTCATTGGACCACGATCGAGAGCCCTTGGCTTCCCGAGAGCGCGTAGGGCGGCAGCGAACAGGATCCGCCCCAGTAGAAGATCGACTGGAGGTGGAAGGTCAGTCCGACGAGCGACGGGTTCGTGATCGGCGACGCGAGGGCGCCGTAGCCGCTCGCGTCCGTCGGCAGGTCGAAGGAGTAGACCTCCGTCGAGGAGAGGAGATCGACGTGGAGCGCCACGCCGATGCCGAAGACGTCGGCGCCCGCGGGGTCGGCGACATTCGCCGCGAGGAGGAGACCGAGGGACGACGGCGGACCTTGCGTCGAGCGAAAGCCGAAGGCCGCGTTCCCGAGGGCCGGAACGCCGTGGGTCGTGAGCAGCTGCGGCCCGGCGCAGCCGTTCGTGCTCGCGCCGAAGAAGGAGACGCCCGCGGCCCGCATCGACGTGGAGCGCGCCGCGCCGGAGCTCGAGCAGACGAGGTTCGAACGCGCGGCGCCGGCCACGAGGTCGGCGAGGCCGTCTCCATCGAGATCGCCCGGACCGCAGAGCGCGGTGCCGAGCGCCTCGTTGCCCGTTCCCGCGATCGTGAGAAGCACGTTGCCGAGCTTCCCGGAGACGACGACGACGCGGCCGTTCCCGGGCACGAGGTTCTCCTGCGGCGCGCCGCCGGCGACGTCGGCATGTCCGTCCGCGTCCACGTCTCCGAGCCCCGCCACGGCCCCGCCGAGCAGGCCGAAGGAGTCGGAGCCCGCCGCGAAGCCGATCTGCGCACCGTTCGATCCCGACAGAACGCGCACGGCGCCCGTCTCGAGCGAGCCGAAGAAGGGGGCGCCGGCGACCGCGTCGGGGACGCCGTTGCGGTCGATGTCGCCTGCCGCCGCCACCGAGGTGCCGAGCTGGTCTCCCGCAGCGGCGCCCGAGGACGTCCATTGGGTCAGCATCGAAGTCACGCTCCGCAGCAGATACACGCGCCCCCGATCGTTCCCGGCCGAGTCGTAGAGCGGAGCGCCGACGATCACCTCGGGCCTGCCGTCGCCGGAGACATCCGCACCGAGCCCCGCGACCGCGTGGCCGAAGCGCTCCCCGGCGGCTCCGCCCTGCACCGAGCCCACGAGGAGGCCGCTCGCGCCCGAGAACGTGAGGAGAGTGCCGTTCGTCGAGGCGGGAGCACCGACGGCCACGTCGGGCCGCGCGTCGAGCGTCACGTCGCCGATACCCGCGACGGAGTAGCCGGCCTCCATTCCATTCGAAGTGCCCGCGAGCGTGAAGAGCGCCCCGCCCGTCGCGCCGGAGTAGATCCGTGCGAGGCCCGGCGCGAGGGACGACGACGCGCGCTGGGGCGCGCCGGCGGCGTAGTCGGGCACTCCATCGAGATCGAGGTCGGCTACGCCCGCCACGGACCAACCCAGCTCCTCGCCCGATCCCGATCCGTAGTGGAGGCGCACGCTCGCGCCCGTGGCTCCCGACACGAGACGCACCATGCCCGTGCCGTGGGTGACCGAAGGGAAGGGGAAGGACACGACGCGCGAGGCCGCGGGGCCTCCGGCGATCCAGTCACCGGCGCCGTCCCCGTCGATGTCGCCGACGGAAGCGAGAGAACGACCGAGATGGTCTCCGCGCGCGGGGCCGTCCGCCGACCGCACGAGGCTCCCCGTGAGGAGGGCGCGGATCTGGACGTTCCCCGAGTCGTTCGCGGGGAGGTCGACATCGGGCGCCCCGATCAGCAGGTCCTTCGCGAGGTCGCCGTTCCAGTCTCCGACGTACGAGATCGACTCCCCGAATCGACCGCCCGTGACGGTTCCGCTCAGCGTCGAGAGAAGCGCCCCGTTCGAGCCATCGAGGACCCAGACCTGACCGACGGTCGCGCCCGCATTCGCGGCGCCGGGCGCGCCGACGGCGAGCTCGGTGACGACCGACTGGGCGATGTTCCCGACGCTCGCGAGAGACGCTCCGAGCTCGGAGCCGGTCGCGAGACCCTGCGCGGTGTAGAGGAGCGGGCCGATCCCCGAGAGCGCCGTGATCTTCCCTCGGCTCGACGAGAAGCTCGGGGAGCCCACGACGTAGCTGAAGTAGACGGTCGCGTCGAGCGGCGTCGTCTCGAGCACGGCGGCGCCGAAGCGTTCTCCGCTCGAAGGCCCGTGCCACGTGTCGCTGAGCGAGAGAATCGGACTCGGAGATGTCGCCGTGCCGAGATACCGGTCGACGCGACCCGCATTGGCGCCCGCGGCCCCGTCGTAGTCGGGCGATCCGACGGCAAGGCGCGCCGTCAGGCTGGCGTCGAAGAGCACGGTGCACCCGCCGCTCACGGACCAGCCGAAGTGCTGCGATGCTTGGGTGCCTGCGAGAATCGTCGGGAAGAGGGAGAGCGCTCCCGCAGCGGTGAGGACGTACACGCGGCCTCCGTCGACGGCGAGCGTGTCCGCGTAGGGAGCGCCGACGGCGATCAGGTAGGGAGTGGTGCCGATCGGGAGATTCGCCAGCGACCATCCGAGGCGGTCGCCGGCGACGGAGCCTCCCACGATGTTCGTGAAGCCTCCCGAGACCGGATCGACGAAGTAGACCCGGCCCGAGTCGGCGCCGTTCGCATCCGCGAAGGGAGCCGAGACGACGAGTGCGCCCGGAGACGTCGCGATCATCGCGTGCCCCAGCCGATCCCCCGGAGCCTGGCCGTAGATCGCCTTGAGCGGGATCTCCGCCCCCGTCGTCCCCGAGAAGAAGCGAACGGCGCCCGCGTCGACGCCCGCCGTGTCGTCGAAGGGGGCGCCGGCGGCGAAGTCGGGCTGGCCGTCTCCATTCACGTCGGCGCAGGCGATCACGCTGGCCCCGAGCCGACCCCCGAGGCCGGAGCCGAGGACGGAGTGGAGGGGCTGCTGGGCGGCGGCGAGCCCGGGTGGGCCGAGGACTGCCGCGGCGGCAGCCGCCGCCCGGAAGGAGATGCGCGCGGTGCGGGGGAGGCGAGCGAGGATGCGGGCCATGCATCGAACACCCCCGGACGGGCGTCGGCGTTTCATGGCTGGGTGGCAGGCCGCCTGCCTCGTTGCGCCCCTGGGAATCCTGGCGGCGAACTCGTCCCAAGGCGTTCCCCCCGACCGCCCGAACATCCTCTGGCTCACGAGCGAGGACAACAGCCCGAACCTCGGCTGCTACGGGGATCCGCGCGCGCGGACGCCCTGGCTCGACGCGCTCGCGCGCGAGGGAGTGCGCTTCCGGAACGCCTTCTCGCCCTCGCCCGTCTGCTCGCCGGCGCGCTCGACGCTGATCACGGGGATGAACGCCACCACGCTCGGCATCCACGACCACCGGAGCCGCGTGCGGCTCCCGGAGTCGGTGGTGTTCCTGAACGGGCTCCTCCGGGAGGCTGGCTACTACTGCACGAACAACGCGAAGACCGACTACAACGGCGCCGGCTTCGCGAAGGACGGCAGCGGCGACGCCGAGAGGCTCTGGCACGAGAACGGCGAGTCGGCGCACTACCGGCATCGCCCGAAGGGGGTGCCCTTCTTCGCGGTCTTCAACACGCTCCTCACGCACGAGGGCGAGGCTTCCGACGGGCAGTACCTCGGCCGGAAGGCCGTGAACCCTCCGGAGCGGATCGTGCCTCCGGAGAGCGTGCTGCTCCCCCCCTACCACCCGGACACGCCGGCGATCCGGGAGAACTGGTCGCGCTACTTCGACAACGTCTGGCTCATGGACCGGTGGGTCGGCGAGACGCTGGCGGAGCTCGAGGCGTCCGGCGAGGCCGGGAACACGATCGTCTTCTACTTCAGCGACCACGGCGGCGCGCTCGCGGGCGGGAAGCGCAGCACGAACGACGCGGGCACGCGCGTGCCGCTCGTCGTGCGCTTCCCCGAGAAGTGGCGGCATCTGGCGCCGGCGAAGCCGGGAGCGTGGGTCGACGGCCTGGTGACCTTCGTCGACGTCGCCGCCACGACCGCGAGCCTCGCCGGGATCGAGGTGCCGCGCGTCTGGGAAGGGACGCCCTTCGCCGGGCCGAGGGCCGGCGCGCGCGGCCACGTGGTGCTGTTCCGCGGGCGCATGGACGAGCGATCCGACACCGTGCGCGCGATCCGCACGCGCGAGCACCTCTACGTGAAGAACTTCTCGCCCCATCGGCCCATGGGGCAGCCCTACGCCTATCCCTTCCGCGTGCTCGCGAGCATGCGCTCCTGGCACGAGGTCTTCCGGAAGGGGCTCTGCGACGAGGTGCAGGCGCGCTACTGGCTGCCGAAGGACCCGGAGGAGCTCTACGTCGTCGTCGAGGATCCCTTCCAGACGAGGAACCGGATGGGCGATCCCGATCTCGCCGAGGTGGCGGCGCGACTGCGGGCCCTCCTGAAGCGCGAGCTGATCGCGTCGCGGGATCCGGGGCTCGTGCCCGAGGGAATGCGCGCGCGTCTCGCCGAGGGGACGACGATCCACGAGGTGGTTCGCGGCGCCGGGTACTCGCCGGAGCGGGTCGCCGAGGCGGCCTTCGTCGGGAGCGCGCGCGATGCGTCGAGGCTCGACGAGCTCCGGGCGCTCTGCGCCTCCGACGACGGAGTCCTGCGCTCCTGGGGCGCCACGGGCGCCCTCGTGCTCGGCGAGTCCGCGGCGCCGATGAAGGAAGCTCTCCTGCGCCTCCTCGGCGATCCCGTCCTCGACGTGCGTGTCGTCGCCGCCGAGGCCCTCGGCCATCTCGGCGAGGCGGAGCGCGCCGCGGCGGTGCTCGCCGAGGTCGCCGAGTCGGGGAACGAGTTCGAGTCGCTCGCCGCCCTCGGCGCGCTGGACGCGCTCGGCCGCACGGGGATCCTGCCGAGAGCGCGGGTGGAGGCGCTCTTCCCGAAGGTGCTGCGCGGCGATGGGCGTCTCGTCGCCGAGGCGTTCGAGCGAGTTCCGTAGGAGACCGCGCCGCGGGAGCCGAGGGGAGCGCTTCGGGGACGCCGCGGCGCCGAGGATCGCGCGCGGGCCGCTACCATCGTCGCCCCTCGAATTCCTTCGGCTCGCCGGATCCGCTCGCCACTCTCACGACCTCGAAGCTCCGATCATGTCCAAGACGCCCGCCACCGAGGGCCCGAAAGCTCACGCCCAGCTCCGCATCGGCGACAAGACCTACGAGCTTCCGATCCTCGAAGGAACGGAGAACGAGCGCGCCATCGACATCCGCACGCTTCGAAAGGAGACCGGCCTGATCACCTTCGACCCGGGCTACGGGAACACCGGCTCCTGCAAGAGCGCGATCACGTTCATCGACGGCGAGAAGGGAGTGCTCCGCTACCGGGGGTATGCGATCGAGGATCTCGCGAAGAAGAGCACGTTCCTCGACGTGGCCTGGCTGTTGATCCACGGGGAGCTGCCGAGATCCGAGGAGCGGCTATCCTTCGAGGAGCGCATCACGACGCACACGATGCTGCACGAGGACTTCCGTCGCTTCTTCAGCGCGCTGCCGAAGGACGCGCACCCGATGGCGACGATGGTGGCGGCCGTGGGCGCGCTCGCGACCTTCTATCAGGCGCCGGAGTCCGACGCGGGGATCGACGAGGGCGTGGTCCGCTTGCTGGCCAAGATGCCGACGCTCGCGGCCTGCGCCTACAAGCACTCCCTCGGCCAGCCGTTCATGTATCCGGTCAACCGGCTCGACTACACGAGCAACTTCCTCCACATGATGTATGCGACGCCGTGCGCGGAGTACGCCGTCGATCCCGTCGTCGCCAAGGTCCTCGATCTGCTCCTGATCCTCCACGCCGATCACGAGCAGAACTGCTCCGCGAGCACGGTGCGCATCGTGGGGAGCTCGCACGCTCACCTCTTCGCGAGCATCTCGGCGGGGATCAGCGCCCTCTGGGGGGAGCTCCACGGCGGGGCCAACCAGAAGGTCATCGAGATGCTCCAGCACATCGCGACGAACGACGGCTCCGCGAAGCGATTCCTGGAGAGGGCCAAGGACAAGAACGACACCACGCGGCTGATGGGTTTCGGACACCGCGTCTACAAGAGCTACGACCCGCGGGCGAGCATCCTCCGCGAGGCCTGCGCCGAAGTGGTGAAGAGCAAGGGCGCGTCCGGTCAGCTGCTCGACATCGCCATGGGGCTCGAGGAGATCACGCTCTCGGACGAGTACTTCGTCAGCCGCAAGCTCTACCCGAACGTCGACTTCTACTCGGGGATCATCTACCAGGCGATCGGCATCCCCGTGAACATGTTCACGGTGATGTTCGCGCTCGGACGGCTGCCCGGCTGGATCGCGCAGTGGATCGAGATGCGCCGCGACCCGGACTTCCGCATCGGACGGCCGCGCCAGGTGTACGTGGGCTCGACCCGGCGGAAGATCGCGCGACCCGATCGCTGAGGCGCGGGTTGCGAACCTTCGGCCTCGATCCGAAGCGTCCTCTCTCTCTCTCTCTCCCTTTCTCTCTCTCTCTCTCTCTCTCTCTCTCTCGTGTCCTCCCGTTCCCGTCGGAAGCTGGAGCGGGCGATCGGGATCGAACCGACGACATTCAGCTTGGGAAGCTGACACTCTACCAACTGAGTTACGCCCGCTCGGTCGGTCGCGCGCGAGGGTACCGGGGGTCGGGAGGCTGTCAACGATCCGCGCGCGCGCGCGGGGCGCGACGGAAGTGGGCGACGGCCCGCGCGAGATCGGCCGGCGCGAATGCTTCGCACTCGACCTGCTCGCCGCTCGACGGATGCGCGAAGGCGAGGCGCGCCGCGTGGAGCATGGGGCGCGCGACGCCGAGGGTCGCGCGCGCCCACTCGTTGCGCGCGGCGTCGCCGTAGCGCGGGTCGCCGAGGAGGGGATGTCCGAGGTGCAGCAGGTGCGCGCGAATCTGGTGCGTGCGTCCCGTCTCGAGACGGAGCTCCACGAGCGACGCGTCGGCGTAGCGCGCGACGACGCGGACGTGCGTCCGCGCCGGCTGGCCCTCCGCCGCGTCGGGCACGACCTTCGGCTTCGCGCCCATGGGCTCGTCGAGGACGCGGAGGGGAACGTCGATCGTCGTGTCGCGATCGACGACGCCGAGGACGAGACCCGTGTAGGTGCGCTCGATCGAATCGAGGTCCGACGCGAGCCCCCGCAGCGCCGCGGCGGACCTGCCGACGAGGAGGAGACCCGAGGTGCCGCGGTCGAGGCGGTGCGCGAGACCGGCGCCGGGGCATGCCTCCGCGAGGCGCGCCGCGACGGAATCGTCGACGAGCGGCCCTCCGTGGACGGCGAGGCCGGCGGGCTTCTCGAGGACGAGGAGCGCGTCGTCCTCGTTCACGACCCGCAGTCCCAGCGCGATGGAGCGCTCGACCGCCGACGGGTCGAGGGCGAGCGTGTCGCCGGCCCGCAGCGCTTCGCGCGGCGACGCGAGGGCGACGGGAGCCTCCCCGTCGCGCGCGCGCCCCACGGCTCCGCACTCGACGAGCTTGCGCGCCGTGCGTCGCGAGAGGCCCGGCCAGAGCGCGTGCACGGCGGCGTCGGCGCGGGCTCGGTCGAGGGCGTCGGGGAGGGAGAGGAGTTCCACGGGGAGGCGCGCGGCGCGGAGCGATCGCCGCGCGGGACGACGCGACGAGAGCGCTCGCCGCCATTCTCGTATCCTCGCGCGCGATGCCCGCTCCGATCTCCTTCACGCCCTTCCGTCCCGAGGACTTCCGCCTCTACGAGCCGCGCAACCGCTCCGACGATTCGCTGAACGCGCGGCGGCTCCAGGTGCGCCACAAGCTGCAGGCGATCGGCGACGCGGCGAAGGCGGCGCTGGCGAAGGACGGCCTCGCTCTCGAGCGGCGCGAGAGCCTCCACCACCCGTTCTCCGTGAACCACATGCGGGTCGTCGCGCAATGGACCGCGCTCTTCCGCGACGCGAAGGCGCGACGCGCGTTCGCGCGGGCCGTCGGGCCCGACCTCGGGAAGGACGTGGATCCCGGCCACGCGAACGCGGCCTTCTTCGTCTCCATCGACGAGTTGGGACTGCAGCTCGGGCTGCGGCTCGGCGCCGAGGCCTGGTACGACGCGCAGAATCTCGTCCAGCGCTGCGGGAGCGACGACGCGGGACAGCGAGCGCTCGCCGAGCTGCTGCGGGCGGCGCCGGGCTTCCACCTCCGGCTCCACGACTGGGCGACGCTCCACGCGACGGACGCGATCGGCCGCGATCAACTGCTGGAGGTCTTCCGCTACTTCGAGATCGGCAAGCACCAGCTCCGTTGCTACCGCACGATCGGCAAGGACGACCCGCGCGCCTGCGACGCTGCCTTCGTGGACGAGGCGGTGGCGGCGCTGCGCTCGCTGGCGCCGCTCTATCGATTCGTCGCCTGGAGCCCCGACAACGACCGGCTGCTGCGCCGCGACGGGTCGGGCTTCCTCCCGGCCTGATCGCTTCCGGGCGCTACTTCGCCGGCGGGCCCGCCTTCGCGGCCCACTCCTTCCAGGCGACGTCGAAGTCTTCGAGCGACCAGCCCCAGATCTCGCGCAGCAGCGTCCGTTGCGCGCCCGGGAGGTCCTTGCCGGTCGGGTAGCCGCGCTCGTCGAGGCGTCCCTTCAGGTCGCCGAGGAAGCGGGCGAACTTCTCGCCGTGCTCGTCGATCAGGAAGCGCACCTTCGACCACGCGATCACGTGATCCTCGCG
Source organism: uncultured Planctomycetales bacterium (assembly GCA_964545855.1). Lineage (GTDB taxonomy): Bacteria > Planctomycetota > UBA1135 > UBA1135 > JACQFD01 > CAZJHD01. Next base: position 246,253 of record CAZJHD010000001.1, read on the forward strand.
CTTCAGCTCGGCGAAGGACTTCCGGTGGACCAGCTCGGCGAGGGAGGGCGCCTTGTCGCGCTGGAGGAGCGTGCGCGTGCGTGCCCACCAGTCGCTGGACGGATCGCGCTCCGGCGCCGCGCCCTCCTCGCCGCAGTAGGTGACGTTCAAGTCCGTCGCGTCCTCGAGCTCCATCGCGTGGGCGAGACCCTCGTCGAGCCACGGGGGAGGATCGAAGGAGAAGTGCTTGTAGGCGCAGAAAAAGAGGTGCGCGAGGTTGTGCCGCGCGTGCGGATAGAGGAAGCGGTCCTGCGAGAGATCGCTGTCCTCCGCCGGCATCGAGACCATCATTCGATGGGGGTCCTTCAGGTGCCACCGCAGGGCGTCGGTCACCGTCGCTCCGGTGGCCTCGCGCGTGTAGAGGTGGTGCGTGCGGCGGTCGTGGTGCATCACGATCTCGAACTTCTCCTTCTCGCCGAGATAGCGCCCGTCTCCCATGAAGGGGCCCTCCGGGAGCCGCGACTCGGGGAAGTCCTCGTCCTTCACGCGGAGAAGCTCCTGGAAGCGCTGGTAGAAGCTCTCGCTCGCGAGGCCGAAGACATGCAGCCGCAGCGCCGGGTCGAGCACGGTGACGCGCTTCGGGATCTTCGGGAACGCCTCGCGCATCCGCGCGAGGAGGCTCTCCACGCGCGGCCGGTCCCTCGCGGAGACCGACTCGGAGTCGAGGCTCGACGCGATGCGCAGGTGGGGCGTCTCGAGGAAGAGGAACGGCTTCCCCGGCATCGTCTGCGCGAGATGATTGCTGTCGGACTTGCCGAGGATCATGGGGCCGTGCGAGACGGCGCCCGCCGCCGCGAGCCGCTTCGGGTCGTTCTCGCACCACTTGCAGACCTCGCCCGCGGGCTTGCGCGCCTGCGCGACCGCGGCCGGCGCGCCGGCGACGATCGCCGCGACGATCGCGAGGGCCGCGCGTGTCCCCGTCATCGGACCTGCTTCCCGAGATAGGCCTTGCGGACCCACTTCTCCCACTCTCGGTCGAAGTCGGCGAAGCTCCAGGAGAACTCGTCGCGGAAGAAGTCGCGTTGCACGTCGAGGAGGTTCCCGCCGTCCGTGTAGCCCTGGTCGTCGACGCGGCCGCGCAGGACGTCGAGCAGCTTCGCCCAGGCCTTGGGATGCTGCGACATGAGGAACTCGACCTTCGACCAGGCGATGAGGTGGTCCTCCTTCCCGAGGTCGGAGAACCCCTTCTTGTGCATCAGATCCGCGAGGGACGCAGCCTTGCCGCGGTCGAGGGCCTTCAGGACGCCTTCGTACCAGTTGGACCCCTGGTACATCTCCCCGATCGCCGCCTCCTCGCTGTCGAAGGAGTTGTACTCGGGGCTCACCTCCTTCTCGAAGACGTGCGCGAAGCCCTCCTCGATCCAGAGGGGCGGCTCATAGGAGTAGTGCTTGTAGCCGAGGAGGAAGTTGTGACCGAGGTTGTGGCTCAGGTGCGCGTGGAGGTTCTCGTCGTCGCGCAGGTCGCCCATGGCCGGGATCACGACGCCGAGCGCTCCCCTCGAGACGTAGTGCTCGCGCTTCGTCTTCTTCACCGTGCTCCCGGAGTGCTCGCGCAGGTAGTCGGTGAAGGCGCGGATGTCCTTGTGGAGGAAGACCTCGAACTTCTCCTTCATGCCGAGGTAGGCACCCTCGCCCATGTACTTCTGTCCGAAGATCCGCTTCGGCGGGAAGTCGGACTCCTTGCGGTCGATGATCTCCAGGAACCGCGCGAATCGCTGCTCGCAGCGCTCGGCGTAGAGGTGGAGGCGGAGCCACGGGTCGAGGGTCTTCAGGCGCTTCGGCATCGTCGGGAGCTTGCGCCGGAGACCCTCGAGCTCCGCCGCGTACTGCTTCCACTGACGCTCTGGGATCGTGAACTCCTCCAGCGTCGACGCGACACGGAAGTGGGCGCTCTCCAGGAAGATCGGGTCCGTGTAGCTGAGGAACGCCTTGATCTCCTCGCTGTCGTTCTTGCCGAAGGGCATCTTGCCGTGGCCGACGAGCCCCGCCGCCTCGAGCACCTTCGGATCGTCCTTGCACCAGGGGCAGCCCTTGTCGCGTCCGCGCTGCGCCATGGCCTGCGGAGCGAGGCAGAGCGCGACGAGGAGCGCGCCGAGGAACGCGGCGCGGGCGCCGGAGGTCGATCGCGTCAAATCTTCTTCCTCCAGGCGGCGGCCATCTCCGCCAGATCGAAGGCGGAGAGCCGTTCCAGCGGCGGCTCGCCGTCCACGATGCCGCGCAGTGCGTTGATGGCGTCCTCCTTGATGCGGTGATCGGTGCTGTCGAGGTGGCGCGCCACGGTGTGGACGCTCCGCTTGGTTCCGACGCCGGCGAGCAGGCGCAGCGCGGCGCAGACGTCCTGCCACTCCTTCGCGCCGAGATGCGGGAGGAGCCGTTCCGTCGCCTCCTCCGACCGGTTCCGTTCGACGGCCGCGCGGATGCGACGGCCGACGCGGGGCCAGCGGTCGCGCGCGGCGGCGAGGAGCTCCGGGAGCCCGTCGATCGATCCGAGGGCGAAGCAGGCGAGCGTCGCCTCGAAGCGCGTCTCCTCGTCCTTGTCCTGCAGCGCCTTCTTCGCGACCGGCAGCGCCTCGGCCGACCCGAAGGCGCCGAGCTTCCGCAGGGAGAAGCGGCGCACGAAGACGCTCCGGTGCGTGGCGTCCTTCGCGACCCGCAGCTCGTCTCCGGCGTCGACGAGCCGGTCGAGGGGCAGCAGCAGCCGCGTCACGATCTCGGGATCGCTGCCGTCGGCCTCGGGCTTCTGCCGCGCCATCGACTCGTGGAGGAACGGCACGGCGCCCTTCCCGAACTCCGCGATGCGCTCCGCGACGGGCGCCACGAGGTCGGCATCGACGCGCTTCAGGCTCTCGATCTGGATCCCCAGCTCCTTCGCCTGCACGGCGTCGAGCTTGGGCCAGGGCTCCGTCGCGGGCCGCGTCGCCGGAGCCGGCGGATCGTCGGCGGCGGGGAGCAGCGCGAGGAGCAGCAGGGGGAGCATCGGATGCGGCATGGAGGTGTTCCTAGCGAACGAGCGTCGCGGCGAGGAAGGGCGGGAGCCAGCGGAACGCGCCGGGGACGTGCTCCTCGTAGCGCGCGCGCTTCATCCGGTCCGCGTTGTGCGCGAGGCGCGCGTCCGGGTCGGTGAGGCGCGGATCGTAGGGGAACTCGATGGTGCTCAGGATCACGCCCACTTGCGACGGGCCGGGCTCGGGGATCGGCAGGTCGACGCGCGCGATGACCCACGCGTAGGTGGTCTCCACTGGCTCTTCCGTCACGTAGCCGGAGGGCTGGCCGAAGACCGCCGCGCCGAGGAACGGATCGATCTCCCGCCACGAGACCGTCACGGGAGCCGGCGGCGCCGCGACGGCGCTGAAGTCCGCCTGCACCGTCTCGAAGGGCCGCCGCGAGCGGAGCACCGCCATGGCGGCGAGCGCCCGCTCCTTCGCCGCCGCGATCCCCTCGGGGAAGTCGTGTCGCGCCAGCGCGCGCGGCAACAGCGCCGCCGCCACCACCTGCGACCGCGAGGTGTCGTCGCCGAGCTCCGGGCGCAGACCGAGGAGCCAGAACCGGAGCGCTTCGATCTCCTCCAGCAGGATCGGCTCCCCGTCGACCGTGAGCGCCGTGCCGGCCGGCGGGGGCGCGCTCGGAGCACCTCCGCCGCAGGCGGCCGCGGCGGATGCCAGCAGGAGCGCGCCGGCCAACGCTGCGCGCGCGCTCACGCGCGACCGTCCTCCGTCTTCGCGTCGAACCGTCCGAGGAACGCCAGCGCGCGCTCGACGATGAAGTCGTAGGTGGCGCGCACGCACTCCGTGAGGCGGCCCGCTTCGGCGGCGGGAACGATGCCGGGGAACGTGCCGACGTTCTCGATGTAGATGGAGCGCGGGTCGCCGTTGTAGGACTCGATCCGGAGCGAATAGAAAGCCCGCTCCGTCCCCGACTGCGGGAAGACCATGCGCAGTCCGAGCATCTGGCTCGGCCTTCCGAAGGTCGTGAGGTCTTCCTCGCCGAAGCGGAAGACGCCGCGCGCGAGGAACTCGCGCGAGTCGCGGTAGTGGCGCGGGTTCACGAGGGTCCGCACCGAGACCTGGCACGCCGTGTAGACGGGGATCTCGAGCTTCGTGCCGCCGAGCCGCGTCACGCGCTCCAGCCGGCCGAGGAAGTCGTCCATGGAGCTCTCGGTGAGCTCCTCCGTGAGCCGGAGCCGATCGCCGAGGATCTGCACGGACGAGTTGGCGTTGGGCGTGGCGAGGGAGTTCGACAGCGTCGCCGTGCCCGGGCCGAAGTGGAGGTTCCGATAGCCCGTTCGCGGGTCGGCGAAGAGCTCGGCGTGGATCGCCTGGATCCTCGGTGCCTCGTGGGCCACCGGCGGATGGAACACCTCGCAGAGGAAGGCGATGGTCCTCGGGTCGTAGAGCATCGGGGGCGAGGGTACCGGCGCCGTCGGAGAGGGGAAACCGATCAAGGGCGCGCGGCGGCGCGAAACCCAACGGCCGCGGGCCACCCTCCGTAGGGTGCGCCGCTCTTCGCCCCGGCGTGGACGACCGAAGCAGCTCCCGAAGACTCCGATGCACGGAGTCGGCGAGAGGAGGCGCAGCAACGCTGGCGACAACGGGTCGCTCGGCCCGCGACGTGGACGATCCTCCGGCAGCCTCCTAGACTCTTCCGCCCGAAGGGCCGCGCCATTGCCGCGGCTCCCCGGGACCGCGCGCGGGACCCTCGCGGCGACCTCGCGCGCTCGACCTCTCCGCACGACGGCCCCATGACTTCGAGACGCTTCCGGTTCTTCGCACTCCTCCTCCCTCTCGCGGCGGTCCTCCCGAGCTCGGTCGCGGCCTCGGCCCTCGGCGACGGCGACGCGCCGCTCGACGAGCTCCTGCGGCAGGCCGCGATCCTGCGTCAGGGCGTCGAGTCCCTGCCGAAGGGAGATCCCGCCTGGCCCGCCCTCGTGGTGAACGGGAATCGCGTGCCCTCGCTGGAGGTGCAGCGCACGGCGCTCTACTTCTCGGGCCAGTCGCCGATCGCCGCGCTCCGGCTCGACATGGCGACCAAGAAGGTGCTCGACCGCTGGCGCTCCGAGGGGAAGGACATCTCCAAGTACACGCTCGCGCCGGAGGTCTTCCAGAAGAAGTACGACGACTTCCGTCGCTCCATCGAGGAGCGGGCGCCCAACGTCTCCTGGGAGCAATTCCTCGCGCAGCAGCACCAGTCGGAGGAGAGCCTCGCCTGGACGCTCCGCACGCAGTGGATCTTCGACAGCGTCTTCTTCCCGCCGAACCCCGAGGAGTGGCCCGACGAGACGATCGACGCGGCCCTCAGCGTGAAGCCCGATGCCACGCCGCAGGAGCGCGCGGACCTCCTCGAGAACATCAAGAAGACGATGACCCAGGGCATGGAGAACCCGGGCGGCGGTCTCGCGGTGCTCCTCATGAAGCGCCGTCTCCTCACGAAGCTCCTGGACACCGTGAAGCTCCAGGACGCGCTCGACGGGCTGCCCCCGGAGGTCGGCTTCGCCTATGGCGATCAGAAGTTCAAGACGTCGGAGCTCGACGTCGTCGGTCTCGGTCTCGGCTCCTACGTCGATCAGCTCCGCGCCATCCAGTTCTCCCTCGTGCGCGAGGCGGTGCGTCAGGAGATCGTTGCCCGCGAGGACGCCGCCTGGGCGGCCGCGAAGAAGAAGGCGGCGGACTCGAGGGCCAAGGGAGAGGACATCTCCGACCCGCCGCGCCCCGTGTACTGGCTCGCCGCCGGCAGCCCCGAGTGGCGCGCCGCCTTCGAGGCCGAGAACGCCCGCTATCCGTCGCCTCCCTTCGACCTCCCGGGAATGGTGCACTTCCGGAAGTTCCCGACGATGGAGGTCTATCGGATGTTCTTCCAGATGATCGAGTCCTACCGGCGTTCGGAGGAGTCGCGCATCACGACGGCCGTGCTCGAGGAGCACATGAAGAGCGACGAGCTCTTCTTCTCGAGCGGCCAGGCCTCCGTCGAGTGCATCTACTACTCCTACGCGGGCGACCCCACGCGCGGGACGCACGAGGAGGGCTACGAGGGTGCGCGCCTCCGCGCCGAGAAGGGCGCCGCCGACATCCGGCACGGCGCGGAGCTCGCGGCGGCGGCCCGCAAGGAGGCGCTCGCCAAGGGTCTCGGCGAGGAGGACGCCGAGCGGGCGGCCGTCGAGGCGGCGAAGGGCTTCACGTTCCTCGACGTCCTCGAGCGCGACTCCGACTACGTCGATCAGCTCGGGCCCGACCAGCAGCCGGGACCGAACGCGACGTTCCGCGGCCGCTTCGGCCCGCAGCAGCGCAATCCCCTCAGCGACCGCTTCCACGAGAACGAGCTCGTCTGCCTCCTGCAGGGCTACTCGATCTCGGAGCACATGTTCTTCCGCGCTCCCGTGGGGCACGTCGTCGGTCCGCTGCGCGGGCCCCGCGGCTACTACCTCGCGCGCACGGTCGCGCGCACGCCGGGCGCCCGCCTGTCGAACCTGACGGAGGATCGGCAGATCGCCCTCGTCCGCGAGGACTACGTGAACCACGCGTTCCTCCGATTCGTCAACGAGGTCCTCGCGAAGACCCGGGTGGAGATTGGCGGATAGCACATCGGCGCCCGCGCTCCGGGATGCGTCTCCCGGAGCGCCGCGGTCCGAGCCGGTCGCGCGCGCCGTTCGGTCGGCCGGCAAGGGAACGCGGTTCGGGAAGGCGTTCCGGCGTTTCGCGCCCTACGTCTGGCGCTACCGCGGACGCGCGGTCGCCGTCGTTCTGACGGGAATCGTGACGGGCGCCCTCATGAAGGCGCCCTTCCTGTTCCTGGCCCCGTTCATCAACTCGATCCTCGGCCTGCGTCCCTCGGGAGTCGGCGACGAGGTGGCGGCGACGGGCCTCGTCGGCGGCCTCGACCGATTCCTCCTCGAGGCGCAGCCCTGGCTCACGGGATGGATCCCCGGTCTCGCGAGCCAATCGGACAGCGCCGCGGAGGGCCAGAAGATCGGGCTCCTCGTGGTGATCGGCGTCGGCGTCGTGCTGATGACGGCCCTCGGCGCGCTCTCGCAGTTCGTCTTCCTGCAGCTATCCCGCGGCCTCTCGCTCCGCATCCTCGCCGACCTCCGGCAGGATCTGGCGGCCCACATCCTCCGCCTCGGGATGGGCTACCACACGTCGGCGCGCAAGGGAGACCTCCTCTCGCGGGCCACCACCGACGTCGCCGTGGTGCTGACGGCGCTGGCGCTCCTCTTCGACGACCTCGTCCTCGAGCCGGCGCAGCTCCTCGGGAACCTGCTGCTCGCCGTCGTGAGCATGCCGGAGCTCACGCTCCTCGTGGTCCTGCTGGTTCCGCTGATCGTCGTTCCGCTGCTCGTCTTCGGGAAGCGCGTGCGCAAGGGCTCGAAGAAGTCGCTCGCGGCGCTCGGCGAGTCGACCGAGGCGATGAACCAGATGTTCACGGGGATCCGCGTCGTGAAGGCGTTCCGCATGGAGGAGCGCGAGCTGGAGGAGTTCCGCGAGATCAACCATCGCTGGATCCACCGCGCGATGTCCGTCGTCCGCGCGAAGGCCTTGACGGAGGGGAGCACGCACGTGCTCACGCACGCGGGCTTCGCCCTCCTCCTCTGCGGCATCGGCTACGCGCACCTGAAGCTCGGGATGCTGCAGGACGTGGGCTCCATGGGACTCTGGTTCTTCGCCTTCGGCACGATGTACCAGCACATCCGCCGCATCTCGAAGGCCTACCAGACGGTGCAGGAGTCGCTCGGCGCGACGGAGAGGCTCTTCGAGGTGCTCGACCTGGAGCCGAATCTCCGCCCGGAGAGGATCGGGCGGCGCCCGATCGACGCGCCCATCGCGGAAGTGGAGCTGCGCGACGTGGTCTTCTCCTACGGCGAGGAGACCGTCCTCGACGGCGTGTCGCTGAGGGTCGCCGCCGGCGAGACCGTCGCCATCGTCGGCCCCTCGGGCGCAGGCAAGTCGACCCTCGTCGACCTCGTCGCCCGCTTCCACGACCCGGTCGCCGGGAGCGTCCGCGTGAACGGCATCGACTTGCGGGAGATCGATCCCGACGCGTGGTTCCGATGCTGGGCGCTCGTCGACCAGCACCCCTTCCTCTTCCACGCTTCGATCAAGGAGAACGTCGCCTACGGGCGTCCCGCCGCGAGCGACGACGACGTGCGCGAGGCGCTCCGCGCCGCGAACCTGCTGGAGTTCGTCGAGGCGCTGCCGGACGGGATCCACACCGAGGTGGGCGACCGGGGCGCGCGGCTCTCGGGCGGCCAGCGGCAGCGGCTCACGATCGCGCGCGCGCTGCTGAAGAACCCGCCGATCCTCCTGCTGGACGAGGCGACGAGCTCGCTGGACAGCGAGAGCGAGGCGGCGGTGCGCCTCGCGCTCGACCGGCTCATGGCGGGGCGCACCTCCTTCGTCGTGGCCCATCGCCTCTCCACGATCCGGAACGCGACGCGGATCCTCGTTCTCGACGGCGGCCGCGTCGTGCAGCAGGGCCGCCACGAGGACCTCCTGCGGGAGGACGGGCTCTACCGCCGGCTCCACGAGATGCAGTTCGGCGCCGGCCCACAGTAGGATCGATCGGGGGACTCTTCCCTTCCACTCGACCGGCGGCGTGCGTGCCGTCCCTGCTCGTGCATCGCGTCGCCGCTCTCTGCTCCGGAGCTCCGCTGCACCCGCTCTCCTTCTCGGGATCGGTGCGGCAGTTCCTCCTGGCGCTCGAGCGCGCGCGGTCGCTCGCGGGCGCCTTCGACGTCGACGAGGGCCGAGGAACGACGAAGGGCGAGTGGCTGCGTGCCGTGCGCCGGGCTCGGAGGCTGCGCGGCGCGCGCCTGCTCGCGCGCTGGAACGAGGCGTCGATCCGCGCGCGCTCCGAGCGGGCGCGGAACGCACTCGCCCGCGCGGCGGATCCGACGGCGGCGCTCCTCTACGGGACCGACTTCTTCCCCGCGCGCGCCGGCGAGGCGCCTCGAGTCCCCGTCGGCGCGGCCCTCGACGCCACCTTCGCGCAGCTCGCGCGCTCCGGGGAGTCCTACTTCGGCCACCTGCGCCCGCGCGAGATCGACCGCTGCGTGGGGCTGCAGGGGGACACGCTCGCCCGCTGCGCCGTCCTGTTTCCACGGACCGAGTGGTGCGCGCGGTCGCTCACCGACGACTACGGCGTGCCCCGGGAGCGCATCGTGGTGACGGGCGCCGGTCCCGCGCTCGACGAACCGCCGGCGCCGCGGAACGGGTACGACGGAAGGTCGCTGCTCTTCGTCGGGCGCGACTGGTTCCGCAAGAACGGTCCCCTCGTCCTCGACGCGTTCCGGCTCGCGCGTGGCGCGCGACCGGATCTGCGGCTGCGCATCGTCGGACCGCGGCATTCCGGCGACTCGGCCGACGGCGTCGAATGGCTCGGTCCGCTGGACGGTGCCGCGCGCGCGCGCCTTCCGGAGCTCTACGCCGCGTCGTCGCTCTTCCTCTGCCCGTCGCGGTTCGAGCCCTTCGGCCTCGTGCTCGTGGAGGCCATGGCGCACGGCTGCCCCGTGCTCGCCCTCGACCGCGGCGCCGCGCGGGAGATCGTCGTGCCCGGGATCACGGGAGATCTGCTCCGGGACGACGAGCCTCGGACGCTCTCGAAGGCGATCCTCGAATGGCTCGGCGATCCCGAGCGGCTCGCCCGCGCGGGCGCGGCGGCGCAGGCTCTCGTGGAGAAGCGTTTCCGCTGGGACCTCGCCGTGTCCCGCGTCCTGGCCGGATTCGCGGGACGCCACCCCGACCCGCTCCCTCCCGTCGCGAGCGTCCTTGCGCCGGACTCGCTGGCTCACCAACCGAAATAGCGCTGCGCGAGCCAGCGGGCGGGAATTCCCTCGGCGTCGGCGACGAGCGACAAGATGGCCGCCACGTCGCCGTAGGCGACCAGCGACTGCAGCTCCGTCGCGAGCTGGTTCGCGAAGGGGCCGCTCAGGGAGTCGAGCGAGAGCAGCATGCGCTCGGCGACGGCGATCTCGCGGCCCGCCGTCATGCCCGGTGACTGCGCGCGGAGGATCGCGACGGCGCGCGACCAGTCGCGGCCGCGCTCGCTCGAGTGGGCGGAGCCCGCGGCCCGTTTCGCGTCGGCGGAGACCTCGATGCCGAGGGCCTTCCCCCAGTCGACGAGCGTCTCGATGGCCGGCTCGACGCGCCAGTCGGCGAAGGTGGTCTCGAGCGTCTCGAGGGCGCCGAGCGCGCCCTCGACGGCGGCGATGCGATCGCGGGCCTCGGCCACGACGGGATCGAGGGACGCGTCGAACCGCGACGCTCCGCGCAGCAGCTCCGCGGCGTCGGCGATGCGGCCGGCATGCATGGAGTCGATGCCCTTCTCGACCCACGCGCGCCGCCAGGCGACGAGCTCGCGCACCTTGCGCTTCTCGAGGAGCTCCGCCAGGGGATCGTCGAGGTAGCTCGGATCGCCCGGCGCCCAAGCGACGCCGCCTCGGAACCCCGGGTCGCCCTCCCAGGCGACGCGGCCGTCGAGATCCAGCAGGAGGACGCGCGGCATGCCGAAGGTCGGAATCGAGTAGGCGCCGAAGGTGTCGCCGAGGAACTCGCGCTCCTTGGCATCGACACCGACGGAGCCCGGGAAGGGGTGCGCCTGCAGGTAGGCGTCGATCTCCTTGTCGTCGTGGGCCGAGACGACGGAGACGACCTGCAGCTCCGCGTCGGCGTGCCGCTCGGCGACGCTGCGGAGCCACGCGTCGACGGGGATGCGCTCGTTCTGCGCCTTGCTCCAGAGGACGAGCACCGTCGGGACGGCTCCGCGATCGCGCCAGGTCGACCGCGGCTCGCCGATCCAGCGGGTGACGCGAGGGAAGGGAGGCACCGACCCGAGCCAGCTCCCATCGGCACCGGCGGCGCCCTCGGCGCGCGCGCCGAGCCGCACGGAGCGCTCCAGGGCAGAGCCGCGGTCGAGGGCGGGGCGCGCGAGATAGCGCAGGTTGCGGTACTGCGCGGAGCCCGGACCCGTGATGAGGCCGAAGCCGCCGCGCAGCACGTCGAGGCTCGGGAACTCGTGGGAGACGACGAGCCGCCCGTCGAACCAGAGGTCGGCCATGCGTCCCGTCACGTCGAGGCGCATGCGGTGCCAGGAGGAGGCCGCCGTGCCGGCCGTCACGGGCGCCGCCGCCACGGGATTGTTGCGCCAGATCTTGAACTGGCTCGCGCCGAAGAAGCTCGCGAGCTGCACGAAGCCCGTCGTGCCGTCGCGCCCCTCGGCGCGCCGCGGCGGGAAGAGCAGCATCGCGTGGAACGTGCTGGAATTCTTCCGGCCGAAGACGAGGCCGCAGAAGTTGACGCGGCCGGCGTCGGCGACGACCTCCGCCTCCATGGAGAAATCGCCGGAGGTGACCGTGTCGAGCGTGAGGAACTTGAAGTCGAAGCGGTCCTCCTCGTAGTCGCCGAAGCGGCTCACGAGCTGCTCGCCGTTCGGCTGGAAGGTCGTGTCGCCCTGCGTCGCCCAGCCCCCGAGGTTCCTCTCGTTGTAGGCGAGCTTCCAGATGGAGAGCGTCTTGCCGCTCCGCCGCAGCGCCGTCTCGTAGTCGTCCCAGAGGCTCGCGATCCCCATCTCGTTGGCGAGGTGGTAGGAGAGCTCCATGGAGGGGAGCGAGAGGCCCGCGTCGAGGTAGCGCCGCGCGAGGTTGCGCGCCCCGGAGGCGAGCTGCTCCTGGAGACGCTCCAGCGCCGCGAACTTCGGATCCCATTGCTGGAGCAGCCGGTCGCACTGGCGCGCGAGCACCTCGTCGGGCGGCACCATCGCCTCGGCGAGACGGGCGGCCTCGAGGACGAGCTTCGCGGCGCGGTCGGTGTTCCGCCACTGCGACACGAGGAGCTTCCCGAACTCGACGCGGATCGACGGATCCTCCGGCGCCGCGACGAGGCCCTTCTCGAAGTGCTCGGCGGCGACGTCGAAGTCGCTCCGCGTGATCGCGTGCCGCGCCCAGTCGAGCCACGGACGCGGCGGCGCCTCCTTCCCCGACTGCTCGTCGCGGAGCGCGAGCATCCACGTCTTCCACACCTCGTTCAGCTCGTCGCAGGTCCTCGGGAGCGCCGTCGCGTCCTTCCACAGCTTCGCGTCGACCTTCGGCGTGCGCGGCGCAGGGTTCGCGAGCACCACTTCCTCGAAGTTCGAGACGGCGCCCTCGCCGACGCGGCCGCCCGACTTGTCGATGAACTCCTGGAACGCGGCGCGGTAGACGAAGCGGCCGTCGACGGGGTCCTGGAAGTTCCACAGGAAGTAGACGACGCCCCAGGTCGGTGCGTACCAGGGCGGCCCCCAGGCGTAGCGGTTCTCGAGGACGATCTGGAACGTCGGCGCCTTCTCGGGATTCGAGCCCGACGCGTTCGCGGGATCGATGCCGTCGCTCGGCGACGTCATCCAGCCCTTCTCCATGCGCTCCGCGAGCGGGAAGAGCCGGTGGTTCGCCGGGAGGTTCATCTGCACCGTCCCGTTGGCGAGGATCCGGCAGCCCTCGAAGTAGGACGCGAGGCCCTCGTTCAGCCATCCGGCGGCGTTCGTCGCGAGCGACACGAACTGGTGCGCCGCCTCGTGGAAGAGCGTGCCGACGGTCTGCTCGAAGCCGCCGTCGCCGATGTAGGTCTCCACGGCGCCGCCGGTGAAGTGCCCGCCGGACCACTCCACGGGCGGGCCGATGCCGAGCGTCAGGTACTCGTCGCGCGTCTTGAAGATGTTCAAGTCGATGCGCGAGACCTTCTTCTTGTCGTCGGGCCCGCCGTAGCGGAAGAACCGCCGGTAGAAGGCGTTCATCTGCTCCATCGCTTCCGCGGAGCGCACGAGCACCTCGTAGCCGGCGTCGGTGTAGGTCGTGTAGTTCTCGCGCTTCATCGACGCGCGCGTGTCCCAGGTGGCGTGGGCCGCGTCGTGCTCGCGGATCCACTCCTCGGAGACGTCCGCCAGGAGGTCCTTCGGCTTCGCCGACTCGGCGAGGCTCGGGTCGGGCGCGGCGGAGATGCGCTCGATCGCGAGGCGGCTCGTCTCGCGCTCGGGGTCGAGGGCGAGGAGGAGTCGGTGCGCGCGGATCGCCGAGTGGGGGCGACCGTCCTTCTCGTAGCGCTCGGCGATCGGCTCGACGCGCTTGCTGAAGGAAAGCTTCAGCTTCCAGAGCTCCTCGGCCACCGGGTCGACGGCGGCGATGCGCCGCATCAGCGCCTCGATCTCCGCGCGGGGCGCTCTCTGCGCGACCAGCAGCCGGTGGCGGACGTGGAGCGACCAGACGAGCTCGTCGCGGTCGGAGACTCCCTCGGCCCACTGCGCGCGGAGGTCCCAGACGAGCGGCGACTTCGGATCGCGCTCGAGGGCGCGGCCGATCTGTGCGCGCGCCTCGTCCCAGTTGCCGACCTCGATCGCGCGGCGCGCGACGACCACCGCCTGCTCGAAGGGGCTCTCGACGTTCGCGCGCAGCGCGAGCGCGGACGTGAGGATCGAGAGCGCGAATGTGATTCGAGTCGGGCGCATGCGGGAACGAGCCCCTCAGACGCGAAGGGGCCGTGGAGTTTGGTCGAAAGCATCCTCGGCCGGTAGCGTGGCGGCTCCGCGAACGGAGTCGACCGCCCTCGGTGCCGGGCCTTCCCATGAACGGATCGATGATGCGCTTCCCGCTGACGCTCCGGAGCATCCTGGAGCGGGCGGAGGGGCTCTTCGGCGACGTCGAGGTCGTCTCGCTCCGCGGCGACGGCTCGCTGCATCGCACCACCTGGCGCGCCGTCGGAGCGCGGGCGCGCGCGCTCGCGGAGTCCCTCGTGGCGGCCGGTCTCCGGCGCGGCGAGCGCGTGGCGACGCTGCAGTGGAACCACGTCGATCACGTGGCCGCCTACTTCGGCGTGCCGCTCGCCGGGGGCGTCCTCCATCCGCTGAACCTGCGCCTCCACGCCGACGAGCTCGCCTACGTCGCGGGCCATGCGCAGGACCGATTCCTCCTCGCGGATGCGAGCCTCGGCGCGGTGCTGGCGCCGCTGCGGGAGCGCGTGCGCTTCGAGCGCGTCTTCCTGTCGGAGGCGGGAACGTCGGGGGCGGCGGCGGGCGATCTCCCGCCGGGCGCGGAGAGTCTCGACGACTTCCTCGCGACGGCGCGCGGCGCCTTCACGCCGCCCGACCTCGACGAGAACGAGGCCGCGTCGATGTGCTACACGTCGGGGACGACGGGGCGATCGAAGGGCGTCGTCTACTCGCACCGGGCGATCGTCCTCCACAGCTTCGCGATCTCGCTCGCCGACGGACCGGGGTTCTCGCACCTCGATTCGGGGCTGTGCGTCGCGCCTCTCTTCCACGTGAACGGCTGGGGCTTCCCCTACGCCGCCGCGATGATGGGGACGAAGCTCGTGCTGCCGGGCTCGCGGCTCGACGCGACGTCGCTCCTCGACCTGTTGGCGGGCGAGCGCGTGACGCTGTCGAGCGGCGTCCCGACCATCTGGCTCGCCATCGCCGAGGCCCTCGAGCGCGAGCCCGGCCGGTGGAAGCTCGCGCCGGGTCTCCGCGGCATCGTCGGCGGGAGCGCCGCGCCGGAGGCGCTGATCCGCCGGCTCGACCGGCTCGGGATCCGCCTGCTGCATCTCTGGGGCATGACCGAGACCACGCCCCTCGGCACGCTCTGCAATCTCCGCGCGCGCCACCGCGACGCCAGCGAGGACGAGCGCTACGCCGCGCGCGCGAAGCAGGGCTTCCCGGCGCCCTTCGTCGAGACGCGCGCCGTCGACGACGCCGGCGCCGAGGTGCCGCGCGACGGGAAGGCCCTCGGAGAGCTCCAGGTGCGCGGCCCCTGGGTGGCCTCGGGCTACCACGGCGGCGAGGGCGCCGACCGCTGGACCGACGACGGCTGGTTCCGCACGGGCGACGTGGCGGCCCTCGGAGCCGACGGGATCGTCCGGATCGCCGACCGCACGAAGGACCTCGTGAAGTCCGGCGGCGAGTGGATCAGCTCCGTCGATCTGGAGGGCGCGCTCATGGGGCACGCCGCCGTGCAGGAGGCGGCCGTCGTCGCCGTGCCGCACCCCAAGTGGGGCGAGCGTCCGCTCGCCGTCGTCGTGCTCCGCGGGGGCGCGAAGGCGACGCCGGAGGTGCTGCGCGCCCACCTCGAGACGCGCTTCGCGAAGTGGCAAGTGCCCGACGCCTTCGTGTTCGTCCCCGAGATCCCGAAGACCTCCGTGGGGAAGTTCCGGAAGGCGGCGCTGCGCGAGCAGTTCCGCGAGTGGCGTTGGTGAGTCGCGCGAGCGTCAGAGGTCGATCACGACCTCGGCCACCGGCAGGAACGTCCGGTCGAAGCGCTCGGCGAACTCCTCCAGCAGCACGCGGGCGTTCGCGGCCACTCTCGTGCGGATCGTGCGCGGGCCCACGGCCACCTCGACGGGCTTCGCCGGATCGAAGTCGCCGGCCTCCAGCAGCAGGCGGAAGCGCTCCACTCCTCGGGCCTTCGCCGTGAACCGGCCGACCCCCTTGCGCGTCACCTCGAGACGCGCCGTGCGCTTCTCCGCCTCGTCGTTCATCCAGCGCCGCTTGCCGTCGTCGTCGAGCCGATCCCACTCGGACTTGCGGACCTTCGGGACGAAGTCCTCCTCCACGTCCTTCCCCGTCGCGAGGATCTGCGCCCAGAAGGCGCGGCCGTCCTCGCTCGCCGCCGACGGGCCGCCCGCCGACAGGCAGACGACGCGTTCGGGGCGCGGGTCGCGTCGCGCGCCGCCGAGGAACTCCGCCCAGTCGACGGCCGCCATGCGGAAGGAGTGGCCGAGGTCGTCGAACTCGAGGAGCTGTGCGTCGGCGGCCTTGCGCTCCTTCAGGCGGCGGAAGGCGAGGCGGAGATCGGCGACGAGACGCGGGTCGTCCTTCGCGCCCTGCAGATCGCGGATCGGGAGCGGCAGCACCGCGTCCAGGTAGCGGAGGTTGTTCTGGCCGTTGCCGATGAGGAGGCGCGGTCCGCCGATCATCGGCGCGGCGGCGGCGAAGACGTCGGGGTAGCGGAGGATCAGGTCCCAGGCCATGTGGCCTCCGCGGCTCACGCCGGCGACCAGCACGCGGCTCTCGTCGACGTGGAAGTGGCGTCGCGCGTGGCGCAGGACCGCCATGCCCGCGAGCCGCTCGCGCCGAGAGAAGGCATAGCCCTCGTTGGGGCCCGCCTCCGTCGGCGCGATCACGACCGCTCCCAGCCGGTCGGGCACGTCGCCGAAGAGACGGTGGAGACCGTCGCCGTCGCCGCCGGCCCCGTGGAGCAGCAGCAGGAGCGGCGCCGCCTTCGTGGGGTCGTAGCCCTTCGGCACGTAGGCGTGGATCTCCGTCTCCTCGCGGGCGTCACCGACGGCGAGGGAGACGACCTCGCGCCGCGTGCCCGGTGCGGCGGTCTCGAAGGCGCCGAAGGACCTGCACGCCGCGAGCAGCGCCTCGACCGTGACGCCGTCGCGTTCCGCGAGCGCGCGCGCCGCCGCCGCGCGCGCCGAGGCCGTCGGCAGGTCGACCACCGTCGCGATCCGCTCGGCGAGGGCGGCTGCATCGAGGGGCGCGGGCGCCTCGCCCTGGGGCGCGCACGCGAGGACGAGAATCGCGAGAGAGAGCGGCATGGCCTCGGGCGCCACCCTACTCCCGGCTCGGCGGCGAGGTTCCCCGTCGGGTGAAGCGGGTTCCGTCGCCGCGATCACGCCATCAGACGACGGACACGACGCCCGACGCTCGAATCCGCTCGTCGGCCGTCACGAGGCGATAGCCGTGGACTCGCGCAGTCGCCGCGATCATCTGATCGGCCGGATCCCTATGGAACGTGCTGCCGAGCCGGGTGCTCTCGAGCGCGACGCGCGGGGTCAGCGGAACGACTTGCAGGCGAGAGTGCTGCTCGACCTCGTCGAACAGCATGTCGATCGAACCCTGGAACTCGATCCGCCGACGTTCGGCGAGCTTCGCGAGCTCCCACAGCGAAATCGCGGCGATGTGCAATGGCTCGCCGCTTCCTTCCGCGGACTCGATGGCGTCGTGCTGCTCGCGGGTGAACAGCGGGAGGTCGGTGAGCCACCAGAGCAGCGCGTGCGTGTCGAGAATCAGACTCACGAGCCCGATTCCCATTCGTCGGCGAAGCTCGAGTGCACGATGTCTCCATGGATCACCAGGCGCCCCCGCAGGAGCCCGCGGAGGCTCGACGTCCCCGAACGCATCGGAGTCACCCGGGCGATCGGCTCTCCGCGCTTGGTGATGACGAGGTTGCCTCCGCGCCGGTGAATCCGATCGAGGATCTCCAGGCACCGGCGCTTGAAGTCGCTGATTCCCAGCACCTCATCCCCGGTGGATTCCTCCTTGCGCGTCGATCGAGGCATTCGGGAATTGGGCCTGCACCTAGATGTCTAGTCAAGTGGTCACATCATTTCGGCGGCCCGTCCGAGGACGGCCTGCGGGGAGCGGGTCAGTGGAGTCGACGCAGGACGATCGTCCCGAGGTCGATCGAGGACGCCTCCTCGAAGCGGACCTCTCGCGTCCACGATTCGAGGTCGGTTGCGTGGCTCGAGAGCTCGACGTGACGCGGGATGGCGTCGTCGATCTGCCAGCGGCCGTCGAAGTCGGTCACCCGCACGGGCCCCGATCCGAAGTCCGTGCCGATCGTTCGCGCCGTGATTGAGAGCCCGGCGATCGGCCGGTCGTCCTCGTCGACGAAGCGCGCCCGGATCGAGCGGCGCACGCCGACCTCGAGGTCGACGACGTGCTCGATCTCGCGGGCGCCCGGATCGATCGGGAGAGTCGCCACCGTCGACGCGTAGCTCCGACCGGGCGGAGCGCTCCGCGCGTAGAGGACGTGAATCTCGAGTGCGCCCGCTGGAAGGTCGGCGAAGCGGAAGACGCCTTCGGCGTCGCTGCTCGCGAGAGCACGGAGGAACGCCGACGGATCGTCGAAGCGGCCGCGCACTTCGATCTGCCCTTCGGCCACGGCGTTCCCGCTGTCGGGATCGCGCAGGCGGATCGAGACGTTCGCTCCGTTCGGCCAGACGAGGCGGAGATCGAAGGCCGGCGCGACGAAGGGGCCGAACGTGCGCGACCACTCCCCTCGGCGCAAGGTGATCCGCTCCTCGACGCCGTCGCCGCGCGCACGCACGCGGAAGCGCCCCGACGCGTCCGTCCCGTCCCAGCCGAACGGATCACGGCGGCGCCGCTCCTCTCCCGGAAGCGAAGAGACGAACGCCTCGTCCGGCCGAGCGGGAGCGAACACACGCACTCCGGCGATCGGCACGCCGCTCTCTTCGACGACGACACCTTCCAGGAAGACGGGAGACCCGAGGGCGAATTCGCCCGCGTCCGTCGTGGAGCCGGTGGAGATGCGCACTCGACGCGAGGCGACGCTTGTCTCCAGGCCGCAAGCGCTGACCCTCCATTCGCCGGGCACGAGACCGCTCGCCTCGAACTGTCCCGACTCGTCGGAACGAACGCGGACGCCCGGCATTCGCAGTCGCTCCGACCATTCGGCCGCGAAGACCGAAACGTGGCCCTGGATCGGCGTGCCGCCGGCGCGCGAGACGAGCCGTCCGCGCACGCCGCCGCTCGCCGTGCCCCGCAGGACCACCGCATGCTCCGCAACGCCCACGGGCGGATGGAACTCGGAGGTCGCGAAGCGCAGCGCATGCGTCGGCTCCACGTCGAGCTGGAAGGGGAGTCCGTTCGGCCACGCGTCGAAGGAGACGAGACCCGAGGAATCGGTCGTGCCAGCGGCCTCCTCCTTCGCCTGGAAGCGCTCGCGCACGCGGGACTCCGGTCGCAGCGTGACGCGCGCGCGCTCGATCGGCATTCCGTCGGGAGAGAGAACGGTGACGCGCAGCCGCATGGGTGGCCGCCATGCAACGACTCGCTGCTGCGCTGGCGCGTCCGGGGGTGGCATATCCGGCGCCGGCTCTCGCGCGGAGCCCGTCGCCAGGAGATCGGCCGGAGCGGTCGCCGAGTCGTCGGACGATCCGGCAACGGACGCCGCGGGCGCCGCCGGCTCGGGCGAGTGTTCGACGGGATCGGGACCGCTCCCGTTCACGAGGATGCCGAGGGCGACGATCGCTCCCGCCGCGAAGAGCACCGATCCTGCGAGCTTCCACTGCACGAGCGCACCTCCGAGTGCCGCGAGAGAGATCTCGACGCCGCCCGTCGCGAGCGGCGCGAGCGCCGCGCACCAGGCCGCGCGCCCACCAGGGCCGCGGTCGAGACGCTCGCGGAGATGATCGAGACCCCGCTTCGTGCGCGTGCGCACCGTCGCGGGCGGCAGGTCGAGCCTTCGTGCGATCTCGATGGCTCCGAGCCCTTCGAGATAGCGAAGCACGAGCACGTCGCGGAAGGGCGCCGGCACCTCGAGCACCGCGCGCGCGAGCCGGTGACGGGCCTCCTCCCGTTGCGCCAAGTCGCTCGCGGAAGGGAGGGCTTCGGCGGTCGCGGCGACTCGCTCGCGAGCGCTGCGGCGTGATGTGCTCCTCCGGAGTCGGTGGGCGAGGCTCCTCGTGACGCTCGCGAGCCACGGGCGCGGATCGCGAATCGTCGCGCCGCGCTCGACGGCGCGCACCCAGGCCTCCTGCGCCACGTCCTCGGCGTCGTGCTCGCCCGCGACGAGCGCGCGGGCGATGGCACGAAGGAAGGCGCCCTGAGCGAGGACGCTCTCCTCCGAGAGGATTGCGGGATCGGTGGACACGACGGAAGTGGAGAGCCCGCCCGCCGGCTCGGCGTTCCCGGACTTCGTGAGGCTGCTCCAGGTCGCCGGGCTCCGTGGTCGGCTCGCCCGCTCGTCCCTAGCATTTCCGATGCGGGGCCGTGGGGGCAGTGATCGACCCAGCGCCTCGTCGGCCCGAGAGTCCGATCCGTGCATGCGCCCGCTGCTATCGTCCAGCCTCGATGGAGGCTCGCCTCGCGGGGCTCGTCGACGGCGCGTTCCGAGGCTCGATCCGAATACATGGTCCTTGCGATGACGAGACGCTTCGCGATCAGCCTCGCCGCGGGCACGGCGCTCGCCGCGGGCGTCTGGCTGGTCCTGCTCCTCGTCGTCCTGCCGGGGCGCGGGCGCTTCGCGAGCACGCCGCTCGGTCTCGCCTACGACGTTCCGATCTCGCTCGTCTTCGCGGTCCTCGCCGTCGAGATCCTGCTCTCGCTGCGGGCGCTGCCGCTGCAGGAGAACGCGCCCTACCTGATCGTCTGGACGCTCGGCCTCGCGCAGCTCGTGCTCCGCGTCGGCCTCGACGCCATCGAGGTGAGCGGCCACATGACGTGGCTCGTCCTGATGCTCACGCACGTCGTGCTGCGTGGCCTGCCCCGCTGGTTCCTCGCGGCCGTCGCCGCGGTGTTCCTCCAGTGCGCCGCCATCAACTTCTTCGTGTTCCCTCGGGCCGCGAGCGGCGTGAACGGCCTGCTCCTGGGAGCCGCGCTGAGCGCGGTCTGCGTGGCGCTCCGAGCTTGGCTGCGACGCGCGCCGGCGGGCCCTGTTCGCTCCCCGTGAGGATCCCCAGGATGGAGGAGACTGGCCCCGAATCAGTGCACACCCGGGGACGCGCTCGTCGGGCTTCCGAGAGGCTGTGAATGATTCGGGGCCAGTCTCAGGATGGAGGACCGATGACCGAGCAAGCCGCCGACGCCTACGCACCCCGCGAGATCGCTCGGAGGGTCGAGAGCCTCGGTGTCGCCAAGGCGCGCACGGAGACGATCACGGTGCTCGTGCTGGCGGTCCTCGCCGGCGCGTTCATCTCCCTCGGCGCCCTCTTCTTCACTGTGGTGGTGACCGAGTCCACCCTCGGCTTCGGTCCGACACGGCTGCTCGGCGGTGTCGCCTTCTCCCTGGGCCTGATCCTGGTGGTCGTCGGTGGCGCGGAGCTCTTCACGGGGAACAACCTCCTCGCGATGGCCTGGGCGAGCCGCCGCATCGGCACGCGCGACGTCGTGCGCAACTGGGTCCTCTCCTACGCCGGCAACGTGATCGGCTGCGTGGGCACGGTCCTCCTCGTCGTCTGGTCGGGCGTCGGAGACCTGCGCGCGGGCGCCGTCCAGTCGACGGCGATCGGCATCGCGACGAGCAAGGCGGCGCTCCCCCCGATGGACGCCTTCGCGCGCGGGATCCTCTGCAACGCCCTCGTGTGTCTCGCCGTGTGGCTCGCGATGGGCGGGCGCACGGTCGCCGACAAGAGCATGGCGATCGTGCTGCCGATCGCCGCCTTCGTGACGATCGGCCTCGAGCACTCGATCGCGAACTGGTTCTTCCTGCCCTACGGCCTGCTGCTCGCCGACGACGGCGTCGTCGTGCCGATCGGCGGCGCCGTCCGCAACCTCGTCGCCGTCACGGCGGGCAACCTGATCGGAGGGACCATCCTGGTGGCCGCTGTCTACTGGGTCGCCTACCTGCGCGGAGACCGCGCGCCGGGCGACGCGGCCCGGTGAGCCGCGCGATCCCATGGGCGAGGACCGCATCCGCTGCCGCATGGCCGCCTGCCGCGAGACGCTCTCCGACGGCAAGGCGTGGAGCTTCTACTTGATCAACGACGGCGCGGCTCCGCTCGACGCCGCGACGCTCGTGGAGGTGAGCTACGAATGGGGCGACTTCGGAAACAGCGAGGCCGCCGACGTGCGCGTCGAGGCTCTCGTGCCCGGCGCGCACGCGCTCCTCTGGCGCGACGACGGCAGCGGGGCAGAGCTGCGGATGGAGCTGTCCGTGCGCGTCGTGTCCGGCGGTCGCGAGGCGCGGCTCGGCTTCGAGTTCCCGAGGCTCTACCGCCTGCGCGACCTGCCGGAGGTGGCGGGTCTCGGAAAGCCAGGCTGGGCCGAGGCCGCCGAGACGTGACCCTCCCGCGCGCTCCACGACGCTGGTTCCGAGACCTTCGATCGGTGCTCCCATGAATCCCTGGTTCGCGAAGGCGGTCGTCCTCCTGGTGACCGTCGCGCTCGTCGCCATCCCCGCCTCGGTCCATCGCGGGCGCGCCGCCGCGCCCGTGGCGAAGAGCCGCAAGGGCGCCGTGGAGCGTGTCCTCCTCGCGCTCACGACGATCGGGTTCGTCCTTCCGTTGATCTGGGTCGCCACGCCCCTCCTCGCCTTCGCCGACTACCGGCTCCACGCGGCGCCCTACGCCGCGGGGCTCGCGTCCTTCGCCGCGGGACTCTGGCTCCTCCACCGGAGCCACGCGGACCTCGGCGCGAGCTGGTCGATCACGCTCGAAGTGCGCGAGGGCCATGCGCTCGTCCGCGAGGGCGTCTACCGCCGCCTGCGCCATCCGATGTACCTGGCGCTCCTGCTCCACGGGCTCGGCCAGGCGCTCGTCGTGCCGAACGCCGTCGCCGGCCCGTCGTACCTCGCGGCGATCGCGCTCCTCGTGGCGCTCCGACTCGGTCCCGAGGAGCGGATGATGCGCGAGACCTTCGGCGCCGAGTACCAGTCCTACGCGGCGCGCACGCAGCGGCTGATTCCCGGTCTGTGGTGATGCGCGGCGCGCCCGGACGGCGGCGCGCGCGTGCCTCCGAGAACGAGCCGCGACATCCGGTGGGGGATCACCGACGATGCAGTCGGCGGCGCCGGCCCGCTCGGTGTCGCGCCCTCTTCCCCAGGAGCGAGACCCATGGGACCTCACGGACGGACGAGCTTCGGCGGAGCGCCGAGCCCTCTTCTCTGCATCTTCGGGATCGTCTTCGGGAGCATCTTCGGGAGCGTCGTCGGCTGCGGCGTCGGGCCCGGTCCGGAGTCGCGCATCGCTCCCGGCACGGACGAACCGCGCGGGTCGGCGCCCACCGCGTCGAAGCCCACGGTCGCCGTCGTCGACGCGACCGAGCCCCCGACGGCTCCTGCCCTCGATCGAGCCGTCGATGCGGCGAGCCTCGTCGCCATCGGCCGCATCGAGCACGACGAGCAGTTCCGAGGCCAGGGAGGCGGGATCATGGGGATGTTCCGCGTGGGCATCCGACGGATCCTGAAGGGAGCCGAGGAATCCGGCCGCGCGCACTTCACGCTCCAGCTCACGAGTCACCGCACCCAGCCGAAGTTCGAGCACGCCGATCCATCGAAGGAGAAGGGCGACATCCTCGTTCTGCTGCAGCGCCGGCGGCTCGTCGAGGGAGATCCCTGGTACGACCTCGTCTCCACCGACGGCCCCACCTGGTGGGCGGCCGACTCGGCGGAGGCGCGGCGCGTCGTGGAGCTGCTCGCGGAGCGCGCTCGGTGACCGCCTCGAGGTCACGACCGCGCCGGAGACGGCGTCCCGCAGCGCGCTCGGCCGTAGTCCGCCGTCGCGCATGGAACCCGGCAGCTCGATCAGTCTCCGGAAGAGGCTCCCCATGACGGACTCGAACCTGGCCCTCCGCAATCGAATCGATCGTCTCGAGACCACCCAGAAGCGCTTACTCGCCGCCCTCGCGATGATCGGTCTCGTCGGGCTGCTGGCGGCGGCGAGCCGACCCGACGTCTCCAGGGCGAGCGCCTTCCAGCTCCTCGACGCGAAGGGAATGGTGCGCGCGGAACTGGGCTTCCGCGACGACGGAGTGGGGCTGTTCCTGAAGGACGAAGAGGGGAAGGACCGCCTGCGCGCGATCCACGACGCCGGGGGTGTCGGGCTCTTCCTCGACGACGAGAAGGGCACGAATCGCGTCGGCGTCGCCCAGTTCGCCCACGGTGGCGGCGGGGTCGCGCTGCACGGCCCCGAGTCGAAGGGAGCCGCGGTCCTCTACCTGAAGGGAGAGGGCAGCCTTCGCTTCTTCGATGCCGAGGGGAACGTCACGAGCCAGGTCCTCGGGAAGGCTCCGGAGACGCGCTGACGGAGCGAACGTCCGCCGAACTCTTCAGTCGGCGGCCTTCTTCCCCATCGTCGCGCGGAGCGTGTCGAGGTCCGCGTCCGAGAGCGTGCGCTTCGCCTTCCGCAGCATCTCGACGAACCAGGCGATCTCGGCCTCCTCGTAGGGGAAGCCGACGTTCCCTGCCTTCGGCGCGTCACTCGTGACGATCGCCTTCCCGTCGGGACCCACGAAGACGAACCAGGGGATGCCGCCGCCGTCGGAGCCGCGCCATTCCTTCAGCATCTCACCGCCGCCGGTCATGCGGTCGGTGTCGATCTTCACGTCGACGAAGTCCTTGCCGAGCAGGGAGGCGACCTCCGGCCGAGCCATCCAGGCCTCGAGCCGATGGCACCACCCGCACCAGGGCGCGCCGAAGTGGAGGAAGACGTTCTTCTCCGCGGCCTTCGCGCGCGCGAGGCCGGCTGCGAGGACGTCCTTCGCCGCGACGTAGGGCGCCTGGTGCGCCGAGAGCCACTCCAGCAGCTTCTTCGTCTCGACGCGGCCGTCCTCCGGCGCGAGGAAGCCCGTGAGGTCCTCGCGCGCGAGGAGCTTCCCGCGCGCGTCGAGGATCGAGAGCCGCGCCGCGGGCGCGCCGCCGCCTCCGAGATCCTCCCAGAGCGTCTTGCGCGTCTCCGGGAGCTTCGCCGGATCGAGAGCGACCACGTCGTACTCGTAGAGGAGCTTCCGGCGGAGCTCGGCGTCCTTCGCGAGCGACTCGGCGGCGGCGGCGCTCCCCGCGTCGTTCGCGAGCGACCAGTGCACGAGCACCCGGCGGTGCTCCTTCGTCGCCTTCGCGAGCGCGGCGTCGAGCGCGGCCTTCGGATCGTCGCCGGTCGCGGGGCCGCCGTGGAGGCCGAGGAGGAGGAGGGAGAGCGGGAGCAGGACGAGCGTTGCTTGCATGACGGTCTCCGGCGCCGGCGTCGAACTCTCGGGCGCCGCGCGCATCCTGCCGCGCCGCGCGCCGCGCGGCGAGGGGCGACGCCCGTGCACCGGCCGTAGACTGCGCGGCGCGATCCCGACCGGCGGCGATCGGCCGAGGCAGCCGATCCGATCTCGCCGGAGGAAGCAGGAGGCCCCATGCCCTACGTGAACATCCAGATCACCAAGGGAGCCACGCGGGAGCAGAAGGCCCGCCTCGTCCGCGACGTGACGGACTCCCTCGTGCGCGAGCTCGGGAAGCACCCCGAGCACGTCCACGTCGTCATCCAAGAGATCGAGGAGGCCGACTGGGGCTTCGCGGGCCGGCTCACGGACGACTGGAAGAAGCGGCAGCGCCGCCCGCCGGCGAACGACGCCTGACGCGCGCGATCGTCGTGCACCCGCTCCGGCCGGTCGCGGCCGCGCGGCTACTTCGAAGGCGACTTCTCCGGCGTCTGATCCGGCGTGGCAGCTTCCCGCGGCCGCAGCTCCGCGAAGCGCTTCTTGATCCACTGCAGCGCCGGCTTCCCCTGGGGCGTGAACTCCGTGTCGTTCCCCGGCGTCGAGCGGCCGCGGCGCGGCTGCGCGTGCCACTTCCACCAGAAGACGCCGCCGAACCAGGGCTCGCCGAAGAAGACGCGCCCGACGGCCTCGTAGCCGGCGAGCTGGTCCTCGGGGTGGGGCTTCGCCTCCCGCATTCGCCACTCCCAGGGGCGCGCATAGGCGCCGCAGGCGGAGTGGTAGCCGATCTCCGTGAACACGATGGGCCGCGCGACGCGATCGGAGAGCGTCTTCATGCGCGCGGCGACGGGCTTCCAGGCGGCGACGAGCGCGTCGGCCTCGGGGCAGGTCTCCTCGCTCAGCGGGAAGTAGGCGTTCACGCCGATCGCGTCGAGCGCGTCCCAGAAGGGGATCTTCTCGAAGTCGGTCCAGTTGGCCGCATACGTGAGGAGTCCCGGGTAGATCGCGCGGACCTCGGCGATGAGCGCTCGCCACTCCTTCTCCCGCAGCGCCGTCTTGTCGAGCTCCGTGCCGATGCAATAGCCCTCGAGCCCCTCGTCGCGCGCGACGCGCGCCCAGCGCAGCGCGAACGCGCGGTACTGCTCGAACCACGCCGCCCAGTCCTCCTCGGAGGACATTTCCACCTCGCCGGGCCAGGAGCCGTGGAGCCAGATGTGCGGCTTCAGCAGCGTCGCGATCCCGTGGGCGCGCGCGAGACGCGCCGTGGCGCGCACGCCCTCCTCGCTCTCGCCCCACCAGCCTCCTTCGCCGGTGCGGAGAACCGGCTTCTTCGGGTCGCTCATCCAAGCGAAGGGAGTCTGCGAGATCGCGTTGGGGCCGATCTCCGCGAGCGCCGCCATCTCGGCCTCGCCGATGGGGCGCGGGCTCCCTTCCCAGCAGACGCCGAGCGCCTTGCCGCTCCAGCGGAAGGCGGGCTCGGCCGTGGCCGCGTCTCCCTCGGCGGCGGCGAGGGTCGCACCGCCGGCGAGCGAAGACGCGAGCGCCATCACGGCCACGAGCGCGCGCGGGTTCATCGGATGCCCAGCTCCTCGCGGAAGTGGCGGCGCATGATCTCTTCGGCGGGCTTGCCCTGCGGGTGGAACTCGGTGTCGTCGGGCGGCGCGGGACGCGCGCGGCCCGGGAGCCACTTCCAGAAGTAGAGCCCTCGGAGCCAGGGGCGTCCACGGAGGACTCGGAGCGTCACGTCGTAGGCCCGCGCCTGGAGGGCGAAGTCGGGAGGCATTCCGGGGAAGTGCCACTCCCAGGGACGGTCGAGGCTCCCCATGCAGGAATGGAAGCCGACCTCGGTGAAGACGATCGGCCTGCCGACGCGCTCGACCCAGCGCTCGAACCTCTGCAGCGACCGGTCCCATCCCCGCTCGATCTCCGTCTCCGAGGGCTGCAGCGCGTCGGAGATCGGGAAGTAGGCCTGCACTCCGATCGCGTCGACGGCGTCGGCGAAGCCGAAGCGCTCGTAGTCGTCCCAGTTGACGCTGTACATCACGCAGCCCGGGTAGCGCTCGCGCACCTGCGCGATGAGCGCCCGCCACTCGGCCTCGTGGGAGAGCGTCTCGCGCAGCTCGGCGCCGACGCAGAAGGCCTCCATGCCCTCCTCCGCCGCGAGCTCGGCGTAGTGGAGGACGATCGCGCCGTAGCTGCGGAACCACTCCTTCCACTCGGCGTCGCTGCGCATGCGGATCTGGCCGGGCCAGAAGCCGGAGCTGCGGTCGACGATCGTGATGTGGGGCTTCAGCAGCGTCGCGATGCCGCGCGCGCGCGCGAGGCGCGACGTGACGCGGAGCCCGACGTCCCGCTGGCCCCAGATCCGGAAGTCGGGCGGCTCCACCTCCGGACGATCGGTGCGCTGCATCCGAGGGAAGGGCATCTGGACGATGCCGTTCGCTCCCGTCGCGGCGAGCAGATCCAGATCGCCCGCGTCCACGGGACCGCTCACCTCCCAGGTGACGCCGAAGCGCCGCGCGTCCCATCGCGGTGCGAGACCGGCGGGGCCGGGCCCGGGCCCCAGCGAGATCGACCAGGCGACTCCGAGGGCGACGGCCGCCGCGACGGCGGCGGCCGCCACGCACCCTAAGGAGCGACGCATCGCAGGAGCACGGTCGCCTGGGCGACGACGGCCTCGCCGGCTCCGACCGCGCCGAGGCCCTCGGCGGTCTTTCCCTTCACGTTCACGCACGTCGCCGCGACGCCGAGGATCTCCGCGAGCGCCGCGCGCATGGCGGCGCGGTGCGGCGCGATGCGGGGCGCCTCCAGCACGAGGACGCAGTCGGCGTTCTCGACGACGAAGCCGGCCTCGCGCACGCGCGCGACGCACTTCCGCAGGATCTCGCGCGAATCGGCGTCGCGATGGGCGGGATCGCGGTCCGAGAAGAGCGTGCCGAGGTCGTCGAGGCCCGCGGCGCCGAGGAGAGCGTCCGCGACGGCGTGGAGGAGGGCGTCGCCGTCGCTGTGCCCGACGGGCCCGCGCGCGCCCTCGATCGTGACGCCGCCCAGCACGCAGCGTCGGCCCTCCGCCATGCGGTGCACGTCGAAGCCCGTGCCCACGCGGAACGACGGAGTCCGCGCGCCGCCGCGGCGCGCGAGGATCGCCTCGGCGCGCGCGAGGTCCTCGGGACGGGTCACCTTCAGGTTCTCGACGTCGCCGGCGACGATCTCCACGGGAATGCCGGCGCGCTCCGCCACGGAGGCGTCGTCCGTGAGGTCGATGCCGGAGGCGACGGCCTCCTCCAGGGCGCGGAGGAAGGGCTCGCGCCGGAAGACCTGCGGAGTCTGCGCGAGGAAGACCTCGCCGCGCGGGATCGTCGAGCCGACGCGCAGGCCGTCCTCGGAGCGTTTCACGGTGTCGAGCGCGGGGACGGCCACGACGGCGCCGCCCGTCCGCTCGGCGGCCTCGACGGCGGCGGTCACCGTCTCCGGCCGCACGAGCGGGCGGGCCGCGTCGTGCACGGCGACGCACCGGGCCGCGGCGTCGCACGCGCGGACTCCCGCCAGCACCGAGTCGATCCTCCGCGCGCCGCCGGGAACGACGCGCGAGACCTTGCCGGCTCCGAGACGAGACGCGAGCGATTCGAGGCGGGAGAGATCGGAGGCGCTCGCGACGAGCACGATCCGATCGATCGCGGGCGAGGCGGCGAGTGCCTCGAGCCCGTGCTCCAGCAGCGGCCGGCCGCCGAGCGGGTGGAGCACCTTGTTGAGCGGGTCGCCGAATCGGGCGCCCCGGCCCGCGGCGACCACGACGGCGGCGCAACGCATCGCTTCGGATGGTACTGCACGGGCGCTACCTTCGCGTGCATGGTGCCTCCCGCCGACGGCGCGATCCGGATCCTCGGGATCGACCCCGGCACGCTGCGGGTAGGCGTCGGCGTGATCGACTGCGACGGGCGCGGGCCTCGCTACGTCGACTGCGGCGTGATCTCCGCGCCCCGGACGCAATCGGTCGCCGCGCGCCTCTTCCTCATCCACGAGGGGCTCGCCGGCTGGATCGCGCGTCACCGGCCGACCGTCGTCGCCGTCGAGCAGGTCTACGTCGGCAAGAGCACGCCGTCGGCGATCCGCGTGGGGGAGGCGCGCGGCGTCGCGCTCCTCTGCGGAGCGCGGGTCGGCGCGGAGATCGCCGAGTACCCGCCGGCGACGGTGAAACGCGCGATCGCTGGGTTCGGCGCCGCCGACAAGGTGCAGATGGCGCGCTGGATCGCGCGACTCCTCGGTCTCGCGGAGCCGCCGGAGCCCCACGACGCCGCCGATGCGCTCGCGATCGCGCTCACGCACGCGCATCGCTGGAAGCTCCGCCAGTTCGAGGCGCGCGTGATCGACGCGACGCCGGTCCGGCGGCTGCCGGGAATCTGAGTCTTCCGAGGAGGCCTGCGAGGGCCTCCGAGAGGGCGGGCAGCGGCGCTCGGCGCGTGCTGGGGCCTCGGCGAAGGGGCCGCTTCGATGGATGGTTGCCTCCTGGAGGCCCACCGTTTCAACTGATGCACTCGCATCCCCTCTTCCTTGGAACGCAGCATGAGAACGACACTCCTCGCCGCCGCCGCCAGCGCGCTGCTGGTCGCCGCCGCGCCGGGCCTCCGGGCCCAATCGAACACGATCCCCGGACTCGACGTGAAGCTGGGTGAGCTCTCGAGCCTCACCGACCTCGGACGCGAAGGAGTCTTTCCCAACGGGATGAATGGTCTCGCCATGTCGACGACCTCCTGCAACGTCGGCAGCGTGAACGTGCCGTGGCTGCAGGTCATGCAGGAGAACCACCCGTTCATCGCGTTCCTCGTCGTGCGCGAGCGCGGCGGCCGGATGGTGCAGATCTCCGACCGCAGCTACGTGAAGCACGGCTTCTTCGCCCTGAGCAACAGCCAGTGCACTCCCTGCCAGAACCCGAGCCCCGGGACGTTCCTCGGGATCGGCTGCTCGGACACCTACAACACGAGCAACAACGGCAACAGCTTCTGGCTCGGCCCCCCCGACGAGATCGATCCCTGGCTCGGCACCTGGTCCGCCCAGTGCTCCCACTTCGACAAGGGCGAGCCGCCCGTCGCGCCGGCGCAGCAGTGCGACGGGATCCGGAGCCTCACGCAGAGCCAGGTGAACGCCCTCGGCAGCGTGGCGCACCGCATCCGCGTGCCCGACGCCGAGCTGAACGCGCCCGGCAGCTTCTACTACCAAGGTCACTACGTCATCCGCAGCGAGGCGGAGGCGCTCCGCGCCGACAACATCGGATCGCGGCAGTTCACCGCGACGTGGTCCGGAAGCTCGTGGAACTTCAGCACGGTCCCGGGCGCCATCCTCTACGGATCGATCCTCGAGCGCTGGCCCGGCGCGGCGGTGACGAGTTCGACGAACGGCGCCGACGACGGCCGCGTCTACATCGGCGTCGTGGTCACGGGCCCGACGAACGGCGTGTACCGCTACGAGTACGCCATCCACAACCGCGACAACGCGCGCGGCGTGGGGGCCTTCCGCCTCCCGATCCAGGACTGCACGACGATCTCCAACGTCTTCTTCCGCGATGTGGACGGCAACGCGGGGAACGACTGGACGATGACGCAGACCGCGAACGAACTCGTGTTCTCGACCGCCGGCAATCCGCTGCGCTGGAATTCGATCTTCAACTTCGGATTCGACTCCAACGCGGCGCCCCTCGCGGGGAACGCGGTGCTGGATCAGTTCGATCCGGGAGCGGGAGCGGGCGCCATCGCGATCGGCACGACGGTGCCCTCGGGTCTTCCCTTCTCGAGCTACGGCGTCGGAACGGCTGGCTGCGATGGCACGCACCGCATGTGCGCCAACTCGGCGCCGAGCATCGGGAACGCGAACTTCGCGATGACCTGCGACAAGGCGCCGGCGAGTTCGCTCGGCCTGCTCCTCGTCACGGACTCGCAGGACGTGGCGGGCTCCGATCCCTTCGGTCTCGGCGCCACGTTCCACGTGGACTTCGCTCTCGCGACGGAGGTGATCGGCCTGGATCTCGTGAGCGATCCGAGCGGCGACGCCATCGCGCCGGCACCGATCCCCAACAACCCGGTGATCGTGGGCAAGAGCTACTTCGCCCAGGGACTCTGGGTGTGGCCGTCGGCGATCTGCGTCCCGTCGGTCTTCGGCATCAGCACGACGGACGCGATCCAGCTCGACGTGACGAACTGACCGGAGACGAATCTCCCCACCGCGCCCGCCGCGCCGGCCCCGGCCGCACGGCGGGCGCGGTCATGCCCGGCGGCGTCAGTCGCGCAGCGCCTCGAGCCGCGCGCGCAGGGCCGCGTCCCCGGGAGCGATCTCCACGGCCTCCTCCAGGAGCCGGCGCGCGCCCGCGCGGTCGCCGCGTGCGAGGAGGATCGTGGCGAGGCGCACGCGAGCTTCGAGGGCGCGGCCGTCGAGTGCCGCGGCGTTGCGGAGGTGCGCGACCGCGGCGTCGGTCTCTCCGCGATCGAAGCGGACGGAAGCGAGCTGCATCTGCAGGCGGGGATCGCCGAAGAGCCCGGCGCGCTCCGCCGCCAGCAGATGGCCGAGGCTCGCGTCGCGCGCGGCGACCCGTGCGTCGCCCTGGGAGCGCTGCGCCTCGCGCAGCAGCGCCTCGCCCCGTGCCGCGTGGACCTGGATCCAGCCCGAATGGACCGTGAGCGCCGCGAGGAGAGCGGCGCCGGCGAGGGCGGCGGCGCCGCGCGGCGTGATCCGGCCGTCGCGCCGGAGCACCGCGCGCTGCCACTGGAAATCGCGCGCGCGAAGGCACCGCGCGGCGCCGACGAGCGCGAAGGCGAGCATCAGCGCGAGGCCGATGGCGAGGAGGAAGGGGACCTGCCCGTAGAGGCCGCGGAAGGAGAGGAGCGCCGCCGCGAAGAGCGACGCGAGGGCGATCTCCTCGGGCCAGGAGAAGTCCCAGGTGCGGCGCGGCCGCGCGGGGGGCCGCCGCGCGGAGACGGCCGGCGCGCCGAATCCGAAGGAGAGCGCCTCCTTCGGGCAGGCGCTGACGCAGTCCATGCACTTCATGCAGCCCGGATCGACGACGGCGCCGTGGAGTCGCACCTCCTCGTGGACGCGCACGTTGCTCGTGCAGACCGCCGTGCAATGGCCGCAGCCCTCGCAGGCGTCGTTCACGCGGATGCGGCCCGGCGCGAAGCGGTCGGCGATGCCGAAGAGCGCGCCATAGGGGCAGCCGTAGGTGCAGAAGCCCTTGGCGCCGAGCCACCAGACCAGCAGGAATCCGTCGACGGCGAGCGTGAGCACCGTGACGGCGGGTCCGGGGAAGCGCTCCCAGAGATCGCCCGTGGTGAGGGCGAGCCCTTGCCAGCCGGGGTGCCGCTCGCCGCGGAGCCAGCGTTCGAGCGTCGGGCGCGCGAACATCTCGAAGGCCGCCCAGAGGGGCACGAGCGCGAGCATGCGCGAGCGCACGGGCCGGGGACGCAGGCCCGCCTTCCCGAGCAGCCATGCGCAGAGGTCCTGGTAGGCGACGACGTGGCACGCCCATCCACAGAAGAAGCGGCCGAGCACGAGCGTCGCCAGCAACAGCGCCGCGAAGAGGACGAATCCGGCGTTCAGCCAGCCGAGCTCGATCGTGGTCGCGGCCTCCGAGGGCTCCACGGGGGAGATCGTCGTGCCGGCGATCTTCCAGTGGGCCACGTGGGCGAGGATCGCCACGTGGACGGCGATGAGCACGCCGGCGCGCACGACGCCGCGGCGCGAGCCGCGGACGGGCCCGCATCGGACCGGGTGGCCCTGGAGGATCGGCAGCTCGATCACGGAAGCATGATGCGTCGAGGCGGCGGGGGCCCGGCATCCGGGAACCGAGTATTCTGGCCCGCGTCCGCTCCGCCTCCTCGGCGCCCGCCGAGGACGGTCCCGTTCCCCGGAGGAACATCGATGCATCCGTCTCTCCCCGTGATGGCTCTCGCGGCCTCGATGCTCGCCGCGCCCGCCATCGGCCAGAGCCTCGGCAAGGCACCGCCCGAGCTGAAGGCCACCAAGTGGTACAACTCGCCGCCGCTCACTCTCGCGGACCTGCGCGGCCGCGCCGTCCTGATCGAAGTCTTCCGCACCTGGTGAGGACCCTGCCGCTCCCAGGTGCCTGCGCTCTCCTCGAAGTACGCGAAGGGAGAGAGCAAGGGCCTGGTGGTCATCGGCGTGACCGATGAATCTCCGGAGCTGGTGGACCCCTGGGTCGCCGACGTGAAGCCCGAGTATCCGATCGTGATCCTCGAGGGCGGTGAGTTCGAGAAGGCCCTGAACGTGCAGTTCTTCCCGACGGGCGCCGTGATCGATCCGAGCGGCAACCTGGTCTTCTCCGGGAGCGCCGGCGACGCGGAGAGCCCGCTCGGCAAGGCGCTCGACCAGGCCACTCCCGGCTCGGTCGTCCCGAAGAAGCTCGCGGGCGTCGCGAAGCAGATCCGCGCGCGCGACCTCCCGAAGGCCTTCGCCGAGCTGAAGAAGCTGAAGGGGCTCGACGAGGAGTCCGAGGGCTGGGCCCTTCGGCTCGGGGAGTATCTCGAGTCGGAGGCGGACGCCGCCCTCACCGCCGCGCGTGCGGCGGCGAAGGATGGCCGCGTCCTCGACGCCGTCGAGGGGGCGACGCCCTTCGCCAAGGCGCCCGTCGCCTTCCAGGCGACGCCCGGCGCGAGGGACCTCCTCTCCGAGCTGGCGGCGATGCCCACCTACAAGAAGGAGCTCGCCGGCGGCGACGCCTTCCGCAAGGCGGCGGAGACCGAGGCGGAGCGGAAGTTCGCCGACGCGGCGAACGCCTTCGCCGACGTGGCGCGACGATTCGCGAAGACGCGGATCGGCGAAGCCGCCGAAGCGCGCGCGAAGAGCCTCGCCGAGCGCGGGCTGCCCGGCATGAAGGACACCTGCGGCGCCTGCCGCGAGGCGAAGCGGGCCTGCGAGAAGCACGCGGAGACGATTCGTCTCTGATCGTCGGCTCCGACCGTCGTCTCGGACGGCGGCTCGGGCCCTCGCCCCGAGCGATGGCGGGCGCGCGCGACCCAACCGTCGCGCGCGTCCGCGTCGTCGAGCGACCCGCCGCGCGACCTGCGCTCGAATGTGCGACCCGCCGCGCGCCGGGCGCGCGTCCCTCCGCATGGAGGATCGCCCGGCCCGCTCCCCGTTCCTGCGCGACCGCGACCGGCTGCTCGCCTTCGGCCTGGTGGCCCTCCTGCTGGACGTCGCGGCGGTCCGCGCCCTCCGGTCGGAGCAGGAGCGCCTCGCCTTCGACCGCGAGGCCGCGCGCCGGCCCGTGCCGCTCCACCGGGTCGACCTCGCCGCCGCCGCCGAGGACGAGCTGCGGCTCCTTCCGAACGTCGGGCCCGTCCTCGCCCACGAGATCCTGCGGCTGCGCCGCCGTGGCTTCCGGCCCGAGTCGATCCGCGACCTCCTCGCCGTGCCGGGGATCGGCGAGGCGACGCTGGAGGGGATTCGCGCGCACGTGCGGCTCCCCGCCGAGCCGCCGCCGGAGCCCCCTGATAGACTGGCCCCCGCTCATGCCGCGCGTCGTGCCGAAGAACGTCCCCGCCGTTCCGCGAGACGCGGTCGCCCGTGCCGTCGCGGGCGCGCTGGCGGAGGATGTCGGATCGGACGCCGGGGCCGCGGATCTCTCGACGATGGCCGTGATCCCCGCCGACCGGCGTGCGCGGGCGACGATCGTGGCGCGGGAGGACTGCGTCCTCGCGGGCCTCCCCTGCGCTCGCGAGGTGTTCGAGCACCTCGATCCGAAGGCGCGCTTCGAGGAGGTGCATCCGGACGGCGAGCGCGTCGCGCCCGGTGACGTCGTGCTCCGCATCGAGGCCCTCGCGCGCGCGATCCTCACGGGGGAGCGCGTCGCCCTGAACTTCGTCCAGCGGCTCTCCGGCATCGCGACGGCGACGCGCGCTCACGTGGAGGCGGCCGGGAGCGGTGTGCGGGTCCTCGACACGCGCAAGACGACGCCGGGGCTGCGGGCCCTCGAGCGCTGGGCCGTGGCGGTCGGGGGCGGCGCCAACCATCGCTTCGGGCTCTTCGACCAGGTGCTCCTCAAGGAGAACCACCTGGCGCTCTCGGGGCTCCCGGTCCGCGAGACCGTGGCGCGCGCGCGCAAATTCGTGGGTCCGGAGGTCGTCCTCGGCGCCGAGGCGCGCACGGAGGCCGAGGCGCGGGCCGCCATCGAGGGCGGCGCCGACTACGTCCTGCTCGACAACTTCGCGCCGGCGGAGCTGGCGCGCGTGGTGGCCTCGCTCCGGGGCGCGATCGCGAAGTCGGGACGCGCCGTGGAGCTGGAGGCGTCGGGCGGCGTGCGGGCCGCGAACATCGCGCTCTTCGCGGGGAGCGGCGTCGACCGGATCTCCTGCGGCAGCCTCACGCACTCGGCGCGCGCCATCGACTTCGCGCTCGACGTGGAGCCGGTCGCGTGACGCCCGCGGCTCCCGATCGCCGTGACGCCGAGCCGTCGGCGCCGCCGCCCTTCCGGCTGAGCGTGCAGGGCACGCACGAGGCGGTGCCGAACGCGCGCCGAGCTCTCTCCCGCTGGCTCGAGGGAGCGGGCGCCGGCGGCAAGACGCTCGACGAAGTGGGCCTCGTCCTCACGGAGATCTGCAACAACGCGATCGACCACGGATCCTGCGGGGCCGACCGTCCCATGCAGGTCGCGGCGGAGATCTCCGGCGGATCGCTGCTCCTGGCGGTGCTGGAGGGGAACGGCGTGGCGGCGGAGCCGCTCCGCAAGGCCTTCGAGGGAGCGCAGCATCCGCCCGACGTCCAGGACGAGCGCGGCCGCGGGCTCTTCCTGGTCCGCGCCTACGTCGACGACCTGCGCGTCGACACGACGGCGAGCGGACGGCTCCGGATCGCGATCCGCAAGAACCTGTCGCAGTGAGCGCGATGCGGGGCCTGCGCCAGCGCGGCCACGAGATCCGGATGCTGGGCTCGGAGACGCTCCTCGCTTTCGTCGTGCTGTGGTCGGTCCTCGTGACCTGGCTCTCGGCGCAACCGGCCGCCGGCGAAGGTCCGTCTCCGCAGATCACGCGGCTGCTCTTCAACGCCGGGCATGCGCCGCTCTTCGGCATCTGGGCCGCCGGCGTCGCCTTCTGGCTCGCCGCGCGCACGCCGCGGCCGCTCCCCGATCTCCGCTTCGGCCTCGCGGCGCTCGCCGCGACGGCGCTCTTCGGAGCCGTCGACGAGTGGCACCAGTCCAACGTGGACGGGCGGACGTCGTCGTGGACCGACGTCGCGACGGACTGCATCGGCGCGGCGATCACCATCGCGTGCCTGCGCCACTTGGCCTCCCCGCGGACGACGCCCGTCAGCTTCGTCGTGCGCGTCGTCGTCGGGGCCCTCGCCATGCTCGGCGCGGGCTGGGCCGCGACGCGACTCGAGTGATACTGGCTCCGATTTCGTCACTGCACCGGGCCTGCGTTCGAGTCGTCCGTGCC
>CAZJHD010000002.1:0-190289 GCA_964545855.1 uncultured Planctomycetales bacterium
CGGCGCGTCGGACACGCAAGCCCGTGCATCTCCGAATCCTGGTCTCTTATTTAGGGCCTGCGCCACGGGATCTCCACGTCGCGCCGAGCGCGCTGCATCCGCGCCTGCGGCGTCGGGGCTCCTCGACAACGTCTCTCGAAGTTGCCTGCGTCGTCCCTCCTTGCCGGCGCGGCGCAGCCCGCCCGGCGCTCGGTCCGCTCCCGTGGCGCAGACTCCTAGGTCCGCGGCGCGCGACGGGGCAGCGCGGCTCAGTTCACGCGCACGCCGACGTCGTCGCCGCGGGGCTCCAGGTCGGCGGACGACGTCTCGAGGAGGCCGTCGGGGCCCGCGCTCACGCACCAGGAGACGAGGCCTGGGTCGCCGACGCTGAGCACGAGGATCGATCGCCCCCAGGGATCGGGGGCGAGGTCGACGTCGTAGGGACCCTTCCAGGAGCCGGGCATGGCGACGCGCAGCTCGGCCGGAGCGTTGGCCTCCCGGAGGAAGTCGAGGGTGCGGCCCACGGTGGCTCCCCGCGGCATCGGCGGAGTACCGGCCCCGCTCCAGACTCCATATCCTCCGTCGGCGGCCTGCAGGCGCGTGTCGCGCACGCACTGGCGGACGACGCGCGCCACTTGCTCGCACTGCGAGAGCGCGACGGCGCTCCGGGCGAGCGCGAGCTCCCGGCCGCGCACAGGCACCATGACCGCAGCCAGGCCCAAGAGAACGGCGAGGACCAAGAGGAGCTCGATCCGTGTGAATGCACAGAGGGGACGCCGCATCGCCTCGTCCCCTTCGGCGCCGGATTCGCGCACCCTTGAGCGAATCGCGCGGGCCGGGGGTCGGGGGAACGGTGCGCGCGTCTCGGGCATCTCGGATCGGGAGGTCCACGACCTCGTCGCGCGGCTCGGCAGCGCCCGACGCGGCGGCCTCGCGGCGCCGGGTCACGACGTGGCCGCCGTGCGCGTCGGGGGGAGCTGGCTCGCCCTCAAGGTGGATCCGACCATCGCCGGAGTCCATGTCGAAGCGCGCCTGCGCGACGCCGGCGCGATCGCCCGGAAGGCGATGGGCCGCCCCGCGTCGGACCTGGCGGCGGCGGGCGTGGCGCCCCGCTGGGCGCTCGTGTCCGTCGGGTTCCCGAGGGACGCATCCCGCGCCTTCGTGGAGAGCCTCGTGCGCGCGCTCTTCCGCGAGGCGCGGGGCCTCGGCGCGCGGCTCGTCGGGGGGCACACCGGTTTCCGCGCGCCGCGGCTGGAAGTGCACGTGACCCTCGCCGGCGTCTCGCGGGAACGGCCCCGGACGCGGGATGGCGCCCGCGCCGGCGACCGGCTCCTCGCGACGGGCGCCTTCGGGGGCTCGATCCTGGGCAAGCACCTCCGATTCCGGCCGCGCCTGCGAGAGGCACGCCTGCTGGCGCGGGCCGTCCCGATCCACGCGGCGATCGACGTCTCCGACGGGCTCGCGATCGACGCGGCACGCCTCGCCCAGGGCGCCTCCCTCGCCCTCGTCCTCGACGCCGAGCGGATCCCCGTGGCTCCGGCCGCGAGGAGGCTCGCGAAGCGGTCGGGAAGGAGCCCCCTGTCCCACGCGCTCGGGGACGGCGAGGACTACGAGCTGCTCCTCGCCGTCCCCGCGCGGCAGGTCGAACGCGCGCTCTCGGCCGCCCGCCGCGCGCGATTCCCGCTGGTGGCGATCGGCACCTTTCGGCGCGGATCGGGTACCTTCGTGGAGCATCGGTCGGGAGCGATCGCTCCCGTGGCGCCCTCCGGATTCGTCGCTCGCTCCTGATGTCTCGCACCGCGGAACCGCAACTCCAGGACGAACTCGTGATCGTCAGCACGTCGCCTCGCGCGACGGAGGAGATCGCCGCGCGTTGCGCCGCGGTCCTCCGCGCCGGCGACACCGTGACGCTCCGCGGCGACCTCGGCGCCGGGAAGACCACTTTCGTGCGCGGGCTCGCGCGCGGTCTCGGCTTCCGGGGCCGCGTCCTGTCGCCCACGTACACGCTCGCGGCGCACTACGACGGCGATCTCCCGATCGAGCACCTGGACGCCTACCTCGCCGACAAGGAGGCATCGTTCCTCGCCGAGGGCGGCGTCGAGCTCCTCGGGGGCGAGAGCGTGTCCGTCGTCGAGTGGCCGGAACGCATCGAGGCGTGGCTCCCGGAGGAGCGGCTCGAGATCGAGCTCGCCGTCGGCGAGACGGAGGAGACGCGCATGCTCTCGGTGCGCGGCCGCGGCGCGCGCGGTCGCCTCCTCGCGCAAGGCATCGCCGCGATCGCGGAGCCGCGGGACGCGGAAGGGGACGGCCGATGAGCTTCCTCCGCCCCGACCGTGCGACGGGCGCCCGCGCATCGGCGAGCCGCTCCGAGGGCAGCGACCTCCTGAGCCGTTTCCGCGCGGGCGAGGCGCGCGCCTTCGACGACCTCGTGGAGCAATTCGCGCCGAGCCTCGTGCGCCTGTTCCGCCGCCACGGCGTCGACGCGGCCCACGCGGAGGATCTCGCCCAGGAGGTCTTCGTGCGGCTGCTGCGCACGCAGTCGAGCTACACCGACCGGGGACGGCTCCACGTCTATCTGCATCGCGTGGCCCGCAACGTCTGGCACGACTGGCGGCGCGCCGTCGCGTCGCGTCCCGGAGCGCGCTCCATCGACGGCACGGCGGGTGGCGCGGGCGCTCCGCTCATGGCCCTCCTCGCGCATCCGTCGGTCGGTCCCGCGGAGTCGCTCGCGGGACGCGACGCTGCACGTCTGCTGACGGACTTGCTCGCGCGCCTGCCGGAGGGCGAGCGCCTCGTGCTCGAGCTCTCGCTGTTCGACGGCCTTCCCTACGCGCAGATCGCCGAGGCGCTCGCGATCCCGGAGGGGACCGTGAAATCGCGCGTCTTCCACGCCCTGCGCCGACTGCGCGGCTGGACCGGCGGGAAGGAGGATCTCCGATGAGCGACCCTCCGATCGACCGCGCCGGCGACTCCGGCTCCTCCGCCTGCGCGGCCTTCGCGGATCTCGTGATCCTCGCGGCGCTGCAGCCCCTCGCTCCCGAGGAGGACTTCCGGCTCCACCGCCACCTCTCGGAATGCGGCGCGTGCCGCGTCGAGGCCATGGCCTCCGCCGACCTCGCGGGGTCGCTCCGCGCCGCCGACCGCCGGCTGGGCAGGCCGTCGCGCCGATTCGCCGAGAGGCTCCGGGGACGCATCGGCGCCGTGACGGCGGCCGCCGCCCCGTCCCGCCGCCCCGCGCACGTCGCCGCCGCGAGGATCGTCGCCGCCGCGCCGGCGCCGTCGGCGGACAGACCGTCGCGGCTCGCGGCGCTCGCACGCTGGACGCGCGCCGCCGCATCGCTCCGCCTCCGCTCGACCCCGCTCGTGGTGCTCCTGCTCCTCGTCTCGGTGTGCGCGAACTTCTGGATGGCGCGCGCGATCCTCGGGGGCTTCGAGAGGGACGTTTCCGCTTCCACAGGCCCCGCCGCTTCCACAGGCCCCGCCGCCTCCCCGTCGGAGACGACGGCCGCCATCGCCACGCGGGAGACCTCGCCGCGCGCGGGGCTCGAGCGCATCCTCGTCGAGCTGCGGGCAGCCCAGGACTCCCAGGGGCTCCTCGCGGGCGATCCCGTCGCGACGGCGTGGTGGCTCGTCGCCGAAGCGACGGCCGAGGCGTCGTCGCTCGCGCGCCCGGCCGATCCCGCGCGCATCGAGGACGCCGGCCGCTCGCTCACCGCGGCGGCGCCGCCGACGAGCCTCGCGCGTGCGAGCGTCGTCCGGGGCCTCGAAGCGGCGCGGCGTCTCGGGATCTCCGCGCCGCTGCGCCTGGCCGAAGGCGCGGGAAGCGTCGCTCCTGCACGGCATCTGGAATCGTCGGAGCCGCAGCCTGCCGCGTCGCAGCAGTGGATCGAGGCGCGCGATCGGCGGGGTCCGCGCGCGGTGCCGGCGCTGCCCGCCTCGGAGCTCCTCGGCGCGCCGCCGGAGCGAGCCGTCGCGTGGCTCGCCGATCTGGGGGCCGTGCAGGGATCCTCCGCCGACGGAGGAGAGACGATGTCGGCCCTCGGGCAGCGGATCGCGGCGACCCCGACTTCGTCGCTCCGCGCGCGGGCCCTGCAGGCGCTGGCCGCATCGATGCTGCTCGCGGCGCATGCCGTCGATCGCTGATCGGCGGCGCCTGGCGCCGGCGCATGCTGCCGGGCCCGCCGTCCTCGGCCTCCTGACGGCTCTCGGCGGCCTCTCGTGCCGCGCGGCGCCCGTCCCGCTCTCGCTCGGGACGCCGGCTCCCGTCGACGCCGCGGCCATCGACGCGCGCGACTCCGCATGGCCGACTCCCTTCGGCAGCCGCTTCGTCGCGCCGTCGGAGCGCGTGGTCCTCGGGCGCGTCCTCGGCACGACGCAGATCCCCGGCGGCCCCGCCGTGGCGCGCGTCGAGGTGGAGGCCTGGTGGGTCGGCGAGCCCGACCTGTCGCGGCCGGGCGCGACGGACCACACGATCGCCGTCACGTTCCCTCCCGGAGCGCTCGTCGAGAACCCCTCGGTGCTCGCGCTGCTCTTCCTCGGCCCGCGCGTGCGAGGGAGCATCCTCGCGCCGCTCGTCGCGACGGCCTACGGCGATC
The DNA here is from genome assembly GCA_964545855.1 of uncultured Planctomycetales bacterium. GTDB lineage: Bacteria > Planctomycetota > UBA1135 > UBA1135 > JACQFD01 > CAZJHD01. Next base: position 4,575 of record CAZJHD010000002.1, read on the forward strand.
GCTCGACGCTCGACGGCTTCGGCGAGATGGCGCGCGAGACGGCGCGACTCGCCGGGGTCTCGAACGAGGAGACGCGGCGGCGGGGGATCCGGGCGCTCCTCGTCCGGCTGCTCGCCGACGACCGATCCGCGCTCCGCGAGCGCGCCCTGGCGGACGTGCGGTCCCTGCTGGCGACGAGCCCTCCCTTCTTCGAGGATGAGGACGCGAAGGCCCTGGAGACGCTGGCGACCCGGTCCGCCGATCGGACGCGCCGCAGCGATCTCCAGGATCTCGCCGATCGCATCCGAAGGTCCCGTGCCGGCGCATTCGACGCCGGATTCCCGCCGCCGTGACGACGCTCCTCGCGCTCGGGCTCTCGATCCTCCAGGCAACGGCGCCCGCCGATCCCCCGCGATCGGCCGACGATCCGCGCACGGAGCGGGATCCGCGCACGGAGCAGGATCCGCGCACGGAGCAGGTCCTCGATCTCACGATCGAGGAGGCGGTCCGACGCGCCCTCGAATTCAATCCCGACCTCGCGGCCTCGGCGCTCGGCGTGGAGTCGGCCGCCGCCTCGATCGACGAGGCCCGCGGCGCCTTCGAGCCGGTCGCCTTCGCGACACCGCGCGTGAACGACTCGCGAATCCCGACGGCGAGCCAGCTCTCGGGCGCGTCGCAGCTCGAGTCGAACACCCTCCATCTCGACACGGGCATCCGCCAGTCGCTGCCGACGGGCGGCTCCTACACGCTCACGTTCCAGACGGACAACACGCGGACGAACAACTCCTTCGCGACGTTGAACCCGGCGACCAACACGTCCTTCAGCCTGAGCTTCACCCAGCCGCTCCTGCGGGACGCATGGACCGGCGTCGGAAGGATCCCCGAGGCCCAGGCGGCGAATGCGCGCCGGCAGGCGTCGACGGACCTCGATCTGCAGAGGCAGGACACGGTCCGCGCGGTGCACGACGCCTATTGGGACCTCGTGTTCCGATTCGCCGACCGCGACGTGCAGCGGAGGTCTCTCTCGCTCGCGGAGCGGCTCCTGGAGATCAACCGCAAGAAGGTCGAGGAGGGCTACATCGCCGAGGTGGAGATCTACCAGGCGCAGGCCGACGTCGCGACGCGGCGCGAGGCGCTCCTCACGGCGCAGAACTCCCTGCGCGCCGCGGAGGACTCGCTGAAGCAGCTCCTCTTCCCCTTCGAGAGCCGCGCCGAGTGGACCTACCGGATCCGCCCCGTCAGCTCGCCGCCCGCCCTCGGGAGCGCGAAGGTCCCGAGCTGGGAGGAGGCCGTCGACGACGCCTTCGCGCGTCGGCCCGACCTCGAGCGCCAGCGGCTGACGGTGAAGAGCCGCGAACTCACGGTGGAATCGAGCAAGAACGCGTCGCTGCCGCAGGTCGACTTCGTCGGCACGGCCTCGTCGGCCGGTCTCGCCGTGAGCACGGACCGGACGCTGAGCGACGTGATGCAGGTCCGGTTCCCGTCCTACAGCCTCGCCCTGTCCATCGAGGTGCCCCTCGGCAATCTCGTGGCGCGCTCGCAGCAGCGACGGGCCGAGGTCGACGCGTCGATCGAGCGCCAGCGCCTCCGCGCGATCGAGCTGCGCGTGACGCGGGAGGTGCGCGACGCCGTGCGGCTCCTCTCCTTCGGCGAGGAGAAGGTCGCCGCCTCGGCGCGCTCGCGCGAGTACGCCGAGAAGCAGTTCGAGGCCGAGGTGCTCCGCTTCGAGCAGGGGCTCTCGACGAACTTCGAGGTGCTGCGGCTGCAGCGCGACCTCGCGCAGGCGCTCACGAACGAGCAGCAGGCGATCCTCGACTACGCGAAGGCGATCGTCGCTCTGGAGCGCGCGAAGGGAACGCTGCGCTGAAAGCGCCGCGCCGCGGCCGGATCAGCCGCCCCCGGGCTCCGGCAGCGGCAGCGGGCCGCCCTCGGGAGGCGCGACGGGGGACGGCGGCACCTCGCCCTCGTAGCCGAGGACGCGCCGGACGAGCTCCGTCAGCTCGGACTGCGTCGAGACGCGCACGCAGCCGTCCCGGAAGCGCGCGCCGCCCGGAATGCCCCGCGAGAAGTCGGACGCGAGCCGGCGCATCATCCGCATGCCCGTGGTCTCGCCGTAGAGCGTGACGACGCCGGCCATGAGCTCCAGGAGGAGCCGGCCGACCTCGGCCGGAGGCGGGGTCTCGGGCACGGCGTCTCCCCGCAGCGCCGCCTCGATCTGCGCGAAGAGCCACGGCTTCCCGAGGGCTCCCCGGCCGATGGCGATGCCGTCGACGCGCGCCGCCGCGAACATGTCGAGCGCCTCCTCCGGCGAGCTCACGTCGCCGTTCCCCACGACGGGGATCGAGACCCGGCTCTTCACCTCGGCGATGAGGAGCCGGTCGGCGCGACCGGAGTAGAGCTGCTCGCGCGTGCGGCCGTGGACCGTGAGGCCCGCCACGCCGACGTCCTCCAGCACGCGCGCGACCTCCGGCGCGTTGCGGCTCGTCGCGTCCCACCCCGCGCGGATCTTCACGGTCACGGGGATGGGGCTCGACCGGACCATCGGCGCCACGACGCGGGCCGTCTCGGCGGGGTCGCGCATGAGAGCGCATCCGCTCCCGCCGCCCGTGATCTTCGGGACGGGGCAGCCCATGTTCACGTCGACGATGTCGAAGCCCATGTCGGCCACGATCCTCGCCGACTCGGCGAGAGCGTCGGGCTCGGCGCCGAAGACCTGCGCGGCGACGGGCGTCTCGCGGGGATCCCGGTCGAGGAGCCGGCGCGACTTCTCGTTGCCCGACGCGAGCGCCTTCGCGCTCACCATCTCCGTCGTCGTGTAGGAAGCCCCGTAGCGCCGCGCGAGGACGCGGTAGGCGAGGTTCGAGAACCCCGCCATCGGCGCGAGCGCGAGCCGGCCCGGCACGGGGACCGAGCCCAGGCGGTAGGCGGCTTCGGCCGTCTCGGGGAGGGGAATCGTCATGGCGCGGGGCGGGCTACTGTACGGCCCATGCTCGCACCTCGGAGGCTCCTGCGGATCGTCGCCCTCCTCGCGGCGTGTCTCGCCCCCGCGCTGGGCGCGTCGCTCGCCGGGTGCGGCCAGGGGACGCCGGGCTCCGCGTCGGCGCCGGCGGGCGGACCGGCACCGAGCGCCGCGCTGGACGGACTTCCGGACACGCTCGCGTCGATCCCCTCGCAGCCGGAGTTCTGGGACGAGGATCCCTCGCGGCTCCTCCCGCGCCTCGCCTCGAAGCTCGAGAGGGGCTCCGCCGAGGCCCGACGGCTCGCGATCGACTGGATGGCGGGCCAGGGCGAGGAGGCCGTTCCGGAGATCCTCCGCGTGCTCGAGCGCAACGCGACGGATCCCGCCCACTTCGGCGTCGCCGTGAACGCCTGCGAGGCCCTCGCCCGCACGCGAACCTCGTCGCCGGCCGCGCGCGAGGCGCTCGTCCGTCTGCTCCGCCACGCGTCGGGCACCGTGCGCACCTCGGCCTCGAGGGCGCTCGGTCAGCTCGGCAGGCCGGAGGCGATCGAGCCCCTCTGGGAGGCATTCCTGCGCGCCGACGCCGTCGAGCGCGTCGCGATCCTTCGGGACCTGGGGAAGATCGACGACGCCCTCACCGACGAACGGCTCGCCGCGCTCGTCGCCGACGCCGCGCGCTCCGCGGCGGAGCGGCAGTCGGCGCTCGAGATCCTCGCATCGCGTCCCGTCGCACGCGTGGGCGATCACCTCGCGGCCGCCCTCGACGAGCCGACGCCGCTCCCCGAGATCGCGTCCCTCGCCCTGCTCGCGCGCGGCGACGACGCGGCGATCGCCCTCGCGCGCAGGCTCGCGACCGACGTGCGCGGACCGCTCGCTCCGCACCTCGGCGCGAAGGCGTCCCTCGCGCTCGCTCTCTCCGGTGATCTCGATGCGGCGCTCGCCGCACTGCGCGACGGCGACGCGAACACGCGACTCCACGTGGGAGTGGCCGCCCTTCGTGGTGCCCTCGCGGGCGGCGCGCTCGCGGCCTCGGCGCGAACGCGGGCGCTGGAGGGGATCCGACTCGCCGCCGGCGACGCGGACACCGTCGTGCGTCTCGAGGCGATCCGGACGCTCCGCGATGCGGGGGAGATGCTGCCTCTGGAGGACGACCTCGAGGACCTCGCGTCCAGCGATCCGATCCGGGAGAGCGCGGGTCTCACGGTGACGACCGATCTCCAGGTGGCCGATCCGCGCGCCGTGCCGATCCTGATCTCGAAGCTGCGCGCGGCTCCCTTCGTGCGCAAGCGCGGCTACGCGCAAGCCCTCGGCCGCCTCGCGGACCCGCGCGCGGCCACGGTTCTCGAGGAGTTCCTCGACGGACCGAGCGAGCGGACCGACGGGATCCTGTTCGCCGACTACGCCGCGATCCAGCTGTCGAACCTGGGCGGCGCGGGTCTGGCCGCGCTGGAGCGCGGCCTCGAACGCGTGCGCGAGCCAGGGCGGCGCATCGGGATCGTGCGCGCGATCGCCGGGAGCACCGAAGACGCGGCGAAGCCGATCCTCGAGCGCATCGCGTCCGACCGGTCCGAACACCGGGAGATCCGCGCCGTCGCGATCCGGGCGTTCCCGCGCGTCGTCGGGCTCGAGGGAGCGCGGATCCTGAAGCGCCTCCTCGCGACGGAGACCGACGAGCTCGTCCGCCGTCTCCTGAACGCGACGCTCTGGGAGCTCTACTGATCCGGCGCGCACCGCGGGTCCGAGGGCGCCCGCGAAGGGCTGCCGCGCGTCAGCGCTGCGGCAGCGGAATCGGCTCCCAGACGTCTCCGTACTCCGCGACGTAGCTGTAGGGCGAGACCGCCCGCGAGTCGGCCGGGACCTTGGAGGGAGACGTCTCGGGCGCCGTGGCCGCGCCACCGTCGCCTCCGGTCGCGCGCGCGGCGAAGGGTCGCGGCGCCATGGAGTAGCCCGAGTAGCGGTGGTGCAGGTTCCGCGTCTCGAGCACGCTCTCGACCGTCGTGCGGAAGAAGAAGCCCGATGGATCGATGGCGAAGGCGCTGGTCCCCGACCGGCCATACCGCTCGGGCCAGGCGTAGACGACGAATCCGTCCTTCGACGGCGCCACCGCGGCGTCTCCCGGATCGGGGCGCAAGTCTCCGTCGCGCGTCACGAAGAACATCCGGAAGACGTAGCCGTGGCGCACCACGAACTGGCCACCCTCGCGGTGATCCGCGTCCTCCAGCAGGAGACCCGACCGGAAGAGCTCCGTGAAGGAACCGAAGCGGGGCTGTCCATCGGACGCCACGGAAAGGCCGCGCTCGCGGTAGCGGATCTGGAAGTCGCGGATCCGCGTCATGCTCTCGATGGCGCTCTCCGCGTTCCCGGCGAGCGTCATGCCCCGAAGCACCGGAACCGTGAGACCCGCGAGGACGAGGGCGCCCGCGACGAGGATGAGGAGCTCGACGAGCGAGAATCCGGCGCGCCGCCCGCCGAGCCCTCGCGCCACGCGGTGTCGCGGTCGGGTGCGGAGAGGTGCGCTGAGAAGTGCGCGGAGAGGAGGGAGAGCGTGCATCGAGGCGATCGCCGGATCGCCGAGAGCGGATCGGGCGCGGGGAGGGGCGATCATGGGAAGTGCGCAGGTCCGCTTCAAAGGGAAAGACCGCGTGCCGCTCGTGCCGATCCTCGTTCCGCGAAGTCCTCTCGCGTCGGCGGCGCGTCGTGCGGCATCCTCGGTGGATCGTGCAGCGCAGTCTCCGGATCGAGCGGGTCGACGCCCGCGTGTTCGACGCGACGCCCGAGGGGCGCGGCGCGAGCCGCATCGTCGGGCGGCTGCGCGACGCGGGCCACCAGGCGTGGCTCGCGGGCGGCTGCGTGCGCGACGCGCTCCTCGGCGACACCCCCCACGACTTCGACGTGGCGACCTCGGCCACGCCCGAGGAGGTGCATGCGGCGTTCCCGAAGGTCGTGGACACGGGGATCCGCTTCGGCACGGTCACCGTCGTGGACGCCGACGTCTCCGTCGAGGTGACGACGTTCCGGGGCGAGTCGTCCTACCTCGACGGAAGGCGGCCGAGCTCGGTCTCCTTCGGCGTGACGCTCGAGGAGGACGCCCAGCGCCGGGACTTCACCATCAACGCGCTCTACGGCGATCCCGCGCGCTGCGAGATCCTCGACCCGGTGGGCGGGATCGACGACCTGCGGGACCGGCGGCTCCGCGCCGTGGGGGAGCCGGGCGCCCGGTTCGACGAGGACGCGTTGCGCCTCCTGCGGCTCGTTCGCTTCGCGACGCGCTTCCAGGCGCGCATCGACCCCGCCACGGAGCGGGCGGCGCGCGCGCGGCCCCATCGGCTGACGCTGCTGTCGGCGGAGCGCGTGCGCGAGGAGCTCGTGAAGATGTGGGCGCGGGCGGACGCCGCCGAGGCGATGCGCGGGCTCGACGCGCTCGGATTCCTCGACGTCGTGCTGCCGGAGGTGGGCGCGACGAGGGGAGTGCCGCAGCCGCCGCAGTACCACCCGGAGGGCGACGTCCTCGTGCACACGATCGACGTGCTGGCGCGTCTCCAGCGGAGGACGGTCGCGCTCTCCCTGGCGGCCCTCTTCCACGACGTGGGGAAGACCCGGACGCTCACGGTGAGCGACCGGATCCGTTTCCACGGACACGAGCATGTCTCCTGCGAGCTGCTGGAGCCCCGGCTGCGGTCGCTCCGATTCTCGAACGCGGAGATCGAGCAGGTCCTCGACCTCGTGGTGGAGCACATCCGCTTCGGGTCCTTCGCGGAGTGGCGGCGCGCGAAGCAGCTCCGCTTCCTCTCGAAGCCGAACGCGCGCGACCACCTCACCTTCCACCGCGCCGACCGGCAGTCCGGCGGAGGGTCGCTCGAGACCCACGACCTCGCGCTGAGGGAGCTCGACCGGATCGAACGAGAGCCGCCGCCGCGGGCGCCGTTGCTGACGGGGAACGACCTCCGCGAACTCGGGTATCCCCCGGGCCCCGCCTTCCGCGAGATTCTCGGGGCCCTGCGGGACGAGCAGCTCGAAGGGTCGCTCGAGACGCGAGACGCCGCCGTCGCCTGGGTGGTCGGAAAGTTCCCGATGAAGCCGCAGGGCCCCTCCAGCCGATAGGAGCGGGGGAGAGCCGCCCCCACGAAACGGGGGCCCCTGGGGGACCGTGACGCTCCGCGGAGATTCGTTCGAACAGTTTCGGCGCAATCGCCAAGTGCGAAGACTCGAGCAGCAGCTCCGGAGCCGCGTCTCCGATGCGCGCCGCGAGCTCGTGCGCAAGATCGAGGAGGCGGAGGAGCTCGAGGAGATCGAGCGCCGCGTCACGATCGAGATGAAGGAGTTCTTCCGCGAGTCGACACGGATGGCCGCGACGGTGCTCTCGGAGATCCACAAGCGCCGCTCCGACGAGGTGGAGGCGCAGCTCGAGCAGGAGATCGCGGGGTTCTTCGACGACACGAAGGCCCGCGCCCTGAACGCGCTCTGCGGAGCCCGCGCCGGCGACCTGCAGGCCACGAGCGAGCTGGACTCGATCCTCGCGGAGCGCGTCGGCGCACTCGCGCGTGCCACGATCCGCAGCGACTGAAGAACCTCAGGTCGGCGGGATCCAGCGCGCCAGGAGACGCGAGGTCATGTAGCCGGCGCCGCACAGGAGCGCCAGCAGCGGCGCGCCCGCCACCAGCGCAACGACGGCCTGGAACACGAGCGTCGCTCGGAGGCCCGCCCCCACGAGGGCACCCACGCGATCGGGCGTCCAAGGGCGAGGCGGTCCGAGCAGGAGCGACAGCGGCTCGATCGCGACGCACCAGAGGAGCGCCGCCGCGGCGCCGCCAGGGAAGCCCGCCAGGTGTCCGCCCGCGACGCCGAGCCCCGCCACAGCGAGGAGACCGGCGACGGCGGGGCGGAGCCGGCCCATGGCTCGATCCTCGCCGAGCGCGAGCACGGAGACGCCGAGGACCCAGCCGCCGTAGCCGATCGCGACGCCGGTGACGAGGGCCGGCGGAGGCAGGTGCGCGCCGCCGGCGACGGCGCCGCCGAGGACGTTCAGGACGCGCGCAGCGCCGAGGAGCAGCGGCCCCTGCACCGCGCCGCGGCGAGTCCCGAGGTCGTAGAGGAGGACCACGGCGATCAGCGGCACCACCACCGCGAGATTCGCGGCGACGGCGGAGGCGCCGACGGCGACCGCCACGAGGACGGTCCCGAGCGTCCGCGCCTCGCCGACGGAGACGGCACCCGAGGGGATCGGCCGGCCGGGCCGGGTCCGAGCGTCCTCGCGGCGGTCGGCGACGTCGTTCCAGACCATGCCCGCGTGGTAGACGGCGAAGGAGGCGGCGAGCGCGGCGAGGAGCCTCCAGGGATCGAGCGCCAGCACGGAGGCTCCCGGCGTCTCGGTCGCGTGGATCGCGGCGCGCGCGAGCACGGCGCCCGCGGCGACGTCGGCGAGGGGCGACGGGAAGTTCGAGAACCGCAGGAGCCGGAGACGCGCGCCGACGGGGCCCTCGACCCAGTGCCCCTCGCTCCTATTCGCGGTCATGGACTCAGCGGAACAGACCGAAGACGTTGCGCACGTCGTGGAACGTCACGAAGAGCATCAGCGCGATCAGGAGGAAGATCCCCACGGTCTGCGAGGCGCCGAGGACGCGGTCGCTCACGGGGGAGCCCTTCACCGCCTCGACGAGCACGAAGACGATGCTCCCACCGTCGAGCGCCGGGATCGGGAGGAGGTTGATGAGCGCGAGGTTGAGGGAGAGCTGCGCCAGGAGGAGGAGAAGGGGGATCCAGCCTGCCTGGGCGTACCGGTAGGTCACCGAGGCGATCGAGATGGGGCCGCTCAGCGTCTTCTCGGCGGCGACCTCTCCCGTGACGATCTTCTTCAGCAGGAAGAGGATCTGCTTCATCAGCTTCAGCGACGCGGAGAGGCCGAGCTGGATGGCGCCGAGGGTCGAGTCGGCGCGCAGGAGCGTGTCGTCCTGCACGAACGAGAAGGTCGGCCGGCGGTGCGTGCGCTTCTGCAGCGCGACGGAGAGTTCGAGCGTGGTCGGCGCGCCGTCCGACCCCTCGGAGGCGCGCTCGGCCCGGAGTGTGAGCGGCTCTCCCTCCTGTACCCGCGACGCCGCGCGCTGCACGTCCTCCCACGTGCCGACGGCCCGCCCCGCGATCTCGACGATGCGGTCGCCCGTGCGCAGACCCGCCTGCTCGCCCGCGGAGCCCGGCTGCACGGCCACTCGCGGCACGGGCCTCTCGGCCTCGAGTTCGACGCTCCAGGCGAGCTCGCGCGCGTCGGCGGCGGAGCCCGGTTGGTCCGGTCGACCGTCGAGGTTGAGCGTCAGCCGCAATCCGCGGCGCTCGATCTCGATCGCGAGCGGCCTCGGCGCCTGGAGGTGCTTGTGGAGCTCGCGAGCGCGGGAGAGCGGCGCGCCGCCGATCGTGAGGATCCGGTCGCCAGGGAGGAGGCCGAGATCCTCCCAGGCGCTCCCGGGGCGGACGGAGCGCACGCGTTGCGCGAGCGGCTCGACGCCGATCGCGGGAGCGCCTTCGATCTCCCGGAGCGCGAGCGACTCGATGGCGAGGACCCGGTCGAGGTCCACCTGCGTACGGGCGCGCGCCGAGCTGCCGGGCACGAATCGAGCGAGGAACGGCGACTCGGGGAACGCCAGGTCGAGGTCGATGTCCTGGGGAGTGCGCCACGTGACGGGCGCGCCGTCGTACTCGACGAGCAGATCGCCGGTTCGGAGGCCTGCGTCGAACGCCGCGCCCTCCTCGCCGACCGCGATCTCTAGGCCGAGCACGTCGCGACCGAGACGCGGATCGCGGACCACTTGCACACGGCTCCCGGGCTCGATCCCGATCCGTGCGAATCCCTGCTGCGGGTCGTACTCGGTCTCCACCAGCAGCGAGCGCGGCACGTAGGTGCCGGGTGCGCCGAGGACGGGCTCCCGGATCTCGAGGCGAAGAGGAGACGGCGAGAGGGCGACCTCGGGAGGAATCTGATCGAACGACCGGATCTCGACGTCGTTGATCGACTCGATGATCGAGCCGGGGCGGATGCCCGCCGTCCACGCCGGGCTGCCGACGGTGACGGCGCCGACCACGGGTCTCTGCACGGAGACCCCCGAGGCGTACACGATCGGGAAGAGCGCGAAAGCCACGAGGACGTTCATGACGACGCCCGCGCTGTACACGAAGAGTCGCTGCAGCGGTGGCTTCCGCGAGAGCGCACCGGCACCGGATTCGTCGGGGTCTCCCGTGAGATCTCCCAACATGCGGACGTAGCCGCCGATCGGGATCGCCGAGAGGCGGTAGTCGCAGCCGCCACGCTCGAAGCCCCAGATCCTCGGTCCCATGCCGAGCGAGAACACGAGGACGTCGACGCGGCAGAGACGGGCAGCGATGAAGTGACCCGCCTCGTGCACGAAGACGAGGAAGCCGATGCCGAAGGCGGCTTGGAGGATCGAGAAGAATGTGTCCAAGGGTCTCGAGGGGACGGACGGCGCCGCGCGGAACGACTCGGTGTGGATCGGCTCGCGAGGCTGCCTCGGGCGAGGTTCGTCCCCGTCTCCTGCTCCTAGGAGACGATCGCCGCGATGCGCGACCGCACGAATTCTCGCGCGCGCTCGTCGGCGCGGTGCACGTCCTCGAGGCTCGAGCACTCCGGCTCCACGAGGGAGGCCAGCGCCTCGGCGCAGAGCCGCGCGATGTCCGGGAATCGGATCTCGCCGTCGAGGAACCGGCGCGTCGCCACCTCGTCGGCGGCATTCAGGACCGCGCCGGCGGTCCCACCGAGCTCGATGCAGCGCCCTCCGAGCCGCAGCGCCGGGTAGCGCGCGTGATCGGGCTCCTCGAAGGTGAGCTGCGCGAACCGCGTCGGGTCGAAGGGATCCAGATCGATCGGACCGCGGTCGGGATGGTGCAGCGCGACCTGGATCGGGATCCGCATGTCGGGGATGCCCATCTGCGCGAGCATGCTCGCGTCCTCGAGCTCGACCATCGAGTGGACGATCGACTGTCGGTGGATCAGCACGCGGATGCGGTCCAGCGGGAGCCCGAAGAGGTGGTGGGCTTCGACGATCTCGAATGCCTTGTTCATCATCGTGGCGCTCCCCACGGTGATGCGCTCGCCCATGCTCCAGTTGGGGTGGCACAGCGCTTCGGCGGGCGTGATCGCGCCGAAGGTGGCGGGGGCGCGATCTCGGAACGGGCCGCCCGAGCCCGTGAGGAAGATCCGCCGGATGGCTCGGCGGGGCTCGCGGCGCACGCACTGGAAGATCGCCGAATGCTCGGAGTCGACGGGGATGATCTCGGCTCCCGTCCGCCGCGCGAGGTCCACGAGCATCGCGCCCGCGATGACGAGGGACTCCTTGTTCGCGAGAGCGAGATCCCGGCCCTGACGCAGGCACTCGTGGGAGGCGGGGAGACCCGCGGCCCCGGTGATCCCGTGCACCACTCGATCGAATTCGACTTCGCGCAGCAACGCGACGGGAGCGTCGGGGCCGTCGATCACTCGGACGCCGCTCGCGCTCGCGGCCGGCCGGATCGCCTCCGCGGAATCGGGATCCGTGAGCGCGATCACCGAGACGCCGAAGGAGCGCGCCTGCTCCAGGAGCCGCTTCCCCTGGGTCCGCGCGGCGAGGCCGGTGAGTGTGAACCGGTCTCTCTGGGCGTCGATCAGGCGAATAGTGTTCTCGCCGACGCTGCCGGTCGAGCCGAGGAGGACGAGCCGCTTCATGGGGCGGGGGTCGACCATAGGGCCCCGGCGGAAGGGACGGAAGGGAGAAGGGGCGTCACGGGCGCATGAGTTCCACCCGCATCGGCGCACGCTGGGGCCCCATAATCGAGTCGTGTGGGAATCCCGCGCTCGCTACTGCCCGCTCTGCGCGGCTGCTTTCGTGACGCGTCCGGTCGACGGGCTCCCGAGGCCGGTGTGCGCCGGCTGCGGCTTCGTCCTGTACCAGAATCCGGCGTCGGCGTCCTGCGCCGTCGTCGTTGCCCGCCACGAAGTCTGCCTCGTGCGCCGGCGCATCGAGCCCTACCGTGGCCACTGGACCCTTCCGGCCGGGTTCCAGGAGTACCACGAGACCGCGCGCGACGCCGCGATCCGCGAAGCGCGCGAGGAATGCGGGCTCGAGGTCGAGATCCTCGGCCTGCTCGACGTCCTCTACACGACCGACGACGCGCGGAAGCGAGCGAACCTGACCGTCTATCTCGCGCGCCCGACGGGGGGCGCATTGCGTCCCGGAGACGACGCCGAGGACGCCGCGTTCTTCCCGGTCGACCGGCTTCCCGAGCAGATCGGATTCGAGAACAACCGCCTCATCCTGGACACTCTCCGCCGCCGCGCCGAGGCCGGCCATTCCCTCGACGAGATTCCATGACCCCCAAGGATTCGGACACCAGCGACGGTCTCACCTACAGGAAGGCGGGCGTCGACATCGACGCCAAGTACTCGGCAGTGCGGGGGGCCCTCGACGCCATTCGCTCGACGCAGACGCCCGGCGTTCTCGCGGGGATCGGCGGCTTCGGGTCGCTCTTCCGCTTGGCGGCGGCCGGGAGCTTCCGCGATCCCGTGCTGGTCGGCAGCACGGACGGCGTCGGCACCAAGCTCTCGGTCGCCGTGAAGGCGGGCCGACACGACACCGTGGGACAGTGCCTCGTGAACCACTGCGTGAACGACATCCTCGTGATGGGCGCGCGACCACTGTTCTTCCTCGACTACGTCTCCGTCGGGAAGATGGATCCGCCCCTCGTCCACGCGCTGATCGGAGGCATCGCGAAGGCCTGCAGGGAGAACGGATGCGCTCTCGTCGGCGGCGAGACGGCCGAGATGCCGGACATCTACGGGCCCCACGACTACGACCTCGCCGGGTTCATCGTCGGAGTCGTCGAACGGGAGGACGTGCTCGATGGAAGCAGGGTCCAGCCGGGTGATCGCGTGCTCGGGCTCCGCTCGTCGGGCCTGCATACCAACGGCTACACGCTGGCTCGACGCATCTGCTTCGATCGGCTGGGACTCGGGATCGACGATCGGCCCGCGGAGCTCGAAGGAGCGAGCGTCGGCGAGGCTCTGCTCGCCGTGCATCGGTCGTACCTCCGCGTGCTGGAGCCGCTCCTCGACGCCAAGCTCGTGCACGCACTCACGCACGTGACCGGCGGCGGCTTCCGCGACAACGTTCCTCGCGTCCTGCCGCCGGGGTGCGCCGTCCGGCTCGACGCGGGCGCCTGGACGGCGCCGCCGATCTTCCGGTTCCTCGTCGAGAAGGGGAGGATCCCGCAGGACGACGCATTCCGGACGTTCAACATGGGACTCGGGATGCTCGTGATCGTCGGCTCCCGTGAATTCGAGACCGCGGTCGCGATGCTGCGCGAGCGCGGCGAAGAAGCGATCCCCGTTGGCGAGGTGACCGCAGGTAACGGGGAGGTCGTCTGGATCTAAGGGGTTACACTCGCGACCCATCGCGCCCTCGAGACGCCATCGATTCTTCGAAGTCCCATGATCGAATCCCTTCGCTCGCGACTCGCGCTCCTCGTTCTTCCCGTCCTGTTCGGCCTGTCGGGGTCGTCCGGCGAGGCGCCGAGCCTCCCTTCGCCCCAGGACGGATCGACGTCCGCCGCAACTTCGGCGAGCGACACCGTCGGTGGACCGGGAGCCGCGCTCCTCTTCGACAAGCGAGAGCGCGAGGATCTCTTCCGGAAGTACCGCGACTTCCGGAGTGCGCGCGCCGATCTGGAGAAGGTGCAGCTCGTGAACGGTCCTGGAACCAACGAGTTCGATCGGGCGCGGAGGAAGGTGGAAACGGCGCAGAAGAACCTCGACCGGACGCTCGGCTCTCTCGGGAAGAAGCACGAGATCGACCCTCTCTGCCTGACGGCGGTGGCCGACTGGGCTGAAGTCTTCACGCAGATCCTCGTGGACGACGCGGCCTACACGAGTTCCGACAAGGTGACGGGCCGTGACCAGCAGGATTCCATTCGCGACGAGCCGAAGAACTCCTACACCCGCCGGCTTCCAAGAGGCTACGACCCGAAGAAGAAGGCATGGCCGCTCCTGCTCGTCGTGCAGGACAAGGAACGGCATTCGAAGCTCGCCATCCAGGAAGACCTGAACGCTCCGCTGCTGCTCGACGGAGACAAGCAGACCGACGGACACGTCCTCCTCGCGATCGATCTTCCCGCAGCCGCCGAGTCGAACCTCGACACGCTGCGTCGCGCTTTCTATCTGACCCTGCGCGACACGCGCATGGTCTTCAACGTGAACGCGAATCGGACCGCCATCGGCGGCATCGGCTCGGGCGCGAAGCACGCGCTCACGCTCGTCAGCAGGGAACCGAAGCACTTCTCCGCCTTCGTCGCGAAGGGAGGCGAGCCGGGATCCGCGGACGCCGCCAGCCTCGCGAACATCCCCGTCTTCCTGATGGGAGACGTCAGTGCCTGGACCGCGTGGATCGAGGAGGCGAAGGCGGCCGGAATCGACGTGACCGTCAAGCCCGAAGCGACGGCGGATGAACTCGCGCAGTGGCTCGCGACGAAGGAGCGGAACCCCTACGCACCGAAGGTGCGCTTCTCGCCGCCCGACGTGGACGCGCGATTCGCCGGCTCTTGGCTGAAGATCGACCCGATCCCGAACAAGAAGGGGAAGATCGACGTGCGCGTCGATGCGGCCTCGAACTCCATCCACGTCGAGACGGAGGGTATCAGCGCGTACACGCTGCTCCTCTCGGACGCCCTCGTCGATCTGTCGAAGCCGATCTCGATCCACACGAACAAGGGAACTCCCTTCCAGGGCAAGCTCCCGCCCAGTTGGGGCACTTTCGACACGTGCCTGAAGGAAACGCCTCCGAACGGGCTCGGGGCCATCTACACCGCGCTCCATCGCGTCGAAGTTCGGGACGGCGCCAAGTAGTCAGAGGAACCTGAGAAGCTCCCAGGCGACGGAGCTGCGACCCTTGGGCGGCCGCCTGGCCATCTGCGCGACCGCATTCCTCACGGGAGGCGGCACGCTCGTCCTCGAGCTGACGTCGGTGCGCGCGCTCGCGCCGCACTTCGGCGCGTCGACGGAGGTTTGGACCGGTGCGATCGGGATCGTGCTGCTCGCCCTCGCGTGCGGCTACGCAGTGGGCGGCACCATCGCCGAGAGGGGGAACGTGCTGCGGAGCCTCGGCCTCGCGCTGTGCGCGTCCGGACTCCTCGTTGCCGCGACGCCCTGGCTACTCCGCCCGATCGCGGACTGGATGCTGCCGCCGGATCTCTCGCTCGGCGACGCCTCGGTGATCCTGCGGACGGCCGCGCTCGTGACGGAGGCCCTTCTGTTCGGTCTCCCCGTCTTCCTCCTGGGCTTCACGAATCCCTGCCTCGTGAAGGCGCTCAGCCTGCGCGACGTGGCGGCGGGGCGCGCTACGGGACTCGTGCTGGCGGCTTCGACGCTCGGAGGTCTGCTCGGCACCTTCGGGACGACTTACTGGCTCGTGCCCGAGATCGGAGTCCGGACGACGCTGTTCGCGACGGGAGTTGCCCTCGGATGCACGGGCACGATCGCGCTCGCCGGCGTGCGACGCCCGGTCCGCGCCGGTCTCTTGGTTCTGATCGCGGGCGGCCTCGGGCACTTCGGGCTCGAGCATGTTGCATCGGGTCCGGAGCGGCGACTGCGCGTCGATGAGTCGCTCCTGCACGAAGAGCACGGCCGCGAGCAGTTCCTGCGCGTCGTGGAGCGCACTGGACCCTTCGGCCTCGAGCGCTGGCTCCAGGTGAACGAGTGTCTCGACTCGTTCCAATCGCTCGACGTGCCCGCCCGACCGACACCGGGGCACTACTACGACGTTCTCGCCGTGGCTCCGATCCTCGCGCGATGGCGCTCCGGAGGCTGGATCGGCGAGGGCGATGCGCGCGTGCTCAGCATCGGCGCCGGCGCCGGGAGCGTCGTGCGATCGCTCCTCGCCTTCGGGCCGGGAACGCGAGTGGACGGCGTCGAGCTCGATCCACGGGTACTGGACCTCGGGCGACGATTTTTCCGCCTCGACGAGCTCGAGAGCATGAGTGACTCGGCAGGCGTTCCTCTCGTGCGCAGCATCGGCGGCCTCGATGGCCGCGCCGCGCTCCGCGCGCTTCCGGGCCCCTACGACGCGATTCTGATCGACGCGTACGCCCGTCAGGTGGAGATCCCGTTCCACTTGGTCACGCGCGAGATGTTCGAGATCTGCGCGGAGCGGCTCGCGCCGGGGGGAGTGCTCGCGATCAACGTCTCGAGCTTCGGCGTGGACGACCCCGTCCTCCGAGCCGTCGCGGCGACGCTCGCTCGCGCCCTACCGCCTGCCGACGGACGCTCAGCCTCGGTGCTCGTTCTCGGGGTCTGGTTCGACCACAACTACGTTCTCGTCGCACGGAAGGGAGCGCAACTGCCTCGTATGGATCGCTTCCTCGCCGAGGTGCGCCAACAGTCCGCGCCGGGAGTCACTTCCGTGGCCCAGGCCCTCGCGGGCCCCGGCGGGAGCTTCGAGTTCACACCGGACCCAGACGATCCGATCCTCGTCGACGATCGAGCTCCGATGGAGAGGCTGCAGGCGCTCTCGCTCGGCCGGGCCCGGGCCGCGATGCGATGATCCACTGCGTTTCGCTGATCCTGCTACTCCCTCCCGCGATGACGCCTCAGGATCGAGGCGATCCACTCGCCTCGATCCGGGCCATGGCCGATCGGGGCGAGTTCGGCGACGCGTGGGAAGCCGTGCGCGGGCTACCCGAGCCGGCCCGGTCTCGCGAGGAGACCTACCTGCGCTACCAATCACGGCACCTCGAGGGCGTCGTGGAAGCCGGGCGCAGCGCCTCGGGCCAGGACGCGAACGACAGCGAGATCCTCCGTCTCGTGGCGTTGGCCGAGGCGATGCTCGGACGTCTCGACGCGGCCCGAGGGAGCAGCGCTGCGTCGCGTCGCGCCCTGGAACGAGATTCTCGGCTCTCGCACGACATGCGCCTCGAGGACGCCCGAAAGCTCGACGCCCTGGATCTCTGGATCGAGGAGACGGCCGCCTATCGGGCACGCGTCGCGGCAGCCGAGCGTCGTTCGCGCTGGCTCGCCTGGGCGACCGTGGCGGTGGGGGCCATTGCTTGCCTGCTCTCCTTCGGCCTCTCCCTCACGAGCGCAGCCCGCGAGGGGAAGGGGGCCCAGGAGTAGGAAACCGGCCGGCCCATCGGACGTGAGCGCGGTCGGAGTCCCTTTGCTCGCTCGCGCTCCTCGAAAAGTCGCGGGGCCCGCACGATGTTCCGTGGTGCGGGCCCCGCGGGTTCTGCTCGGAGTCCCGCGATGGCGGAACCCCTCGGGTCGATCAGAGGAGGTTCAAGATGCCGGTCTGGCTCGACTGGTCGTTCAAGGTCTCGACGGCGGCCATGTAGTTCAGGTCGGCCGAGATCTTGTAGTTCCAGGGGAACGGCTCCTTGTCGCACACGATTCCGAGCGCCACTCCTGCGAAGGCCCGGCTCTCGGCCGAGAGCTCTCGCTTCTCGTCCCTGAGCATGGCAATCAGCGGATCGAGGGCACGGTAGTCGCCGACGAATCCGAGGGCGGTCGCGACGGCCGCTTGGACCGCGAGCGTCTTGTTGTCCTTGTCCCTCATGATCGCAACGAGATCGAGGAGGACACCCTTGTCTCCGAGCAATCCGAGAGCGATCGCGCACTCACGAAGGAGCTCGGGGCGTCGCGTCGAGTTCTTCACGGTCTCCTTGATCTGGTTGATGGCCGTGCGATCGCCCATCAGCCCGAGACCCGTCGCGAAGTAGCCGCGGTATTCGTCGACATTCACGGAGTCGAATGCCTCGAGGAGGGCCGGAGCGCCCGGGTTATACCGAAGCAGGCCGAGGGCGATGCCATAGGCACCGCGCTGCTCGGGATCCTTCACGCTCCGGATCATCTCGACGAGGCCTCGACCGACGGTCTCGCTCGGCTGATCGTTGCGATCCTTCCCGGAGTGTTGCTCGAAGCCTGCCACGCCCAGGGCGAGTGCCGCCCAGGCTCGCGTCATGACGCGGCCTCCCTCCGTCATCGCCTTGCCCAAGAGGTACTTCTCGATGCCGTTACCCGGCTTGTCGGTGCCCGAGATCTGCCCGAGCGCCATCATGCCGAAGTAGGCGACGTGGGGATTCTTCGAAAGCTCCTTCTCGATCTTCTCCTCGATCGTTTCGACCACCTTCTTGGCGTTGGGGTCGTCGAATCGCGTGAGGAGACCGAGTGCCTGCGGGAACGACGGTCGGAGGTGCTGCTCCGAGCCGCGGCCTCGATCCGAGAGCTCCTCGACCAGCGTGTTCGCGTAGCGGACGCGCTCGTTCACGGGAGCTCCACTCAAGATGCGAGCAATCGCATTCGGGATATGCGCGCAGATGAGTTCCTCCCGCTTTCTCTGGTCCGCGAAGTAGGCCTCGAGAACCTTCATCGCCTCTCGATCGGGGTCGGGAATGAGGCCGAGAGCGATGATCGTCGCGACGCGCAGGTCCTTCTGCGCTGCCCGCTTGGATCCTTCGTCCTTCAGGAAGGAGAGCAGATAGCCCCGGACGAGACTCCTCGCCTCCGGGTCCGACGTGTTGGCTCCGACGAGTCCGAGCCCGTAGGCCGCGAACGATCGCGTGCGCCACATCACTTCGCGGCGCTCGACGAGCTTGCGTCCCTCCTCGGAGTCCTCGAAGAGCTGCTGCAGCGTGGGAATCCCCTCGGGATGCGCCAGGATCCCGATCGCTAGAGCGGCGGTCTCGGAGATCTCCTGGTCGTTGCTCGGGAGGAGCTTCTTGAAGGCCGCCAGCGCCCTCTCCGGCTGATCGCCGATCTTCGCGAGAGCGATCGTAGCGCCGGAGACGATGTCGCGGTTGGTCTCCTTCTCGAGCGCATCGTGGAGCGCCGGAAGGACGTCCTTCACGACCTGCTCTTTCGTCGGGCGCATGGAGTCTCGCCCGGTGGGGTTCGCTCCGAGGATGTCGTCCGAAGATCCTTGCGTGATGACGCCGTCGATCTTGGCGAGCTTCGCCTTCAGCTGGAGGAAGCGTTCACGATTGAACGCCCACCAGAACGTCCACGAGGTCAGGTCCGGTCCGCCTGCCATGGGACCGGTCACGGGGCCGCCCATCGGAGTCGGGACTCCTCCGGAGCCGCCAACGGGCGTCACGGGGCCCGACGGAGCGGGACCCGTCGGGCCTGCCGGGCCTGCCGGGCCGGGAGTCGTCGGACCCGCGGGGCCGGGAGTCGTGGGGCCGCCCGGAGACCCGCCCGGCGGAACGGTGTCGCCCGGGCCGCGGTAGGTACCGCCGTGGCCGAGACTGACACCACTGAAGACGAGCAGCGATCCGCCGAGGACGGTCGCCGCGATTGCGAAACGGTTCATCGTGTTCTCCGGATTTGGAACAGCGCCGGGACTCGCGAATTCGATTCGCGAGCCTGCGACGGGCGCCTCTGTCGACGCAACCAGTGTACCAAGGCGCCTCCTGGAGGCGCATCGTCGAGGGCTCGCGCGAAGCGTTACCGAGACGAAACATCCAGACCATGGCGCTCCCTCGGGAGTCGTGCGGGAGCCAGGAGGCGCTCGTGAGCCATCGGCGACGCGACGGGAGCCCCCGGCGGGGCTTTCCCGGCGCCAGTCCATCGGGCGCGCGAGTTTCTTGACGACGGATGGCCTGCGTCGCGTGCGGAGAGAGTGCCCCTGGCTCTCGATCCACTCCTCCGTGAGGGAGACACACGATGGACCAACAGCACCCCTGCGACCCCGACGGAAGGAGCGACGCATCGCGGACCTTGCGTGTGCAGGCCCGCAGCTTCGCTCTCTCCAGCCACCCCGTGCTCGTGTCCGGAGAGATCGGCACGGGCAAGGCACGCTTCGCGCGCCTCCTCCACCAGCTCGGTCCCCATGCCGAGCGTCCCTTCCGGCGCTTCCACTGCGAGGACGAGCACGCCCGCTTCGATCTCGCCCTCGACGACCTGGCCGGTGGGGGCACCATGGCGGTCGAGCACGTCGAGTGCGCCTCGTTCCCGCTGCAGCGAGCCATCGCGCGCTGGCTCTCGTCGCGAAGCGCCATGCGCGGAAGTCTCCGCATCGTCGCCACATCGCGCCGAGACCTCGCCGTCGAAGTGCTCGAAGGGAGGTTCCTCGCCGAACTCTTCTTCCGGATCCGCGTGCTCGCCATCGAGATCCCGCCCCTTCGCGAGCGTCGGGAAGACGTCACTCCGCTCTGTCGTTCCCTCTTGGAGGAGCTCGACCCCAGGCGTGGGTCCGACCCGCCCGAGATGACGGCGGACGCGCTCGAGCTCGCGCTCTCGTACCGCTGGCCCGGAAACGTCCGTCAGCTCCGGAACGAGCTCACACGCTGCGCGACGCGCGGTGGGCGCGTCATCGGACAGGCCGTTCTCGCCGAGGGGCTCGACGAGCGCATCCCGACGGAGACTCTGCGAGCGAATTCGCCCCAGCTCGGAATCCGTCCGCGCATGGAGGCCTTCGAACGCTCGCTCGTACGTGACGCGCTCGATCGGTCCCAGGGGAGCCGAATCCGCGCGGCTGCGCTCCTCGGCATCACGCGCCGAACGCTCCAGCGAAAGCTCGTCTCGGCACGGCGCGCCGGTTTCGATCTCGCCGAACGCTGATGTCCGCAACTCGTCGGGGGTACGTCAGGACCTTCTTCGGAGTCGCCGGAGCAGCGCAGCGACGGCTTCGGGGCTGCCGGCCAGGAGCGGTCGGTCGGCGGCGCCTCGCCGAACCGCCCCCGTGGGCATCGGAAAGAGTGGCCGACCTCGAAGGTCGACGACCTCGGCGCCCGCCTCCATCGCGACGAGCCCAGCGGCGGCCACGTCCCAGAGCCGCCCGCGGTCCTGGGCGACGGCCGCCCACTGCCCTTCGGCGACGGAGAGCAGGTGTGCGACGCTGCTCCCGAGGACCCGAAGCTTGCAGGGGATTCCGACGAGGCGCTCGACGAGCGTCCGACCGGTGCGCCGCCTCCTCCAGAGGACCCCGACGAGGCCGAGCGGGCCCCAGCGGCTGCAGGGCTTCGTCGTCCTCCGGAGTCGTGCGCCCCCGAGGCGCCATGCTCCCTCGCCTCGCGCGGCGAATAGCGTTCGTCGACCCCGCGCCTCGAAGCATGCCGCGACAACTGGAGCTCCCTCCTCGAAGAGCGCCACGGCGACGCACCAGATCGGGACGCCGGCTGCGAAATTGGACGTCCCGTCGATGGGGTCGACGATCCAAGTCCGACGGCTTCGGCCTCGATGGTGCCCCGTCTCCTCACCGAGGAAGCCGGCTTCGGGATCGAGACGGCGGAGCGCGCGACGAAGCTCCTTCTCGACGCGCACGTCGAGGGCCGACACGGGCTCATCCGGCGTCTTCGTGGATGTGATGCGAGCGCCCTGACGCGCCAGGAGCCATCGCCCCCGTGCGTCCACCACCGCGGCGACCCGTCGGGCGAGGCCGAGGCGCGCTCCGCGCGATCGACGCGATCCGGATCGCGCGCTGCGCGGAGTCACCGATTCAGGCGCTGAACCAGCGGCGGATCGAGTGCAGCGTCGCGTCGCGCGCGACGGACGCGATCGACTGCAGCAGGGGGATCTCCTTCGGGCAGACCGAAGCGCATACCTGGGCGCTTCCGCAGTCCGTGATCCCACCGGGGCCCATCACCGTCTCGAGCCTCTCGCCCTTGTGCAGCGCGCCCGTCGGGTGGAGGTTGAAACGATGCACCTGGTTGATGGCGGCAGGGCCCACGAAGGCGGAGCCCGGCCCGTACTGCGGGCACGCGTCGAGGCAGCAGCCGCAGGTCATGCAGCGGGAGAGGTCGTAGGCAGTCTCCTGCTGCTCCTGGGAGTAGCGGGGACCCTGACCCAACGGATAGGTGCCGTCGATTGGAATCCAGGCCATCGTCTCCTTCAGCTGCTCGAACATCCTCGAGCGGTCGACCGTGAGATCGCGGCACACCGGGAACTTGGCCATCGGCTCGAGGACGATCGGCTCCGGGAGCGTGGAAACCAAGGCCGAGCACGCCTGCCGCGCGCGCCCGTTGATCCGCATGGTGCAGGAGCCACAGACCTCCTCGAGGCAGTTCACGTCCCACGAGGGCGGCGTCGTCCGCGTGCCGTCGATCGTCACCGGGTTCTCCTGGATCTCCAGGAGGCACATGTGGACGTTCATGTTCGGACGAAGGGGGACTTCGAAGATCTCCCAGCGCGGAGTCGCGTCCGGGTTCTCCTGACGGAGAACGCGAACTTGGACCGTGCTGCGGGCGGAGCTGCCGTGAGTGTCCATGGAGTGCGTCGCGACGAGGATGCGTGGGGGAATTCGGCGAGGATGCGAGCGGCGACCGCTCGATCAATGGGCGCCCGCGGCGGAGGAGGATCCCTTCCCGGGCTTCGGCGCGTGGGAGGGGAGCACGTCGTAGCGGCGCTCCGACAGCTCCTTCAGGCTCACGTCGATTGTCTCGCTGAAGTCGAGCTCCGGGCCGGCCTCCGTCCAGCGGGCCTTGGTGGAGCAGAGCCACTTCGCGTCGTCTCGCTTCGGGAACGCCGGCTTGAAGTGAGCGCCCCGCGACTCGTCGCGTCGCAGCGCTCCGAGCGCGATGGCGCGAGCGAGGTCGATCATGTTCTCCAACTCGAGGGCGTGCACGAGGGCCTGGTTCCCGTAGGGCCCCGTGTCCGGAAGCGGCGCCTTCTCGACGCGACTCTCGAGGTCGACGAGGGTCCCCGTCGCGCGCTCGAGCTCCTGGTTGTCGCGCACGATCGTCACGTGCTTGTTCATGAGGTGACCGAGCTCCCGGCGAATCGTGTAGAGGTTCTCGCTTCCGCTCCGCGCGAGCACGCGACGACATCGGTCCTTCAGATCCGCGACGGAACGCTCACCGACCGAGCCCGGCGTCTCCTTCTTCGCATTCTCGCTGGCCCAGTCGAAGCTCGAGACGCCCGCGACCTGGCCGGCGAATACGCAAGCGAGCAGCGCGTTCGCACCGAGGCGATTCGCGCCGTGGTACTGGAACTCGCACTCGCCCGCCGCGAAGAGGCCGGGCACGTTCGTCATGTGCCGGTAGTCGACCCAGAGACCGCCCATGGAGTAGTGCACCGCCGGCGCGACCTTCATGGGGACCTTGCGCGGGTCCTTGTTCTTGAACTTCTCGTAGATCTCGAGGACCCCGCCGAGCTTCCGCGTGAGGTAGCCAGGATCCTTGTGGGTGAGGTCGAGGTAGACCGCCTCCTCGCCCTCCACGCGATGCCCCAGGGTGTGGATCACGTTGTGGATCTCCCGGGACGCGACGTCGCGCGGCACGAGGTTCCCGTAGGCCGGATACTTCTCCTCGAGGAAGTACCAGCGTTCGGACTCGGGGATCGACAGAGCATCGCGCGCGTCCTTCGGATCCTTCGGAACCCAGACGCGGCCTCCCTCGCCACGCACCGACTCCGACATGAGCCGGAGCTTGTCGCCGCCGCTGATGGCCGTCGGGTGGATCTGAATGAACTCGGGATTGCCGTAGATGGCACCGGCGCGGTAGCACCCGGCGATCGCCGAGCCGGTGTTCACGACCGAGTTCGTTCCGAGCCCGAAGATCGCGCCGAGCCCGCCCGTCGCATACACGGCGGCATGCGCAGGGAAGGCGCGGACCTCCATGGTGCGGATGTCCATCGCGACGACGCCCGCGCAGCGGCCCGAGTCGTCCAGGATCGGAGAGAACGCTTCCCAGCCTTCGTACTTCTCAACGCGTCCCTTCGCCTCCCAGGAGCGAACCTGCTCGTCGAGGGCATAGAGGAGCTGCTGTCCGGTCGTCGCGCCCGCGTGAGCCGTGCGGTGGTGCAGCGTGCCGCCGAACCTTCGGAAGTCGACCAACCCTTCTGCCGTGCGGCTGAAGGGAACTCCCATGCGATCGAACATGTAGATGATGTCCGGCGCGGACTCGCACATGTCCCGCACCGGCGGCTGATGGGCGAGGAAGTCCCCGCCCTTCACGGTGTCGAGAAAATGCAGGGCGGGGGAATCGCCTTCGCCCTTCGTGTTCACAGCCCCGTTGATGCCGCCCTGTGCGCAGACCGAGTGCGACCGCTTCACGGGCACGATCGACAACAGGTCGACCTTGGCGCCGGCCTCTGCGAGCTTGATCGTCGCCATCAGCCCCGCGAGTCCGCCGCCGACCATCACCACACGTGTTTCCGCCATGTTCGATTCGCTCGAGGGAGTGAGACGACGCCCGCGAGCCGGGCGCCTCGTGGGACCTACTGCTTGAAGGACAGAGCCGAGACGAGTCCCAGCAGGAAGAGCCCCACGCCGACCGCAGCGCCCGTCATGTTCAGGAAGCGTTGGGACCTCGCGGAGATCGTGAGTCCCCAGGAGATGCAGAAGAGCGGCACTCCATTCCCCAGATGGAACGCGGTCGCCGCGGTGCCGACGATGTACGCAACGAGCCAGAACGGGCTCGTGAACAGAGACGCCACTTCCTGGTAGGCGATCTCCTCGAAGGGCTGCGCGTGCGCGTGGAAGCGGAAGTGGAGCAGGTGGAAGACGATGAAGACGAGCGCCACGACGCCCGAGACCCGCTGCATCACGTAGAGCCAGTTCCGCGCCTTCGGGTAGTGGGTCGCCGTGACGCGTCCGTCGAATGCGATCCACATCCCCAGGACGCCGTGGAAGAGGAGCGGGAGGAAGATCCCGAAGACTTCGAGCCCGAGCACGAACGGGAGCCCCCTCAGGAACGCGACCGCCTCGTTGTAGCGCGTCGCCCCCTCGGGCCCGACGGCGAGGAAGTTCGTGACCATGTGCTCCACGAAGAAGACGCCAAGCGGCACGATGCCCGTGAGCGAATGCAGACGTCGGAGCAGGAAGTGGTGCTGGCCGCCCGGGACGGCGAGCGGCGACGCCGTGGTGGAGTCCGTGCTCATGCGGGAAGGGGGATCGAAGGGCTGGATGCCATCGGGCGAGAGGCCAACTGGCGAGAAACCATCGGGCGACCGAGAGCGGTGCGCGATCGGCGAGACCGCGCGACATCCTTCGACGCACGTGTCGAGGGGGTCGCTCGGAGAGGCGAACGCGTCGACGAGAAGAGCCGACGAGGAGACGCGGCGGCGAACCTCAAACGCCGTTCCCCGACTCGAGTCCGCCACTCCGAGGGACCTGCATGCTCGGGTCGCGCACCACGTGCGGACTTTCTCACTCGCGTTGGTTCGATTTCGGACCCTTCGAGCGAGGAAGCGACGACGGATCGTCGATCGGCCCGGGGATCCTCCGGCGTCGGGGCCGGAGATGCAACACGGCTCTCCGGCACCGCGCGCCGACCCGGCTCGGCTGCGCTCCTCGAAACAGCCCGAGAACGACCTCTCGACGAAGCCATGGGTCGAGTCGCACAGTCCCGGGCCGATGGACCGCGAATGCACCCCCGACAGGCGCGTCCCGACGAGCGTGGATCGATGACCTCCGCTCCGACGCCCCCCGATCCCGCGACCGCCGGCCGAGCCATGCCGCCCGTCCGGCGTCCGACGCGCATCCATTTCGTGCGCCACGGCGCCGTTCGCCTCGACGGGCCCGAGCGCGTCTACGGAGACCTCGAGATGCCGCTCTCCGAGGAGGGGATCGCGCAGCTGGAGCGCGTGGGGGAGTGGCTCGCGAGCGAGCCCGTGATGGCGGTCTGGGCGAGCGATCTGGAGCGTGCGCGCCTCGGAGCCGCATCCATCGCGCGCCCCCACGGCCTCCCGGTTCTCGTCGACCCGCTCTGGCGCGAGATCCACCGCGGAGCATGGCGCGGTCTCACCTGGGAGGAGATCGAGTCGCGTTGGCCCGGCGGGCCTGCTCGTTTCCTCGAGGACCCCTGCGGTTACCGGGGACACGAGGGCGAGACCCTCGCCGATGTCGATGGCCGCGCACGTCGAGCCTTCGAACGGCTCGTCGTTGCCCACGACGGCGACACCGTCGTCGTCGTCTCCCACTCGTGGACCCTTCGCTGCGTCCTCTCCCGCGTGCTCTGCGTTCCCCTGGAACGCGCGATGAACCTCCCCGTCGATCACGCGGCGGTGGCGACCCTCAGCGGAAGCACGAGCGGCTGGACCCTCGCGTCGCTTCGCACCCTGTCCCGCGCGAGCGGACCCGCGGGCCCGCGCCCGACGGGGTAGACGGCCGCGCACACGCTCGCGATCGAGAGGAGCAGCCGCACCTCGCGTTTCCGCACATTTCCTCCACAGGGCCATTCCACGGCCAGGGGAACGCGCCGCGGAGAAGAGCCGAAAGCCGGCGCCCCGAGGAGGATCGAGCCGGTTCGAGCCCGAGCCAACTCCCCTCATCAACACAACGGAATATTCATTATCGGACGTTGCGCGGTACTGTGTCAGTTAGACCTTCGGGGAGGCGAACGCGGCCTCGATCAGCTCCTCCATCGACCAGCGGTGATCCGTCAGCCCGTTTTCCTGGGCCGGAGTCCGCCCCTTCAGCGTCGAGTGCGGGCGCACGAGGTTGTAGTGCGTGTAGTAGATGGAGACGCAGTGGTCGAGCATCTCGATCTTCTTCGCGTGCTTGTTCGAGAGGCGCGCGAGCTTCCCGATGCTCATGCGAAGTCCGAGGTTGATCCGCTCCGAGTAGGACGTGCTCGCGGTCGGCGTGTCCGGCTCCCCGCAAGTGCGCTCCTTCCGGATGCTCGCGAGCGCGGGCGCTTGGTAGCGGTTCTCCCGGCTGTTCCACTTCCCGTTCGGCGTCGCGTAGGTCTTGATGACGCGCGCGTAGTCGGGCATCTCGTTCAGAACGCAGAGGGCCGACCAGTAGACGTTCAGCCCATCCGTGTTCAGCTCGAACTTGCCGGGGACGGACTTGTTCAGCATCTGGTAGAGCGCAACGGCATCGTCGAAGGTGCGACGGCCCACGCGCCACGCGGGGACGATCTTGGAATCGGGGTCGAGCGCGGTCCACGTCCAGACGTCGCCGAATCCGAACTGCCCCTTCTTCTCGGGAGGAACGTTCTTCGCACGCGCGTAGCAGAAGGCCCACGCCTCGTCCGCCGAGATCCGCTCGGGTTCGAGGCCCACGATCCACTGCGCGTGGATCCGGCGGCACTCCGGCCCGAGGTCGCGGATCAGCTTCTGAATCGTGTTCACGGCGACGCCGAGGGTTCGTGCCGTAGCACGGATGCCGTTCCCCTCGACGAGCATGCCGACGATGCGCGCGCGGTCCGAATTGCTCAACCGGTTCATAATGACTATTATGCTTGAGCACGCCCCCGCAGTCAAGCTCGGCTCTTCGCTTGACTGGCTCGGTTCTCCAGTCGATAAAGAAGGCGACCCCGGCAGGACTCGAACCTGCAACTGTCCGACTACGAGGCGGGTGCTCTATCCGAGTTGAGCTACGGGGTCATGGTGGCCGGACGTCAGCGAGTTGCTCGCCGACGTCCGGGGTCAACAACACCTGGGAGCGGCTGGCGGTTCTTCGCCAGCAAGCAATGGCCGCCAGCCGCTTCTCTTCTAGTTGTTCTACGGGCCGCCCAGGGACGCGGCCCTGTGGGCTCTCCTAGGCATCGGCGCCTCCTGCGGCGTCTTCAGCCGCCGATTGCTCGGGAACGGGGGAATCGGAGACCTGCGGCTTCGCATCGGACCGCTGACGGCGCTTCGCGTCGCCGACGACGTAGAAGCCATTCGGCGCCTTGCTGAATCCGACGGTCTTGCCGATCGAGATCTTCAAGCCATTCCGAAGATCTTCGACCTTCTTTCCACGATCGAACTCGAACCCGCCCTCACGGAGCTTGTCGAAGATCGTGTCGATCGTGGAGGCGCCGTGATCGGTCAGGATGCGCCGCACACACGGGGCGAGCTGCTTCTGGAAGAACTCCGTCGGGGCGTAGGCTTGCGGCGCACCGAACGATCCCGTCGGGCCAGCCGACTCATCGAGGGAGAACTCGGGCGGCTCGCCGTTCGCCTCGAGAAGCGCGTTCACGGCAATCTTGAACCGTTTCTCCTCTTCGGCCTTCGTCAGCTTCTCCTGCTCGGCTGCGAGCGCCCGGGCGCGGAGCTTCTCGACAACCAGCGATTCTTCGTTCGAGAGTGCCATGGGTCCTCCGTTGGGTGCGCGGAGCGTATCGGCACTCTCGCGACGATCAATCACTTCTTTCGGCGGGTAGCGGCAGGCACAGGCTATCCAACGAAGGATGGCGCATTCCCCCTATGGGACACCCTCCGCAACGTGCTGGCTAGCTTCGCTTCTTCCTGCTTCGACCCTTCACTTCGCCCCACCGCGCTGCCGCTGCCTTCCGGGCGATCTCCTTCCTGCGCTTCGACGAGAGCGCCCTCGCCCGCGCCGCGCCGCCCATCATGCCACCCTTGCTCCCGCGCTCGGCCATCGGCGAGGGCTTTGGCGTCTCTGGCTTCGGCGCGTCGCCCGTGGCCTCCCTGCCGATTTCGACGGCGAGCTGGAACGGGTCGCGCGGGCGCTTGCGAGGCTTGGAACCCACGGCTAGTGGCTCGACGGGTCGATTCGAGCAAGCCGGCGGCGTTCCGTCCTGCGGAGGGCGTGCGCCGTGAGCAGCCGGAGTGCTTCCGGAGTCGGCCGAGAGAAAGTCGTCGTGGCCATCACGACGCGGACGACGCACTCCACCGGGCGATCGACAGTCGTCGCATCGCCGCCTCCAAAAGATCGCGTCTTGGGTGTCGGCATCACTGCTCCTCTCTTCGGACGGCGACCACCCTGCGCTCAATGAGGAAGGATCCGTCCGCCTCGAGTATAAACCGGTACTCGCCTTCGGTGGGGAAGACCAGGCCGCCGAACTTGAAGGCGAGCCGCAGCACTTGTCGCGGGTCCGCGAAGACTACATCGGCAGACGCGCTCGCGAGCAGTTCGCCGTCTATGCGCTCTCGGCGGTCGTCCGGACGACTCGGCAGGTCGCCTTGACGGTGCCGCGTCCCTCGACCAGCTCGGCGAACACAGTCAGGTTCGGGTTGGAGGCAGGAAATCCAGGGGCACCGACAAACTCAAAGGACCCGATGATCGTGGCCTTTCCGGAGAACTGGTCGATGCTGACCTGATCGCAGACGTGGATCGAAAGGGCGATCGGAGGGGGTCCCGCCATAGACGGAAGCGTAGCCGCGTCGGCGCCTACTAGCTCACGCCGAAACCGTCCCATTCAAACTGACACAGTGCCCGTTGCGCCCTGCGAGATCCGCGACTCGAGGTCGGCTCGTCCCTCGGCCGATGCCCAGGGAACGGACGGCCCGACGTCCCCCCGACGCGGCCGGCCCGCGACCCGAGGTTCCGGGCCGGTGCCCGATCCGCGACAATCGTCCGCGTCCCCGCTTCCAGGCTCCATGACCGCATCCGACGCTCCCCGCTCCGTCGATCCCGTCCGCCCCACGCGCCGGGAGGTGCTGCAGCGTTCGGCCTCGTCGTCCCTCGCGCTCGCGATCGCGGGCGCCTCTCTCTCCGGTGGCCGCGCCGGCTTCGCCCAGGACGCGCCCGCAGCGCCCGCGACCCGCTCTCCCAACGAGCGGATTCGCGTGGCCTTCGTCGGCGTGGGGAGCCGCGGCAGCCATCTGATGCGCAGCCACGGGCTCTGGCCCGACGAGGAGCTCGCCGAGGCGGGCTACGAGACGCCGCCCCAGGCTCTCCTCCCGAACGTCGAGCTGGCAACCGTCTGCGACGTGTTCCAGAGGCATCTCGACACGTCGGCGCGCACCGGCGCCAAGTACGGCATGGCGCCACGCACGCATCGGGACTGGCGCCGCGTCATCGACGACAAGGACATCGACGCGGTCGTGATCGCGACGCCCGACGTCTGGCACGGACCGATCGCGATCGCAGCGATGCAGGCCGGCAAGCACGTCTACGTCGAGAAGTGCATGACGCAGACCGTCGCCGAAGCGAAGGAGCTCCGGCGGCTCGTGAAGGGCTCGAAGCAGGTTCTCCTGGTGGGCCATCAGAACCGGCACAGCAGCTATCACGAGATCGCGGCCCGGCTGGTCCGGGACGGCGTGCTCGGGAAGATCACCGTCGTCGAAGGCTCGTGCTCGCGGAACAGCCCCGAGGGCGCCTACGCGCCACACGTCCCCAAGGACGCGACGCCCGAGACGATCTCGTGGGACCTCTTCCAGCCGCCGCGACCCTCGGGCGAGCCGCTCCCCGACTTCCGGCCGTCGGATCTCTTCGGCTGGCGGCGATTCTGGCGCTACGGCACCGGCATCGCCGGAGACCTCCTGAGCCACGAGATCGATTCCCTGAATCAGATCGTCGGTCTCGGGATCCCGGACCGGGTCTCGGCGTCGGGCGGCGTCTACGTCTGGAAGGACGGCCGGGAGACACCCGACGTCTACTCCGTCATCCACGAGCACGAGGATCCGGGTCTCACGTTCACCTACAACGCGAGCCTCGCCTGCTCCTACGACCGCAAGATGCTGCTGCTCGGCCGCGACGCGACCATGGTGCTCGGCCTCGAGCTGATGGTGTACGTCGACGCCCTGAGCCGACGCTACGCGCCGGACCTGCAGGCGGGCCGCCTTCGCCCGAACATCCCGTTCATCCATTTCCAAGGTCCCATGAAGGACCCGAAGCTCCGGACTTCGCCGACGCTCGCGTGGGCCGAGGGCAAGGGACTCACCTTCACCGACGTGGGCGGGAAGGTGTTCGACACCTCGCGTCTCCACGTGGAGTCGTTCTACCGATCCATCCGCGAGGGTGCCGAACCCGCGTGCGGAGTCGACCAGGGCTTCGACGTCGCGATCGCGTGCCACATGGGGACCGAGTCGTACCGGCGTGGCCGTCCCGTGCGCTGGGACCGCGCGAAGGAGGAGATCGTCGAGGGCTGACGGCTCGGGCACCTCTTTCAGGATCCCGTCGGTCGCGCGCGAAGGCCCCGATCCCCTACTTCCGGACGCTGCGCGATCCGTCGTCGCCCTCGACGACGAGGATCGCACGCGCGCCGAAGGACGACGCGAGAGCACGAGCGCGCTCGGCGCCCACGACGAGACAGGCCGTTGCCAACGCGTCGGAATCGGCGGCGCTCCGGCAAACGATCGTGGCGCTCCTCAAGCGACCTCCCACGAGCCGCCCCGTGCGCGGATCGACGACGTGACCGAGGAGCTCGCCGCCGACCGCCGCGCTCCGTCGCCAGTTGCCGGAGGTCGAGAGCGCCTCGTCGCGCAGTTCCACCTCCTCCAGCGGCTCCTCGTCGGGGCCGACGATCGTGACGCCGTGCGCGGGAACGCCCGCCGGGGGACCGAGGGCCGCGATCGTGCTGCCGCCTCCCGAGAGGAGCGCGTCGCGGATCCCCGCGCCGCGCAGCACGGCGAGGGCGCGGTCCACGGCGATCCCCTTCCCGATGGCGTCGAGATCGAGTCGAAGGCCGGCGCGCCCGAGCCATGCACGCTGCGAGGCCAGGTCGACTCGGAGCAGGCGCGCCGATCCCACGAGCTCGCGGACCCGGTCGAGCTCCTCCGCCTCGAGCGGCCGGATCCGTCCTTCCCGGAGCCCGTAGGCTTCGACGAGCGCACCCACGGTCACGTCGAAGGCGCCCGTCGTCCTCTCCGACCAGGTCGCCGCCCGATCGAGCGCCTCCGCGAGGATCTCCCCCACGGGCACCCAGGTCGGCGCGCGATCGCTGGCCGCGTTCAGCGCGGACAGCTCGGAGCGCGGATCCCAGACGCTGAGGGCTCGGTCCGTGCGATCGATCTCGGCGAATGCGGCGTGCGCCGCGGAACGCGCCGTCTCGGCGTCCGCTCCCCGAACGACGAGTTCGAAGAGCGTCCCCATGGCGCCGTGGTAGGCCCGCAGGGTGGGCTCGCTCGAGACCTTCCGCGGCCCGGGCGGCTCCGCATTCTCCGTCCCGGGCGCGGCCGCGTGCTCGCGGGACGCGCACGCGGCCAGCAACGCGGCGACGCCCGCGAGCGCGAGCCGTTGCACGCTCCGCGCGCTCACTCGTACCGCAGCGCCTCGATCGGATCGAGTCGCGCCGCTTTCCGAGCCGGGTAGAAGCCGAAGAAGGCGCCGATCGAGATGGAGACGCCGGCGGCGACGACCACCGCCTGCGGCGAGATGGGAGCGGACCAGCCCTGGCTCGCCGAGATCGCCCATGTGCTGAGGTAGGCCGCTCCGATGCCGAGGGCGCCGCCGAGACCCGAGATCGCGAGCGCCTCGAGGAGGAACTGGGCCAGGATGTGCCCGCCGCGCGCTCCCACCGCGAGACGGATGCCGATCTCCCGGGTCCGCTCCGTGACCGACACCAGCATGATGTTCATGATCCCGATGCCGGCGACCACGAGGGAGATCGCGGCCACGGTCGCCAGCAGGTAGGCGAGCGTCCTCTGCTGCTCCGCCGCGGCGCGCGCGACGTCGCCGAAGTTCCGGACCGTGAAGTCCTCCTGCCCCGGAGGCGTCCGATGGCGGACCATCAGGAACTCCTTCACGGCCTCCATCGCCGCATCGACGCTGTTCGCGTCCCGCGCAGCCACCTGGATGCTCGACACCGCGTTCGGCGCGGTGGAGCTGATCATCGCTCCCATGCGCCGCAGCGCCGTCGACGCCGGGATGAGGATGATGTCGTCCTGATCGAAGCCCATGGCGCTCTGCCCCTTCGTCGCCAGGACGCCGATCACCTTGAAGGGCATCCCGCGCACCTTGATCGTCTGACCGATCGCGTTCTCGCGGACGACGCCTCCGGAGCCCGGAGCCGATGCCGGCCCGCGGCCCCCCGCCATGCCGTCGTCGATCGGCGTCGCCGCCTCCAGGGTGAAGAGCTTCTCCGCGACGCGCTCGCCGAGGAGGCAGACGCGCGCCGCCTGCTGCATGTCGAGCTCGTGGAACGCCTGCCCCTCGGAGAGCGGCCAGCGGCGCACCTCGAGGTAGGACGGCTCGACTCCCTCGACCGTCGTGTTCCAGTTGCGGTTGCCGTTCACGGCCTGGGATCCGCCGAGACGGATGCGGCCCGAGGCCGCCTCCACGAGCTCCACCTCCGCGACGATCGCACGCGAGTCGTCGAGCGTGAGCTTGGCATCGGTGCCCGACGCGGTGCGGACGCCTCCGAACATGGACGCGCTCGGCCAGACGTAGAACGTGTTCGTGCCCATCGACTCCGCCGCCTTCTCCACGGCGAGCCGCGCTCCCTCGCCGATCGCGACGACGGTGACGACCAGCGCCACACCGATCGCCACGGAGAGCGCCGTCAGGAGCGAGCGGAGCTTGTTGCGCAGGCACGCGAAGAGCACGACGCGCAGGAGGGCGAGCGGGTCCATCGGCGATGCTCAGCGGGCCGGCTCCCCCGGAGCCGTCGCGCCGACGAGCGGATCGAGCGCGGGGAGCTTCGCGAGCTCCTCGGCAGCGCGCGTCCTCGCGGGAACCCGCTCGTCCGACTGGATCCGACCGTCACGCAGGACGACGAGACGCTCGCAGCAGGCCGCCACGTCGTGCTCGTGCGTCACCAGGACGATCGTCCATCCCTCCCCATGGAGTTCTTGGAAGAGGGCGAGGATCTCGAGTCCCGTGCGCGTGTCGAGGTTCCCCGTCGGCTCGTCGGCGAAGAGGAGCAAGGGCTCCCCCACGAGCGCCCGGGCGATCGCCACTCTCTGCTGTTGCCCTCCGGAGAGCTGAGTCGTCGAATGTCCCGCGCGATCCGCGAGACCGACGCGCTCGAGCGCAGCGCGCGCGCGTCGTCGCCGCTCGGCTGCGCGCAGACCCGCCCGATAGACGAGCGGCAGCTCGACGTTCTCGATCGCCGGCGTGCGCGGCAGCAGGTGGAACTGCTGGAACACGAATCCGATCGTGCGGCCGCGCAGGTCCGCCCGCTCCCGCGCATCCAGGGATGCAGCGTCCTGGCCCCCGAGCCGGTAGCTCCCCGCCGTCGGCCGGTCGAGGAGACCGAGGATGTTCATGAGCGTCGACTTCCCCGAGCCCGACGCGCCCATCACGGCGACCATCTCGCCTCGGTCCACGCGGAGACTCACGCCGCGCAGGGCCGCGAATTCGACGTCGCCGGTCCGGTAGACGCGCACGAGGTCGCGCGCGTCGATCAGAGGAGCTTCAGCGCCCGCCCCGGCCGCCACCGCTGCGCCCTCCGCGACTTCCGGACATCGGGCCGCCGAACGGAGAGAGGGTGCCGCCCGTGGGCGCCGCTCCCGACTGCACCTGCCCGATGGCAACGCTCGCACCCGCCTTCAGGTCCCCTTCCACGAGCTCCGTCGTCACGCCGTCGGTGATTCCGGTTCGGATGCGAACGGCACGGAGCGCACCGCTCCCGGCGTCGACGTGGACCGTCTGCCACTCCGCGCCCGGCGAACGCGTCACGGCACCGTCCTCTCCGGAGCCGTTGCCGAGGGGCGATTTCACGGCGGGCACCTCCTCCACGACCAAGCCCTTCGGCACGAAGTGCAGCGCGGCCGAGGGCACGAGGAGCGCGTCCTCCCTGTGGTCGACGAGGATCGTCAGGTTGGCCGTGAGGCCGGGGATGAGGGGCCCCTGGGATCCGTCGTCGTGGCGGTTGTCGACGCGGAACAGGCAGGTGTAGATGACGACGTTGTTCGTCACGACCGGATTCAGCCGGATCTGCTCGAGGGCCGCGCGGAAGCGCAATCCCGGGAACGCGTCGACGGTGAAGGTGGCGGCGACCGACCGCTGGATCTTGCCGATGTCCGCCTCGTCCACGTTCGCCCGGATGTGGAGCTGGCCTAGATCGTTCGCGATCTGGAAGAGGAGCGGCGAGTTGAAGCTCGCGGCGACCGTCTGACCCACCTCCACGGCTCTCTGGATGACGACGCCGTCGATCGGAGAGGTGATCGTCGCGTGGTCGAGGTCGATCTCCGACTGCCGCAGGGTCGTCCTCGCCTGCTCGATCTCCGCCTTCGACACCTCCACCTGCGCCGCGAGCGACGCATGGTTCGCCTCGGCCGTCTCCGAGTCGGCGGCGGGGACGACTCCCTTCGACAGCAGCTCCGTCAGGCGGAGCATCTGCTTGCGCGCGTTCTCGAGCTCCACCTCGAGACGCTTCCGCGACGCCTCGGCGCGCGCGAGGTTCGCCCGATTCGAGGCCACACGGGCCTCGAGGTTGTCCGTGTCGAGACGCGCGAGCAGCTGTCCCGCCGTCACGCGATCGTTGTAGTCCGCGAACAGGCTCTCGATCGTGCCGGACACCTGCGTTCCCACGTCGATCTGCGTCACGGGCTGGATCTGTCCCGTCGCCGACACGTGGACCGACAGCGTCCCTCGGACCACTTCGGCGAACCGCACCGCCGAGGACGGCTCCGCCTCTCTCGCTCCCCGGAGGAAGACCCAGCCCAGCGTGAGCGCGGCCACGGCGGCGAACGACAGGAGTGCGCCGAGGAGCCTCATCCACGCGCCTCCCGGCCCTCGGACGAAGCCTCGTCGGCCAGCCGCCCCCCGAGGAACGCACGCGCCCCAGGAGGAAGGATGCGTTCGAGGCGCGCGGCGCCGATCGCACCATCCTTCGCCGGTGCCGGCTCCGGCGCGCGCAGATAGACGCAGTCGTCCGGGCGCAGGTGCCGTGCGAGCTCCGGGTGCACTCCCATGCGGAGCGCCGCGCGCCCGGCGACGAGGGGCTCCAGCAGCGTCTCGCCGCCATCCGCCACGGACGCGATGCGATAGGCCGTGCGCGGCCCCTCGGTCCCCTTCCAGGATCCGAGGAGCGCGTTCGCCCTCGCGATGCGCGGCGCGTCCTCGAGGATCCTCTCCGCCAGGGGCTCGAGGAAGGAGGTCCAGTCCGAGTCCTGCTCCTCGGCGAGCCAGAGCGCGAAGCGGCGCACGACGGCCACCTCGCTCTCGAGCTGCCCCGAGGCCGGCGCCGTGTCGGCGCCATAGCGCTCCCAGGAGAAGTACCGCTCGAGGTGTTCGACGCGCACTTCACTGGCGTCGGCGGGCGCGCCGCCGCCGTGGTCGATGCTCCGGGCGAGGCCTTCGAGGGCAGCGCGCTCCGCCGCGTCGAGCGGCTGCTCCAGCCGCTCGCGCTCCCATGCGAACTCGAGGACGAGGGCGCCCAGGACCTCCACGGGCTCGAGGTCGGTCAGCCCTTCCTCGACCTCGGTGTCGTCGATCTCGAGATCCATCGCCGCTTCCAGGCTTCGGAAGAGGGCCGTCAGATCCTCGCCGCGCGCGCGCCCCGCGTCGAAACGCGCGAGCGCGTCGCGTCGCAGGCAGCACTCGCCGTAGGTGGAT
Source organism: uncultured Planctomycetales bacterium (assembly GCA_964545855.1). Taxonomy (GTDB): domain Bacteria; phylum Planctomycetota; class UBA1135; order UBA1135; family JACQFD01; genus CAZJHD01. The sequence goes on from CAZJHD010000002.1 coordinate 40,584, forward strand.
CCGCTGCCGCAGGGGCAGGCGCTCGCAGCCGCCGCGCGCGGCGCGCCCTCGGGCGCTGCGCCCTTCGCCGCCGGACGTCCCTTCGCACGACGCGCGCGGAGGGCCGCGAAGTACGCAGGCAGCAGCCGCCGCCCGGCCTCGAGGTCGGCCTCGCTCTCGAATGCGGCGCGCTCGAGGATCGGCCCGACGATCTCGCCGACCGCCTCCGCGCTCTCCATCCACTCGCGCACGGTCGCGAGATCGACGCCGGGGACGGCGGCCTCCACGAGCCATCGATCGACATCTGCCTCGACGCGCTCCAACGGCTCCGGCTCCAGCGTCTCCGTGTTGGAGAATAGGAGCACTTCGATCTCCCTCTGGGAGAGCTTCCCGTGACCCTCCTCCACGACGCGCACGAGGTCGCTCCGAAGAGCCGCCGCGAGGGGCCCCGTCGCCGCCACCGCCGCCGGGCTCGCGAGGTAGCTCCCCCGCCCCGTGGCGAAGAGCCGCCCGACGATGAGCGCGCCGTCGGCGCCGAGCGTGGCGGGAACGCTCCCCTCCAGCGCGACGCGCCGGCCCGTCAGCACGTCGCGCAGCACGTCCGACGTCTTCGAATCGGCCTCGATCGGCTCGAAGGCTCCATAGAGGCTCGCCGCCAGCTCGTCGAGCAGATCGCGCGCCTCCGGCGACAGCTGCGGGGCCACGCGCTCCGAGAGGGCCACGAAGGCCGGAAGGTCTCCGAGATGCGGGCTCCTGCGTTCGAAGAGGTACCACTCCGCGAAGCGGGCCTCCATGTCCTCGTTCGGAGTCCGGGTCCCGCGAAAGGCGTCCCACGCCGCGCGGCGATCCGAGGCGAGCGTGTCGTCGGCGTCGGTGCAGGCGAGGAGGCGTCCGAGGACCTCGGTGAGGAGCGAGCGAATGTCGATCACGCTGGACCAGCGTACCCGTTGCGGCAACCGCTTCCCGGGGCTTCCCGGTGCCAACCCCCCGAAGCGCCGGGGGCCGATGACGCAGGCTCCTCACGGCCGAAGGGATCGACCGTTTGGTAACGTGCCGCGCGTGTCCGAGCCCCCCAGCCTGGAAGAGTTCGAGCAGAGTGCGTTCGCGGCCTTCGAGGCCGTTCCCGCGTCCTTTCGCGAAGGGATCTCGGGGCTCGTCGTGCATCCCAAGCGCATGACGCATCCGCATCTCGACGACTACGAGACTCTCGGCGAGTGCGAGCCCGACCTGTTCAGCGGAGAGGAGGGCGAGGAGCGACGCTCGACGATCCACCTCTATCACGGTTCCTTCGTGAGCCTCGCTCGGCGCGAGCCGGGCTTCGATTGGCAAGCCGAGCTCCGCGAGACGGTGGAGCACGAGATCCGCCATCACCTGGAGGATCGCGCGGGGCTCCCGGACCTCCGGCGCCAGGACTGGGTCGAGGAGCAGAACGAGAGGCGCCGGTCCGACCTCGACTTCGATTCGCTCTTCTACCGCGCGGGCGAGCAGCGGGAGCCCGACGAGTACTGGATCGCGAGCGATTGCTTCCTGGAGGTGCGGCTCTCCCGGCGCGCGCTCGCGCGCATCGCCGGCAAGCTCCATCCCGTCACCTTCGGCGAGGAGTCCTTCGACGTCCTCGTGCCGGCGCAGGGTGGCGACTGCCGCTACGTCCCGATCCCCGGCGGCTGGGTCGACGACGAGGGGAACGGTGGCGATCTCGTGGTCGTCTTCGTGACGGGCCGCGGCTGGACGCGTCGTTAGATCGTCGCTCAGCGGGCGTCGGACCGACGCGGAGCGGACGCACGCTCGCGGTCGTACTTCCAGCGAAGGAAGCTCTGCCACCAGGTCCACTGCAGGCCGCCGCGCTCGAAGGTGGCGTTGGCGCCGGCCACGGGCCGGTGGATCCCCTCCGCGAGGATGGCGTACTCCGGTTTCGGATCGAGCCGGTGCGCCGCGACGAGCGCCGACGCGATCCACGACTGCGTCCCGCCGGGCCCCGTCTCCGGCATGGAGAGGCCGGAGCCGTCCGTCGCGACGGATCGCCGGAACGCGCCCTGCTCCGCGTCCCAGCCGTGGTGCACGAGGAAGTCCGCCGCGTCGAGGAGGATGCGCTTCGCGAGCGCGTCGCCCGTCGCCTCGTGGTAGGCCGCGAGCCCGTTCACGGCGATCGCCACCTGCCAGACCATCTCGAAGGGATGGTTCACCAGCTGGCGCGGATCGGGAGGAAGCTCGTGCAGCCACCGCATCGGGCCCTTCCCCCGCGTCGCCTCCAGGCCGCGGACGAGCCGCGCCGCCGCCTCCAAGTAGGCCGGATCGCCGAGCGCGCGGTGCAGCTGCACGAGACCGCGGAGGACCCATCCGTCGGCGCGCGCGCTCGCGGCCGGCACGTCCTCCTTCGCGAATCGGTACGTGAGCAGGGCCTGCCCGATCGCCTGGAGCTCGAAGCGCACCCACGGGTCTCCCGTCAGGAGGTGCACGGCGTAGAGGTCGTCGACGGTGAAGTGCTCCTCGTCGAAGCCGTTCCATCCGTGGGTCTCCGTGCGCCAGCCTCCCGACGTGCCGTCGCGGAAGCGCGCGAGACGCGGATCGGGTCCCTGCTCGCGACCGAGACGATCGGGCCACTTCGGGTGCGGCATGCCTTCGAAGAGGAGCGCGCCGGGGTGATCGGCCGCGCGGAAATCGCGCAGCAGGGGGCGGAGCGCCTGCTGCGTCGCGCGCTCCCACGTCAGGTCGAACCAGGTGCCGAGACCCGTCTGCAGCGACCGGAGGACTCCATCGCTCGAGAGACCGTTGCGCGGGCTTCCCGTCTGGTGGGTGTCGCGCACGTCTCCCCAGGGTCCCGACCATCCGTACTCGCGCGTCGTGAAGGCGCGATGTGCCTCCGCGGACGCGAGCTGCGCCGCCGTCGCCGGCGGAGGCCCGAGGACCATGTCACCGAGGTCTCCCCAGGCGCGGCTCGCGATGATCTCGGCGGGCACGAGTCCCGGCAGGAACGGATGCTCGATCGTGTGCACGAGCGCGCGGAGGAGCGCTGCGTCTCCCGAGGGCTCGAAGACGCAGCGCCACGCCTTCGTCTGGCCGTCGCCGAGCCAGAGGTCCTTCGTCCCGCGCGGGAGCAGCCACAGCCGGTCGCCTCCGCCGAGGACGCGTTCCTCCGTGGAGCCGTTCTTCTTCGCCCACGCGAGCCCCGCTCGCCACGTCGGATCCTCCAGCTCGAGACGGTAGGAGCGCACGCGCAGCGCGCCCGTGGGTCTCCCCAGGGGATCGTTCCGGAGGACCACGGTCGCGCGCGAGAAGGCCGCGCCGCGGAAGCGCTCGAGGAAGACCGTGAACTGCAGCAGGCGCGGCACGACGTCCGGTCCCCCCGTTCCCGGCGTCGCCACGTGGGCGCCATCGGCTCTCCACACGGATCGCAGCGTCGACTCCTCGACGACGGTCCAGTCTCCGGGGCGACCTTCGCGCTCGATCCCGTCGAGGTCCTCGAGCACGAGTCGGATCGGCGGAGGCACGCCGAACTCTCCGTCGGGGAGGCGGGGCCGCGCTCCATCGTCGCGCAGCTCGACGAAGGTCGCGCGAAGGCCCTTCCACGACGGGATGCAGCGCACGCGGACCCAGCGCAGCGAGCCGTCCCCGTGGCGCTCCAGCGCCTCCACCTCGCCGGGCGCATCGAGTCCGATCGTCGCGACGTCGCGCACGCGGCCGGGCGCGAAGGGCACCGCCGTCGACACGACGAGTCCCACGGGCCGCGTCTCGGCGGCGTTGTCGAAACGGAGCGTCGCGAGGACCGAGGTCGCGCCCGGAGACTCCTGCGCGCCGAGGCTCGAGGCAAACAGCAGGAGCGACGCGCATGCGGCGATCGCCCTTCTCGCGACGTGGACGCTGGTCGAAGCGATTCCTAGCATCCGCGCGACGCACGCATGGAGTTCACGGCGCCCACTCTCCCCGACCTCGTCGATCTCGCGTGCATCGCGCTCGTGGCGCTCCTCGCGCTCGTGGGGGCTTCGCGCGGAGCGCTGCGGGGAGTGCTGCGCCTCCTCTCGATCGTCGTCGCCGTTGGCGTCGGCCGGATCGGAGGCGTAGCCCTCGGACCCCCGCTCGCGCCGGTCCTCGGGGTTCCGAAGGAGGGAGCCGGGCTCGCGGCGGCGATCGTCGTCGCCGCCGTCGTCCTGGTGGCCCTCGGCTTCCTGCTGCAGCGCAACGACGAGCGGCTCCGGGCGCTGCGCATTCCCTGGCTCGATCCGATCCTCGGGCTCGTCCTCGGCCTCGGCCTCGGCGTGGCGCTCGTCGTCGTGACGGGTCTCGGCCTGCGCGCCGCGGCGAGCCCCGATTCGGCGCTGATCCGCGCCGTCGAAGCGTCCCGCGCCGCCGCCCTCGCCCGCAGCGTCACCGGCGACGCGCCCCTCGGCGACCGCGTCGAAGCGGCCGGCGAGCCCCGCTGAGATCGGTCGGCGCGCGCGCGGAGCGAACGGAACGCCCCCCGCCCGACGCTCCATGCGCGGAGTCAGGCCTGCGCCCCCATCTCGGCAGCCCGCGCCTTCGTGTCGCTCGCCCGCAAGTCGATCTCCTGCTGGCCGATCTCCTGCTGACCGATCGTCTCCGCGTCGGTCGCCGCCCGGCGCCCGGCCACGTCCTGCGACGCCGTCACGCTCTCGGGACGGTGGGTGTGGTTGTCGATGTTGATCGAGCAGAGCGAGCCGCACATCGTGCACACCGCCTTCCCCGCGGCCTCGCTCCCCTCCTTGTAGCGGCGCGCCTTCTCGGGATCCATCGCGAGGCGGTACATGCCGGGCCAGTCGAGCGCCTTGCGGTAGCGCGACATGGCGTCGTCCCAGTCGCGCGCGCGCGGCACCTTCTTGCCGATGTCGCCGGAGTGGGCCGCGATGCGCGTCGCGATCACGCCGTCGAGGACGTCCTGCTCGTCCGGGAGGCGGAGGTGCTCGGCGGGCGTCACGTAGCAGAGGAAGTCGGCTCCGGCGGCGGCGGCGATGGCGCCGCCGATCGCGCCCGTGATGTGGTCGTAGCCCGGCGCCACGTCCGTCGTGAGCGGCCCGAGCACGTAGAAGGGCGCGCCGTCGCAGATCCGCTTCTGGAGCTGCACCCCCGCCGCGATCTGGTCGATCGGCACGTGACCGGGCCCTTCGATCATCACCTGGCAGCCCTTCGCGCGCGCGCGCTGCGTGAGTTCCCCGAGGACGAGGAGCTCGGAGATCTGGCCGCGGTCGTTCGCGTCGGCGAGGGCGCCGGGCCGCAGTCCGTCGCCCAGCGAGAACGTGACGTCGTGGGCCCGCAGGATGTCGCAGAGCTCGTCGAAGTGCTCGTAGAGCGGATTCTCCTGGCCCGTCCGGTGGATCCAGGCCGCGTGGATCGAGCCGCCCCGCGACACGATCCCCTCGACGCGGCTCTGCCCGCGGAGCATGCGCACGGTCTCCTTCGTGACGCCCGCATGGAGCGTCATGAAGTCGACTCCCTGCTTCGCCTGCTTCTCGATGGCGGCGAAGAGATCCTTCGGCTTCCACTTCACGATCGTCTCCTCGGAGGCGACCTGGTAGATCGGCACCGTCCCGAGGATCACCGAGCACTCGGAGAGGAGACGCTCGCGGATCGCGTCGAGGTCGGCGCCCGTCGAGAGGTCCATGACGGAGTGCGCGCCCGCTCGGATCGCGATGCCGAGCTTCCGGATCTCCTCGGTCACGAGCTGGTGGAGGCTCGAGGCGCCGATGTTCGCGTTCACCTTCGTCGAGATGCCCGTTCCGACGCCGATCGCCCGGAACGCGTGGTGCACGTTCTTCGGGATCACGATCGTCCCGCGGGCGACTCCGTCGCGAATGAACTCGGCCGACGTTCCCTCGTCCTCGGCCACGATGCGCATCTCGGCGGTGATCTCGCCCCGCCGGGCTCGTTCGATCTGGGTCTTCATGATGTGCGAAGTGTCGTTCGCCGAGGGAGGTCGTTCCACCCCGCGCCGCGCCGACGCGCTCGGGATCGGGGCCGGAGGGGGCGGCGGGACGGACCTCGCCCCGCCGCCCGGATGCCGGGGAGGCTACTGGATGACGACCGGAATCGCGTCGCTGATGCGGAACGTGAAGGAGCCGAGGTCGATCGCGATGCCCTGGCACACGAAGTTCAGCCCGAAGAACGCCGGCCCGACGGGAGCCGAGACGGTGATCGACGCGTCGGCGCCGGCGGCGGACGCGAAGACCTGCGAGCCGAGGGTCATGTGGAGGACGCCGAACGCTCCGAAGTCGAGGGTGTCGTCGTGCTCGTCGACGAGCAGGTACGCCGTCTCGCTCGGCAGCGTGCCGACCGTCGACAGCGTCACCGGCGCGCCCTGCGCGGGAACGGTGTCGCTCACGACGAGTCCGAGGGGCGCCGTCCACGACGGCGGCGCCGGCGGCGCCGAGAAGCGGAGGACCGCCTCGCTCCCCTGCGCCGTCACCCACACCGTCGAGCCGTCGGCGGAGAACACGGCGTCGTTCGGCAGCGAGAAACCTCCGAAGGGAAGCGTCTGCGTCGACACGACGGCCATCGGCACGCCGCGCTCGAGATCGAGGAAGGAGACCTGATCGGCGAGACCGTCGCACGCGACGAGGACCCGCTCGTCGGGCGAGAGCGCGAGTCCGAGGAGTCCCCCGCTGTTCGCGCCGAAGGTGCCCGAGGGGAACGACCGGACGGGCATCCCCGTCGCGAGGTCGACGACGTAGATCCGGTTCCCCGTCTGGTAGCCGCACACGATGGCGCGGCCGGCGGAGGTCACGACGACGTCCTGTCCCGCGGGGAACGTCGCGAAGCTGGAGTCGGAGCCGAGGACGAAGGAGAAGCCCGCGTTCGCGCTCCCCGGAAGCGGGAGCCGCTCGAAGCTCGCGACGGACCCGGCGCCGAAGCTGTTCGTCGGGCAGAGCAGGTCGGCGCCGAACCGCAGGATGCGCGCGCCTCCGCCGCTCGCGCGCGTCAGATCCTCGGCGGGGAGCAGCTGGAACTGCGTCGCGCTCGACGGATCGAGGTCGACGACGCGGATCGACTGCGTGCCGTCGCCCGCGGCCACGTAGGCCCGCGTGCCGTCGGCGCTCGTCGCGACCCCGAAGGGGAACGCGCCGAAGAGCCCGACCGGCAGGGCGACGGTCGCGAGGGGCGTGTCACTCGCGACGTCGAAGACGGTCACGCTGCCGTCGGTCGAGTTCGTGACGACGCCGTAGGGGCCGCCGCCGGCGGGAGCCGCGAAGGCGATCTCCTCCGGGAAGAAGCCCGTCGCCACGGTGCCGACGACGGTCGCCGTCGCGGGGTCGATGCGGACGACCACCTTGTTGTTGAAGCCGCTCGGATCCCCGAGCGTCGACACGCCGGAGAGCGCGACGTAGAGGTGGCCGTTCGGCCCGAAGGCGAGCCCGAAGGGGTTGGCCGGGCCGGAGCCGAAGCCGGAGGTGGAGACGGAGCCGAGGTAGGTCTGGGCGGGGGCCGCGGTCGCGAAGAGCGACGCGAGCGCCAAGGCGCCCAGGCACGAAGGAACGTTTCGGAGCAGCATGCTGCCTCTCGATGGATCCCCGGACGGGGATCGATGACGGGTTCTTGGACGAAGTTCGTGGACCGAGCCGGATGCGCGCGGAAATCCCTCCCACGGCGCGCGGACACTCGGCGGTCGAACACGTCGTCGCGAAGAACGCGGAGCGCGGGGAGGGGAACCGTCATCCCTCCGTCGCGCCGGCCGAGCGGCCCTCCCCTACTCCGGGGAGGCGCTGGCCCCGTCTCTCCTCCGGTTCCCCATCACGTGGGTCCCGGCGGAGACACCCTCCAGGCAGGTCTTCCGACTCGCGAATCGTCCTACTGGCCACGCCTTCCCACGACCTCCCGGCACCCCCGATGCGGGCCCGTTCGTTCGCAGTGGCTGCGCGGAGCACCCTCCTCTCGGAAGGAGCCCACGCGTGTGGCGGTCGTCCTCGCTTACGGCGGCGGATCCGTGACGGAGTTGCACCGTCTTCCGAGCGGACCCAGAGAGCACGCGGCGATCGCCGATCGAGATGCAGAGAGCGAGCGGTCGAGGATGACGACCGCGCGGTCCCTGTCAACACTCGGGGACGAGGGACGATGCCGCTCAGCCGCGCGCCCGGGCGGCCGGAGTCACCTCGAAGCGCGCGAGTCGCTCGTCGTCCCGGTCGTCCACGGCCAGCAGGATTCCGTAGGTCCCCTCCAGGTGGCGGCCGATCGCTCCGACGTCGCAGTCCGACCGCGCGCGGCGCACTCTCCAGGCGAAGCACGACCCGTCGGCACCCTCGAGCACGAACTCGGCCACGCTGCCCGGCGCGCGCGAGAGCGCGCGTGCAGCGAGCGCGACGGCGCAGGCGGCGGGCGGATCGCGGACGACCGTCGCCTCGCGCATCGCGCCGTCGACGCTCCCCCCCCGCCGGCGCGCGACGCTCGCGACGATCTCGAGGAAGCGCGCGAGCGCATCGTCGCGGGGCTCCGGCGACGACGGCCCTCCGAGGGCTCCGACGATGGCGGAGGACGCCCACGAGACGCGGCTCACGCCCTCGCTCGTCTGCGCGAGCGCGAGGGCGCGCTCCTGGATCTTCGCCGGGTCCTTCGCGCCCACTCGCAGGAGGACCGAGACTCCGTCGAGGACGGCGCACTCGTTGTTCAGGTCGTGGAGCACCTCCGGGAGGAACTCGGCGACGGCGATCTCTCGCAGGAGCTCCGGAGGGAGCTCGGATTCGGGGCGCATGGTCTCGACCTCGCGCGGCGCGCGCATCGCGTCGCGGCTGGTGCCCGAGGAGGGAATCGAACCCACACTCCCGTGAAGGAAACGGATTTTGAATCCGTCGCGTCTGCCAGTTCCGCCACTCGGGCAAGGAGCGGGAAGCCTCCTCTCGACGCATCGCAGAAGCAAGCAGCCGGTCTCCGCGCGGTCCCGAGGATGGTCGCGCTCCGGGCGCGGGCGCACGAGGTGCGGCTCAGGGACCGCGCAGGAGATCGCGCAGGGTGTCGTGCAGGACGCTGCCGTTCGTCGCGAGGATGCTCTTCCCTCCGGCCCAGCCGTCGCTCCCGTCGATCGCCGTCACACGCCCCCCCGCCTCCCGGACGAGGAGCGCTCCGGCCACGACGTCGTGGGGCTCGAGATGCATCTCCCAGTAGCCATCGAACCGCCCGCAGGCGACGAAGGCGAGGTCGAGCGCGGCGGAGCCGAGCCTCCGCAGGTCGCGCACGCGCAGCACGAGGTTCGCGAAGTTGGCGACGTTGTCGTTCGCCACCTCCGTCCGGCGGTACGGGAACCCCGTCGCGATCAGCGCGTCGGGAAGATCCTCCGTCGCGCTCACGTGGATCGGTCGGCCGTTGCGCGTCGCGCCCGCGCCGCGACGAGCGGCGAACGTTTCGTGCAGGCGGGGCGCGTGAACGACGGCGACGGCGGGAGCGCCGTCGACGAAGCGGCCGACGGACACCGTGAACTCCGGGAGCCCATGCACGAAGTTCGTCGTGCCGTCGAGCGGATCGAGGAACCAGGTGCCTCCCGGATCGGCTCCGCTCGCGCGCGACGATTCCTCCGCGTGGATCGCGTCGCCGGGGAACGCGCGGCCGATCTCCTCCAGGAGCACGCGCTCCGAGGCGAGGTCCGCCGCCGAGACGAGATCGCGACGCGCCGACTTCGAGTGGACGGTCCGCCGGTCGAGGCGCTCGAAGTGGCGCATGCACGCCTCGCCCGCCATCACCGCGGCCCGCAGGGCGACCTCGAGCGCGCGCTCGTCCTCCTCCTCGGCCGGCTCGCCGCTCCCCACGGGGATCAGCGCACCGCGATCGATGCGAGCGCGCGCACGATCCGGTCCTCGTCCGGCTTGAAGGACCCGCCGCCGCGCGGCTCGTACTCCGACAGCACGGAGAACGCGATCGTCTCGCCCCGCTCCGTGCGGACGTATCCCGAGAGGGCCGTCACGCCGTCGAGGGAGCCCGTCTTCGCGCGCACGCGCCCCGCGAAGCTGGGCTCGCGGAATCGGTGGCGGAGCGTGCCACCGCGCTCCCCGCCTCCCGCGAGCGATTCCCGATAGAGATCGCACTCCGGAGTGCGCGCCATCGCTTCGAGCAGTGCGACGATGCACGCGGGCGTGACGCGCGACGTGTGAGCCAGCCCCGATCCGTCGACGGCGTCGAATCCGGCGAGGGGAACATCGAGTTCCGCGAGCACCTCTCGAACCACCCGGATGCCACCGGCGAAGCTCCCCTCGCTCGCGAATCGCGCACCGACGAGCTTCAGGAGCATCTCGGCGAGGAGGTTGTCGCTCTCGCGGTTCGTCACGGCCACGACGTCGGCGAGGGGAACCCCGGAGGGGAGCCGCGCGATCGCGCGCTGGGGCGCGGCCTCGCCCTGGGCCGGCCGGCGCGCGCCGCGGGCGACCGTGAGGCCCGACCGACCGAAGGAGCCGAGGAGCGCCGTGCCGAAGAGCGTCGTCGGCTCGAGGGAGGGGAACGACGCGCGCGCCGTCTCCCCGGGAGCCACGGTTCCCGAGACGCGGAGATCCGTGGAGGAGACGCGATGGACGACGATGCTCGATGCGCCGGGCGCCACGCGGACGGTGCTCGTGATGCGGCCGCCGGCGAGATCCGGACGCGTCGTGACCTCGATCTCGCCGGCCGTCGCGCGCGCCGTCACGAGGATCCGGTCGTGCTCGACCACGAGAGCGGAGACGTCGAGCGCGTGCGCCATTCCCCGGTCGGACGCCGGCCAGTCCGGGTGGTAGGGCGCGTCGACGAAGAGGCGATCGTCGAGGACCAGGGATCCCTCGACGCGACGGATGCCGGTCTCGGCGAGGGCGCGCGCCACGTTGCCGAAGGCCACCTCGGGATCGGTGCGCCAGCTCGGATCGGTGACGAGCGTCGGGTCGGCGCCGCCGATCACCCAGAGGTCACCGGCGAGCGTGCCTCGCTCGATCGGAGCGTCGGACGCGAAGACCGTCTCGAATCGGTGGTCCGCGCCGAAACGAAGGAGCGCCGCCGCCGTCGAGAAGAGCTTCGTGTTGGATGCCGCCTTCCGTGGCTCGCTCGCGCGGTGCGCGACGACGGACTCGCCGGTCTCGAGGGAGCGCGCGACGAGGCCCACCGTCGCCGCCGGCCGGACGATGCCCTTCGAGCTGCGCCGGGGCCGCTCCATCTCCCCGACGATCGACTCGATCTCGCGCCGGACACGATCGAGCTCCTGCCTCCGCTCGGGACTCGACGCGCGGGGTCGCGGTCGGACGGACGCCGGAGCCGGTGCGGCGCTCGCCTCGGCGGGCGCGGCGCCCTTCGCCTCCGGGCGGCTGCAGGCCGCTGCGACGGATGCCGCGAGCGCCAGGACGAGGACCGCGCGCACGGCCTTCAGCGCGCTCGGTCGCCGTACCCGTCGGGGTGCGAGGAGTGCCATCGCCAGGCGCTCCGCAGGATCGTCTCCAGATCCGACCGTGTCGGCTTCCACCCGAGGACGCGACGCGCCTTCGTTCCGTCCGCCACGAGGACGGCCGGATCTCCCGGTCGCCGCGCGCCCGCCTTCTCGGGGATCGGCTTCCCCGAGACCTTCCGGGCCGACTCGATCACCTGCCGCACCGTGTAGCCCTCGCCCGTGCCGAGGTTGAAGGCGCCGCTCCGCCGCCCGTCCTCCTCGCCGATGTCGGACGCGCCGAGACGATCGAGCGCGCGCACGTGCGCGTCGGCGAGGTCGTCGACGTGGATGTAGTCGCGCACGCAGGTGCCGTCGGGAGTCGGGTAGTCGTCGCCCAGCACGGTGATCGCCGGACGCTTCCCGAGAGCCGCCGCGAAGACGAGCGGGATGAGGTGCGACTCGGGCTCGTGGTCCTCCCCCAGGTCGCCCGACTCCGCCGCTCCCGCGGCGTTGAAGTAGCGGAGCGCGATCCAGCGCAGGCCGTGCGCGCGCTCGTGATCGGCGAGGGCGTGCTCGAACATCAGCTTCGTCACGCCGTAGGGATTGATGGGTTCCTGCGGGTGCTCCTCGTCGATCGGCGTGCGCACGGGCTCGCCGTAGGTCGCCGCCGTCGAGGAGAAGACGAAACGCGTCCCTCCGACCGCGAGGAAGCTCCGCAGGAGCACCAGGGAGGCCTCCAGGTTGTTGCGGTAGTACTTCCCGGGATCGGCCACCGATTCGCCGACGAGACAGCTCGCCGCGAAGTGCAGGACGGCGTCCGGCTTCGCGCGCACGAGGCAGTCGCGCACGGCGGCCTCGTCCGTCAGCGAGATCCGCTCGAGGCGCACGCTCGCGGGGACCGCGGCGGGGTGGCCCTCCACGAGGTTGTCGATGCCGACGACCTCGAACCCCCGCGCCAGGAGCGCGCGGACGCAGTGGGACCCGATGAAGCCTGCCGCCCCCGTCACCACCACTCGTGTCTTCATCGCGCGGGCACCGTCGTTCGCTGATTCGTGGTCGATGCGGCCCGGCGCTCCTCCAGGTGGCGGGCCCAGTCGGCGCGCGCGGAGCGGCGCGCCTCCTCGTCGAGCCGGGACACTCCCGAGGGGAAGAGGATCCTCCCGCCGCAGAGCGTCTCCAGCCCCGCGTTCGCCGCGACGCGAACGTCCTGCTCCGGATCGAGGAGCGCATCGAGGAGGGCCGCCTCGCCCTTCTCCGCCCCGATCCTTCCGAGCGCGCGGCACGCGACGGCGCGGACCCGCGGATCCGGATCCGCTCCGGCGAGCACCGAGAGCGCCGACGCACCGAGCTCGGCCGCTCGGATGCCCACCTCGTCGACGGCGACGGCGCGCACGGCGCCCGACGCGTCCTTGAGCGCCGCGACGTAGGCCCGCGTCACCTCGCCGTCCACGAAGGGCCGCAGGGCTTCCGCGGCGAAGAGGCGCTTCTCGGGGCTCGTGTGGTGCACGAGCATCGAGAGGAGCTCGTCCGGCGAGTAGCGAAGCCGCCGACCCTGCGCCCGCTCGGCGCGCACCGTCTCGAGGAGCTGCACCACCGCCTCGCGGTCGCGCATCTTCCAGTGCGTCTCGGGCGCTTCCCGCAGCAGCCGGTCGAGGAGCTCCTCCGCCCGATCGAAGCGTTCCGATCGGCGGTAGAGGAGCGCGAAGCGATGCAGCTGCTCCACGGACAGCGGCGACGCGGCGACCACCGCGTCCACCTGCGCGGCGGCGTCGCTCGCCTTGCCCACGCGATCGTAGGCCTCGGCGAGGACGAGCCGCAGGCGCGGCTCGTTCGCGTGCTTGCGGATCGCCGCCTCCAGCACCTCGATCGCCTTCGCGGTCTCGTTCCGCTTGAGGCGGAGCTCTGCGAGGAGCAGCGGCCCGCGGCAGGGATCGTCGTCGGTGCGCACGACGGCCTCCGCCGCCGCGATGGCATCGGGCATGCGGCCGGCGCCCTCGTAGGCGCGCGCCAGCGCGAAGTGGGCGTCCGACAGCTCGGGATCGACCTGCAGCGCCTTCTGGAACTGCACGATCGCGCGGTCGAACTCGTTGCGCCGGTAGTGACAGACCCCGAGCCCCTCGTAGGCGTAGGGGTTCTTCGGATCGGCGAGCGCCGCCGACTCGAACTCGAGCAACGCCTCGTCGATCCGGCCGAGCAGCCCGAGGCCGCGTCCGTGGAGATAGAGCCCGAGCGAGTCGTTGCGGTCCTTGGGACGGAACGCCTCGAGGAAGCTCAGGTCGTCCTGCCTGCGATCGAGGGCCTGGTCCTGCTCCTTCTTCGCGTTCGTGAAGGCGCGCCGCAGCGCCGCGCGCCGGGCCGACGATTCCTCCGCCAGCGCCAGGTTCGAGACGGGACCCGCGAGCGTGACGGCGCTGCCGGAGCCGCCGAGGGACTGGCGGGCGTTCGCGTTCGCCGCCGACGCGAGGTCTCGAGGATCGACCGACGGCGAGGAAGGCGCGCCGCTGCAGGCGGCGAGCGGCGCGACGACGGCGCCGAGCGCGGCCCAGCGGAGCACGCTCGAAGTGCGGAGGCGGAGGGAGTGGCGGAAGACGTCCAACGGGCGGATCCGGAGCGGCGCGGAGCGCGCCTTCGCCCGGGAGGGCGGATCGAGGAGTCGCGAATGGAAAGGGCGCCGACCCGCGGCCGGCGCCCGATCCGTCTCGAAGGCGGAGAGGATCCCCCGGACCCCCGCCGGATTCAACCGACGGCCTTCCGCAGCCTCTCGAAGAACCCCGCGTCCGACTTCGCGACGCACCTCACGTCGTCGAGCTCGACGCCGGGAACGCGCAGCGCCGCGAGCGAGAGCGCGAAGGCCATGCGGTGATCGCCGCCGGTCGCGAGCCGGGCGCCCCGCAGGCCCCCGCCGCCGCGGATCGACAGCGTTCCGCCGTGGCGTGCCGCCTCCAGCTCCGCGTCGCCTCCGAGCGCGCGCGCCGCCTCGACGAGCGCCGCGCCGCGGTCGCTCTCCTTGTGCCGCAGCCTCCCGGCTCCGCGGATGCGCGAGGTGCCGGGTGCGAAGAGGGCCACCACGGCGAGCGGGGGCGCGGCGTCGGGATCGTCGTCGGCGTCGAGCTCGATCGCGCCACGGACCGGTCCCGTCACGACGAGCGACCCGTCGCGCACCTCGATCCCCACGCCCGCCGCTTCGAGGGCGCGGAGCCCCGGATCGAACCGCGGGCCGCTCTCCTCGATCACGACGCGCCCACCCAGGACGGCGGCCACGCAAGCGAACACGAGGCGGGCCGACGGATCGGATCTCACGGCGACGCGGCGCGGCTGCGGGAGCTCGCGCGCGACGGTGATCCGCCGCAGTCCCGAAGCCTCCGACCGGCCGACGGGCACGCCGAACTCCGCGAGCGCCTCGAGCGTCCGCTCGACGTAGACCTCGCTCGGCATCGGCCCGCGCGCCACCTCGAGCACGAGCGGCTCCCTCTGCAGCGGCGCCGAGAGGAGGCATCCCGAGACGAACTGGCTCGTGTCGGCCGGAGCGACTCCCTGGGTGCCTCCGGGGAGTCCGCGCGCCTCGAGCTCGAAGGGGATTCCTTCGCCGCGAATCCCGGCGCCGAGCGCACGCAGCCAGCGAATTCCCTCGGCGACGGGCCGGCGCGCGAGCTGGGGCGAGCCGATCACGCGGGCCGATCCGCTCCCGCTGGCGGCCCAGAAGAGCCCCATGCGCAGCACCGCGCCCGCGTCGCCCGCGTCGAGCGTCCCTGCGATCTCCGGCGCGCCGCCGAGGCCGACGATGCGTGCGTCTCCGCCGCTCCGCTCGACGGCGACGCCGCCGGCCCGGAGCCAGGCGAAGCACCGATCGAGATCGTCCGCCTCGGGGCAGCCTTCGAGGACGCTCGCACCGGAGGCCTGCGCTGCCAGGAACGCCGCGCGGATCGCGTGCCCCTTGCCGCCCGGGAGGCGCAGGCGTCCCCTCGCGGGGCGCCCTACGTGGACGGGCCCCGCCGGCGCCGCCGGTCGGTCAGCGTGCGGAGCCACCCAGGATCGTTCCGAGCGCCGCGGCGAGGGGGACCTCGATCCGCCCGCCGAGGAAGCTCACGGCATCGCCGAGGAACTGGACGAGGCGCGGGTCCTTCTCCTTCGCGCGGAGCGACGCGAGGTAGTCGGCCGTCTCGCCGCGCGCGTCCTCCTGCCAGCGCGCCAGGGCGTAGATCGCCGCCGCGCGCACGCGCGCCTCGGCGTCCGACTTGGCGCGCTCCCGCAGGAGCGCTTCGGTCTCCGGACGCCGCGCGCCGACCGCCCCGAGAGCGAGGACGGCGCTCGCCCGCACGGCCGCGCGGGAGCTCGCGGCCTCGCGCCGCAGGAGCCCGACGGTCTCGTCGTCCGCTCGGCTCGTTCGGCCGATCGCCAGCACGAGCGCGCCCCTCTCCTCCTCGCCGAGGGCCTTCGGGAGCGCCTTCACGAGGGCGGCCCGCGCCTCGAGGGACCCGCTCGCGCCGAGTGCACGCGCCGCCGCACCGCGAAGCTCCGCGGAGCGCGCCTCCAGGTGCGCGACGAGCGACGCGACGAGATCCGGGCTCCCGGCGGAAGCCAGCGCCTCGGCGATATCGGCGCGCATCGCGTCGTCCTGCGCCGCGTCCTCGAATCGTCGCTCGAGGGCTGCGCGGGCCGCGGGGCTCCGCAGAGCGGCGAGGACGCGCAGCGCCTGCCGGCGCGTCGAGCGATGGGCGTCGCCCACCTTGCCGAGGAGCTCGCTCGGAATCGCCGAAGACGCCTCCTCCCCGGAGACCATCGTCGCTGCGCGGACGATCTCCGCGAGCTCGTCCGGAGGTGCATCGCCCACCTGCCGCGCGAGCACGGCGCCGTCGCTCCCCCGGAGCACCAGGTACACCGGCCGGACCGCCGGCTCCTCGCCGTCGAAGTACGTGGCGAGGACCCGCTTGTCGTTCTCGCGATGCTGCTCGCAGAGCATCGCGCCCCAGCGCGAGCAGAAGCGAGGCAGCTCGCGCCCCTCGCGATCGTGTCCCGCCTCCGACTCCACGTGGCGCGACGACGATCCGACGACGCTGCGCCCGCCCGCGAGAGCCTCGCGCAGCGAGCGGTCGCGCCAGAGCGGGCCGCGGAGCACGCCGTCGCCCTCGCCGTTGCGATCGACGGGCAGCGCGACGAAGACGAAGGAGTCCTGCGCGCGCGCGGACTCGAGAGCGCTCTCGAGGGTGGTGCTCCAGGAGACCGCCGGCGGCTCGGAGGCGCGGATCGCCGCGGCGTCGTCCTTCCGTCCTCCCGCATCGGCGGGATCCTGCGAATGCGCCGCCGCGGCGAGCAGCAGGAGCGCGAGCAGGACGAGAGACGAGCGCGGAGCGGAGACGTGCGGCATGGCGAGTTGGATCGAGTGGTGCCCTCCACGAACGGGGACCGGTTCCGCGGCTCCAGAGAGCGCGTGCCGTCCCGGGCTGGAGGAGATGGTGTACGGGGACGTCGTGCTTTCCCAAAACGGGAATCGGGCGCGGCGCGCGCCGGCCTTGAGAGCCCGCGGCGGCCCCGCGCGGCGGAGCGAGCGCGCTTGCCCCCGGGGCGCTCGGACCGCGACACTCGCGCCGTGGATCTCCCCGCCTACACGACCGAGCCCCTCGGGGGCCGTCCTCCGCTGCGCCGCGGAAAGGTGCGCGACCTCTGGGACTGGGGCGACGCGCTCCTCCTCGTCGCGAGTGATCGCATCTCGGCCTTCGACGTCGTCCTGGGAGAACCCGTGCCGGGGAAGGGCGTGGTCCTCTCGGCGCTCACGGAGTTCTGGCTCGGCCGCACGCGGGAGATCGTCCCGAACCATCGCATCACGACGCGGCCCGCCGAGATCCCTGGGCTCACGCCCGCCGAGCGGACGCGTCTCCAGGGACGCGCGATGCTCTGCCGGAAGGCGCGGCCCTATCCCGTCGAGTTCGTGGTGCGCGGCTGGCTCTCCGGCTCCGGCTGGAAGGACTACCGCGAGAGCGGATCGATCTGCGGGATCGCGCTCCCGAGCGGCCTGAAGGAGTCGGATCGGCTCCCGGAGCCGATCCTCACGCCGACCACGAAGGAGGAGGCGGGGCACGACCGGCCGATCCCCTTCGCCGAAGTGGAGCGCCTCCTCGGCCGCGACACGGCGCGCGCCGTGCGAACGCTCGCCCTCGACGTCTACCGCTTCGCCGTCGAGCTCGCCGCGTCCCGCGGGATCCTCCTCGCCGACACGAAGTTCGAGTTCGGCGAGGTGGACGGCGCCATCACGCTC
This sequence comes from uncultured Planctomycetales bacterium, assembly GCA_964545855.1. Classification (GTDB taxonomy): domain Bacteria; phylum Planctomycetota; class UBA1135; order UBA1135; family JACQFD01; genus CAZJHD01. Next base: position 58,130 of record CAZJHD010000002.1, read on the forward strand.
ATCGACGAGGTCCTGACGCCGGACTCCTCGCGCTTCTGGCCGGCGGAATCGTGGAAGCCGGGCGGTCCGCAGCCCTCCTTCGACAAGCAGTTCGTGCGCGACTGGCTCACGTCGACCGGCTGGGGGAAGACGCCGCCGGCGCCGTCGCTCCCCGCCGACGTGATCGCGCGCACGGCGGAGAAGTACGCCGAGATCTGCCGCCGCCTCACGGGGGAGAGCCCCGAGGCCTATCACGAACGCTGCGGCGCTCCCGCGACCTCGCGCTGACGCCGCACGCGAGGAGCGCGGCGGCTCCCTCGGCCGCGCCGTCCGCCCCTCGCTCCTCCGCATCCGATTCCCGACCCCCGACCCCGAGAACACCGCCCCTCGATGCACATCCCCACCGTCGCCTGGGAGGGAGACCTCCCGGGGACCCTCGTCGCCCTCGACCAGACGCGCCTTCCCCGCGACGCCGTCGCGCTCCGACTGCGAACGGTCGAGGAGGTCTACGACGCGATCCTCCGCCTCGTGATCCGCGGCGCGCCGGCGATCGGCGTCGGCGGCGGCTACGGCGTCGTGATCGGCCTGCAGGGCCTCGCGACACGGACGCCGGGCGCCGATGCGATCCGGGAGCTCGTCTCCGAGACCGACCGCGTGGCGGCGTACCTGAAGAGTTCGCGGCCCACGGCCGTGAACCTCTCCTGGGCCGTCGACCGGGTGGCCGACGTCGTGCGCACGCGCGCCGCGAAGGGAGCGACCGTGCGCGAGGCCGTGGCGGCCGGCCTCGAGGCGGCCCGCGCCCTCGAGGCCGACGACCGCGATCGCTGCGCCCGCATGGGCGAGCACGGCGCCGCGCTGCTGAAGGACGGCGACGTCGTCTACACGCACTGCAACGCGGGCGCGCTCGCCACCGCCGGGATCGGAACGGCGCTCGGCGTCGTCTACACCGCCCACAAGCAGGGCAAGAGGGTGAGCGTCTTCGCCGACGAGACCCGTCCCCTCCTGCAGGGAGCGCGGCTCACGGCCTGGGAGCTCCAGCGCGAGGGAGTCCCCGTGACCGTCGTGTCCGACGGCATGGCGGCGAGCGTGATGCGGAGCCAGAGAGTCTCCGCCGTCGTCGTCGGCGCCGATCGCATCGCGCGGAACGGAGACACGGCGAACAAGATCGGGACCTGCAGTCTCGCCATCGTCGCGAAGCACTTCGGCGTCCCCTTCTGGGTCGTCGCGCCGCTCTCGACCTTCGACCGCGGGATCGCCGACGGCTCGGGCATCCCCATCGAGATGCGCTCCTCCGAGGAGCTGACGGAGATGGCCGGCGTGCGCGTCGCGCCCGAGGGCGTCGGCGCCTTCAATCCGGCCTTCGACGTCACGCCCGCGGCGCTGATCGCCGGAATCGTGACGGAGGTCGGAATCGCCTCACCTCCGACACCGGAAACGGTCGATGCTCTCTTCCGGAAGGGAGAGGGCGCATGAACGAGCAGAGAAAGGCGACGAACAAGAAGCGCGGGAAGACGGTGAAGGCGAGCACCTCGTGGGGCGCGCCCGTGGCGCTCGGCGCGCTGGACGCGACGCCGCAGAAGCCCGACCAGATGTCGCCGGACGTGGTCGAGTTCATCAAGGCGATGGACGACTACCGGACCAAGAACGGCCGTCCGTTCCCGTCGTGGTCCGAGGTCCTCGCGATCCTGACGGCGCTCGGATACCGGAAGATCGCGGCGCCCGCGCACTGAACGGCGCCTCGCGGCAGCGCCCGCCCCGCGGGGCTGCCCGGCACGGGGATCGCTTGACGCGGGGTCGGGTCCGGGCCACAACCGGACTCGACGCGACGATGCGATCCCCTTCGAACTCCCCTGCCGGCCCGTGCCGCCGGCTCGGGCGCGCCCTCGCCGCGGCGGCGCTGCTCGGCCTCGCCGCGTGCCCCGTCGACTCGCCGGCCACGGACGCGACCGGCCGCCTGCCCTCGAAGCTCGTCTTCGAGCCGCTCGCCCAGGAGATGGGGCGCATCACGTGGCCCGGAGTGGGCGAGGTGGTCTTCCGCTTCCGGAACACCGGCGCGAAGCCGATCTCCGTGCTCGATCTGATGGCGAGCTGCTCCTGCAGCTTCTCGCGGCTCCGCATCGTCCAGGACGGCGCGACGGTCCGCGAAGGACGGCTGCCGGGAGAATCGATCGGCCCCCTTCTCGTCGTCCAACCCGGCGAGCGGGGGGAGTTGGACTTCCGGCTCGAGACCCGCACGCTCGGCGGCGAGGTGAAGGAGAAGGTCAACTACGTCACGATCGTGACGGACGAGCAGGGCACCGAGCACCCCCGGGTGTTCGCTCGCGCACAGATCGACCGTGCGTTCGAGATCCAACCGGCGCAAGTGGTCTTCCCGACCATGGGCCGGAAGGAGTCGCGCAGCGAGGAGGCGAAGATCCTCGTCTACGACTTCCGCGTGCAGCCCCCCTACGACGCGCGCCTCGTCTCGGCGCCGCCCGGCGTCACCGCGGTGATCGCGGAGTCGATCGAGAAGACGCGCGGCGTGATCGCCGTCCAGGTCGTCGCGGGCCCTGGGCTCGTCGGGGACCAGGTCTCCGGCGACGTCGTCCTCGAGGCGAATCTGAACGGCCGGAAGGAGATCCGAATCCCCGTGGTGGTGCCGATCGGCCCCGACGTGATCTGGAAGCCCTCCCTCTTCGACTTCCAGGTCGTCACGCCGGAGACGCCCGCGCGCTCGGCTCCGCTCGTCGTGCGGCTCCTCGATCCCGCCCGGTCTCTCGCGCTCGGCAACGCGACGATCGAGGGAGAAGCGAAGGAGCGTCTGCGCGTGGAGCGTCAGGAGCCGGTCGACGGCTCGGAGGTGGTGCTCGTCCTCGTCGCGGACCGCGGACTTCCGGAGGCGACCGCCAGCGGGATCCACGGGCTCGTGCGCATCGCGACCGGGCTCGAGGACTTCCCCGAGTTGCGCATCCCGTACCGGGCCTACACTCGCACGCTTCCGAAGCGATGAAACTGCCGGACCCTCCTCGCCGCCTGCGCGCCGCCTGCGCCGCCCTCGCCTTCGCCGGTCTCGCCCTGCCGCTCCTCGCCGGCGCCGCCGACGACGGCCGTGCCGCGAGCGCGCCGGCGAGCCGCGTGCGGCCCGGCGCCGACACGCCGGCCGTTCGCCTGCTCCTCGTGGGGGCGCTGCGCGGCACCCTCGAGCCCTGTGGCTGCGCCGGGGGACAGCTCGGAGGTCTCGCGCGGATCAAGACGCGCCTCGACATCGAGATGCAGCGCGATCCCGGCGCCGTCACGATCCTGGCCGGCGGTCTCGCGCGCGGAGGCTCCGAGGTCGAGACGATTCGCGGCGAGATCGCCGCGAGCGCGCTGCTGCACGTGCCCGTCGCGGCCGTGGGCCTCGGGGACGAGGACCTCGCGAGCGGCGCGGAGGCGACCCAGCTCCGCGCGCAGCTGATGAAGAACATCCCCATGCCGGAGCGGCCGACGGTCGTGCACGCGCACGTGGTGACGAATCGCGAGGCGACGGAGCCCGTCGTCGCGCGGGCGCGGATCGACGCGCGCGGAGTGGACGGCGCTCCCTGCACCGTGAGCGTCCTCTCGCTCGCCGGCCGCCGCGCCGGGAACGGCGCCGAGGAGATCGGCGCGGCCGACCTCGCCGCCGCGCGCAAGGCGCTCGAGGGCGCTCCCGCCGACGGACTCTGCATCGCCGTGGTGCATGCGACGCGCGAGACGGTGCGCCGCGTGGCCGACGCCCTCCCCGAGATCGACGTCGTCGTGGCGGCGCTCGGAACGGGCTCGCCCGACGAGACGGCCGAGTCCCGAGGAGGCACGGTCCTCCTCCACCCCGGCGAGAAGGGACGGCACGTGGTGGACCTCGTCGTGGCGCGCCGTGGCGGACGCACGGAGGTCGTGTCGCAGCGGGCGCTCCTCGTGGAGTCGTCCCTCCCTCCCGACGAGTCGGTCCACGGAGTCGTCGAGAGCTACCGGGAGCGGCTGCGCGACGCCGACGTGATCGCGCGCCTCGCGGGCACGCTCCCCCGTCCGGGAAGCGGCTACGCCGGGAGCGAGACCTGCAAGACCTGCCACCCGCAGGCCTACCAGATCTGGAAGAAGAGCAAGCACTCCCACGGAGTCGAGTCGCTCCTCCCGCGCAACGGCCAGCACGATCCCGACTGTCTGAAGTGCCACGCCGTCGGCTGGTACAACGACGAGGCGGCGGGCTTCGCGACGGGCTACATGGGAGAGCCCACGGGACGACTCGCCTACGTCGGCTGCGAGAGCTGCCACGGCCCGGCGCGCGACCACACGAAGAACCCGCTCGCGTCGAAGCCGGTGAAGGACGTGGACTGCCGCAAGTGCCACGACGCCGAGAACTCGCCCCTGTTCGACCGCGAGGTCTACTGGAACGAGAAGAAGGTGAAGCACGGGAGGCTCTGAGGGACGCCTCGCGTGCGCGGGCGACTCAGCCTCGAACGCGCACCCGGAACCAGCGGCGCTTCCCGACGCGCACGACGGAGCCGTCTCGGAGCCAGTGGACCGCGCGGGGATCCGACGCCGCCTCTCCGTCGATCTCGACGGCCTTCTGCGCCATGAGCTGACGCGCCGAGGAGGTGCTCTCCCCGGTCCACAGCGCGAGCACGCCCGCCAGGTTGCCGAAGCCGACGCGTCCGGCGTCGAGCGCGGAGAGATCGGCTCGGAGCGCGTCGCTCGCGAGATCGAGGCTCCCGCCGCTGCGCGCGATCTCCACCTCCGGGATCTCCTCGGGGATCTCGCCCCGGGCGAACTGCGACGCGAAGTCCTCCGCCTCCTGCTGGGCGGCCGCCGAGCCGTGGATCGTGGCGACGAGAGCCTTCGCGAGCCGCACCTTGGCGTCGCGGGGATGGGCGCCCTCGGCGAGCAGCGCGTCGATCTCCGCTGGCGCGACGCGCGTGACGGACGTGAACCAGGCACGCATCTGGGCGTCGGGGATCGACATCGTCTTCCCGAAGATCTCCTTCGCCGAGAAGGCGAGGCCGATGTGGTTCCCGTAGGTCTTCGACATCTTGCGGCCGTCGAGACCCTCGAGCAGCGGCACGGTGATGCAGACCTGCGGCGCCTGCCCCTCCTCCTGCTGGAGCTGGCGTCCCTGCATCAGGTTGAAGAGCTGGTCCGTTCCGCCGAGCTCGACGTCGGCATGCACCATGACGGAGTCCCAGCCCTGCATGAGCGGATAGAGGAGCTCGTGGAGGTGGATCGCCCGCCCGGCCTTCATGCGCTCCTGGAAGTTGTCGCGCTCGACCATGCGCGCGACGGTGCCTCGGCCCAGGAGACGCAGGGTGTCGGCGAAGCCCATGGCGCGGAACCAGGTGCCGTTGCGCACGATCTCCGCCTCGTCGACGTCGAGGATCTTCCCGATCTGCGTCAGGTAGCCCTTCACGTTCTCGTCGATCTGCTCCTGGGTGAGCGGCGGTCGGGTCTGATCCCGTCCCGTGGGATCGCCCACCATCGCCGTGCCGTCGCCGAGGATCAGCACGGCCCGATGTCCGAGCTCCTGGAAGTCGCGGAGCTTCCGGATCACGACCGAGTGACCGAAGTGGACGTCCCGGAACGTGGGATCGATCCCGAGCTTCACGCGGAGCGGCTCGCCCGTCGCCCGCGAGCGCTCGAGCCGCTCCGCGAGCTCCTCTTCGCGGAGCGTGTCGACGACGCCGCGGCGGAGGCGCGCGAGCTGTTCGGAGACCTCGGGGAAGCGGGCCACGGTCGGGCTGCTCCTACCGCCTCGATGCCCAGGCGAGCCAGGCCGACGGATCGAGACCGCGCGAGCGGTCGCCCGTGAGCTGGCGGAGCGCCGCCACGATGGCGCGCGAGCGGAGCGGCGGAAGAGGACGTGCGTCCGCGCCGGCCGGAGGCAGCAGCGCGCGCGCGAGCTTCTTCACGGCGAGGCTCCTCTGCTCCCGCGGCACGAGGAGCGCCGTCGGAACGATCGAGCGCTCCGACACGACGTCGCCGCGCCCGAGGAGACCCTCGAGTGCCTCGAGCGGGTTCTCGACGATCCCCTCGAAGCCGGCGGGGAACGCCATGCACTCCCCCTCGGCGAACTGCAGCCGCGTGACGAACACGGGGCGCCCGTTCCAGCTCACCTCCGCCGGATAGAGGTCGGCGCTCACCTGGAACGTCCGCACGACGGCTCCCTGGGACGGGATGCCCTCCAAGGAGAAGGGCAGACGGAACACCTGCCCGGCCTCGAGATCGCAATCGTCGACGAAGCGCACCGGCAGCGTCTCCGTGCGCCGCGCCTCGCTCCCGTAGGGACCGAGATCGACGACGGTGACCGTGGCGAGGAGCTGCGTGCGCGTCCTCGGCCGCGTCGAGAAGATCTCGGCGCCGGCGCGCCAAGGAATCGAGAGGTTTCCCTGACTCCCGCCGACGGATCGGTTCTCGAGCACGATCTCGAACTCCGTCACGTCACCGATGGTGGTCTCGAAGCGCATCGGCTCGACGCGCGCCGACTCCTCGAGCGTGCGCTGGAGCATGCGACCGTCGACGACGGCCTCCAGTCGCTCGCGGAACTCGGTGACGGTCGCGGGAGTCTCGAGCGCCGCGAGCGCCGTGAGAGCGGCCCTGCAGCGCTCGTCGTCGCCCACCTCGAGCGCCCTCAGCGCCTGACGCACGAGCCCGGCTGCCTCCGGGGAGAGCGCCTCGAGGTCTTCCGGCGACACTCCGGTCCCCTCGAGGACGATCGGCACCTGCACGACGAGCGCCGTGGGCGCGATCGTCCTCGTCGCCGCCGGAGCCTCCGGCGGCGACGCGCACGCGACGGTCCCCGCCGCGAGGACGGCCGTGAGGAGCGGAAGAGCGAAGCGCGCCGGCGCTCCGGGAACTCGAGAGTTCGCGCGGAGCGCCGGCTCGCGGCTGGCCTTCACGATCAGGCGGGGCTCCCGCCCTCCTCGGGCGCCGCCTCCGACTTGGCCTCCGCCTTGGCGGCCTCGCGCTCGGCTCGCGTGGGCGCCTTCTCTCGGTCGCCCTTCTCACGCTCGGCCGCTTCGCGCTCGGCGCGCACCAGCTCCTCGACCTCGCCTCGAATCTCCTTCTCCTTGCGCTTGATGTCCTTCTCGCGCTCGAGACGCTGGGATTCCTCGTTCTCCTCGAACTCCGAGTGGACGAGGGAGAGGCCGAGCTTGCGCTCCTCGGTGTCGACCTTGATGACGCGGGCCTCCACCTTGAGACCGAGCTTCACGACCTCCTCCGGGGAGGAGATGCGATGGTCGGCGAGCTCCGTGATGTGGATCAGGCCCTCCAGCTCGTCCTCGAGCTGCACGAAGGCGCCGAAGTTCGTCGTCTTCGTGATGAGGCCGCTCACGAGATCGCCCACGTGGTAGTTCGCGGGGATCGTGTCCTGCCACGGATCGGGCGTGAGCTGCTTCAGGCCCAGCGCGATGCGCTTCTTCTCCGAGTCGACCGACAGGATCACGCAGCGCACCGTGTCGCCCTTCTTCACGAGCTCCGCGGGGTGCGAGATCTTGCGGGTCCAGGACATGTCGGAGACGTGGAGCAGACCGTCGATGCCTTCCTCGATCTCGATGAAGGCGCCATAGGTCGTGAGGTTGCGCGTGCGCCCCTCGATGACCGTTCCGACCGGGTAGCGATGCTCCACCGTGTCCCAGGGATTCGCCTCGGCCTGCTTCATGCCGAGGGAGATCTCCTGCTTGTCCTTGTTGATATCGAGGACGACGACGTCGACGTCGTCGCCGATCTTCACCAGCTCGCTCGGGTGGTTGATCCGGCGCGTCCAGGACATCTCGGAGATGTGGACGAGACCCTCGACGCCGTCCTCGAGCTTCACGAAGGCGCCGTAGCTCACGATGTTCACCACCTTGCCGCGGTGACGCGAGCCGACCGGGTACTTCTGATCGATGTTCTCCCAGGGAGACGGCGACTTCTGCTTCAGGCCGAGGGCGATGCGCTCGCGCTCGCGGTCGACGCGCAGGACCTTCACCTCCACCTCGTCCTCGAGACTGAGCATCTCGGACGGGTGGCTGATGCGGCCCCAGCTCATGTCGGTGATGTGGAGCAGGCCGTCGATCCCGCCGAGGTCGATGAACGCGCCGAAGTCGGCGATGTTCTTGACGACGCCCTTGCGGAGCTGGCCTTCGTCGAGCTCCTTCAGGAGCGACTCCTTCTTGATGGCGCGGTCCTTCTCGAGGAGCTTGCGCCGGGAGACGACGATGTTCTGCCGGTCCGGGTCGATCTTGATGATCTCCGCCTCGACCTGCTTGCCGATGTAGTCGGACACGTCGTTCGTGCGCCGGATGTTCACCTGCGACGCCGGCAGGAACACGGCCACGTTGTCGACCTCCACGAGGAGGCCGCCCTTGATCTTGCGCTGCACCTCACCGGTGACGCGGTCGCCCTCCTTGTAGCGGGCGATGATCTCCTCCCAGGCCTTGCGCCGGACGGCGCGCTTCCAGGAGACGGAGAAGCCGTCGGAGTCGTCGTCGTGCCCCTCGAAGAGCACCTCGATCTCCCCGCCCGGCTCGAGAACCATCTCGTCGGGGAATTCCGAACGAGAGATGGTGCCTTCGCTCTTCCCGCCGTAGTCGACGAGGATCTCCTCTCGGCGAACGGTGAGGATGCGCGCTCGAACGATCTCGTCGTTCTTGAACTCTCGGATCGTCTCCGAGAGGCGCTGGCCCAGGGTCTCCTGGGGGATTGCACGACAGAGCTCTTCGGTCTGACGATCGAGCTCTTCGGGCGAAGGAGCGAACTTGCGGACGATGTCCCGTGCGGGCATCGAGTACGGTGGGGAAGTGGAGAGAAGGTGATCTGCTTCCTCCGCGCCCCGTCGTGCGACGGGGAGACCGCGGGAGGGCAGTGTTCGGAAAATGGAGTCGGGTAGTGGACTCGGGAGCCGGATTCGGGGTTCGGATCCGGCTGCGGGAGTGGAGCGAGCCTCGGTGGCTGTAGTCAGTGAGCGGCGGGTCGGAAGTTCAGCGGCGACCGGCGAGACACGCCAGCCGGAGCGCCTGCGCGCGGTCGAACTCGTGCTGCACGGCGTCCCGGATCGTCGCGACGTCGGCTTCGAGGTTTCGTGCGCCCTTCGAGCGCGCGAGTCGGAACGGCTCGCCGTAGGCGACGACCACCTTCCCGTGGAGGCTCGGAAAGAAGCGTCCGGACCGCATCACGTCGAAAGTGCCGGCGATCCCCACGGGGACGATCGGCGCGTCGGCGAGTCGCGCTGCGAGCGCGACTCCGGGCTGGAAGGCCTGCATCCGGCCGTCCTTGCTGCGCGTCCCCTCGGGATAGATCCCGACGAGCTCGCCGCTGCGGACGACGGAGACGATCTTCCGGAGCGCCGCCGCGTCGGGCGCTTCGCTCCGGACGAGGAGCGCTCCGCTGTTGCGGACGATGCCCGCGATGAACGGGGTCTTCAGCAGCGACTCGCGCGCGACGAAGTGGATGCGCCGCCGCACGTCGACGCCGACGGCGGGGATGTCGAAGAACGAGCAGTGGTTGGCCGCGAGGATCGCGCCCCCTTCCTCGGGGACGCGATCGAGATCCATCCACTCGATCCGGTGGAAGAGGCGCAGGAACGCGCGCGTCCAGAACCCCCAGAACCGATAGAGGAGGAAGTTCGTCTCCGGCCGAGGCTCGGCCGCGACCGAGACCTCGTCGGACCGGTCAGACGCCATCGGCGCCGCAGATCCGGGCAAGACGATCCACCACGGAGTCGAGCGACACGCCGGTGGTGTCGATCGGCATCGCGTCGGACGCCTGCCGCAACGGAGCGATCGAGCGACTCGAGTCGCGCTCGTCGCGCTGGCGGATCTCCGCGGCCACTTCGGCCACGGGCGTTCCGGAGAGCTCCGGCCTCTCGTCGTGACGCCTTCGCGCCCGCTCGTCGAGGCTCGCGATGAGAAAGAACTTTCGGTCGGCGTCCGGGAACACGACGGTCGTCGTGTCGCGGCCCTCGGCCACGACGCTCCTCCCCGCGGCGATCGATCGCTGCTCGGCCGTCAGCTTCTCGCGGACGACTTGCAGCGCGGACACCTGGGAGACGCGCGCCGTGACATCGGGCATCCGGATCGCGGCGCTCACGTCCTCCTCCGGCCCGTCGCCGAGCTTCGTGAAGATGCGCTCACCGTCCTCCGAGAACCGGATCGTCAGACTCCGGACGATGCGGGCAACGCCCGCCTCCTCCGTCGGATCGATCCCCTGGCGCAGGAGCACCAGGGCGACGGCTCGATACATGGCGCCGGTGTCCAGGAAGAGGATTCCCAGACGCCGGGCCAAGGCCCGAGCCACCGTGCTCTTGCCCGCGCCGGACGGACCGTCGATCGCGACGACGACACGCCGTCGAGGGGTCATCGAGGATCGAACGGGGTCTCCGGGCGGGAAAGGGCGGAAGAGGGTACTGGCCCGACTCCCCAAGGGTCAATCACGGGGACCGCTCGCTCCCCGGTAGGCTGCCGCGATGCGGCCCTGGCTCCTCGCCCTCGGCGCCGCCGCCGCGGCGGCCGCCGTCGTGGTCTCCCTCTGGCCGACCCGGGCGCGACGGGTCGCGGCGCGCGCTCGCCAGATCGTCGCGGCCTTCGAGGCGAAGGATCCGGCCGGAGTGCTGCTCGACACGACGGAGACCTTCCGCTTCGCCGGGCCCCCGCCGATCGGCGCTGGCGACGCCCGCGCGGCCGCAGCGCTCCTGACGAGGTTCTTCGAGGTCACCGGAGTGGTCTCCGTCGACGAGCGATCGCAGTTGGTCGACGCCGCGGTTCTCGAGGTGAGGCTCGAGGTCGACGTGCGCGCCGCCACCCTCGGCGGACCGCAGCGGCGCGGCGTCGAGGCGAGGCTCGTCTTCGTCGAGGCGGACGACCCGCCGCGCACGGACGTGCTCCGTCTCGCGGAGGCGGAGCTGCGCCTGCTGCAGCGCTGACGCGCCGACGACGAGGCGTCGATCCTCAACGCCGCGCGACGCCGAGCCCCGGCGCCGTGGGGATCCGCCATCGGCCGCCGGCGTGCTCGAGCCCCGCGAAGGGATCCGCGGCGAGGAGCAGGCACCCGTCCAGGTCGACCCAATCGAACCGGGGCGCGATCGCGACACCCGCGGCGATCCCGAGGGAGCTCTCGATCATGCATCCGAGCATCGAACGGAAGCCGAGCGCCCGGGCGCGCCGCACGAGGGCGAGCGCCCGCGTGAGACCGCCGCATTTCGAGAGCTTCACGTTCACTCCGTGGAAGAGTCCGACGAGCCCCTCCAGATCGCTCTCGAGGAGGCAGCTCTCGTCGGCGACGAGCGGGAGCGGCGATCGCTCGAAGAGCCAGCGTTGCCCATCGCGGTCTCCGGCGGGGAGCGGCTGCTCCACGAGCTCGACGCCCTTCTCCGCGAGCCACCGGATCCGATCGAGCGCGACCTCGCGGCTCGGCCATCCCTCGTTCGCGTCGACGCGGAGCCGGGCGTCCGTGGCCGCACGCACGGCGGCCACGTGCGCCTCGTCGTCCCCGAGACCGACCTTGAGCTTCAGGACGGCGAATGCCGCGGCCTCGCGCGCGCGCGCCGCCATCTCCTCCGGCGCGTCGATGCCGATCGAGAAGCTCGTCTCGGGCATCGATGCGCCGACGGTCGCGACTCGGCTCGCGACGGAAACCGCCTCGCGCTTCCCGCGCCAGTCCCAGAGCGCCGCGTCGAGGGCCGCCGTCAGCTCCGACTCGGATCCGGCGATCTCCTCGGCGCGCTCGATCCAGGTGGCGTGCTCGCGCGGCGAGAGCGTGCGGCAGGCGTCGCGGAGGCGCGCGAAGACGGCCGCGGCCCCGCCGAAGGACTGCCCGTAGCGCGCGTTCGGCGCTCCCTCGCCGAGTCCGGTGACGCCCTCCGCCGTGACCGACAGGACGGCGTTGCGCTTCGACGTCGACGTTCCGCGCGAGAGCGTCCACGCGCGCGCGAGAACGAGGTCGAGGGGCTCGAGGGCGATCGTGGCGGGCTCGGACATCGGTGCGCAGCGGCGCGCATTCTGCGCCGCGCGCGCCGCTTTCGAGCGCGCGGCGGCGCCGGCACAATCCCGCCGACGCCCCGCCCGCCGCGAGCGCTGGCCTCCACGGGACGCCGCCGTTCCGAAGCTCGCGTCCACGACGCCGGCGGCTCGCCCCGCCGATCCCCCGCCCCCTCCGCCCGTGCAGACTCCGGCTTCGAACCTCGATCGCGCCGTCGTCACGGTGCCCGTCGCGTCGCTCCTCGCCGAGCCCCGTCCGGACGCGGCCGTCGTGAGCCAGGCGATCCTCGGCACGACGGTCCGCGTCCGCGAGAGCACGCCGGTCTCCTCCGAGGGGTTCGCGCGCGTCGAGACGCCCGACGGCTACGCCGGCTGGATCCCCGCCGGCTCACTGCGGCGGCTCCCGCAAGACGTGCCGAGCTACGGCGAAGGCGCCGGCACCGCCGTCGTCGAGGTGCGGTCGGTGCGGGCGATCCTCCGCCACGCACCGAGCTTCACGGAGGGCGCGCCCCTCGCCACGATCACGATGGGGACGCGCCTCGTCGTCGACGGCGCGGAGACGGGCGATCCGCCGTTCGTTCCGATCCGGCTCCCGGACGGCACGCGGGCCTTCGCATCCTCCTTCGACGTGGCAGCTGCGGTCCACCCGCCGTCGCCGGGTCGGCCCGAGGACTGGATCGCGCTCGGCCGCCGGCTCGAGGGCACGCCCTATCTCTGGGGCGGAACGACGCCCGAGGGATTCGACTGCTCGGGCCTCGTGCAGTTCCTCTTCGCGCGGCACGGTGTGGGGCTTCGCCGCGACGCCCACGAGCAGTGCTTCGCCGATCCACAGCTCGTGCCGGTCGACCCCGAGAGCGTTCGCCCCGGCGACCTCCTCTTCTTCGGCACGGCCGATGCGATCGACCACGTCGCGATGTGGGTCGAGGGATCCCCCGGCTCCGGCGGCGTCGTCCTCGAAGCGACGCGGCGCGGCGTTCCCTCGACGAAGCGGAGCCCCTTCACCGCCGCACTGCGGAAGCGCGTCCAGGGCGCGCGCCGCCTGCGCGCCCTCGCCGACCGCGACCCGGCGATCCGGACCCCGTAGGGCTCGCTGCGAGCACCCAGAGGACGGCGTCCCTCCGGCCAGAGGCCGAGCCTCAGCGCGTCTGCGGCTCGGGGGCGTTGCGCCCCATGACGCGCTTCACGATGGCGAAGGCGACCTGGTGAGCCGTCTCCACGTCCGGCGAAAGACCCTCGTGCTTGCGCGCGACGACGCGCAGCCGCGTCGACTCCTTCGGCAGAGCGTCGAGCGTGATCGTGACGTCCGAGGCGCCGACCCGGCCCTCGATCCGAAGCGACCCCTTGTAGGAGCGGAAGCCGTTGCTCCGGGAGGCGAGCTCGTTCTCGCTCGCTTCGAAGACCCTCTCCGTCGAGCTCTCGAGAGTCACCTCGGCCACGTCGTCACCGACGGTGTGCACGACGCCCGCGGCGATGGCTGCGCCGGCGACGAGGAGGCAGCCCGGGAGTGATGCGGCGAGGAGGAGCGCGAAGAGCGGATGGAGGAGGACGGAGAGCGATCGGCGCACGGAGGAGAGCAGGGGCTTGGGGGCGCGCGCGGAATGGTACCGATCGAGCCCCCGTTCCCTTCGCACTCCGCGAGGCAGTCCCTACTTCCTCGCGCCGCCCCCGTCGGCGGTCTCGGTCTCGCCGAGGCCGAGCTGGCGCTCGAGGGCCTTCACGCGGAGCTCCAGCGCGCGCAGCGCCTCCTGGGTCGCGTAGGTCGACGGCTCCTTCTCGGCCGACGCGTCGAGCTCTCGGATCGTCCGTGCGAGCCGGGTCACGTTCGCGCCGAGACCCGACACGATGACGGAATTGCCGCGCTCGACGCCGATCACGCTCTCCATGGAGAGTACGTCGCCGAGGAGCGGACGAATGACGGCGGCGATCTCGCGCGCGGAGCAGCGCTCCAGGGGGAGGACCACGGAGACGAGCTCGTGCCGCGACGCGAAGGACTCGAGGTCCGACGCGTCGATCGGACGTGCGATGCCGCGGAGCGCCTTCGCGTCGCGCTGGTAGAGGCTCGCGAGCACCCAGGGCTGCCCGTCGGCGCGCGGCGGCACGAGCACGAGGCCGCTCGCGAGGAGGAGCGCATCGAGCGTCTCCGCGGCGCGCACGTTGGCGACCGTGAGCGGGCCCGAGAGCTGAAGGCGCGTCTGCTCCACGAAGGGCTCCGTGTCGCGCGGCGTGAGGACCGTTCGCGCGGCGAGCGGCGCGAGCGCCGAGAGCACGGCTCCCAGCTGCGCGCCGGGCTCCACGACGAACTGCTCGGCGCCGACGCGGATGCCGCCCTCCCGGGCCGCCTCCGCGGGCCGCGCCATCCCACTGGTCGTGGCCCGGCCGGCCGAGGGCGACGGACGCGCCGGGTCCTGACTCGGCGCGCCGGGACCCGTGGCAGGAGAGAGGACGAGGGCGAGAGCGGCGGAGAGGACGAGCGGCGGAATCGTGAGGAACGAACGCACGGTGGACTCCGGGTCGAGGAACGGGAACGGCGCGCTCCGACGCGACCTCCCGTGGGCTTCATTCCCGTTCCGTCGCTCCCGCGAAGCGTCGCGCGGCGAGCGCACGCGCGAGGAGCCGCTCAGACGGCGTCGAGCGCGCGCCGGAAGTCGCCCAGCAGGTCGGAGACCTCCTCGAGCCCGACGGAGACGCGCACGAGACCGTCTCCGATGCCCGCTACGCGCCGCACCTCCGCGTCGAGACGCGCGTGCGAGGAGTGCGCGGGCCGCGCCACCAGGGTCTCGACGCCTCCGAGGCTCGTCGCCTCGACGGCGATCTCCAGCCGCTCGACCAGGCGCCGCGCCGCCTCGGCGCCGCCCGCGAGATCGAGCGTGACCACGCAGCCGAAGCCGTCGAGGAGCCGCCGCGCACGGGCGTGCGTCGCGTGGCTCGGACTGCCGGGGTAGAGGACGCGGGCGACCGCCGTGTGGCGGTCGAGGTCCTCGGCGAGGATCGCGGCCGACTCGCCCTGCTGGCGCATGCGCGGCACGAGCGTCTTCAGGCCGCGCTGCAGCAGGTAGCAGCCTTGCGCGTCGAGGCAGCCGCCGAGGATCGCCATCGTCGAGCGAACGCGCTCGACGAGATCGCGACGGCCCGCCACGGCTCCCGCGACGAGGTCCGTGTGACCGTTCAGGAACTTCGACGCCGAGTGGAACACGAGGTCGATCCCCCACTCGACGGGCCGCGCCAGCGCGGGACTCGCGAAGGTGTTGTCCACGACCGACAGGAGACCGTGCGCGCGGGCGAGCTGCGCGAGGGCCGGCAGGTCGGCCACGTCGAGCAGCGGATTCCCGATCGTCTCGGCGAGGAGCACGCGCGTCTCGGGCCGGATGCGGCCGGTCCACGACGCGGGATCGTCGCCGTCCACGAAGTCGCAGGCGATGCCGAGGCGCGGCAGCAGTCCCGTCAGCAGCTCGACGGAGCCGCCGTAGAGCCGCCGCTGCGCGATCACGCGATCGCCGGAGGAGAGGAGCGCGAGGAGCGTGCTCGTGAGCGCCGCCATCCCGCTCGCCGTGACGACGGCGTCCTCGGCGCTCTCGAGCGACGCGATGCGCTCCGCCAGCGCGCGGTGGGTCGGCGTGTTGTGGAGGCGCAGGTAGCGCGGCCCAGAGTCGGCTCCTCCGTCTCGCCCGTAGGAGGACGACAGGAAGAGCGGAGGCACCACGGCTCCGGCAACACGCGGCGACGGCTCGCCCGCGTGGAGGGCGCGCGTGGCGAGAGCGTGCGGCGTGCGGAGGGCTGCGGCAGGACGAGGGTCGGCGGAGGGAGTGCTGCGGTTCATGGGGAAGCTCCGGTCGCTGGGATCGCCGCGAGCGAGACCTGCTCGGCCGAACCCGCGGAGGGGAACGCATCGAGGAAGAAGCGGTGGACGCGCGGATCGCCGGAGAGCTCCGGGTGGAACGTCGCGGCGAGGATCCGGTCCCCTGCGACGAGGACGGGCTCGCCGCGCAGACGCGCGAGGACGCGGACGCCCGGACCGACCTCCGCGAACCGCGGTGCGCGGATGAATGGCGCTCGGATCTCGATCCCGAGCGGCTCGATGTCGATCGCGTCCACGAAGGAGTCCGCTTGCCGCCCGTAGGCGTTCCGGTGCACGCGCACGTCGAGCAGGCCGAGACGCGGCGGCGGCTCGATGTCCTCGCGGCCGAGCAGGATCGCGCCCGCGCAGGTGCCGAAGAGGGCGAGCGTGCCGGCGGCGTGCCGCGAGACGATCTCGTCCCGCAGCCCGACGCGCGCGAGGATCCGGTGGATCGCCGTCGACTCGCCGCCCGGGAGCACGAGATGCGTCACCTCACGCAGATCGGCGAGGGCGCGCACGGGCCGCGCCCGCAGGCCGAGGGCGGCGAAGCACTCTCCGTGGGGCGCGCTCGCGCCCTGCACGTCGAGGATCCCCACGCGGGCGTCGATCACCAGCCGCGCTCCTGGAGCCGCTCGCCGGACGCGAGCGCCGCGGCCGCCGTGCCCCTCATCGGCGCTCCCGACGCGCGGCAGGCCTCCAGCACGATCCCGGCGTCGCGCCATCCCGCCGTCGCCTTCACGATGGCCGCCGCCGTCCGGCGGGGATCGGAGGAGTGGAAGACTCCCGATCCGACGAAGACGGCCTCGGCGCCGAGCGACATGACGAGCGCCGCGTCGGCGGGCGTCGCGACGCCTCCGGCGGCGAAGCTGGGGACCGGGAGCCGGCCCTCCTCGCGGAGCCGCCGCACGAGCTCCAGGGGGGCACCCAGCTCCTTCGCGAGCGAGGGAATCTCCTCCGCCGGCGCCGCCACGACGGTCCGGATCTGCGCGCCGATGCGCCGCAGGTGACGCACGGCCTCCACCACGTCGCCCGTGCCGGCCTCCCCCTTCGTGCGCAGGAGCGCGGCGCCCTCGCCCACGCGCCGCAGCGCCTCCCCCAGGTCGCGGCAGCCGCAGACGAAGGGGATGCGGAACCCGTGCTTCTCGACGTGGACCTCCGCATCGGCCGGCGTGAGCACCTCGCTCTCGTCGATGAGGTCGACGCCGAGCGCCTCCAGCACGCGAGCTTCCGCCGTGTGCCCGATGCGCACCTTCGCCAGGACCGGGATCGAGACGGCCTCCTGGATCGCGGCGATGCGATCGATGGACGCCATGCGGGCGACGCCACCCTCGCGGCGGATGTCGGCGGGCACGCGCTCGAGCGCCATGACGGCGACGGCCCCCGCCTCCTCCGCGATGCGTGCCTCGTCGGCCGTCGTGACGTCGAGGATGACGCCTCCGGAGAGCATGCGTGCGAAGCCGACCTTGAGCGCGAACTCGGGGATGGCGTCTGCGGACCGAGGAGGGAGCGTGGCGTTCGTCATGGGGCGCACCGGAGCGGGGTCGGGGAGGACTACGGACAATCGTGTGATTGCCTTCATTGAGTGGTCGCTCGAGAGGCCATCCGTAGCACGCTTGACTCAATGCAGTCAATCTGTCTAGTTGTATGCATGACACTTTGGACTCCCGAGCTCGGCGCCGAACGACCCCTCTACCGCGCGCTCGCCGATGCCATCGGACGCGATGTCCAGGCGGGCCGGCTCCGCCCGGGGGACCGACTCCCGACCCACCGCGAGCTCGCCCCCCGGCTCGGCGTGAACGTCGCCACGATCACGCGCGCCTACGCGGAGGCGCGCCGACGCGGCCTCCTCGTCGGCGAGGTGGGGCGCGGCACCTTCGTCGCCTCGAGGGAGCCGCTCCCGCTCCTGCCTCTCGCGTCGGAGCCCGGGGACGCCATCGAGCTCGGCATCAACCTCCCCTTCGGCGACCCGAAGATCCTCCGCGTGAAGGACACCCTCGCTCGGCTGGCGCGCCTCGGCGACCGCTCTCCGCTCCTGGCGGGCTACCACGCGCTCGGGATGACTCCGCACCGCGCCGCGGGCGCGGCGTGGCTGCGGCGTGACGGTCTGGACGCCAGCCCGGAGCGCACGGTCGTGTGCGGCGGCGCCCAGCACGCGCTCGCCGTCGCCTTCGCGAGCCTCGCCGCGCCGGGCGACCTCGTCCTCACGGAGGAACTCACCTACCCAGGGATGCGCGCGCTCGCCGCCGCCTTGCACCTCCGGCTCCAGGGACTCCCGATGGACCGCGAGGGGCTCCTCCCCGACGCCCTCGAGGCCGCCTGCCGCCGCGGCGGCGTGCGTGCGCTCTACACGATGCCGTCGATCCAGAATCCGACGGGGGCCGTGATGAGCGAGCCGCGCCGCCGCGCCGTGGCGGCGATCGCGCGCAAACACGGCCTGCCGATCGTCGAGGACGACACCTACGGGTTCCTCCTCCCGGAAGCGCCCGCGGCGCTCGCGACGCACGCACCCGAGCTCACGACGCACGTGCGGAGCACGTCGAAGAGCCTCTGCGCCGGACTGCGCATCGGCTATCTGCTGGCGCCCGCGCGCGATGGACGCTCCGGCGCGGACGTCGAGCGGCTCGGAGCCCATGTGACGGCCCTCGGCTGGATGGCCGCGCCCCTCGCCGCGGAGATCGCCTCGCGATGGATCGACGACGGCACCGCCGCGGCGATCATCGCCTGGAAGCGCCGCGAGACGGCGGCTCGGCGACGGATCGCCGACCGGCTGCTCCGCGCCGTCCCGCACGGGACGCACCCCGCGTCGCCCCACCTGTGGCTCCCGCTCCCGTCGCCCTGGCGCGGCGAGTCCTTCGCGCGCGAGGCGCGCCGCCGTGGCGTGCGCGTCAGCGCCTCGGAGGCGTTCGTCGCCGGACGCGCCGCCGCACCCCACGCCGTCCGCGTCTGCATCGGCACTCCGGCGACGCGCGCCGCCGTGGAGCGCGGCGTCGAGATCCTCGCGCAGACCCTCGCGCGGCCCCGGGAGGCGGTGCGGTCCCTCGTGTAGCGTCCGCCGCGGCGGGAGGCCTCAGGGGCAGACCGTGAGCACGAGGCCGTTCGAGAACGCGAGCCCCTGGGGAAGCGAGGGCTCCAGCGCGAGCGACTGGAGCCGCGCGACGTAGCCCGCGAGGGACGGCGTGGGCGGGATCGCGAGCTCCATCGTCGTCGTGCCGTCGAGGGCGCTCCCGAATCCGCCCAGCTGGTAGGTCGCGAGGTCGACGAGGAGCACGCCGTCGAGGAAGGGCTGGAACGCAGCCGCCTCGCAGAGGAGCGTCCACGCGCCCTCCGTCGTGACGTTCGTCGTGCGGATCGAGACGCTCGAGCCGAGCGACGGCGTGCCGACGGCGACGAGTCCGAGCGTGTTGCCCGGCGACGCGCCGTGACCGTAGGAGGTGGCACCGCAGGGAACGCAGCCGGCCGGGCCGCCCGCCGACCACGTGACCTGCAGCCGCGGCGCGTCCCCGGAGGCGAAGTTGCGCACGCAGCGCCACTGGTCGCCCGAGGTCGGCGAGCCGTCGACGACGAGCCCCAGGAAGTTGCCCGCCGCCCAGTCGGGACGGTCGACGACCGCCTGCACGAGGGACGCGAGCTGCGGCGACGTGATGGTCGCCCCGGGCGCGAAGGGGAGCGGATTCCAGGGCACGGCCTTCGCGACGAGCGGCGCGTGCGCGGCGAGCGACGTCGGCGAGCCCGGCACGAAGGGCGGCGCGTTCGCCACGTCGTAGGCGCGCACGGTGAAGACGGGGCTCCCCGCCTGGTCGGCAGTCGCGACGAGCTCGAGACGCGCGGACACGATCGTCGAGCCGGGCGGCACCGGGATCGCCACCTCGAATCCCATCTGGAATACGCCTCCCCCGTCGCGCCCCGCGCACAGACCGAACGCGTCGTAGACGTTCGCGGAGGCCTGCCCCACGGGCGGGTACCAGTCGGCGTTCCGGTTCGCCGCGGCGACGGCGAGGCTCGCCGTGACGCTCCCCGTGGCCGCGTAGATCGCCGTGTGGTTCGCGCCGCCGAGAGGCGCGACGACGGTCTGCGTCGCGGCCGCTCCGCCGAGCCAGCACTGCCACGCGTAGGGCGCGCCGCCGAGAGATCCCGTCGCAGGCGCCGTGACCGCGTGCTGGTAGCCGACGACGCTCTCGACGAGACGCGGCGTCGTCTCCGGCTGTCCGTCCAGGAGGATCGCGATCCCGCTCGGAACCGTGTCGAACACGAGCGTCGAGATCTCCGGCTGCAGCGCGACGGAAGCCTTGGCGACGAGACCGCTCGAGTCCTTCGCCTCCAGCACGACCTCGTAGTGCGTGCCCTCCGGGGGATGGCCGGCGACGGGCACCGTGAAGGAGCCGGACGCGATCCCCGAGAGCGGCCCGACGAAGGGATGGACGTGGCTCCCGTGGACGAGCAGCACCCGCCAAGTGAGCGCCGAGGACGGCAGCGATCCGTCGTCCGCATCGCGCGCCGACCCGGAGAAGGAGATCGTGTCGCCGGCGCGGTAGGTCGTTCCGGGCGCCGGTGCGTGGATGCTCGGGAACGGGACGTTGCCGACGGAGATCGCGATCGGCTTCGAGAGAACCGTGTCCTGCCCGTCGTTCACGGCGAGCGTCGCGGTCTGGGGTCCGGGAGATGCGTACGCATGGACCGGGTTCGGCTGCGTCGACGTGGCGCCGTCTCCGAAGGTCCACAGCACCGAGAGCGCCGCGGGACCTCCGTCCGGATCGAAGGTGCCGACGCTGCTGAAGGAGACCGTGAGCGGGGCCGGGCCCTGCGTCGGCGAGGCGCTCGCGAGCACGATCGGCGGCTGGTTGCCGTTCGCCGACCACGAGATCCGATGGAGGGCCCCCACGTCCGCGCTCCCGCTCCAGGGCACCCCCAGCGTGAGGAACCAGAGCGCGCCGTCGGGGCCCTCGGCGAGGTCGACGATCGTCCCCGCCTCGGGAGCGGCGAAGAAGACGGGAGTCGCCACGATCGCGCCGGAGCCGTCGAAGACGGCGCGTCGGATCCAGCGGTTCGCGTAGTCGCCGAAGAAGAGGTTCCCCCGGTACTCCAGGGGGAACGCCGACGCGCGGTACACGGGCCCGAGCGTGATCGACGCCTGCGCGAGCCCCGCGGCGAAGGCGGGGTCGTCGTGTCGGTAGGAGAAGCGCGGCTGCGTGAAGCCCGCGCAGTCCCCGATCGCGCAGACGCTGCCCTCCTGATGGGGCCATCCGTAGTTGGCTCCCGCCTGCCCGAGGTTCACCTCCTCCCACGAGGTCGAGGAGTTGCCGCCCACGTCTCCGATCCAGATCTCCCCCGTCGCGGCGTCCACGGTGAAGCGGAACGGATTGCGGAGTCCGCGTGCCCAGACGGCCGGATCGGCGCCGCCGATCCCGACGAACGGGTTGTCCGCCGGCACCGAGCCGTCGTCCGCGAGCCGGAGGATCTTCCCGTAGGGAACGGCGAGGTCCTGCGACGTGGCGCTGTCGAATCGATCGCCCGTCGCGACGTAGAGGCGACCGTCGCTCCCGAAGCGGATGGCCCCGCCGTGATGGAAGTCGGCCGCGGGATCCGGCGACTCCCAGATCACCGCTTCGCTCGCGGGCGAGGCGACGCTGCCCGTGACGGTGAAGCGGCTCACGCGGTCGCGCGGCTCGAGCGTCGTCCAGAAGACGTAGAGCCAGCCGTTCGCCGAGAACTGCGGATGCACGGCGATCCCGACGAGTCCGCGCTCGCCGCGCGCCGTGTCGGCGGGGAGCTCCAGGAGCGCCTGGGGGAGGAGCTGGCCTCCCTGCACGAGGTGCACCGTGCCGTCGCGCTCTCCGACGAGGATCCGGCCGTCCGGCAGGAACGCGAGGGCCGTCGGCTCCTCCAGACCGGAGACGATCGTGCTCCGCGCGAACCCCGGAGGGAGCGGCCCCGACGAGACAGGGGCGACATTCGACGGATCCGTCGACGCGCCGACCCACTCGCCGTTCCCGGCGACGCCGGCGAGGAGCTGACCCGCGGGAGATCCGGCTCCGCTCGAATCGAGGACCGCCGTGCCTCCGCCCTCCTCGAAGCGGTAGGAGGCGACGAGCCCCGCCGTGCCGGCCGGCAGCACCTGGTGGCGGCTCACGAGGATCTCCGTGCCGGTGCGCGCGACGTTCCAGAGGCGCACCTCGTCGAGGTAGCCGGCGAAGGACGGGAAGGCCGGCCCGGCGTCGTGCTTCTCCGCCGCCAGCACGATGTAGGGCCCCCAGGGCGTGACCTGCCCCGGCACGCCTCCGTCGGGATAGCTCAGGTTCGCCGTGGAGACGCCCGCCGCGCTCTCGAAGTCGAGGACGCCGTCGACGTAGATGCGCTTGCGGCCCGTCGACGCGTCGCGCACGCAGGCGACGTGGTGCCACGCGCCGTCGAGCACGAGGTCGCTGCCCTCGAGGGTGTGCTCCCCGTCCGTCGCGGGCTGTCCGCCTCCCGTCCCGAAGCGCACGCGCCCGCCGGCGAGGCTGATTCCCCAGTCGGCAGCGCTACCGCTCCAGATGTCGCGGTCGACGACGATGTTCCCGTCGATCCAGGCGTTGCTCGCCATCTCCACGTCGCCGCCGGCGCTCGCCGTGCCGTTGTCGGCGAGAGTCCCGCGCAGCCAGAGCTCCACCGTGAAGCTGCCGGCGCCCACGTCGCAGGGCGCGCTCGCGTCGGGCCCGGGACCGTCGTCGTCGATCGCGATGCGGACGCGGTCCTGCTGGTTCAGCCCCGTGCCGTGGAAGCGCAGCGCCCACTGCGAGCCCTGGCCCTCGGCCCGTCCCGCCGCCGCCCCCGCGAGGACGACCGCGATCGCGGAACCGAGGAGGAATCGTCGAGGCGGGCCGGGCATCAGGGGCGGTCGCGTGGGTGCTCCCGGACGCGCGCCAGGCTCCTCGTTCACGAAGCGTGCTCGAACCGGATGCGTCCGTCGGTGATCCAGAGAGTACCAGGCGTTTCGGGCCATGCGGGGAGGACCACCAGCGTCCCTTCCCCGAGCTGCCGCGTCGCGGGATCGTGCACGTGCCCGCACAGGACGACGTCGAACCCCTCCCGGAGGCGCGATCGCACCTCCTCGTCGACGATGCCCATCTCCCGCGGAGTCTTCGCCGCGATCTCCGCGCGCGACTTGGCGCGCAGCCCTCCGGCGGCCCGCAGCAGCCAGCTCAGGGGAAGCGTTCGCGACGCGAGCCGGACGATCGGCGAGCGGAGCTTGCGCCGCATCGCCTGGTAGCGGACGTCGCGGACGCAGAAGAGGTCGCCGTGCACGGCGAGGAAACGCCGGTCTCCGCTCGTGAAGGCCACTTCGTCGCCGGCGACGCGCGCTCCCGTGGCCTTCGTGAATCCCTCGTCCAGGAGGAAGTCGCGGTTGCCGTGCAGACAGGTCACGGGGACTCCGTTCCCGACGAGCATGTCGAGCGCGCGCACGACGGGCCGGTAGCCCTCGAGACTCAAGTGGCGCGTGCCGACGTAGGAATCGAAGAGATCGCCCAGCACGAGGAGCTCGTCGACCGCTCCAGGGAGCTTGCGCGCGAAGGCAGCGAACCGATCGATGCCCGCCCCATCGCCGGGAGCAAGATGGAGATCGCTCACGACGGCGGCACGCCGGATCTCCCGGAGGCCCTCGCCCCGCGGCACCGTCACGACTCGTCGTCCTCGGCGTCGGAGGGCTGACCCGCGCTCCTCCCGCAGTGGGGATCGATTCCGTGATCGCGGATCTTCTCCCAGAGCACCTTGCGCGAGATGCCGAGGAGATCGGCCGCTTGGAGCCTCCGCCCCTGCGTGATCCGAAGCACACGCTCGATGTGCGCGCGCTCGGCGGCCTGGAGCACCTCCCGGAGCACCACGACCTCCTCCGTCGGCTCGAGCGCGGAGCGGTAGTCGGGAGAGAGCGGGACCAGATGCTCGCGACGGAGACGCGAGCCGTGCTCCGGCGCGAGGGCGATCGCCCGCTGGATCGCGTGCTCCAGCTCGCGCACGTTGCCCGGCCAGCCGTAGCGCTCCATCCAGACCAGGTCTTCGTCGGAGATCGAGTACTCGCGGCCGCCGCCGTACTTCGCGCGGAAGTGCGCCGCCAGGCGCCGCACGTCGCCCTCGCGCTCGCGCAGCGGCGGGACGAGCAGCGGGACGACGTTCAGCCGGTAGAAGAGGTCCTCGCGGAACCGCCCTTCGCGCACGCGCCGTTCGAGTGGGACCTTCGTGGCGGCGATCACGCGCACGTCGACCTTCAAGGAACGTTCGCTCCCGAGGCGCTCGATCGTCCGCTCCTGGAGGACGCGCAGCAGCTTCACCTGCGTCGCGAGCGCGAGGTCATCGACGTCGTCGAGGAAGATCGTGCCGCCGTGGGCGAGCTCGAAGCGCCCGCGCTTCTCGCGATGGGCATCGGTGAACGCGCCGCGCTCGTGCCCGAAGAGCTCGCTCTCCAGGAGGGTCTCGGCGAGGGCCGCGCAGGAGAGGGGCACGAAGGGCTTCTTCGCGCGCAGGCTGCGGAGGTGCACGGCGCGGGCGAGCCGCTCCTTGCCGGTGCCGCTCTCGCCGACGATCAGGACCGAGACGTCGTTCTTCGCGACCAGGTCGACCCGGCGGAGCACCTCGCGCATCGCCGGCGACTCGGCGATCAGATCCTCCGAGGGAGGATGCCGGGCGAGTCCGCCTGCAAGCTCGCGGTTCTCCGCCTCGAGCTCGCGGCGCTTCTGGATCTCGGCGAGCAGGGAGACGACGGCCTCGTTCAGGAAGGGCTTCTGGAGATAGGAGAAGGCGCCCTCGCGCATGGCGGCCACGGCCTGCTCGATCGTCGCGTGGCCCGTGATGACGAGGACCTCCGCCGGAGGGTCCGCGGCGCGCGCCCGGCGCAGCACCTCGATCCCCGAAGCCCCCGGCATCTTCACGTCCGTCACGACGGCTCCGAAGCTCCCCTTGGCGAGCGCGTCGAGGGCACTCTTCCCGTCGGCGACGACACGCACCTGGTGTCCCGCCGACTCGAGCGCGTCGCGGAGCGTCACCGCGATCGATCGTTCGTCTTCGGCGAGAAGGACGTCCAAGGGAGGGCTCGGGAACGGAGAGGGCTCGACGTTTCGGTGGGGAGTGGCGCGGGGCTCGCTCGGCTCGAGCTCGCGAGGAGCGGGGCCAGCGTAACGAGTCGCGGGGCCGCGACGGCGCGCGGCCCGACTCGGGCTCGCGGCCGTCGGGCGCTTCGTAGCGCGCACCGGAGAATTCGTCTCAGGACGGAACCCGAGCGACGCGAGACTCCGTCCAAGGCGCGCGATGCCGGTCCCCGAGTCCGGTCGCGCACGGGGTCAACGTCGCGCGATCGATCTCCGGCAACGCTCCGCCGCCCGGAGTGCATCCCGTCCGGTCGGCATCCTGATCCTCCGATCGCGGGGTTGCGCTCACCGTGCGGCGACATCCGTCGCTGGCTCGCCTCGAGCCGCGGGAGCAGACTCCGCCGAGAGGAGACGGGACGTGAGGAGACGGAGCGGATCGGCGTGGGCCCTTCGGGCGCGTGTCGACTCCCTTCACCTCCTCGCACCACCTTTCACGGTGGGGATCGGCGAACGCCTCGCGATGGAAGCGCGGCGTCGAGCGGCGCGAGCCCTCGACCCTCGCATCCGACGGAGGCGCTGGTCGCCCCCTCCAGCCGTAGCTCGGTGACTTGATGCTCCCTCGGCGAGAGATCGGCGAGGCTTGGACATCGATCGATCCACGGTGGCCTCGGTGGGGATGTCGCGCGCGTGCGCTTCGGCGCACCGTGTCGACGAAGACTCGCACCTCTGAAGAAAGCAACTTCCCTGCGGAGCGCTCGGCCCCTCCCGTGCGCCCGCAAGCCGAGGCTGCCTTCGGCCGGCCTGGCGCTCACGCGCCAGGTCGGCCGTTTCTCCTTCGAGGCCGCGGAACGCGCTCGGCTCCGCGGGTGCAGCGCTAGCTCGGCTCCGCGGCGTCCATCACGAGCACCGTGTCTCCGGCATTCGCCGCGCGCGCGGCGGCGTTCTCGGCCGCATCGCGCACGCTGTCGAAGAAGAGCGTGTTGCGATCGCGGTACTGGGAGATGCCCGCGGAGGCCGTCACGCGGAAGGCCTTCCCCTCGAACTCGAATTCCTGCCCCGAGACGGACCGCCGCACCCGATTCACGAGGACACGCGCGCCCTCTCCGTCGGTGTGCGGCAGCACGAGGAGGACGCGGTCGTCGGGGAACCGGCCGATGAAGTCGCTGCTCCGTGTCTCCCGACGGAGGATCGCGTGGAAACGCTCGAGGACGAGGTTCTTCGCACGGTATCCGAAGTTCTTCGAGAGGTCCGGCAGACGATCCACCGCCACCACGACGAAGGAGAGCGGCAGCCGGTAGCGCCGTGCTCGCGCGAACTCCACCTTCATCAGGTGTTGGATCTGCGCGAACGAGAAGAGGGCGGGATCCGTGTCCGTCAATGTGAGTGTCATCAGCTCTTGCATCGGTCGCGCCCCGTCTCCTCGAATCGTCGATTCGGGCGGCGCGAGTTGAGCCCCGAGATAGAGGGTCCCACCCCGAAGGCAACGAGGAGAAGGCTACCGGCTCTCGGCCCGGGATCCATCACCGGCACTGGCCGCCTCCGGGCCGACGTCGCAGCGGTACGTTCCCTCGGCGGGCACCACGAAGGGCGCCGACTCGAACGTGCCCTCGGCGCCGACGGCGCGGACCCGCACCCGGCGGCCCGCCGGGGCGTCGGTGACGCGATAGGTTCCGTCGGCCGCGGACCGAGTGGCTCGTCCCGCCGGAACCGGACCCAGCTCGCCCTCGAGGTCGATCACGACGACCGACAGGCCCGCGAGGAGCTCCCCAGCGGCGCCGCGGAGCGTCCCGACGATCGTGCCCGCGGGGCCGAGGACGACATGCACTCGAGGCTCGTCCCCGAGGGAGGTCTCGGAGATCGCGAAACCGGTCGCCTCGACGCGCAGCGCGAACCCCGCGCGGGGCGCCCGCCGCAGCACGAAGAGACCGTCGGCATCGGTCTGCACGGGCTCCGGGAGCGCGGCCCCGATCTCCGGATCGGTGCGCACGCCGGCGAGCACGAGACCCACCGTCGCCGCCCGGATCGGCCGGCCTCGGACGTCGACGACCTGCCCCACGAGGGCCATCGCCTCGACGAGGCGCGCCACCGTCTCGAACTCCCTCGCTCCACCGGCGGCGACGGGCGTCATGTTCCGTTCGAGGACCTCGAATCCTCGCGCGGCCACCAGCAGCGACACCGGCCGATTCGCCACCGTCTCGACGAGGGCGATTCCGTCGGGACCACTCTCCGCCGCGTGACGCGACACCGCCGACGTCGCCACGATGCGCGCGCCCGACACGGGCGTCCCGCCGGATCCCACGACGCGCACGGCGACCCGCGCGACGGCACGCGGCGTCTCCGTGGGCATCCACGCGGCGGCCCGCGCGGGGTCCTCGAGGCTGCGCGTGCCCGAGAGCGGCACGACCGGTGGACGCGGGTCCGACGACGGAGCCGCGTCGCGGAACGCGAGCACGACCTGCAGACCCAGCAACGCGCCGAGCAACACCGCGAACCTGCGCCCCCAGAGGGCAACGGCCGGCGGTCGCACGGGCGGAATCTTCTTGCCTGACACGAAGGATCGTCCCCCCAAATGGCGGCTCCGTGTCCTTCCTTCGGTTCACAGGCTCGCGCGACCTGAGCGACGCGCGGCTCCTCGAGTCCCTGGCCTCCCTCCTGGAGGCGGGACTCCTCCCGGCCTCCGCCCTCGAGCAGGCGGAGCTGGCGCGCATGCTCGATCCGGACGCCCGGGAGAGCGCCCGAGGCGAGCTGCGATCGGGCGGCTCCCTCGCGGCGGCTCTCGGCCACCTCGGACTCCGCGGAACGGACCGCGCGCGCATCGAGGCGGCGGAATCGAGCGGCCGAGCCCCCCGCGCCCTGCGGGCGCTCGCGGAGGAGAAGCGCCGGGCGGTCGAGCTGCGGCGCCGCGTTCTCGCGCGCTCGCTCTATCCGCTCCTCGTGATCCACCTGGCGCCCGTGGCGGCGCACCTGCCCTGGCTGATCGCGGGAGACACGCTCCGCGCGCTCGGCTCGATCCTCCTCGTGCTCGTGCCGATCGACCTCGCGATCGCGGCCTGCGCCTGGCTCCTCGCCGATGCGTCCCGCGGCGGATCGTCGGCGGCGATCCTCGCCCGGATCCCCGGAGTCCACGCGCCGCTCCGCGACCGCGCCCTCGCGCGCTTCCTGCGCGCCCTGGGCGACCTCCACGAATCGGGCGTCCCCTTCGACCGCGCGATCCCTCTCGCGGCGAGCGCCGCCGGAGCGCCCCACGACGGCGCGCTCGCGCGAGCGGGCGAGGCGGTGCGGACCGGGCAGTCGTCCCTCTGCCAGGCGCTCGCCGCGAGCCGCGTCCCCGACGACACGATCCTCTCCATCCTCGGGCCCGCGGAGACCGCGGGATCCCTCGGTCCGGGCCTCGAGCGGGCCGCGCGCCACGCCGAGGAGCGACTCGACCGCGTCCTCCGCGCCGGAAGCTTCGGACCCGGAGTCATCCTCTACGCGATCGCCGTGCTCCTCGTGCTCTGGGCTGGCTACCGGATCGTCGTCGCGCCTCTCCTCGCGGCGCTCTCGGAGCTGCGCTGAGCGGCTCCTCGCGCGCGGACCTTCCGCCGCCCGAGGAAAGCTCCTTACGCTGGGTGCGGGCGCGGCGTCCCATGGGAGCGAGCCCCGTGAATCCCGAGCCCAACTTCTCCGCCTCCGACGACGTGCTGCTCCGGCGCCTGCGCGCCGGTGACGCCGAGGCCGAGAACCTGTTCTTCGCGAGGCACCTGGAGAGCGCCTACGCCTTCGCCCGAAGGGCCCTCGGGAGCGGCCCCGAGGCCGAGGACGCCGTGGCGGAGGCGTTCCTGCGCGCCCACCGCGCGCTCGAGTCGTTCCGCGGGGAGAGCGCCTTCCGCACGTGGCTGCTCACGATCGTGCATCGGGCCGTGCTCGACGCGCGGCGACGCGCCGCGCGCGAAGGATCGCCGGCTCCCCTCGACGATGCGCCCGATCCCGCCGACGCCGCTCCCGGTCCCGCCGCCTTCTCCCGAGCGACGGAGCTCGGCGACGCGCTCGACGCGGCGCTCTCGAGGCTGTCGCCGCGCTGCAGAGAAGCGATCCACCTGCGCGTCCGCGCGGGGCTCCCCTACGACGAGATCGCGACGATCCTCGGCGTTCGGGAGGAGGCGGCGCGCGTCGCCGTGTTCGAGGCCCGCCGGAGGCTGGAGCAGCTCCTGGCTCCCTTCCTCGCCGATCGAGCGCGCCGCGCCCCGGGCGCCGGAGGTGCTCCGTGAGCGTGCAGTGCCGCCGGACGAAGGAAGTGCTCGAGCGCCGTCTCGATGGCGCCGTCGCTCGCGAGGCCGAGGTCGACCGCCACCTCGCGGGCTGCTCCGCATGCCGCGAGGCGCTCCGTAGCGCGCGGACGATCCACGACGCGCTGCGCGATGCTCCGCCGCGCGCGCTGGGGGAATCCCTCGACGAGTCGTCCCTCGGGCGGCTGATGGCTCGCTTCGAGCGCGAACGCGCGCAGGAGCCGCGTCCCGCGCGGCGTCCCCCGATGGCGTGGCCGGTCGCCGCCGCGGCGCTCCTCGTCGTCGCCGGAGCGGCCGTGGCCCTCGGCGCAGTGGTTCTCGGCGCCGTGGCCCTCGGCGCCGTGGCGCTCCGGGCGATCGTCTCCGGCGGCACCGGGGATGCCGGGCTCTCCGCACCGCACGCGGATGCGAGCGACGCGCTGGCGCGCGTCGACGAGCCCGCGCGGCGCGACGCCTCGCCAGCGGCACTCCCACCGCCGATCGCCTGGGACCTCGGCCACGCACCCGGCCCCGACGACCCCGACGTGCGGCGCGCCCTGGAGGGAGGTCCCGCGACGCTTGCGGCGCAGCAGACGCTCCGCGACCTCGTGCTCGTCGCGCCGGCCTCCGGGTCTCGCGAGACCGACGCCCTGCTTCGCGCGCTCGCGCGCCACGGCGGCCCCGCCAATCGGGAGACGCTCCTGCGCGCCGCGGCGATGCCGGACCGCGGTCCGCACGCCGTCGCAGCCCTCGCGCTCCTTCGGCCACCGGCCTCCGTCGCCGCGCTCGCCTCGGTGCACGAGCGAGCCGCGGAGATCGCCGGAGGCCGCCTGTCGGGCGTGGCGGCGATCGCCTTCGGCGACCCCCTTCACCTCGCCGCCCTGGTCGCGGGCGAGTCGGCGCGCGTCCGAGGCGAGGCGGTCGCCGCCCTGGAGGTCGTGCCCGGGGCGGAGGCGACCGAGACGCTGCTGCGGATCGCGCTCCTCGGAGATCGAGAGGCGCTTCGTGTCGTCACGTCGCAGGCCGACGACGGGCGCGCCCGGGAGGTCCGGCGAGCCCTGTCGGCGCGCCTCGCGGACCCGGCGCTCCTCGGGGCCGAGCGATCGGCCGAGCTCGCGTCCGCGATCGCGCTCGCCGGCGAGGTCGGAGCCCGGGAATGCATCGCGTCGCTCGCAGCGGTCCTCGCGGGGCCGCTCCGCCGCGACGTCCTCGAGGCGCTCGCGCGCATCGGGAGCGCGGAGGCCGTGCGCGCGATCCTGCAGGACGCCGCGTCGAGGCGGAGCCTGCGCGAGGGCGCTGCGGAGGCGCTCGCGCGGCTCGAGGCGCCGGGCGGTCGAGCCCTCGCGCACGAGATCGCGGCGAGCGCGTCCGCGGAGATCCGCGAGGCGGGCCTCGCGCTGCTCGTGCGCGGATCGGGACCGGGCGTCGAGGCGGCCCTCGAGGCTCTGCGCGCCGACCGCAGGGACGGTCTCGCGGCCGCCCTGGCGCTCTCCCTGAAGCGCGGCGCACCCGTCTCGGAGTCGCTGGCGGATCTCCTCCGCCGCGGCGACTCGGGCACGCGGCGCGCGCTCGCGAGCCTCGCGAGCCTCGGCGCGAGCCCCTCGGATCTCGCGATGCTGCCGATGCGCATCGCCTCCACGCGCCGCGATCGCTCGCACCGGACCGGGACTCCTCCGCTGTGAGGGCGCGCGAGCGCCCCGGCGTCCTTCCTTCCTCCGCACGTCCGAACGTTCCACTTCCCGGAGTCGCCTCGATGCACCTCTCGCCCGTTCTTCTCGTCCTCCCCCTCGTCCTCGGAGGCGGCGACGCGGCCGAGCGAACGACCCGCACGCACTCGTTCGGTCCCCTGGCGGCGCGCATGCCGGAGGTGTCCACGCCGCGCTATGGGACGTTCCTCCTGTCGGCGAACGAGGGCGAGGAGCCCGTCGAGGCCCCGGGCTTCCTCTCCCGGGACTTCCAGGCAGAGCCCGTCGACGCACCGCGGCTGCTGTACCTCCTCGTGGCTCACTTCGAGTCGGCAGCGGAGCCGCCGGCCCTCGACATCTTCCACGACTCGATCGTCGCCGTCGCGACGGAGGCGCAGCATCTGCGCATCGCCGAGATCCTGCGCGAGCTGCGGCCCCGGCTCTCGGCGTCGATCCAGGTGGAGGTGGAGTTCTGGTCCCTTCCCCCCGGAAGGGAGCTCTCGGCGCCGAGCTCCCTCGACGCGGAGGAGCTCGCCACGGCCCGCGAGTCCCTCGCGGCCTCCGGACGGGTCCTGTGGACCGGCACGCTCGAGACGATGCCGGGCCGCATCGTCTCCGGAGGCGCGCTGCAGCGGATTCCCTACGTGGAGAGCCACGGCGTCGAGATCGCATCCAAGGCGACCATCGCGGCTCCCGTCCGCGCCGTCCTTCCGGCCGGCGTCGCGATCGCCCTGCACGCGACGCCCGTCCGCGACGGCGGCGGACACCACGTCGTCGCGCTCGCCAGCCGTGCGGATGCGTCGGGGCTCACCCGCTTCGACACCCAGGCCGACGGCGTGGGCTCCGTGGAGATCCCCCGGCTCACGGGCGTCCGCCTCGCGGGGAGCGCGACGCTCCAGCCCGACGGGGCCCTCGTCCTGCAGGCCTTCTCGAACGAAATGGAGTCGACCGTCGTGATCGTCCGCCCGGTCGGGAAGCCCCTGCCCTGGCGTCTCACCACGAGCTTCCCGGCGACGGGAGACGGGAAGGAGCGCATGGCGATCGTGCCGCTCCAGGCGCTCGCCTCTCCCTTCGGCCGCGAGCTACCCCTGCTGGACGCATCGCTCGCTCGGGTGCACGAGATCGAATCGAGCAACGGAGTGAACGTCGCCGACCTGATCCTCGCCTACGAGGAATCCCTCTCCTCCGAGACGATCGGCGGGAACTTGATGCTGTGGGGTCCCGAGGCGAACCTCGCACAGGCTCTGAAGAGCGCGCAGGCGCTGGAGGAGACGGAGCTGCCGAGCGCGTCGTTCCGCATCGCGCTCGTCCGCGCGCGCGACGCTCGGTCGGCACTCGGCACGGCGCCGATCGTCGCCTCCGCGCGCGTGGGCACGACGCTGCGCCGGTCCGCGGGCGTGGTGCTGGGTCGCCAGGAGACGGCCGTCACGGGGTACTCCGTCGAGGTGGCCGAAGAGGCGCAGATCGCCGGCCCCGTGGTCGCGACGTTCTTCCAGGGAGTGGTGGGCCGCCTGCGTCTCCTCGAGTCGGTCGAGGGGAAGGCGCTCGTCGAGACCGACCTGCTCTCGAGCGAGTTCGGCCCGCGGGAGCGCGTCGTGTCCGCGACGAAGTACGTGGGCGACCTGGAGCGCGTCGCGACGCGCTCCAGCTCGATTCGCCGCGTCGTCGAGATCGCACCGGGCGAGGCGAAGGTCCTCGGCGAGCTGGGCACCGCACCGCCGGGGGGCGATCGCCTCTTCGCCGTGCTCGTCCTGCTCGCGCCCGTGCGCTGAGCTGCTACTCGCGCGCCTCCGCCCGCCGCACGACGATTCTCGGAACGGGCACCGTTGGGTTGCGGGCGCAGCCCGCGATGTGCTGCTGATCGAGGGATCCGCGCCGCCCTTCGGCGGCGCCGAGAACGGGAGCGCGCGGATATACTCCGCGCGCTCCCGCCTGCGACTCTTCGAGCGCTCGGGCTGCCGCCGGACGGGGAGCGACCACCAAGACGCCCTCCCTTGAACTCCGGACCCATCCGCCTCGGGCTCACGCAGTCCCCCCGCCTGGAGCAGCGGCTCGTCCAGTCGCCGCAGCTCATCCAGGCGATGCAGATCCTGCAGCTCCCGCTGCTCGATCTGCAGGGACGCATCGAGCAGGAGCTGCTGGAGAATCCGTTCCTGGAGGTCGCGGAGCCCGTTCAGGAGGAGACGACTCCGGCGCCGCCGCAGGCCGACCGCTCGCGCACGGACGGCGAGGACCAGGCGCTCGCGGAGTGGGAGCCGAAGGCGATCGAGACGTGGGAGGTCTTCCAGCGCATGGCCGGGGAGGCTCCGCCCCGCCGGCCCCGCGGGAGCGAGGAGAGCGAGGAGCGCCGGCAGGAGGCGCTCGCGAACACGCCGCAGCACGCGCGATCGATCGCCGAGCTCCTCACGCCACAGCTCGGACTCCTCGATCTCACGGAGAAGGAGCACGAGGTCGCCGAGTACCTCGTCTCGAGCGTCGACGACCGCGGATACCTCCGCGAGCCCGTCGAGGAGATCGCGTCCGACGCGGAGCTGGGGACGACCCAGGACCAAGTGCGCACGGTGATCGCGAAGCTGCAGACGCTCGGCCCTCCCGGGCTCTTCGCGATCGACCTCCGGGAGTGCCTGCTGCTACAGCTCGAGGCGATCTTCCACGAGAACGCGCGGCAGATGACCGAGTACGTGCTCGTCGACCGCTTCCTGGAAGACGTCGCGATGAACCGGCTCCCGAAGATCGCGAAGGAGCTCGGCGTCGAGATCGACGTCCTCAAGGAGGCCATCGAGACGATCCGTCACCTCAACCCGAACCCCGCCGGCGGCGAGGTGTCGGAGCCGACGGCCAAGGTGGTGCCGGACGTCATCGTCCGCGAGGTGGACGGCGAGTACGAGATCCGCCTCGAGCGCGGCAGCGTCCCCGAGCTGCGCGTGTCGGGCGACATCGCGAAGCTGCTCTCGCAAGCGAAGAACGACCCGAAGGTGCACGAATTCCTGGAGCGGAAGTTCCAGAGCGCGCGCTGGTTCAAGGAGGCGATCGAGCGACGGCGCCTCACGCTCGACAAGATCTGCCGCACGATCTTCCAGCGGCAGCGCGACTTCCTCGACTCGGGACCGCAGTCCCTCCATCCGCTGCGCATGCAGGAGGTCGCCGACGAGGTGGGCGTCCACATCTCCACGGTGTCGCGAGCGATCTCCGGCAAGTACGTCGACACTCCCCGGGGCGTCTACGCGCTGAAGTACTTCTTCGTCGGCGGGACCGTCACCGACCAGGGCGAGTACGAGTCGCAGACGGCCATCAAGGAGCTCGTCCGCAAGATCGTGGACGGCGAGGACAAGCAGGATCCGAAGAGCGACGAGCAGATCGCCGCCGACCTCTCCCGGGTGAACGGCGTCCCGATCGCCCGGAGAACGGTCACCAAGTACCGCAAGGCGCTGAACATCCCCGCCAGCGGCCAGCGCAAGGTCTATTGACGACGCCTCCGTCCCGACGCGCCATGCAGGCGGGGGTCGCGCCCCCGGCGCTCGTGAGCGTCCTCGAGGCGGGACTCGTCCGGGTGCAGCCGCGCGCGCTCCTCCGCGAGTGCCTGCGCGTCGAGGGCCGCGAGATCGTCGCCGCGGGCGAACGGCTCTCCCTGCCGGGCGGCGGCCGGCCGGTGCGCGTCCTCGCCGTCGGCAAGCCGGCCTACGCCCTCGCCGCCGCGGCAGCCGAGCGGCTGGAGGGCGTCCCCCACGAAGTGCTCGTCGTGACGAAGCACGGTCATGCGGAGGGCGCCGCTCCGCCGACCTGGCGCATCGTCGAGTCCGCCCATCCGGTTCCCGACGCCACGAGCGCCGCCGCCGGCCGCGCCATCGCCGAGTGGGTCGCCGGATCGCGTCCGGACGACCTGCTCCTCGTGCTGTGGTCGGGCGGATCGTCCTCCCTCGCCGTCCTGCCGCGCACGGGCGTCGCCCTCGAGGACCTCTCGCGGCTCACGCAGGCGCTCCTGCGCTCCGGAGCGCCCATCGAGGAGATGAACGCCGTGCGCAAGCACCTCGACGCCCTGAAGGGCGGCGGTCTCGCGCGGCTCGCCGCTCCGTCGCGGATCGCGGGACTCGTGCTCTCCGACGTGGTGGGCGATTTCCTCGACGTGATCGGCAGCGGGCCCCTCGTGCCCGACCGCTCCACCTTCGCCGACGCGCGCGAGATCCTGCGACGGAGACTCGGCGCCGGCGCCGCCGAGCACGCGAGCGTCGAGGCGCTCCTGGAGCGCGGCGTCCGGGGCGAGGAACCGGAGACCCTCGAGGAGGGCGACCCGCTGCTGCGCTCCGTTCGCTGCACCATCGTCGGGAACGGCCCCATGGCGGTCGACGCGAGCGCCGCCGAGGCGCAACGGCTCGGATGGACGCCCCTCGTCCTCTCGACGTCGCTGCAGGGGGAGGCGCGCGAGGTGGCGCAGGTGATCGCCGCGATCGTCCGCGAGATCCTCGACCGGAGCCGTCCGGCTCCGGCGCCCTGCGCGATCCTGTGGGGCGGCGAGACGACCGTCACGGTCCGCGGGAAGGGTCGCGGCGGGCGCAACCAGGAGATCGCGGCGGCCCTCGCCCTCGCCCTCGAGGGTCGGAGCGGCTGGTCCGCCGGCTGCATCGGCACCGACGGAACGGACGGTCCGACGGACGCCGCCGGCGGATGGGCCGACGGCTCGACGGCGGCACGCGCGGCGGCCGCGGGACGCTCCCTGCGTGCCGCGCTCGCGGAGAACGACGTCCATCCCGCGCTCGGCGCCGCCGACGCCCTCCTGATCACGGGCCCGACGGGCACCCACGTGAACGATCTCGGGGTCGTGCTCCTGGGCGCGCCGCGCTGAGAGCGGGCTCGATTGAGCGTTCGCGCGCTCGCCGCGCGCTTGTACCTTCGCGGGCATGCCCTCGCATCGCTCGAAGGCCGACGCCTTCCTCCACGGCCAGCGCATCCTCCCCGGCGGCATCACCGGCCGCGAGACCGTCGACCGCTTGGTCGACGGCGCCTTCCTCGCCTACAACGGCGGACGGCTCGGCGAGGCGTGCCGGCTCTTCGCCGAGCGGATGCTCGCGCGCGACACGACCGTCGGGATGACGCTCGCCGGCGCCCTCACGCCGGCGGGCCTCGGCCGCGCCTGCGTGATCCCGCTCCTGAAGGCCGGCTTCGTCGACTGGATCGTCTCCACGGGCGCGAACCTCTACCACGACGCGCACTTCGGCCTCGGGATGGCGCTCCACCGCGGGTCGCCCTTCCTCGACGACCGGATCCTCCGCAAGCACGAGGTGATCCGGATCTACGACGTGCTGTTCGACTACGCCGTCCTCCTCGACACGGACGCCTTCTTCCGCTCGCTCCTTCGCAGCGACGCCTTCCAGAGGCGCATGTCGACGGCCGAGTTCCACTACCACGTGGGCGCCGCGCTCGCGGCCCGCGAAGACCACCTGAAGCTGCGCGACACCTGCATCCTCACGACGGCCTATCGCTGCGGCGTGCCTCTCTGGACAAGCTCGCCCGGCGACTCCTCCATCGGAATGAACGTCGCCGCCGTGGCGCTCGAGGGCGGAGGCTTCTCCTTCGACGTGTCGCGGGACGTGAACGAGTCGGCCTCCGTCGTGTGGGCGGCGAAGCGGTCCGGCGGCTCCTCGGCGGTCCTCATCTGCGGAGGCGGCTCGCCGAAGAACTTCGCGCTCCAGACGGAGCCCCAGATCCAGGAGGTGCTCGGCCTGCCGGAGAAGGGGCACGACTACTTCCTGCAGCTCACCGACGCGCGGCCCGACACGGGAGGCCTCTCCGGCGCGACGCCGAGCGAGGCCGTCTCCTGGGGCAAGCTCGATCCCGACAAGCTCCCCGACTCGGTGGTCGCCTACGTCGACAGCACGATCGGCCTCCCGATCCTCACGGCCTACGCGCTCGCACGCCGCAAGCCGCGCCGGTTGAGGCGCCTCGTGGAGCGCCGCGAGGAGCTCGTCACCTCGATGGCCGAGGAGTACCTGCGGAAGCTCGCGCGCGAGGCGCGAGCGAGCAAGGGAACGAAGCGAAGCGCACCGCGCCGCCGGAAGGTCCCGGCGGTGGCGCGCCGCCAGTCGGGCCGCTGACGCGGGGGAGCGGCGCCTCGCTCGGCTCCGGCGCTCTCGTCCCCTACTCCTTCGCCCGGCTCAGGAATTCGCCGGTGTCCGTCGAGATCTTCACGAGCTCGCCGACCTCGATGTGGGGCGGCACCTTCAGCTCGTAGCCGGTCTCCACCTTCGCGAGCTTCGTCACGCTCGTGGCCGTGTTCCCGCGGGCGGCGGGCTCGGCCTCGGTCACTCGGAGCACCACCGCCGACGGGAGCTCGATGGAGATCGGCGTCGTGTCGTGGAACGTGACCACCACGTTGGAGTTCTCCGTGACGTAGTGCATCGCGTCGCCGATCACTTCCTCCGGCAACGGGAACTGGTCGAAGGTCGTGTTGTCCATGAACACGAAGCCGGTGTTGTCCTTGTAGAGGTACTGGCACTCCTTCTTGTCCAGGTAGACCGGCTCCAGGGTGTCGCTCGACCCCAGGCGGAGCTGGCGCTGGTTGCCCGATTTCAGGTTCTTCAGCTTGATCTGATGGATCGCGCGCCAGTTCCCGGGCGTGATGTGCTCGTAGTCGGTGATGACCCACAGGTCGTTGTCCTGCTGGATCACCATGCCGCGCTTGACTTCGGTCGCCTTGATCGGCACCGGATACCTCCGAGATGCTGTGTCGGTCGGGAAGAGGGCCGAAGAAGGTACGGTCCATCCCGCGACGCCGAAAGCCCCCGGGTCGGCGCCGAGTCCCTTCGCGCGCGAGGCGCGCGAGGGATCGACGGTGTCCCCGGGCGCGCCACCGTCGGTGCCGGGCGCGTCGAGAGGAGACAGGGAACGCCTTTCGCCACGGGCACGCGATCGGCACGCCGGTCGCACAGGGCGGCGCCTGCCCCGGCTCCACCCGTCCTCCGTTCCTCCACCATCGCCACGAATCGTCATGCGGATCCAAGACTTCATCGGAAAGGACTTCGTGATCGGAACGGGACCCGACATGTCCGTGCGCGACGCCGCGAAACGCATGGCGGAGGAGGGAGTCGGCTGCCTCGTCGTCGTCGACCGGCAGGGCGCCTTGATCGGCGTCGTCACGGATCGCGACCTCGTCGTCCGCGTCCTGGCGCCGGGGGAGGATCCCGACACCACGTCGGTCGCCGAAGCCATGACGAGCTCTCCCGCCACCATCACCGAAGGTGCGGGCATCGAGGACGCGGCCTCCCGGATGCGGGAGGCCCACGTGCGGCGTCTCCCCGTCGTCGATGCGAAGGGACACGTCGTCGGCGTTCTCAGCCTCGACGACGTGCTCTCGGCGCTGGGTCGCCAGGTGAGCGACCTCGCGGCCGTCGTGGAGGACGTCTGCCGCACGACCCGTGCGGGAGCGGAGTCCCGATGAGCCCCACCCCCCGCCGTCGCACCGACTCCGGCAACGCCGCGCCCCGCCGCTCGTCGCGGAAGACCGTCCCCCGCAAGGCGGCCGGCCCCGTGCGCCGCACGACGGGCGCGGACGCCCGCCTCCGCGCGAAGGACCTGATGGAGCGCGGGATCGCGACCGTGCGCGCCGACGTGTCCACGGCCGAGCTCGCGCGAACCTTCGACGACGCCGGTGTGAGCGGGCTCCCGGTCGTCGACGAGAACGGGCGCCTCCTCGGCGTCGTGTCGCGAACCGATCTCACGCGCGCGCTCGCGGACGAATCGGAGGAGGCGGTCCTCCGGGACCCGTCGACGGAGCTGGAGGCCGGCTTCGGCGCCGAGGAGCGATCCTCCGAGGACGAGCTCCCCTCCCCCGATCTCCGCGAATCCGGCCCGAGCCCGCTCCGCGCGCGCGACCTCATGTCCGACAGCGTCATCACGGCGAGCGAGGACGAGACGGCCGGCGAGCTCGCCGCGCGCATGCTCGAGCACCGCATCCATCGCCTCGTCGTCCTGCGGGGGCGGCAGGTCGTCGGCATCGTGAGCGCGACGGACCTGCTGGTGGCCGTCACCGACTACGAAGCGCTCCTCGCGCCGACGTGAACGGCGCCCTCGCGGACGGCACTCGCTTGCGGCCCCCGCGCGCGGCGCATACACCGTGCGCCGTGACCTCGAGCCCCGACGGTTCCGCGGACGGTCCCGCGACGCGCATGGACCCCGTCCTCAGCCTCTTCGGCGAGGGCGACCGGTTCTTCGTGCGCACGATCCTCGAGTGCCTCGCGCGCGACCGGACGAACGCGCTCGCGCGCACCCGAGACCTCTACGTGCAGCATGTCGG
Organism: uncultured Planctomycetales bacterium; assembly: GCA_964545855.1. Taxonomy (GTDB): domain Bacteria; phylum Planctomycetota; class UBA1135; order UBA1135; family JACQFD01; genus CAZJHD01. Next base: position 97,161 of record CAZJHD010000002.1, read on the forward strand.
CTCGGGACGCACGCTGTCGGACTTCGAGTTCGATCTGCTCTTCGGGGGCACCGTCGACGCGTTCATCGCGGTGCGCGACGAAGGGGGGACGCAGCCGTTCCTCGATCACTGCCGCGCCGTCGGCGATCAGCTGGCGCTCCGGCGCGTTCCCTTCGCGGAGTTCCTCGTCGCACTCTACTTCTTCGAGGACGCCTGCCTCGCCTGCGAGGGCGTCCCTCCCGACACGCGCGCCCACCGCGCCTTCGACCGTCTCTCGCACCAGCTGATCGGCGCCGTTGCGTCCGCCTTCGTCGCGCGGACCGCGGGAGAGGCCGCGGCGCTCCGCCAGTCGCTCGAGCGCGACGCGAGGCGCCTCGCACCCGGGTCGCGCTCCGTCTTCCACGGCCTCGTCGGGAAGTCCTCGCCCATGCGGCGCCTCTTCGCGCGCCTCGCGGCGGCGGCGCCGCGCAAGACGACGGTCCTCCTGGTCGGCGAGACGGGGACCGGCAAGGAGCTCTGCGCCCGCGCGATCCACGATCTCTCGGACCGCCGCCGGGGCCCCTTCGTGCCGGTGAACTGCGCCGCGATCCCGCGCGAGATCCTCGCGAGCGAGCTCTTCGGCCATCGCCGCGGCGCCTTCACGGGCGCCGTTGCCGACGCGCGCGGCCTCATCGCCGCCGCCGAGAAGGGCACGCTCTTCCTCGACGAGGTGACGGAGATGGACGGCGCCGCCCAGGTGGCGCTCCTGCGAGTCCTCGAGCAGCACGCGATCCGGCCCGTCGGCGCGACGGGCGAGCGGCCCGTCGACGTTCGCTTCGTGGCGGCGACCAATCGGGTCCCCGACGAGGCCGTGGCCGATGGGAAGCTGCGGCTCGACCTCTACCACCGGCTCGCGGCGACGACGATCGAGGTGCCGCCTCTCCGCGACCGGGCCGAGGACCTGCCCATCCTCATCGACCACCTCTTCGCGCGCTGGGCCGCCGCCGAGAGCCTGCCGACTCCCGTCCTCGCGCCCGAAGCCCAGGAGGCGCTCCGCGTCTATTCGTGGCCCGGCAACGTTCGGGAGCTCGCGAACGCGCTCGAGTCGGCGGCGACCTTCTCGCGCGGACCCCTGATCGCACGGGCCGATCTCCCCGAGCGCATCCTTCGGACCCCCGGCGTCGCGCCGGCGGCCGGCGCCGCGGGAGCGGGCTCGGCGCCGGTCGCGCCGCCCGTGGCGGCCGCTCCGCCCGAGGCCGCACCGCTCCGAACCATCCACCAGTCGGAGCTGGAGCTCGTGCACCGCGCCCTCGACGAGCACGGCGGCAACAAGGCGGCCGCCGCGCGCGCCCTCGGCATCTCGCGCAAGCGCCTCTACGCGAAGCTGCGCGAGATCGAGGCGTCGGAGCCGGGATCGGCGGGACCGTCCTCCGACGGCGAGCGCGGCACCGCCGGCTGAGCGACGGCGCGCGGGCGAGCGATCCTCAGGGAGGATCCCAGCGCCACAGGCGCAGCGTCTGGTCCTTCCCCGCGAACTGCACGGGCCACTCGGCGACGGGAACGCAGCTCTCCCGCAGGTAGCGGCGGAGACGCGCCCGCGCCTCGCGAGGCCACTCCTCCAGGTCGGCCTCCAGCAGCAGGAACCAGGTCCTGCGCCCGAGCACCGTCACCGTCTCGAACTTCTCCGGCTCGAAACGACCGACGTAGAGCGCGCGCGTCGCGTCGCGGGGAACGAGGTTCTCCGGTCGCAGGTAGCACTCGACGATCGGCGCCTGCGTCGACACGACGAGGTCCGCGGGATGCGAGAGCTCCCACAGGCGCTGTGCTCCCTCGCGCCAATGGGCACGATGGCCGTGCTCGGGGCCGAAGTAGAGGAACGCGCCGCCGGAGAGGTCGGCGACGAGGGTCGCCGCGAGAACGAGCGCCGCCGCGCGCGACGGGCCCCCTGCCCCGATCCATCGAGCGACCTCGCGGCCCACGAGGAGACCGAGGAAGGGAAAGGCGGCGGCCGCGTACTGCGCGTTCGCGCGCGCCACGAAGGAGGCCGCGAAGGCGACGCCCAGGGTGCCGAAGGACAGCAGCGCGAGGAGCAGCGTCGAGACGTCGCGGCGACGCCACCCGATCAGGGCCGCGCAGGCGCCGGCGGCGAGCAGCGTCGGCCTGAAGTAGAACGCGGTGGTCGAGACGAAGAGCACCGGCGACGCGTCGGGCTTCACGCGGAAATGCACCCAGATGGCGCGCCCGAGCGGCGTCGCGGCGACGACGGCCGCGAGACCGATGGCCACCAGGGCGAGGAAGACGATCGTCCTCCTCGGAAGGGCCTGTCCCTCCCAGCGCCGCCCCAGGAGCGCGAAGACGGCGAGCGGCGGCGCGAGGGCGAGGGCCGTCGGGTGCGCGAAGGCGGCCGCGCCGAGCAGCAGTGCGCCGATGCCGAGCGCGCCGGTGCCTCCGGAGCGCAGGGCGCGACCGAGGAGCAGCCCCGCTGGGAGCGCGAGGGCCATCTCGAGCGCGTAGGAGCGCGCGTTCTGCGACCAGTAGAGGTGGAACGGCGCGATCGCGACGAGCAGCGCGCCCAGCACCGCGCCGCCGCGGCCGGCGGAGCGCGCGCCGAGGAGCGCCGTGAGCGCCACGCCGGCGACGCCGAAGAGCGCCGGGAGGAAGCGCGCGACGGTCTCGTCGAAGGCGATGCCGAGGCCGCGCACGAGCGCGAAGAACGCACCGTAGATCGCGAACGAGAGGCGGTGCTCCGGCAGGCGTCCCGGACGATCCGGAAGCAGCGTCGCGTTCGCGTCGGAGATCGTGAAGGCCTCGTCGCTCCAGTAGGACCATTCCCCGAGACGGTAGAACCGCAGCGCGGCCGCGAGGGCGATGACGCCGACCGTGGCCAGGGCGAACCACCACGCCCCGGAGCGCGCGCCGGCGCGTGCGTCCGGGCGCGCTTCGGAACGAAGACGAGCCGCTCCCGCCGGATCGGTCGCGCCGCCTGCCTTCATCGATCGGTGCTGCGGGCCGCGCGGCGCGCCGCGCCCACGGTCCGTCGCCGGCGCGATGCCCGGCGCGCGCGGGCCGTCTCGGCCCGGCGGGCCTGCACGATCTCGCTGTACTCGGCGCGCCATTCCTCGCCGAGGTACGTCCGGTTCTCGTGCGTGCGCTCGATGATGAAGACGGCTTCCTCGGGATCGTCCGTCAGGTAGAAGAGGTCCGGATCCCCCGGCGCGATCATCTTCTCGCGGACCATCGTGCTCCGGATCCACTTCAGGAGCGGGCCGAAGTAGTCCGTTCCCATGAGGACGATCGGGAAGTGCCGGATCTTCGCCGTCTGCACGAGGGTCAGGGCCTCGAAGAGCTCGTCCATCGTGCCGAACCCTCCTGGCAGCACGACGTAGGCCATCGCGTACTTCACGAACATCACCTTCCGCGCGAAGAAGTAGTCGAAGGTGAGCGCGACGTTCTGATAGGGGTTCGGCTTCTGCTCGAAGGGGAGCTTGATGTTCAGGCCCACGGACTTGGCGCCGACCTTCACGGCGCCGCGGTTGGCGGCCTCCATGACGCCGCCGCCTCCGCCGGTGATCACCGCGAAGCCCCGTTGCCCGAGGAGTTCACCGACGCGCACGCCGAGCTGATAGGACGGGTCGCGGGGCCGCACGCGCGCGCTGCCGAACACGGAGACGGCCGGCCCGAGATTGCGCAGCGTCTCGAAGCCCTCGACGAACTCCCCCAGGATCTTGAACACCATCCACGTGTCCGAGGCCTTGGGCTCGAGCTCCGCGAGGGCGTTCTGATTGCGGGCCGTGAGGGGGCGCTGTCGATCGTTCACGAAGGGCTCCTGGATGCGGGCAGATTCCCAGACGGCCGGCGGCCGGCGCAGGGCTTTCTTCATCGGTCCGCGACGGCCGTCGAGTGGATGCCGGGCCCTCCCGGCCGAGGCGCAGGCTCCTATCCCGGCGGCGGGACGATCTCCAGCTCCGCCGTCGCGCCCGCGGCGACCGTCGTCTTGCCGACGAGCTGGACCGCGTCCTCGGCATCGCTCCCGTGCACCTCGCAGGGACCCGCGGGAATCGGATCGAAGATCCAGACCGCTCCCTCGCGGCGGGTCGGCTCCAGGACGTCGACGCGCGCCGGGACCTCCAGGGCGCCGGGCACGTCCGGAACGGACGGGACGCTCGCGCGCACGGCGGCGACCGTTCCCCGGGCGCGCACGCGCAGCGCTCCCGCCGGTCGCGGCCGGACGGCGAGGCTCACCAGCACGCCATCGGCCAGCTCCGCCTCCACGATCCCGCTTGAGAAGCGCTCGTTCCCGAAGGCGAGCCGCGCGCGCCCGGCGGCGAGGTCCTCGAGGCGGGCCGTCCCCCGCGCGTCGAGGACGACGGGGTGCCACACGCGCTCGCCGCTCGTGCGCTCGACCCAGACCGTTCCCTCCAATCCCTCGACTCCCGGCAATGCATCGCCGCGCACTTCCACCTGCACCGCGACGGCGCGCGCGAAGCGCAGCACCAGCACCTCCTTCGGCGCCTCCGTCACCTGTACGGGCGTCGGCGACAACCAGCCTTTCGCGAGCGCGCCGACGGAGAGCGGGAGGAGACCTTCGATCCGGTAGACGTCGCCCTCCCGCGTCTGGCTCGGCGCGGGATCCCCCATCGCGAGGACGAGCGCGCCGTCGACGGGCCGACCGGACTCGTCGACGAGGCGCACTTGGAACGACGCGCGCGTGCGCGTGCTCGGATCGCGCCGCCCGGCCGGGTCGGCGACGCCGGCCGGGCCGCCGGGCGACGTCGAGACGGTCGCCGGTCCAGGGATTCCAGGCGCCGGGACGCCACCGGGCGCATGGACGGGATCGCCTCCTTCGCCGCCGCTCCCCTCCCGTTCGGCGAGGAGCCAGGCTCCGACGGCGATGGCGGCGAGGCTCGCCACGGCGATCCAGGCGGTCGAGGGTCTCATGGCTCCAGATTGCGCTCTCGCCGCGACCGAGTCCAAGGACGTGCGGCGAGGAGGGACGCCGCAGGCAACCTCGGGAGATGTTTCCGAGGAGGCCCGACGCGGCCGGAGCGGATGCAGCGGGTTCGGCGCGACGTGGAGATCCCGTGGGGCGGCCTCCGGGAGGACGCGCCCGGGATCGGACCGAGCGCCGGACTCGATGCGCCGCGCCGGCGAGGAGGGACGCCGCAGGCAACCTCGGGAGATGTTTCCGAGGAGGCCCGACGCGGCCGGAGCGGATGCAGCGGGTTCGGCGCGACGTGGAGATCCCGTGGGGCGGCCTCCGGGAGGACGCGCCCGGGATCGGACCGAGCGCCGGACTCGATGCGCCGCGCCGGCGAGGAGGGACGCCGCAGGCAACCTCGGGAGATGTTTCCGAGGAGGCCCGACGCGGCCGGAGCGGATGCAGCGGGTTCGGCGCGACGTGGAGATCCCGTGGGGCGGCCTCCTAGAATCGCCCCCCCATGCTGCCCTCCGCGATCTCGGGGTGCATCCTCGCCGCAGGATGCCTTCTCGCCACGACGGCTTCCGCCTTCGCCCAGGGAGCGACGCCCGAGCCCGCGCGCGACACGTCGACGGCGTCGGACGCCTTCGATCTCCTTCCGGGCGGCACCTACGACCCCGCGTTCCGGACTCCGGCGCAGCTCCTCGGCTACCGCCTCGGGACCCGGTTCACGGAGCACGATCGCCTCGTGGATGCCGTCCGCGCCTACGGTCAGAACGAGCGGGCCGTCCTGGAGAAGTACGGAGAGACGGAGCAGCGGCGGCCCCTGCATCTGGTGTACGTCTCCTCTCCCGAGAACCTGAAGAACCTCGCGCAGGTGCGGAGCGACCTCGCGACGCTCGTCGCCGCTCGGACGGCGCCGGCCGACGCGATCCGGGCGATCCTCGACCGCCTCCCCGTGATCGTGTGGCTCTCCTTCAACGTCCACGGCAACGAGCCCTCGTCCAGCGAAGCGGCCCTCGCGACTCTCTACCAGCTCGTGGCCGGCACCGACGCGCGGACGGAAGCGATCCGGAAGAGCGCCATCGTCGTGATCGACCCCTGCGTGAATCCCGACGGCCGCGACCGCTACGTCCACTGGTTCAACGGCATCGTCGGTCAGCAGCCCGACGCGAACCCGGCGGCCTGGGAGCACGTCGAGCCGTGGCCCGGCGGCCGCGTCAATCACTACTACTTCGATCTGAATCGCGACTGGGCCTTCCTCACCCAGGTCGAGACGCGCTCGCGGATCCCCTTCTATCTCCGGACGCCGCCGCAGGTGCACGTCGACTTCCACGAGATGGGAGCGTCCTCCTCGTACTTCTTCTTCCCGCCCGTCTACCCGGTCAACGCGAACCTGCCCGCGGACGTCGTCGACTGGAGCACGCAGTTCGGGCGCGCGAACGCCGCGGCCTTCGACCGCTTCGGCTGGACCTACTACACGCGCGAGAACTTCGACCTCTTCTATCCGGGGTACGGAGACTCCTGGCCCACCTTCCAGGGCGCGATCGGCATGACCTACGAGCAGGCGGGCCACTCGTCTGCGGGCCTCGCCCTGCGGCGCGACGACGAGACGCTGCTCACGCTGCGGGACCGCATCTGGCACCACTTCATCGCGGCCTTCGCCACCTGCGAGACGTCCGCGGCCCAGCGGTCGGCGCTCGTTCGACGCTTCTGGGACTGGCATCGCACGGCGATCGAGGAGGGCGAGCGCGGCCCCGTGATCGAGTACGTGATTCCCGAGGGGAGCGATCCGCTCCGATCCGCGTCCCTCGCGAGCCTCCTCGCGTCGCAGGGCATCCAGGTGGATCGGGCGGGCACCGATTTCGTCGCGGGACCCCTCCGGAGCTTCGACGGCAAGGACGTGGCGAAGGAGGCCTTCGCGGCCGGCACCTACCTCGTTCCGCTGGCGCAGCCGCGGAAGCGTCTCGCCAACGCCCTGCTGGAGCCCGCTCCGCAGCTCCGCGATCTCTACTTCTACGACGTGACGGCCTGGAGCCTTCCGCGGGCCTTCGGGCTCGAGGCGTTCCAGAGCCTGGCGCGAATCGACGTCGCGCGCGCCCCCTACGACGGGAGCTTCCCGAGGAGCCGGGGGATCGTGGGCGATCCGAAGAATGCCTACGCGCTCCTCGTCGACTGGCGCCAGGGGAACGCACCGCGTCTCGCCGCGCGCCTCCTGGAGGAAGGAACGCGGCTCTCGATCGGCACGAAGGAGACGCGCCTCGGCGGGACGGTCTGGGAACGCGGCACGCTCGTCATCCCCGTGGCCGGGAACGGCGCCGACCTCCTGGACCGCGTGCGCGCCGCCGCCGAGGAGACGGGCGTGACCGTGACGGCCGTGCCCTCGGGCCTCGCCGACGAGGGCGCCGATCTCGGGAGCGACAGCGTGCTCGCGCTGAAGCGTCGGCGCGTGGCGGTGGTCGCCGGTCCCGACGTCGACGCCACGTCCTTCGGCGCCGTTCGATTCCTGCTGGAGCGGAGCCACCGGATCCCCTTCACGATCGTTCCGCTCGAACGGCTCGGCTCGGTGCGTCTCTCCGATTTCGGAGCCATCGTCTTCCCCGACGGATACGGCTACGACCGCGCCGTTCCCAAGGCGACCGTCGATCGCCTCCGCGACTGGATGACGGCCGGCGGGCTCTTCGTCGGCCTCGGACGCGGCGGCCTGTGGGCCACGGCGGAGAGGAGCGGGCTCACGCGCATCCGGATCGCGAAGACGCCGGAGCCCGAGGCCGGAGCGGACACCGCCCGCGGCGCCGCGCAGGAGGCGGGCGCACGCCGCTACGTGCCCGCCGATCAGCGCGAGGCCGAGATGCGCCGCCGCGGGAATCCGGGGGCGATCCTCCGCCTCGAGGTGGAACCCGATTCCTCCGTCGCCTTCGGCTGCGGCGACGGCCCCCTCTCGGTCCTCGCCAACGGAGAGCAGGCCTTCGATCCCGATCCGACGACGGGACAGCCGGCGTTCCTCTACACCGAGGACCCCAGGGCGGCCGGCTTCGTCGGAGCCGAGGCGACGCGCCGCCTCGCGGGCCGCGCCTTCGCGATGTCGTCCCGGGTGGGGCGTGGGAGGGCCGTCCTATTCTCCGAGGACCCGAATTTCCGATTGGTGTGGCAGGGTCTCACGAAAGCCTTCCTGAACGCCCTGCTCCTCCCGCCGATTCGTGACTGACGCCACCACCGTGACGCTGCAGGAGAAGCCCGTCGCCTTCGCGGCCGCGAAGGAGCGGTGCTGGAGGATCTTCCGCCGCCACTACCCGGACTACGTGGGGCCCGACCAGCGCTACCGGGCCGCCATCGACCGCGTGCTCCACAGCGGAGCTCCCGTGCTGGATGCCGGCTGCGGCCGAGGCATGGAGTACGCACGGCTCCTCGCGCCGCGCGCGAAGGGGGCGATCGCCTTCGACTACGGGCGCGAGCGCACGCAGCTCGAGCGCGGCGAGTCGGTGATCCCCGTCGTCGGCGACCTGGCGCACCTCGCGCTCGCCGATCGCAGCGTCGGCACGATCGTCACGCGCAGCGTCCTGGAGCACCTGGAGAAGCCCGAGGAGGTCTTCGCCGAGTTCGCGCGCGTCCTCGTTCCGGGCGGAACGATCGTCGCGATGGCGCCGAACTTCTGGGACTACGCGTCCCAGGTCTCGCGATGGACTCCCCACGCGTTCCACACGTGGCTCGTGCCGCGCGTCGTCGGCAACGAGGAAGAGGACGTCTTCCCCACGTTCTATCGCGCGAACACGCGGCCCCGGCTGCGGGAGCTGGCTTCGCGCTCCGGCCTCGAGGTCGTGAGCCTCGAGACGTTCTGCCAGTACCCCGTCTATCTGATGTTCTCGTCGATCCTCTTCCGCATCGCCGTCTCCTACGAGAAGTGGATCTCGCGGCACGAGTCCCTCGCGGGACTCCGCGGATGGATCCTCGTCGTGATGCGGAAACCCGGAGGCGCGGAGACGAAGCGTTCCGCGATCACGCCATGAATCGAAGAGCCGTCACGATCGCGATCCTCTGCGCGCCCCTCCTCGGCGGCTGCCTGGCCTTCCGGGGGAGCAAGAAGGTCTTCGTCTTCACGGAGCCGGAGGGTGCGACCGTCACGATCGACGGCCGCGACACGGGGCTCACGACGCCGGCCGTGATCGAGCCCGGGAGCGCGTCGGTCACCGTCGAGAAGGAGGGCTTCGCGCCGCAGACGCGCGTCACCTCGGGGGCGACGCATTTCCGTATCCCGCGCTACTACGACGGCGGCGTGTCCGACTTCTCGATCGCGTTCCCGCTCTTCTGGACCTTCGACGACCTGATCTTCCCGTTCCAGTTCACGAGCCACGAGCATCCGCGCCGGCTGTACTTCCGTCTCGAGCCGGTGTCCGCGCTCGACTCGGAGCCGGAAGCGAACCCGTGACGTCGGGGTCTCGGGCGGAGCCGCGCCGGCTGCGACCGGCGGCCTTCCTCGATCGGGACGGGACCCTCGTCCGGGACGTCGGCTACGCGAAGAGCCCCGATCAGCTCGAGCTGCTCCCCGGGGTCGCCGAGGGTCTCGCGCGCCTGCGCCGCGCCGGATTCGTGCTCGTGGTGGCGACCAATCAATCGGGCATCGCCCGGGGCCTCCTCACGGAGGAGGACTACGCGGCACAGCGGAAGCGTCTCGACGCGCTCCTCGGCCCCGGCGCGAGACCCGACGCCCACTACCACTGCCCCCACGCCCCCGTCGACGACACGGCGGTCCCTCCGGAGGCCTGCTCCTGCCGGAAGCCGAGACCCGGTCTCTTCCTGCGCGCGATCGAAGAGCTGTCGCTCGATCCGTCGCGCTCCGTCGCCTTCGGGGACCGCGCGCGCGACAGCGCGGCCGCGCGCGCCGCCGGAGTCGGCCGCGTGATCGAGCTCGGTTCGGAAGCGGCCGCCGGCTTCGCCGCCGCCGTCGACGCGTTCCTGCGCGGCGAGCGCCCCCCGGCGTAGCGGCCCGAGGCAGCGGTCGTCCGAGGATCGCCCCCGTCGCGGCGAGCGCGCCGTCCCTCAGCCCGAGGGAGCGATCGTCCCCACGATCACCCGCGTGCCGTTGTCGTCCACGGCCGCATCGGACTCGACCTTCAGCCGGCGGCTGCCGCCGTTCTCTTGCGGCTGGAGGATCCCGAAGCCGACGCGGCCGCCCTCGCGCCGGAGCTCCGCGTTCGGGACTCCGGGCAGCACCACGCGGAAGAGGAGGATCCAGGGGCCCTTCCGCGGCGTCCGCGCGGGATCGAGCGGGAGCGGCGCGACTTCGCGGCCGGAGTTGATCGTCTCTCCCTCGGATCCGAGGAGCACGTGGACGAATCCACCGGGCGACTCGAGAGGGAAACGATCCGTCGCGAGCGCGAGCGTGAGCGCCGTCGCGTCCTCGGCGTCCTCGACGCGCGTCCCCAGGAGCTCGAACCGCGTCTCCTTCTCGTCGAAGAAGCGGGCCGACCGGCGCTCGAATCCGGCCGGGAGCGCCGACACGGCGCGCGCCGCCGGGACGCGCAGCAGGACCCGCGCCATCGATCCGTCGCCCAAGTAGAACGGCTCGCCCGCCGCCTCGAAGGGGCGCAGCACGGGGTCGAGCAGCTCCGGCAGCAGATCCCCCAGGTCGCCGGCCGACGCGTGGCTCGCTCCGCCGCTGCGGACGACGAGCGCCGTCGCTCCGCCGAGCTCCCGGCGAACGGTCTCATTCCACTCGGGGCTCCGGTGGTCGCGCAGAGGCGGCACCATCGCGAACGTCCAGTCGAGGCGCCGGAGGATCGCCTCGTGGCGCAGCGGATTCACCTCGAAGAACGGGTGATCGGCCATCACGTAGACGTAGGCCTTCGAGCCGATGCCGAGGGACTCCAGCCGGTCGACGATCTCGGGGATCCGGAAGTCGGCGCGCGGGCTCTGCAGCCCGACCGACGACGCCAGCTCGAGGAACGGCGTTCGGTGGTTCCAGAGCGCGAAGCCTCCGATGGCGCCCTGGCCCCCGAGAGCCGAGTCGTGCGGCACGGGGAAGAAGAGCGTCGACGCCGTCAGGTGGAAGATCGCGAAGCCCGCGACGACGGCCGCGGCGGCGCGCCGCGGCAAGCGCCAAGGGATGGCCGCGATCGCGCGCACCGTCGCGATGGCGACGATCGGGACGAGGGGCACGAAGTAGCGCGCCCCCACGCGCTGCGTCGCGGTGAACAGGAAGAGGAATCCGAGCCCCCAGACGAACAGCAGCGCGCCCATGGGCCCGCTGCGGAGGACGCGTCCCCGCGTCTTCCAGGCGCCGGCCGCGAGACCGAGCAGGACGATCGTCACCGTCGGGACGCCGGGCCCCTCGAGGACGTTCCAATGGAGGTAGTAGAAGAAGTTCTCCAGGGAGAACGACCCCGCGTCGCCGGCGTAGTAGGCCGACGCGCTGCCGTAGGTGACGCGCGCGACGTAGGCGACGATGGCCTCGCGATTGGGCCAGTACCAAGTGGCCGCGAGCGCCATCGCGATCGCGGTCGCCGTCGCGAGCCGCAGCAGCCTCGCCGGCGCCGCCGGCTGGCGCAGCGCGAGCAGGGCCATCACGAGGGCCGGCCCCACGAGGAGCACCGGACTCCCCATGCGCGACAGTGACACGAGACCGGCGAGCAGGCCGAAGAGGAGCGTCGGCTTCCACCGAGCGAGGATCTCCGTCGAGAGCAGCGCCCAGCCGGCGAGGGCGTAGAGGGACGCCGTCACCCACTCGAAGAGGTAGAAGCGCGAGAGTCCGAGGCAGAGCGGGAACGACGACACGAGGAGCGTCGACGCCCAAGCGGTCTTGCGTCCGAAGAGGCGCTCCGTGACGCGGAACGACCCGAGCAGGAAGAAGACCGTCGCCACCGGGAGCACGAGCTCCGCCGCCCAGCGCGATTCGCCGAGGAGCAGCATGCTCAGCGCCGACAGCGCCGGCACGAGGGGCGCATGGATCTCGGAGAAACCGACCCAGGCTTCGGCGAAGCCCACGAGCCCCCGGTCCGCGAAGGCCCGTTTCATCTCGAGCGCGATCGTGTGGTACCAGGAGCTGTCCCAGGCGGGGACCTGGTCCCACGCGCCCTCGCGCCGAATCGCCGCGTAGGAGAGCGCCGCGAGCAGGAGGCTCCAAGCGATGCAGAACGGAACGGCGAGCCGATCGGGCGTCGCCGGCGCCGCCACGGCCTTCGGAGCGCCGACCGCCGAGCCCGGGCTCCGCCGCGCCGTTCCTGCCGTCGCTCCGCCGCTCACGGCAGGTAGCGAGAGAGCGTCGCGCCGAGGACCTCGTGGACGCGGAGCGGCAAGCGCTGCCACACGCGGCGCGGCAGATCGAAGGCGGGATTCCCGGGGTTCAGCTTCGGGAGGCTCCGGCTCCTCACGAGGTGATAGCCGTAGTGGAGCGGCTGCGGCTCGAAGCCCTGGTTCTTCTTGAAGTGGTAGGGCCCCGTGTCCACGCGGCTGCGCCCGAAGTCGAAGGCGCGACAGCCGTGCAGCGAGCCCCACTCCATCAGCTTCCAGTAGAGGAAGTTGTTGCACTGCATCGGCTCGTACTGCGAGAGCCCTCCCGAGTAGTAGGGGAGGAGCGTCTTCCCGAAGGTGAAGGAGAGGACTCCGGCGACGAGCTTGCTCCGATGCCGGACGGCGTGCAGGCGAACGTCACCGCGGAACTCCGAGACGAGTGCGTGGAAGAACGCGCGCGGGAGCGGCGGCGATCCGAGGTGCCGCTTGTTCCTCGAGAAGAGGTCGTAGAAATCGTCGAGGAACCAGAGCCCCTCGTCGAACTCGAGCCCGTGCTTGTCGCGCCCCTGACGCGCCGCGGCGCGCGCCTTCCTCGGAAGCATGGCGAGCGCCTGCTCCGGATCGGGCGGCAGCTCGCGCTCGAACGTCACGTAGAGCGCGCTCTCCGGATACCCCGCGACCCGCGCATCGCGGTGGCGCAGCTCGAGGTAGCCGACGCTCGCGGCCTCGGCCGTGGCGCGCGCACGCGCCATGAGAGCGGCCTCGACGTCCGGGTCGTCGCCGGCGACGCCTCCGTAGACGCCGTAGGGAACGGAGACGAGGTTCGTGCCGAAGAGCAGCGTCTCCGTGCGGGCGAGGGGCAGCATGCCGACGACGCGTCCCGCCCGCAGAGCCACGAGGGTCGCGTCGGGGTTCCCGAAGACCCGCCGCACGGCGCGCAGCCAGCCGGGCCGATGCCAGAAGCTCGCGCGGGGCGACGCGAGAGCCCATGCGTCGAGCGTGTCGAAGTCCTTCTCCGTGGCGTCACGGACGACGAGATGGTCGGCGCCGGGTGCCGCGGCCGCGTGCTCGGCGCCGACCTGGGCGCGCGCGCCGAAGCCCCGCTCCGACGTCTGGTGCGCGGCTCCCGCCGGGGGGACGGACTCGATGGGCTTCACCCGTCGATGCGCTCGATCCGGTATTCGCGGAGGTTTCGAGCCTGCGAGAAGATGATGATCTCGCCGACGAGGCCGAAGCCGATCACCTGAGCCCCGAGGGCGACGAGGACGACTCCGAGCACGAAGAGCGGCCGGTCTCCGATCGGGATCCCGTTGAACACCTTGTCCCAAGTGCACCAGGCCAGGATGCCGACTCCGAAGACTTCGAAGACGCTGCCGATGAGCCCGAAGAACCGCAGCGGCTTCAGCGCGAACTTCGTGAGGAAGAGGACGGCGAGGATGTCGAGGAAGCGCCGAAGGTAGACGCCGAATCCGAAGAAGCCCTTCCTCCCGCGCTCCTTCAGGTGGCGCACTCGGCGCTCGGAGACGCGGTATCCGTGGCGCTGCGCCATGAGGGGCAGGAAGCGGAACTGATCGCCGTAGATCGGGATCTCCCGCATCACTTCGCGCCGCATCGCGCGGAAGTGACAGTTCAGATCGTGGAAGGGCATCTTCACGAGCCACCGGAGCAGCAGGTTGAAGAGCGTCGACTGGATGCGGTTCGCCAGAGGATCCTTCCGCGGATGCCGGTAGGCGCAGACGAGATCGGCTCCGGCGTCGATCTCGTCGAGCATGCCCTTGATCTCCCAGGGATCGATCTGGAGGTAGTTGGGCGCCGTGACGATGACGTGGCCCCGCGCCGCCTCCACGCCGGCGGAGATCGCGAGCGTCTCGCCGAAGGGCCGCGTGAAGCCGATCCACCGGACGGGCGCTCCCGCCTGGCGGCGCCGCTCGAGGATCTTCGCGGCCTTCGGGTTCGGTCCGTCGAGCACGAAGACGAACTCGTAGCTGCGCCCCGCTTCCGCGAGCTTGCGGCCGTAGCCGTCGATGAGGTCCTCCACCTCGGCATCGGGCTCGAGGGCGCTCACGATGGAGACCTCCACGAGGGGCGCGACCTCCGCCGCGCGCGGCGCGTCCGCGAGACCGGCTCCCGCTCCGGAGCTCATCCGTGCACCTCCGCGAGGATCGAGTCGAGGACCGTGGCGCGCCGTCCGCGGCTCGCCTTCACGGCGAGCTCGCAGAGCAGTCCCATCAGGAGGAAGTGGATCCCGAGGCCGAAGAACAGGAGAGACGTGCTGACGTACACGACGTTGATCCTCGCCGGGTGCCCGAGGCCCGCCGGCTCCAGGGCGAGGAACACGTTCGCCACGAGGGCGAGGAAGCCGAGGGCGAAGGCGGGGAGCGAGCCGAGGCCGAACCACTGCAGGGGCCGCGGAGAGAAGCGCACCAGCACGCGCACCTTGAGAAGGTCGAAGAGCACGCGGCTCGTGCGGCCGATCCCGTACTTCGATCGCCCTCCGTGCCGGGGACGGTGGCTCACGGGGATCTCGCTCACGCGGGCGCCGCGGATCGACGCGATCGCCGGAAGGAAGCGGTGCGCGTCGGCATAGATCGGCAGGTTCTTCACGACCGCGGTCCGGTAGGCCTTCAGGGTGCACCCCGAGTCGTGCAGCGGGAGGCCCGTCAGCCGGGCGATGATCCAGTTCGCGATCTGCGAGGGGAGCCGCCGCGACAGCCACGGCTCCCGGCGGTCCTTCCTCCAGCCGCTCACGACCTCGAAGCCCCGATCGAGCTCGGCGAGGAGCCGCGGCACGTCGGCGGGGTCGTTCTGCAGGTCGGCGTCGAGGGTCACCACGACGGCGCCGCGGGCCTCCTCGAAGCCGGCCGCGAGGGCCGGAGTCTGCCCGAAGTTCGCGCGGAACTTCACGATCCGGATGCGCGGATCCCCGGCTCGGAGCTTCAGCAGGCGTGCGTAGCTCCGGTCGCGCGACCCGTCGTCGACGTAGACCATCTCGGCGCTGCAGCCCATGCGCGCGACGACGTCGGAGATCGCCACGTGGAGCGGCACGAGATTCATCTCCTCGTCGTGCACGGGCACCACGAACGTCAGATCGATCGATCGATCGTCGAGCGCCCGGGAGCCCGCCGCGGTCAGTTGCACGCCCCGAGTATCCCCCCCACTGCCGTCCGAATTCGAGCCCGGTCCCGAGGAGTCGCGTGATCGAGCGGTCACCCGAGCTGTCCGGAGATGCGGGCCACCCAGAGGGCGCCGTTCGCGAGCGCGAGGACGGCCACGAGGATCCACCAGCGTCGCGCCGTCGGGTCTCCGTGGTCGGTCCGCGAGGGCGCGGCGGCCTGGAGCACCTCCGCCGCCGCGATCGCCTGCGCCGCGACGGCCCGTTCCGCGGCGCTCGCCCCCAGGCGCTCGAGCACGAGGAGCGCCTTCCGGGCCGCGGCGAGGTCGCCGAACTCGATCCCGCGCCGCAGCGACTCGCGCGCCTCTTCGCTCGCCGCCGGCGCGCCGGCGTCGGCGAGGACGACGCGCAGTGCGCCGTCGATCGCCTCGTGATCGAAGGACGTCTCCCATGCGTCCGCGTGCGACCGCGTCCGCTCGACGGCGGTGCGCATCGACTCGGCGAGCTCCGCGAAGGACTGGAAGTCGAAGGGCTCCGCCGAGAGGGCGTCGAGGGGCGAGGGCGTCGCGTCGCGACGATCCTCCGAGACCGTTGCGATCTCGGCCGCGCCTCCGCGCCACACGCGCCGGAATCCGATGCTCGAGCTCGCGAAGTCGGGCCGCGCCGTGAGCCCCCGGTCGGCGCGGGCGAGGGCGGGCGGATCGAACCAGGATCCTCCCTTCACGCGCACGAGCCCGTCGGCCGTCGTCGAGGAGGTCCACTCCCAAACGTTCCCCGCCAGATCGAGCACTCCCCAGGGGCTCGCGCCCTCGGCGTGGCTCGCGACCGGCGTCGAGTCGAAGCGTCCGCTCGAACGCGTGTTGCACCTCGCGGAATCGAAGGCGTCGCCCCAGGGGTAGCTGCGTCCGTCGGTTCCCCGGGCCGCCTTCTCCCACTCCTCCTCGGAGGGCAGATCGAAGCCTTCCCGCAGGAGGACTCGGCGCACCCGCTCCCACGAGAGGCCGACCACCGGATGATCGCCCTTCGCGCGCGCGAACTCCTCGTTCCGCAGGGCCGGCGGGAGCGGGAGGCCGTGGCGTCCGGCGATCTCGATCCAAGCCGCGTTCGTGATCGGGGTCCGATCGATGGCGAAGGCCGGAAGCTCCCGCCAGGCGCCCTCGGCGCCGAAACGGAATCGTCCCGCGGGGACGAGCACCATGCCCGGCGGGACCCGGGTCGCCGTGGGCGTCTCGAGAAGCTCGAAGTCCATTCCTCTCCGGCTCCCTCCTTCGTCCTCGCGCCGGTCGCGGCATGAGCGCCACGGCGGAGATGCCGCATTCGAGGCGGCTTCCAGTTGCCCCGGCCTGGGGCCGGGGACATGCTTCCGCCGCACCACTGCATGGCTTCGCACCCCGGGTCGCCCTTCGTGCTCGTCGCACCCCTCGAGCCCGCCTCCCGGGCCCTGGAGGCGGTGCTGGCGAGCCTCGACCCGGCGCCGTCCGTGCGGCGCGTCGCACGGCTGCAGGACGCCGGAGACGTCCTCGCCACGGCGGCCCTCGTGGTGGTCGACGAGGCGAGCCTCGCCGCGGGGGACGCGGCGCGCCTCGCCCGCCTGCGCGAGAGCGCGGCCTCCCCGCCCCCGATGCTCGTGCTCCTCGCCGACGCGCTCGGCCCGGGCCGCGGGCTCGTGACGCTGGGTGCGATCCCCCTCCTGAAGCCCGTCGTCCTCGAGGAGCTCCTGCGGGCGGCGACGCAGGCGCTCTCCGCGACCGGAGCGGCGCCTCCACCGACCCCCGCCTCCATCCGCGACGGCGAGTGGATCCGCGGGCTCGCCGACGAGCTCGCGACGCCCCTCGCGACCGTCTCGGGCTACGCACAGCTCATGGCGCAGGAGAAGGGCGGCGAGGCCGCCGGCACGCGGTGGGACGCGGTGCAGGACGGTCTGGAGCGGCTCCGTCGCAGCGTCGAGAGCCTGCGCGCCGCCGGGGGCGCGCGTCGCGCGCGCCCGAAGCGCGGCGACTTGAGCGCGCTCGCCCTGGAGCGCGCCGCCGCGTCGAGGTCCGTCGCGCGCATCTCCAGCAGCTGCTCCCAGCCGGTTCCCGCGCTCCTCGACGAGCCCATCGCCGCCCAGGCGATCGACGCCACCCTCGACTTCGTCCTGCGCGCGACCCAGGGATCCGTCGCGCTCGCGACGGCGCGGGCGGGCGCCGACGCCGTCGTGAGCGTCTCCGCCGAGGGCGCGACGCTCGACCCCGCGATCGGCCCGAGGCTCTTCGACCCCTACGCGTCCGAGGATCCTCCCTCGGGCCTGCTCCTCGCCGAGGCGCGCGGGCTCGTGCGGGCGCACGGCGGGGAGGCGCGCTGCTCCCTGAAGGACGGGAGGCTCGAACTCCGCCTCCACTTCCCCGCCGCGCCGAACGGCGGCTGAGCGGTCGTCGAGGGCTTCGGCGCTGGCCCGAGGCCGAGCGGCCTCAACTCCCCCACCTCGGGAGTTCGATGAGGAGTGTCGTGATCCCGCGACGCCCCGGCGTCGTCTGCCCGCGATGCCCGAACCGAACCGCCCCTCCGACCGGCCGCCGGATGCGCCCCCGCAGGCGGCGTCGGCGGCGTCGGTCCTGATCCTCGACCCCGAACCCGGTTCGGGCCGCGACCTCGAGCGGGCGTTGCGCGCCGCGGGCTGCGAGGCGGGCTGGTTGCGCGACGTGAAGGCGTTCCTGCGGCGCATCTCCTCCGGAGGCATCGACGTCGCCATCGTCGACGAGGCGACCGCCGGCGAGCGGGCCCTCCTGGAGGAGATCGCGGCTCTCCCGGACGCACCGGCGATCGTCGTGGTCTCCGAGTTCGGCACCGTCGAGGGCGCCGTCCGCGCCATGCGCGACGGAGCGAGCCACTACGCGTCGAAGCCCATCGAGAAGGAGGAGATCGAGCTCGCCGTGCGGAAGGCCGCGGGCCAGCGCCGGCTCCATCGCGAGAACCGGACGATGCGCGCGGAGCTGGAGAAGCGCGCCGAGCTCGGGTCCCTCGTCGTCCGCGACGCGCGGATGCGGGAGGTCTTCGCGCTCCTGGAGACGGCGAGCCAGACGCGCGCCACGATCCTCCTTCACGGCGAGAGCGGCACGGGCAAGTCGGTGATCGCGCGCGCGATCCACACCGCGTCCCCGCGCCGCACGGGGCCCTTCGTCGAGGTGAACTGCGGAGCGCTCCCGGAGCAGCTCCTCGAGAGCGAGCTCTTCGGTCACGCGCGCGGCGCCTTCACGGGCGCCGTCCGCGATCGCGCCGGCCGCTTCGAGGTCGCCTCCGGGGGCACGATCTTCCTCGACGAGATCGGCACCTCGTCGCCGAGCCTGCAGGTGCGCCTGCTGCGCGTCCTGCAGGAGCGCGTCGTGGAGCGCGTCGGCGAGGCCCAGACGCGGCCCGTCGACGTGCGCGTCGTGCTCGCCACGTACGCGGACCTGGAGGAGGAGGTGCGCGCCGGGCGCTTCCGCGAGGACCTCTACTACCGGATCCACGTCGTCGCCGTGGAGATCCCTCCGCTCCGTGACCGGCCCGTCGACATCCCGGACCTCGCCGCGCACTTCCTGCGGAGCGCGAGCGCGGCCCTCGGAAGGCCCGTCCGCGCGATCGCTCCCGACGCCATGGCGCGTCTCGTGCGCCATCGCTGGCCCGGCAACGTGCGCGAGCTCGAGAACGCGATCGAGCACGCCGTGGCGATCGGCGCCGGCGACCGGGTCGAGTCGCGCGACCTGCCCCGGGCCGTCGGCGCCGCCGGGCAGGATTCCGCCGCGTCTCCTGGCGGCTCCGAGACCCCGGCGTCGGACGCCTCCGCCGAGCGGATCGACGACGTGCCCCTCGGGCGGCTGGAGGACATGCTCGCCGTCTGCGAGCGGCGCTTCCTCGAGAGGGCTCTCGCCTCGACGCACCAGAGCCGGACGAGGGCGGCGGAGCTCCTCGGGCTGCACCGCGCGACCCTCTACCAGCGGATGCGCCGCGTCGGGCTCGATCCGACGCAGCGTCCTTGAGCCCGCTCGATCGTCGGCGCAGACTCGGCCGTCCCATGCGCAGGCTCCTCCTCGCGTCGGCCCTCCTCGCCGGAGCGGCGGGCATCGGCTGCCCTCACGGCGATGCCGTGCGTCTGGAGCAGGCCCGATCGCTCTCCAGCGGGACGCGCGCCGATCTGTCGAGCGCCCAGCGGATCCTCACGGAGATCATCGACGACACGGAGAAGACGGAAGACCCGGCGCGCCTCGCCCTGCGCCGCGACGCGCTGATGCTCCGCGGGCAGACCTACCGCGGGCTCGGCATGTACGCCGCCGCCGAGGCCGACTTCCGCGTCGTCGTCGACGTCGTCGATCCGGGGAACCCCTACGCCTACGTCCAGCTGGCGACCGCGCTCGCCGAGCGCGGCGACGCGAGCCAGGGCGACCTCGATCGGTCGATCGACGCCGCCGTCGCGGCCCTCGCGTCCCTCGCGGACTATCCCCCCGCGATGCTCGCCGCCGGAAACTCGCACCTGCAGCGCGCGCGCTTCCGTCGCAGCGAGCTCGCGGCCGAGCTCCGGAGCACGGCGCTCGGCGGATCCCTCGCCGGCATCGCCGCCGGGCTCGACGAGGTGCTGGGCCTGCCGGAGTCGCATCCGCGCTCGATCGCGCTGCAGCGCGTGATCGACCGAGCCCTCGAGTTCCGGAGCGTCGACACGCGCGCCCGCGTGGCGGCGTCGATCGCGGCCGCGCGCAGCGACTTCCTGCGCGCCGGCGAGTTCCTCCTGAAGGGCCTCTCGCTGCACCACGAGGACCGCCTCGCCATGTGGCGTTTCCTCGAGCTCCTGACGGAGACGGGGCGCGTGGACGAGGCCCTCGCGCTCGCCCGGACGGCGATGGACGTGCCGGTCTACCGGGAGCACCCCTACGTCGTCGACGCGGCGGCGCGGGCCATCGCGAGCGCCGGCGCACCCCGCGAGGCCATCGAGCTGCTCGGCGACTACGTCGAATCGGGGAGGTTCAACGTCCCGATGCCGATGAAGCTCCGGCTCCTGCGCACGGCCGCCTCCATGCGCGACGCGCAGGTCCTCGGATCGACCATCGACCGCGTCCGCAAGAAGCTCGGCCGCGATCACGACTCGCAGATGCTGTCTCGCGCGCTCGAGTACTTCGACGGCCTCCTGCTCCACCTCCAGGGGAAGCCCGACGCGGAGGTCGCGGCGAAGCTGGGCGGCTTCGTCGCGCGGCAGGACCCGGAGACCGGCGAGTTCCTCCCGGAAGCGGCGCGGATCCTCGCACGCGCCCAGCAGAGACTCGGGAACGTCAACGAGGCTCTCTTCGCCTGCGACATCGGCGTGGGGAACGCGCCCCGCGACGCCGATCTGCTCGCTCTGCGCGCGAGCGTCCGGCTGGCCCTCGGGGGCGATCCCTCGAAGCTCTCGCCGGAGCTCCGGTCGGCGATCGACCCGCTCCGCATCGCCGAGGATCTCCGTCTCGCGCTGATCGTCGACCCGCGCGGCAGCGAGCGGTACCTCTACCTGCTCCGCGTGGCGGCCGAGCGCTACGTCGGCCGCTTCGGACAGACCCTGCAGGGCATCGAGGACGACGGACTCCTGCGCACGAGCGGCGTTCCGACGGGATACACCGAGAGCTGGCTCCACCTGACGTTCGCCCGCGACTACTTCGGCCGCAACCAATTCGCGGCGTCGGCGGCGAGCGCCCTGAGCGCGCTCTCGCGCGATGCAGACCTCCTGCCGGCTCTCGTCCTCGCGGGACTCTCGCGGGCGCGCCTCGGCGAGCGCAACGATGCGCGCCAGGCGTTCCTCCGCGCCTCCGAGGCCATCCCCAGCGATCCCGAGATCCTGCGCGCGATCGCGGAGTCGGGCGCGGCGCCTCCGGACATCGATCTCCGCCAGATCCTCGCGCGGCCGGAGGTGGAGGGCCGCGTCGTGCTGGCGCGGTCGCTCCTCGAGGAGGAGCGCCTCGCGGAGGCCGAGGAGATCCTCGTCGACCTCGCCCGCAGCGCCGACGCGACGTCCGACGCGCGGCTCCTCGCCGCGCGGCTCCTCGCGGCCGACGGGCGCGCCGACTTCGAGCCGCTCCTGGAGGGGCTTCCCCCCGGGACGCGGGCCGCGTCGGCGGCGATCCAGGTGCGCCTCGAGGCGGCCCTCGCGCGCGATGACGCGGCGGGAGCCGCCGAGCAGGCGGACCGGCTGCGCGCCGAGCCGGCGGGGATCGACGTCCCCCGTCTGTTCCGCGTGGTCGAGCGCGCGCGTCGCGAAGGGCGCGCGGCCGCCTCCGTCCCCGCCGCCCGCCTCCTCGCCGACCTCGGGAGCCAGTCGGGCCGTCTCGAGAAGTTCCACGTGCTCGGGCACACGCTCCTCGAGGCCGGGCAGTTCGACGAGGCGGTGCATGTCTTCGACCGACTCGTCGCCCTGCACAACCATCCGGACAACGCGATGTGGCTCGGCTACGCGCTCGTCCGCAAGGGCGACACGACGGGAGCCCACGAGGCGCTCCTCATCGCGCGCCGCGACTGGGGCGCGAATCCCCTCGACATGCGCCGCGCCTGCCTCGCCCAGCTCGCCGGCACGACGCCGCAGGCGGAGGAGCTCCTCGGAGTGCAGGACTCGCTGAAGATCGACGATCCCTTGAGCGTCGTGGCGGCCGCCGCGATCTCCATCGTCGGCTCGGGCAAGCCCCCGGACGCGACCCGCCTGCCCCGTGTCTCGCCCTGGGTCGACGCCGCCGTGCTCTTCGCCGGGGCCGGCTCCGAGCGCGCGCGCCTCGCGCTGCAGCTCGTGATCGCGCTCCGCACGCCGGGCGGCGCCCAAGAGGCCCTGACGGAGATCCGCGCGCTCCAGGGGACCGAGGGCGCCGATCCGATCGGACTCTTCCTCGAAGGCGAGGCCCTCTCGCAGGTCGCGAGCCGCTCCGCCGAAGCGCTGCGCGCCTACACCAGCGCCGCGCGCGCGCTCCCCGATCTCGACGCCGCCTGGAGCCGAGCGTGGCAGGTCGCCCGCGATCGCGGCGACCTGGCGACTTCCCACGGCCTCGCGGAGGAATGGGCGGCGGCGCGGCCGGAGCAGCCGGAGTCGTTCCTCGCACGGTGGCTCGGAGAGGTGGAGCAGCACCTCGCGACGGGCGACGACCTGAAGGAGCAGCAGCGGCTCCTCGCCGAGGTGGTCCGGGCCCGCCCCGATCACTTCGAGTCGGTCTTCCTCCTGCTGCGCATCCGTCAGGCGATCGGCGACGTCGTGCCGTCGATCCAGGCGGCGCGCGAGACGGTGCGGCTCGCGGCGGCGAGTCCGACGCGCATGAAGCGCTGCGCCTCCGCCGTGGTGGCCGCCTACCGCGCGGGGCTCCCGGCCGCCGCCGCGGAGTCGCGCGAGGTGGCGACTCGCATCCAGCGCACCCTGCCGGACTCGACGCCCGCGGTCCTCCTCTCCGCCAGCGCCGATCTCGCGGAGCAGCGTCCGATCGCCGCGGCCGAGCTCGTGCTCGAGTTCCTCCGGGAGCCGCTGCGCACGGCGACGCTCGACACGGAGGACTGGCGCCGGCTCGGCGACCTGCTCTGGGAGCGGGAGCCGACTGCCGCGGTCGAGGTGGCGCGCCTCGCCGTCTCCCAGCGTCCTTCCGACGAGGAGCGCTGGAACCTCTACGCGCGCAGGCTGCTCCAGCTCGGTCGCTCCGAGGAGGCGATCGTGACGCTCACCGCGTGGCACGCGATCGCACCTCGCCAGGCGGCGGCGGTGCTCGGCGAGGCGCTCGCGAATTCGGGCCGTCAGCCCGAGCGCGCGCTCGCGCTCCTCGGCGCGGACGTCGGCTCCGAGGCGGCCGAGGCGCCGACGGCGCGCACGCAGCGTTCCGCCGCGCGGGCGCTGCGTCTCCTCGATCGCGGCCAGGATGCGGTGTCCGCCCTCGCGCCCCTCCTGGAGTCGACCGCCGCGGAGCCGCTCCGGCCGGCGGACGAAGTCGCGATCCGGGAGGAGATCGCCTGGTCGGAGGCGACCGTGGGAGAGCCCGACGCCCTGATGCGCGCACGCGCGAGCCTTCTCCGTGCCGCCGAGATCGCGGCGACGCCGCGCGACGCGAGCCGTCTCCAGGCCGCCGGCGCCCTCTGGGGCCAGATGAACCGGCTGCTGCGCGCCGCCTCCATGGCCGCCGCCGCTCCGCCGGCGAACGCCGGACCACAGCGGCGTTGAGGCCGCTCACGCGGGCCGCGCGTCGAGCGTGCCCGCGCCGAGGGCCGCTTCGATCGCCGCCCGCATCGTCCCGAATCGGTGCCGCGCGAGGAGCCTCTCGAGACGCGGCTCCGTCCGCGCGAGATTCACGCGGTGGCGGAACGTGGCGAGCGCTCCCGCCGCCACGCGCGGCTGCTCGGGGTCGAACTCCCACGGGTGGAGGTAGAGGGATCCCGCGAGACCTTCGCGGGCCGCCCGCCGGAACGCCCAGTCGGTGAACGCGAAGGGGAACAGCCGGAACCAGCCGCCGCCCCCCGCCGCGACGTTGCGGCCCAGGATGCGCGCCGTGAGCGGCGGGAACTCGACGATGCTCCGGCCGTCGGGAAGCGCCTCCACGCGCGCGTGGCGCGGCGCGTCCGGCACGCCGTAGGCGGGGTGGCGCACCGGGAAGATCGACGCGTCGTAGCGGTGCCCTTCCTCGGCGAGGACCGACAGCGCCCAGGGAGTGCGCGCCGTGATGGAGAACGTGGACGCGCGGAATCCGATCACCGGCACGCCGCCCGCCTCCTCGAGGATCCCCTTCGTGCGACGCACGTCCTCGCGGAAGCCCGCCTCCCCGAGGGCGTCGACGAACCGATGGTCGTAGCCGTGCGAGGCGAGCTCGTGTCCCGCGCCGACGATCCGGCGCACGAGCCCGCGGTGGCGCTCGGCGATCCAGCCGAGCGTGAAGAAGGTGGCCTTCGTCGCGCACCGGTCGAGGCAGGCGAGGATGCGCTCGGTGTTCGCCTCGACGCGCGACGCCTCGCCGTCCCAGGCGGAGCGCGGGATCACCCGGGCGAAGTTCGCCACCTGGAAGTGCTCCTCGACGTCGAAGCTGACGGCGTGCAGGACGGTCATGGCCTCCGCAGAGTGTGCACTGCTTCCACGACGCGGCGCGCGTTCCCGTCCCACGTGAAGTCCCGCGCGCGCAGGAGCGCGAGTCCCGCCTCGCCGACGGCTGTCCGCGCCGCTCCGTCGCGCACGAGATCCTCCAGCACGGTGGCGAGGGCTCCGGCGTCGCCCGCGGGGAAGAACCGGGCGCTCCGCTCGTCGAGCACCTCCCGGAGGTTCGGCTGATCGACGACGACGCTCGCGACGGCCGTCGCGAGGTACTCGAAGAGCTTCAGGGGCGACGCATAGGGGTTGATGGCCGTCACCAGGCCGACGTCGAAGAGCCTCACGAACTCCGCGATCTCGCCGTGGGACACCTTCCCGGTGAAGCGCACGGCGTCGACGATCCCGAGGGCACGCGCGCGACTCTCCAGTCCGGAGAGAGCGGGCCCCTCCCCCACGACGACGAGCACGGCGCCCGCGCGGTGGAGCCCGCGCGCCGCGATCGCCTCCAGCGCGAGGTCGAGCCGGTGCCAGTCGCGCACGAAGCCCGTGAAACCGATCACGATCCGCCCCTCGAGACCGAGGGCCGCGACGCGCTCCGGGGGCTTCGGTCCGGGCGCGAAGCGCGCGAGATCGACGCCGTTCGGCGTGAGGAGCACGCGGTCGCGCGGGACGCCGCAGGACACGGCCCAGTCGCGGAGCGCGCCGCTCACGACGGCCACGCGGTCGGCGGCGCGCAGGACCCGCAGCTCCTTGCGCCGCGCGAGGGACGGGAACGAGAGCCCGCGCGTCCGCGCCACCTCGTCGACGAGGGGCGAGTTCACCTCGAGGACGTAGGGGATCCCCGTCTCGCGGGCGACGTCGGCACCGCAGGCCGTGGAGAGCGCGTAGCGCTCGTAGAGCACGTCCGGCCGGCGGGCCGCGACCGCGCGCCGCAGGGCGCGCCGTCCCACGGGGTCGTAGCCGTGCTCCAGGAGCTCGCGCAGGAAGGGCGGCGCCGCGTCGGCGATCGCTCCGGCGACGGAGCGCCGCGTGGCGGCTCCCGCGACACGTCGCCGGACGAGGGCCACCTCGTCGACCTCGTGACCGAGGCGCACGAAGGCGGCCTGCAGCTCGCGGATGTGCACGGCCTGGCCGTCGTCCGCCGCCGTGCGGTGGTGGTAGAGGATCCTCATGGCGCCGGCGCCCCCGACGTCTCCGCCGCGCGGCGCAGCACGCCGTCGAGGCGGTCGAGGAGCGGCTCCCACCGGTGCGCTTCGGCCTGCGCCGACACCCGAGCACGATCGAAGGTGCGCGCGAGCGAGTGTCGCAGGGCCGACGCGAGCGCCGGCGCGTCGGGCGTCTCCGCGAGGTTTCCGACGGAATCGTCCACGATCTCGGGGATCCCACCCACGCGCGTCGCCACGACGGGAAGACCCGCCGCGACTGCCTCGACGACGACGTTCGGATAGCCCTCGGCGAAGGAAGGGAGGACGAATCGGTGGGCCGCCGCCATGAGGCCCGGGATGCGATCGTGGGGCACCTCGCCCAGCAGGTGGAGCCGGTCCGGCAGGGCGAGAGCGCGCGCGTGTTCGACGAGCGCGGCGCGCTCGGGCCCCTCCCCCGCCAGCACGAGGTGCAGGTCGGGATGCTCCGCACGCAGCGCCGCCATCGCGTCGAGCACGAGGTGGAATCCCTTCCCGCGCACGAGCCGGCCGACGCCGAGGAGCGCGCGTCCCGCGGCGAGGGGCGCGCCCGGAGCGGAGAGCGCGCCGCGGAAGGGCTCCACGTCGACACCGTTGCGGACGACGGTGATCGATGCGCGTGCGATGCCGAGGGATGCGAGGCGGTCGGCGAGCGCCTGCGACACGGCGACGACGGCCGCCGCGCGCGACGCCGCCTCGACGATGCGCCGTCGCGGGCCCGGCAGCGCGGCGATCACGTTCGCGTCGGAGCCGCGCGCGCTGAGGACGAAGGGAACGCCGAGGGACGCCGCGAGCGCGGCCGCCGCCACGCCGTCTGGATACAGGTAGTGGACGTCGAGCACGTCGATCGCGCGCTCCGCGTGCAACCGGCGGAGCACCGGCCCGCAGGCGCGCACCCAGGCGCCGGGCGCGAGCGCCATGCCGATGCGCGGAACGAGCAGCACGCGCGGATGGAGCACGGCCACGCCGCGGCGCGTCTCCGAAGGCGGCGTCCGCGCGAAGCGCGACCACGCGCCGAAACCGCGCCGCAGCGGGAACCAGGGCACGGGCGCGACGACGCGCAGGTCGCCGCCGCAGCGCTCGCGCCACCGCGTCATGCGCTGCTCCACGAAGAGGCCATGCCCCGGGCGGGCCTCGCTGGGGTAGAGGTTCGTCAGCGTGACGACGCGGAGCGGCGCGCGGCGCGCGCCCGCCTCCCGGGGGCCCGTCACGGAGCCAGCCACCTCCGGCGCCACCGATCGAGGACGAGGGCGGCGTAGAGGATCTCGGCGCGGTCCGCGGATCGCGACCGATGCGCCTCGTGGGCCCGCGCGAGCGCCTCGCCATCGAGGAGACCGCCCGACGCCGAAGCGGCGGCCTCGCCCATCGCCGGCGCGAGGTCTTCCCGCATCCACCGTCCGAGAGGCACGGAGAAGCCGTGCTTGCGCGCCCGCAGGATCCGCTCCGGCAGACGTGCCTCGAGGGCGCGCCGGAAGATCCACTTCCCCGATCCCTCCCGCAGCTTCGAGGACGTCGGGATCCGGCAGGTCCACTGCACGAGCTCGTGGTCGAGGATCGGCACGCGCGCCTCGAGGGAGACGGCCATGCTGGCGCGGTCCACCTTCGTCAGGATGTCGTCCTGGAGGTACGTCCGGAGATCGGTGTAGAGCACGCGCCCCAGGGGATCGTCGATGTCGGCCGCGTCGTAGACCTCCTTCCACGCGTCGAAGGGATCGTAGCCCGCGCAGGCACGCCGCATCTCCGGCGAGAGCATCGCGCGCGCCGTCTCCACCGGCGTGGCGGCGACGGATCGGAAGTAGGCGCGGGCCGGGTCGCGCGCGAGGTTCGCGAAGAGCGTCCGCCCGCGCAGCCATTGCGGGACGCGCGGCCCGGAGGGCGCCACGGCCGCGAGCGCGCGCGCGACCGGCTCGAGGATCGGCGGCGGAACGACGCTCCGCACACGGTTCTCGAAGGCGTCGAATCGATAGCGCCGGTAGCCGGCGAAGCTCTCGTCGCCGCCATCGCCGGAGAGCGCGACGGTGACGCGCTCGCGCGCCGCCTTCGAGACGATGTAGGTCGGCACCGCCGACGAGTCGGAGAAGGGCTCGTCGAAGTACTCCGGCAGGACGTCCAGCACGAGGCGCGGATCGGCCGGCACGAGACGCTCGTCGTGGTCCGTCCGCAGATGCGCCGCGAGGAAGCGAGCCTGCTCGCGCTCGTCGTGCTCCCGGTCCTCGAAGCCGACGGAGCAGGTCTTCACGGGGATCCGCGCCTGGCGCGCCATGGACTCGACCACGGCGCTGGAGTCGATCCCGCCCGAGAGGAACGCTCCGAGGGGCACGTCGGCGATCATGCGCAGCCTCACGGCCTCGTCGAACCGGTGGAGCAGCTCCTCGGCGATCGTGCCCGGAGGGTCCGTGAGGGGATCGGCGAAGGAGGGGCGCCAGTACTCGCGCACCGACACCCTCCCGTCGTCCTCGGCGACGAGCATCGTGCCGGGGCGGAGCTTCTCGACGCCCTGCAGGATCGTCTTCGGCGCGGGCACGGCGCGCAGGACGAGGAAGTCGAGGAGCGCCGTCGGGTCGACGCGCCGCGGGCAGTCGGGCTCCGCGAGGAGCGTCTTCAGCTCCGAACCGAAGGACACGCCGCGGTCGGTTCGTCGGAAGTAGACCGGCTTGATGCCCAGGCGGTCGCGCACGAGGACGAGCCGGCGCCGGCGCGCATCGTGGAGCGCGATCGCGAACATCCCCCGCAGCCGGTGCACGAAGTCGAGCCCGTGCTCCTCGTAGAGGTGGACGATCGTCTCCGTGTCCGAGTGCGTGGCGAGGCGGTGACCGGCGGCCTCGAGTTCTCGGCGCAGCTCCCGGTAGTTGTAGATCTCCCCGTTCAGCATCACCGCGAGCGTGCCGTCCTCGTTGAAGAGCGGCTGGTGTCCGCCGGCGAGGTCGATGATCGAGAGCCTTCGGAAGCCGAAGCAGACGCCCGGCGCCTCGAACAGACCCGCGTCGTCCGGACCTCGGTGCGCCACGGAATCGCGCATGCGCTCGACGACGCGCGCGTCGATCGCACCCGATCGGAATCGAAACGCTCCGGTGAGGCCGCACACGGCCAGGACCTCAGGATCGCGACCGGAAGCCGGTCCCGAAGCGTGGGGAGGCGTCCACGGCGCCGAATCCGGGCCGCTTCGGCTCCGGATCGGCCCCGTCCGCCAGCCGGGCGGCGCTCGCGCCCGGGCTGGGTCCTGGGCCGGCCGCGAGGCGGTGCGCCTTCGAGCCGCTGCCGAGCGACACGGGCTCCTCGCGGACGGGGATCGCGTGCGCCGAGAAGCCTTGGGCCGTCGCCACCTGCGCCATGGCGCGCGCACGGATCGGGTACTTCTCGTCCGAGAGCATCTCCTGCATCGCGATGGCGCCGAAGGCGATCACGATGGAGATCATGTGGTAGGCGAAGTCGAAATGCGCGCGGTTCAGGAACGTCGCCCCGACGAGGAAGCCGAACAGTGAGGCCTCGAACATCCGGGCGTAGTGCAGGATCCAGCCTGTTCCGAACCTGCGGATCGCCAGCAGCCGAATGCGCCGCAGCGTCACGAAGCACGACGCGAAGATCGCGAGGAAGATGACGAGCGCCGGGATCCCCGACTCGGCGCCCATCTGCAGGTAGGAGTTGTGCGCCACGAAGAATGCACGCTCTCCCTCTCCCTGCAGGCCCCTCAGCGGGTCCGGGTCGTACTCCGGGTAGGCCGCCTGGAAGTTGCGGAAGCCGACGCCGAAAACGGGGTTCGCCCCCATGATCCGGAGCGCCACGCCCCAGGTATGGAGGCGGGCCTGCGCCGACGAGTCCTGCTCGAACTCCTGGATCGAGCTGATGCGTTCCTTCACGCCGGCCGGCGCGAAGAGCACCAGCAGCAGCGCCGCCAGGGCCGCCAGCGCGAAGCCGAGAACCCGGTTCCGCGAGCGCCAGGTCATGAGGCCGAGCGTCGCCGCCATCGCGAGGAATCCGCCGCGGCTGTGGGTGAGCAGGATCGTCAGGCACGAGAGCGCGACGGCTCCCAGCAGGCCACGCCGCACCCATTTCCCTTCTTCCGAGAGGCTCAGATAGAAGAGGAACGGGATGTTCATCGTGAGCGCGAGCGAGAAGTCGTTGTTGTCCTGGAGCATCCCGCCGGGCCCGCGGAGGATCTGCGACCCGCCGCCCGTGAGGATTCCCCAGACTCCCGACTTCACACCGAAGAACCCGAGCGACAGCGCGATCGTCCAGACGAGGATCCGGAGCCTGTCCCGAGTCGTCACGATGGACGAGGTCAGGAACGTGATCGCGAGGATCTTCAAGAACTCCAGGTAGTAGTTGATGACGTAGCTCGAGACCTCGAAGCGCGTCGCGAAGACCGAGATCGAGACCAGCACGCCGAGGGCGAGGAGCAGCGAGTTCCTCGGGTCGGGCTTCACGAGCTTCGTCTTCTCGAAGAGGAAGAAGCCCGCGAACATCGCGATCGCGACGTAGTAGGAGAACCGCAGGTCGCGCGCGAAGCCCCAGCAGAGGTCCTGGACGCGCATGTAGGCGAGCCAGGAGAAGACGATCAGCCCGACGAAGGGACGGCGGAACGCGTGGGGAAGGCTCCCCAGGACCACCATCGCCACCACGATGTCGCGCCAGGACATGTCGGAGGGCTGAGGGGCGTGGCGGGCGGGCGCGCCCGCCGTCCAACTGCTACCGGAGGCTCTGCTTCACCGCGTCGAGCGTCGTGCGGATCGGCTTCGGCAGCGCCTTCGGCTGCAGCAGGTAGAGAGAGCCGAGGCCGCCGACCAGGAGGATCACCGCGAGCGTGCTGGTGATCCCGACGAACTTCCGCACCCGCTGCCGGCGCACCTCGCGCCGCGTGACGATGCGGTCGACGAATCCGAGGACCGGCACCGGAAGCGTTCCGACGGCGTCCTCGACGTTGCGGAAGGACGGACGCAGGAACTCGCGCAGGAAGACCCACAGGAGCCCCGCGCCGGCGCCCGCCACGAGCGCGAGGGCGAGGAAGAGCGGGACGTTCGGCTCCTTCGACTCCTCGGCGGGCACGGCCTCGTCGAAGACGCGGTAGGGATTGCTCTCCGCGCCGCTGATCTGCTGCAGGAGGTTGGTCTTCCGCTGCAGGAGCACCTGCGCGTCCTCGTACTCCTTCTCCGCCACCTTCTCGTCCGTGCGGAGCGCCGAGTAGCGCTGATAGACCTCGGCGCGCTTCCGATACTCGTCTCGGTGCTCGTCGAGCTGCTTGCGCGTCGTGTCGAGCTTGCTCTGGAGCACGTTGTACTCCGACTCGGCGCGGGCCGCTTCTTCCTTGAGGGCGAGCTTCTTCAGGCTCAGCACCTCGCGCGTCGCCGGCTTCGTGTCGAGATTGCCGTCCGGGAGCCGGACGAGGCTCGCCTCCAGGTCCTTGATCTCCTTCTCGCGCAGCTCGATCTGCTGGTGATCGATCTGGTACTTGGGATGGAAGGGCTTGATCCCCTTCAGACCCGACTTCAGGTCGAGGATCTCCTTCTTGAGGTTGGCGATCTGGGTGAAGGTCGCGACGTTCGGGTCGCCGGAGGGACCGCCCGGCCCGTCGAGCGGCTCCTCGACGACCCGCGGCTCCGCCGCCCATCGCTGGTTCGCGAGCTCGTACTTGTCCTTCGCGGCGGCCACTTCGCCCGTGAGCGTCTGCGCGTCCTGCTCGAGCTTGCGGTAGAGCTGGACCACCCAGTCCTCCTCCACCGTGACGCGCCCTCCGATCGGCTGCGTCGGCGAGAGGCCGTGCTGCTCCTGCCACGTGCGCACGAGCTGCCGGGCCGAGTTCAGCCGGCTGCTCGCGTTGTCGAGCTGCTCGCGCGCCTGCTTCTGCTCGCCGGCGATGAGCTCGCGGAACGCCTGCAGCGTCTCGCCGGTCCACACCTCGCGCAGCGAGTTCGCGAAGTCGGCCGCGCGCTGCGGGTCCTCGTCGCGGTACTTGATCGTGATGAAGTCGGAGCCCTGCTCCTTCGTCTTCTTGAACCGCTCCACCACGGTCCGCTCCCTCACGAGGTCGCGGTACTCCTGCGCCTTCTCCGGGTAGAGGCGCACGGCGAGGTAGTCCTGCCACTTGAGCCGCTCGGCGAGCGCCTTGTCGATCCGGGGAGTCGCGAGGATCTGCGCCGAGACCGTCTCGAGGTTGTTCTTGAGCGGGTTCTGGCTCGGGTTGCGCGCCTGGTAGTCCTCCTCGAGTCGGACCTCGCGGACCTCGACGCGCGTCCAGGACTCGTAGCGCTTCGGGACGAAGCCGAGCACCGTCGTCCCGATCGCGAGGCCGGCGAGCGCCGGGAGGATGACCGCCCAGCGCTTGCGCGACAGGAGCTTCGCGAACTCCTGGATCTGGTTGGTCGGAAGGTCGAGCTGGGCCATGGGTGCGCTTCGATCCGCGCGACCGCGTCAGAAGACGCCGCCGCCGCCTCCGCCGCTGCGATTCCGGTTCTGGACCGCGAAGAGGAAGATCAGGCTCTGGAGCGGCTGGACGACGACGGTGATGGGATAGATGAGCCGCTTGACGAAGTTGCCGATCGTTCCGATGAACGTCGGCGGGATGTAGACGATGTCGTTCTCCCGCACGAGGACGTTGTAGGTCGTGTCGCCGTAGTCGATGAAGTCGTGGAAGTTGATCGTGATGATCAGCGGATCGACGGGGTCGCCGCGGATGAGGAGGACGCGCGAGAGATTCGCGGTCTCCTCCTTCGGTCCCGCTTCGAGAACGGCCTCGATGATCGTCTTGTCGCCCTCGAAGGCGACGGCGCCCTGCTTGCCGACCTCGCCGACGACGAAGTACTTCTTCCCCGACGTGCCCGCGGCCGAGCGGATCTCGACCTTGAAGTCGTTCCGCTCGTAGAGCGTCGCGTAGGTCTCCGTGAGGAAGGCCTCGAGGCGGCGGCGCGTCATCCCGAGGACGTTCACCTGGCCGACGTCCGGCAGGGAGATCGTGCCGTCCACGTCCACCTCCTGGGGCGACACCTTGAGCTCCGGGTGGATCGTGTCGCTGATCGACACGCTGTCGCCGATGACGAGGTAGTTCTCGGTGTTGGCGTCGCCGGAGGCGCGCGTGCCGAAGCCCGAGTCGTTCAGGTATTGGAAGACCCGCTTCTCCTCGGTGGCGCGGCAGCCGGCGGCGCCGAACGCTGCCGCCACGAGGCACAGAGCGAGCGCGGTCGGCCGGAGCCGGTCTCGGATTCGTTGGGACGGATTCAAGGGACGATGCTGGAGAGTGCGCGGAGCCGATCGCCGGACCACGCCGGAGACCCCCGGAAGACCGGAAGCCGGCGGGGACGAGGGTTCCCGGCACCCCATCGGCCATTCCGGAGGGGGGAATGAAACCGGCTGGAGGCTCCCGTTGCCAGAGGCTGGCCGCAAGAGACCCCCGGGACCGCCAGCGCGCGAGCCCGCCGGACCGCCGGCCCGAGGCCGACGGCCCACGGCCCACGGCGAAATGCCCGACGCCCGCCCGGGATCCCGCCGAGCCGGCTCAGCCCCCGCCGTACTGGCGCTGATAGTACTCCCGGTAGGCGCCGCTCCGAACGCGCGTCCACCACTCGGCGTGCGCGCGGTACCAATCGACGGTCTTCGCGAGCGCACCCTCGAACCGGTGCGCCGGCTCCCAACCGAGGTCGCGGCGGATCTTGCTCGCGTCGATGGCGTAGCGCCGGTCGTGACCAGGACGGTCCTTCACGAAGGTGATCAGCGACTCGGGCTTCCCGAGCAGCGCCAGCACGCGCTTCACGAGGGTCAGGTTCTCGAGTTCGTTGTTCCCGCCGATGTTGTAGACCTCGCCCGGCACACCCGCCTCGAGGACGCGCAGCAGCGCCGAGCAATGGTCCTCCACGAAGAGCCAGTCGCGGACGTTCTTCCCGTCGCCGTAGACGGGGATCGGCTTGTCCTCGAAGGCGTTCGTCAGGAGGAGCGGGAGGAGCTTCTCGGGGAATTGGTAGGGCCCGTAGTTGTTCGAGCAGCGCGTGATGCAGACCGGGAGCCCGTGGGTGTGGAACGCCGCGCGCGCGAGGAGGTCGCTGCCGGCCTTGCTCGCGCTGTAGGGCGAGTTGGCGGCGAGCGGCGTCTCCTCCGTGAAGGCGCCCTGGGAGCCGAGGGAGCCGTAGACCTCGTCCGTCGAGACGTGGACGAACCGGCGCACGTTCTTCGCGCGGGCCGCGTCGAGAAGGCACTGGGTGCCGAGGACGTTCGTGCGGACGAACTCCGCGGCCGATTGGATCGACCGGTCGACGTGGCTCTCGGCCGCGAGGTGCAGGACGCCGTCCACCTCTCCGTCGAAGGCGCGCGCCACGTCGTCGGGTTGCGCGATGTCGCCCTTCACGAACCGGTAGCGCGGCTCGGACTCCAGGCCGGCGAGGTTCTCGAGGTTCCCCGCATAGGTGAGGAGATCCAGGTTCACGATCCGGTGATCCGGGAGGCGCTCGAGCGCCATGCGGACGAGGTTGCTGCCGATGAACCCGGCGCCGCCGGTGATGACGAGGGACTTCATGGACGGGCCGGGCGGGCGAGGTCGCCGCGCTCGAAGAATCGGGTGAGGGAGTCGCGCCACGCCGGGAGGCGGTCGCCGATCGTGCGCTCCAGATGATGGTGCGCGAGCACCGAGTAGGCGGGACGCGGAGCCGCGCCGGGCTTGGTGCGCTCCCATTCGGCCGTGGTGATGGGGTCGACGCGCGTCGAGAGGCCGGCCAAGCGCACGATCTCCCGCGCGAACGTGCACCAGGTGGTCTCGCCGTTCCCGCCGGCGTGGTAGAGACCCGCCGGCGCGTCCCGCAAGATCCTCCAGAGCTCCGGCGCGAGGTCGTGGGTGCAGGTGGGCGAGCCCCGCTGGTCGTCGACGACCGTCAAGCGGTCGCGCTCCGCGGCCACGCGCGCGATCGTGCCGACGAAGTGGGACCCGCGCGCGCCATAGACCCACTGCGTGCGCACGATCTGCCAGTCGCCCCCCAGGTCCTGCACGGCGCGCTCCCCCGCCCACTTGCTCTCGGCGTAGACACCGCGCGGGTTCGGAGCGTCCCATTCGGCGTAGGGCGCCGTCGCCGTGCCGTCGAAGACGAAGTCCGTGGACACGTGCAGGAGCCGGGCGCCCACTTCGCGGCACGCGATCGCCGCGTTGCGTGCTCCCGTCGCGTTCGCGCGGAAGGCCGCATCGCGCTCGCTCTCGGCCCGGTCGACGGCCGTGTAGGCCGCCGCGTTCAGGACGAAGCGGGGTCGCAGCCGCGCGAGGAGCGCCCGCAGGGAGCCGAGGTCCGTCACGTCGGCCTCGGCGCGCGTGGCGCCGTGGACGGCGAGGTTCGCCGGCGCGGCGAGGACGCACTCGCTGCCGAGCATGCCCCCTGCGCCGAGGACCAGCGCCGCCGCGCTCACTTCCGGTTCGCTCCTCCCTGGGCCACGAGCTGCGACGCGCGGAGCAGAGAGGGGAACGTGCCGGCGTCGGTCCACCATCCCTCGAGGACCGACGCGCGGAGCGTGCCCTCGCGGATGTAGGCGTTGTTCACGTCCGTGATCTCGAGCTCACCCCGTCCCGACGGCTCGAGCGTCTCGATGATGTCGAAGACGTGCGGGTCGTAGAAGTAGACGCCGACGACGGCGAGGTTCGAGACGGGCTTCTTCGGCTTCTCCTCGATCCGCACCACCCTGTCGCCGGCGATCTCCGCGACGCCGAAGCGCTCCGGGTCCTGCACCTCCTTCAGGAGGATCCGGGCGCCCTTCTCCTGCTTGCGGAAGGTGTCCACGTGGGGCGCGATGGATCGCTCGCAGAGGTTGTCGCCGAGGATCACGCACAGGCTGTCGCCGGCGCACCAGTGCTTCGCGAGGGAGAGCGCCTCGGCGATGCCTCCCTCCCCCTTCTGGTAGGTGTAGTTGAGGTGCTTCAGCCCGAAGTCGGCGCCGTTGCCGAGGAGCTGCAGGAAGTCGCCCGCCTTGTTCCCGCCCGTGACGACGAGGATCTCCTCCACGCCCGAGGAGACGAGCGCCTCGATCGGGTAGTAGATCATCGGCTTGTCGTAGACCGGCAGCAGGTGCTTGTTGGTGACCTTCGTGAGCGGATGGAGCCGCGTGCCGAGACCACCGGCGAGGATGACGCCCTTCATCGATTCGAGCCTTCGGGGTTGGAGGATTGGCGATACCAGTCGAGCGTGCGTGCGAGGCCTTCGCGGAATTCGACCGACGGCCGATAGCCGAGGATCTCGCGTGCGCGCGCGATGTCGGCGAGCGAATCGCGGATGTCGCCGGCGCGCGGCGGGCCGTGGCGGACCACGAGGGGCCGCCCGGCGATCTCGCCGAGCACCGCCACGAGCCGGTTCAAGGTGATGGAGGAGCCCGTCGCCACGTTGAGCACGCTCCCCCCGGGCACGTCGCGCTCGGCCGCGAGGAGGTTCCCCGCCACGACGTTGTCGATGAACGTGAAGTCGCGGGACTGCTCGCCGTCGCCGTGGATCGTCGCGGGGGATCCGGAGAGGACGGCGCGGCAGAAGAGCGCGATCACGCCGCTGTAGGGCGAGCCCGGGTCCTGACGCGGTCCGAAGACGTTGAAGTAGCGCAGCACGACCGTGGAGAGCCCGTAAACCCGCGCGAAGGAGCGACAGTAGAGCTCGCCCGTGAACTTCGTGACGCCGTAGGGCGAGATTGGATCGCCGGTCATGCCCTCGTGCTTGGGGAGCGTCGGCGACTCGCCGTAGGCCGACGACGAGCCCGCGTAGACGACCCGCCGCACGCCGGCGTCCTTCGCCGCGAGCAGGACGTGGAGCGTGCCGCGCACGTTCGAGTCGTCGCTCGTCACGGGGTCCTCGACGGAGCGCGCGACGGACGGCAGCGCGGCCTCGTGGAAGACGACGTCGACTCCGCGGCACGCCTCGCGGACCGTCGGCAAGTCGCGCAGGTCGCCCTCGACCAGCTCTCCCTTCGGCCCATCGGAGCCGTCCCCGAGGGCTGCAGAGAGGTTCGCGCGGTTCCCCGTCGAGAAATTGTCGAGGACGCGCACGTCATCGCCGCGCGTGCGCAGCGCGTGCGCGATGTGGGAGCCGATGAAGCCTGCGCCGCCCGTCACGAGGAATCGCGTCATGTGTGCGTTGGGTCCTACCGGCTCCGGCGCAGCCACTCCACGTAGCGCCGCACGCCTTCCTCGATCGGGGTGCTCGGCTCGTAGCCGAGACGCGCGCGCGCCTTCGTCACGTCCGCGTAGGTCACGGGGACGTCGCCGGGCTCCGGCGGAAGGCGCCGCACGCGCGGCGTCTTCCCGAGCGTCTCTCCGAGGAGGGCGACGAGCGCCCCGAGCTCGATCGTCCTCGACTCGCCCAGGTTGTAGATCTCGAAGCCCGCGCAGCGGTCGAGCGCCCGCACGACTCCGTCGAGGATGTCGTCGATGTAGGTGTAGTCGCGGCGCGTCGAGCCGTCGCCGAAGACGGGGATCTCCTCGCCCCGCTCGATGAGCGCGGCGAACTTCGCGATCGCCATCTCCGGCCTCTGCCGCGGCCCGTAGACGGTGAAGAACCGAAGGCACGCCGTGGGGATGCCGTAGAGCGAGTGGAAGCACGAGGCGTAGAGCTCGCCCGCGCGCTTCGAGACGGCGTAGGGCGAGAGCATGCGGTCGAGCGGATCGGTCTCCGAGAAGGGCACCTTCTCGTTCGCGCCGTAGACCGACGACGACGATCCGAAGACGAATCGCGTCGCGGGACGCCGCCGCAGGGCCTCCAGGAGATGGAGCGTGCCGACGCAGTTCACCTGGTCGTAGAGCACCGGGTCCTTCACGCTGGGGCGGACACCCGCCATGGCCGCGAGGTGGACGACGGCGTCGAAGGGGCGCTTCCCGAAGCAGGCGTCGACGGCGGCGCGCTCGCGCAGGTCGCCGCGCACGAGATCGAAGCCCTTGCGTCCGGCGAGGGACGCGACGTTGCGCTCCTTCACGGCCGGATCGTAGAAGTCGTTGAAGTTGTCGAAGACGACGACGCCATCGCCGCGGTCCAGCAGCCGGGCGACGAGCTGCGAGCCGATGAATCCGGCGCCTCCCGTGACGAGGACTTCCAACTACGCCCCCTCGCCGCCGGAGGGCGGCGGCGCGGCGCCCATGCGCCGAACGCGCGCCCGGCCCGTGAGGCCGGCCGTCGTGTTCCGGCAGTCGTAGACGGCGCGCGCGTGCTCGAGCACGGCGCGGTAGTCGATGCCCGCGTGGTCCGTGACGATCGCGACGGCGTCGAAGCGCCCGAGGGTCGCCGCGTCGAGCTGCGGGACGCGCGGCACGTCGAGCCCCTCGGCCACGAACCGCTCCACGTGCGGGTCGTGGAAGGAGAGATCGGCGCCTCGCTCGTGGAGGAGCCGCGCCACGTCGATCGCGGGCGATTCGCGGACATCGCCCACGTTCTTCTTGTAGGCGACGCCCAGCAGCAGCACGCGCGAGCCGCGCACCGGCTTCTTCTCGTCGTTCAGGAGCTGCGCGATGCCCTGCGTGGCGTGCGCCGGCATCGACCGATTGATCTCGTCGGCGATGTCGATGAAGCGTGTCTTCACGTCCATCCCGCGCACGCGCCACGAGAGGTAGAGCGGGTCGATCGGGATGCAGTGGCCGCCGATGCCCGGACCGGGCGTGAACGGCATGAATCCGAAGGGCTTGGAGGCCGCCGCGCGCACCACTTCCCAGACATCGAGCTTCAGGCGCTCGCAGAGGACGGCGATCTCGTTCACGAGACCGATGTTCACGGCGCGGAACGTGTTCTCCAGGAGCTTCGCCATCTCGGCGGCCTCCGGGCTCGTCACCTCGACCACCTCGTCGACGATGGCGCCGTAGAGGACCGCCGCCAGGCGCGTGCAGTCGGCCGTGAGACCGCCCACGACCTTCGGCGTGTTGCGGATGCCGTACTTCGCGTTGCCTGGATCGATGCGCTCCGGCGAGAACGCGAGAAAGGCGTTCTCCCCAGCGCGAAGACCCTTCGCGGCGAGGCGCGGCTCCACCACCTCCCGCGTCGTGCCTGGGTAGGTCGTGCTCTCGAGGACGACGAGCTGGCCCTCGCGCGCGAAGCGCGCCACTTCCTCCGTCGCACCGACGACGTAGGAGATGTCGGGGTCCCGGTTCTTGCGCAGCGGCGTCGGCACGCAGACGACGATGGCGTCGCTGCGGGCGCAGCCCGAGTACTCGGTCGCCGTCTCGAACTTGCCGGCCTTCACGATGGCCGCGACGCGCTCCGCCGCCACGTCGGGGATGTCCGACTCGCCGCGCCCGAGCAGCCCCGCGCGGCGTGCGTCGACGTCGATCCCGAGCACGGTGAAGCCCGCCTCGGCGAAGGCCGTCGCGAGCGGGAGCCCCACGTAGCCGAGGCCCACCACGGCGACCCGCGCCGTGCGGCGCTCGAGCTTGTCGTGGAGGGCGGCCGCCGCGCCGGAGGGCGCGCGGGTCGGAGGCGAGGGGCTCATTCGACGGTCACGCTCTTGGCGAGGTTGCGCGGGTTGTCCGGCGAGAGGCCGCGGAGTACGGCGATCTCGTAGGCGAGCCGCTGCAGGGGGATCACGTTCACGATGGGCGCGAGCTCGTCGGTCGTCTCGGGCACCTCGATCACCTCGTCGGCGAGGCGCGCCGCGTCGGCGTCGCCTGGATTCGCCACGACGATGATGCGCCCGCCGCGCGCCTTCACCTGCTCCAGCTGATTCAAGGTCTTGTCCCGGTCGCGCCCGCGAGTCGCGACGACGACCACGGGAAGCGTGGCGTCGATGAGCGCGATGGGCCCGTGCTTCATCTCCCCCGCCGGATAGCCCTCGGCGTGGATGTAGGAGATCTCCTTCAGCTTGAGCGCGCCCTCGAGCGCGATGGGGAAGTTGAGGCCTCGCCCGAGGAACAGGAAGTCGCGGGCGTCGCGGAACCTCCGGGCGATCTCACGGATCCGCTCCCTGGCCGTGTCGCTGAAGAGAGCATCGAGACGCGGGCGCAGCATGCGGATCGCGGCGATCGCCTCGCGGCCCTGCTCGACGGACAGCGCTCCGCGCGCGCGGCCGATCCGCACGGCGAGCAGGTAGAGCGCCACGAGCTGGCAGGTGAACGCCTTCGTCGAGGCGACGCCGATCTCCGGGCCCGCGTGCGTGTAGACCGTCGCGTCGCTCGCGCGCGGGATCGAGGACCCGCGGACGTTGCAGATCCCGATGACGGTCGCGCCGCGCAGCTTTGCCTCGGCGAGCGCCTTCAGCGTGTCCATCGTCTCGCCGCTCTGGCTGATCCCGATCGCGAGCGCGTCGTCGCTGCGGAGCGGCGTCCGGTAGCGGAACTCGCTCGCGTAGTCGCACTCCGTGGGCACTCCCGCCAGGTGCTCGAAGTAGAACTTGCCGACGAGGCCCGCGTGGAGGCTCGTGCCGCAGGCCACCACCTGGATGCGCCGCACGGCGCGGATCGCGTCGTCGTCGAGGGGGAAGTCCTCGAAGTCGACGTCACCGCGCTCGTCGTCGAGGCGATCGAAGGCCGTCTGCGCGATCGCGTCGGGCTGCTCCTCGATCTCCTTCAGCATGTAGTGCGGGTAGCCCCGACGGTCGGCGGCCGCGGCGTCCCAGCTGATCTCCAGGGGCTCCATGGCGACGGGCCGTCCCTCGAGCGTCCGGACGGTGACGCTCTGCGCCGTGAGCGTCGCCACCTCGCCGTCGCGCAGGTAGTAGACGCGGCGCGTGTGCGCGAGGAGCGCGGGGATGTCCGAGGCGACGAAGCTCGCCGGCAGGCCGCGGCTGTCGGGACCGATGCCGACGACCACGGGCGAGTCCTGGCGCGCGACGACGATTCGATCGGGATACCGGCGGTGCAGCGCGACGATCGCGTAGGTGCCGCGCGCGTCCCGCATCGTGGCGCGGACGGCTCTCTCGAAGGGCGTCTCGTCGTCGCCATTGCGGCCCGCCGCCCCTCCGGCGCCGGGCGCCTCCTCCGCCTGGAGACGTGCCTCGATGGCGTGGGCCAGCACCTCGCTGTCCGTCGCGGATCGGAAGCGGTGTCCCTTGGCGAGGAGGTCGCGCTTCAGATCGAGGTAGTTCTCGATGATCCCGTTGTGCACGAGCACGAGATCCTCGGTGGAGTCGGTGTGCGGGTGCGCGTTCTCCTCGGTGACGCCGCCATGCGTCGCCCAGCGCGTGTGGCCGACGCCGATCGTCGCCGGGCCGCCGAAGCCCTCGTGCTCGAGGGCGCTCCGCAGCACCTCGAGCTTCCCCACGCGGCGGCGCTTCTCGACGCCGCGCTCCGTGAAGACCGCGACGCCCGCCGAGTCGTAGCCGCGGTACTCCAGAAGGGCGAGCCCCGTCAGGATCGCCGGAGTGACGTCGCCCTCGCGGGTCACGGCGCCGAAGATTCCACACATGCCCGCGGCCTCAGCCGACGACCCGATCCGCCACGCGCGGCCGGAACGACTCGATCGTCTTCTCGAGGCCCTCGGCGAGATCGACGCGGGGCTCCCAGCCGAGCAGCGTCTTCGCCCGCGTGATGTCCGGGCGCCGCTGCTTGGGATCGTCCTGGGGGAGCGGGCGGAAGACGATCTTCGACTTCGAGCCCGTGCGCCGGATGATCTCGCGCGCGAAGGTGGCGATGGAGAGCTCCGTCGGGTTGCCGATGTTCACCGGCTCCGCCACGTCGGACTCCAGCAGACGAATGATCCCGTCGACGAGGTCGCTCACGTAGCAGAAGGAGCGCGTCTGGGATCCGTCGCCGAAGACCGTCACATCCTCGCCCTGGAGCGCCTGCGTGAGGAACATCGGGAGGGCGCGGCCGTCGCGCAGCCGCATGCGCGGCCCGTAGGTGTTGAAGATCCGGACGATCCGCGTCGCGACGCGGTGGGAACGCCGATAGGCCATCGTCATGGCCTCCGCGAAGCGCTTCGCCTCGTCGTACACGCCGCGCGGCCCGATGGGATTCACGTTGCCCCAGTAGTCCTCCGTCTGCGGGTGGACGAGCGGGTCGCCGTAGATCTCCGACGTCGACGCGAGCAGGTAGCGCGCCTTCTTCTCCTTCGCGAGACCGAGCGTCTTGTGCGTTCCGAGGGAGCCGACCTTCAGCGTCTGGATCGGGTGCTCCAGGTAGTCGATGGGGCTCGCCGGCGACGCGAAGTGCAGGATCGCGTCGAGCGGGCCGGCGACGTGCACGTGATTCGTCACGTCGTACTTCACGAAGGTGAAGCCCTCCTGCCCGAAGAGGTGCTCGATGTTGCGCACGTCTCCCGTCAGGAGGTTGTCCATCGCGATCACCTCGTAGCCACGGGCCAGGAGGGTCTCGCAGAGATGGGAGCCGAGGAATCCGGCGCCCCCGGTCACGAGTGCGCGGGTCATGGGCGGGTCGAACCGTTCGGCGTCGTACGCCGATCCTGCAGCGGGAGGAACTGCACCGAGGAGGTCGCCAGCGACGCCTCGCCGATCCGAATGGGGCTCCCCGTCGCCGACGGGTCGGACGTGAGCGTGAACCCCGAGCCGTCGGCGGCCGGCTCGACGAGCGCGCCGGAGAGCGGCAGCCCCGAGACGACGGCGCCGGCGCCAGGACCGACGAGGTCTTCCTCTCCGGGCGCCGGACGGTTGCGCAGCACCGGGACGTCGACCGACTCGGAGGGACGCAGCCACTGGGTGAAGGACGCCATCCGGAGCTCGACGGGCGACTTTCCGTCGTTGTGCACGCGGTAGAAGCGATCACGGACGAGCTCGACCTTCACGCGCGCGAGCGGGCCGCCGATCACGAGGGCCCCTCCGGGGAGCTCCAGCGGACCGAGCGTCGGCTCGAAGGAGAGCATGAGCTCCAGCACCGTGAGCCGCTCGCAGCGCAGCCGCGGCTCCCCCTTCGCCGGATCGCCGACGCGCACGAGCGCCGTGCGGTGGAGGAGGACCACCGACTCGTCGGAGTAGGCCACGCGCGCTGAGCCGTTGGTGCCCGTGAGCACGACGCCGGCCGGTCCCGTCTGCATCCAGGGGCGCCAGTACTCGAGCGTGCGCGCTCCCCGTTCCCCGCCGGGCCTCACCTGGACGCGGCCCGAGATGCGCGACACCTCGACGACGTTGGTCTCGTCGATCGGCGGCACGGCCTTCTCGATCCCGGAGATGCCCGTCGGATCGGGTCCCGGGTCGGTGCTGCCGGCGTACAGACCGCTGCGGCTGACGACGAGGAGCGACGTCTCCTGCCCCCAGCGTTCGCTCGTGAGACATCCGGGCAAGGCCGGGCAGAGCACGAGCGCGAGGACGGCGAGCCGAGCCGGTGCCGAGACCGGCAGGATGCGGGAGCGTGGGGAGGCCATGGAGGACGCCCGAAGTCGGGGTTTCGGGCGAAACAACCTATCGAAATCGGAGGGCCCATACATGAACCGCCCCCCCGGGCGGCCCACGGCCGTCTCGGGCGCAGCGACGTTCCAGCGCTCCCACCGCCTCCCGTCGCGGCTCCTACCGAGTCCCGCTGAAGTAGCGCTCGACGAAGCTCGTGTCGATGTCGCCCGAGAGGAAGTTCGCGTGCTCGAAGACCTGCCGGTGGAACGGCACCGTCGTCTTGATCCCCTCCACGACGAACTCGCCGAGCGCGCGGCGCATGGTCGCGATCGCTTCTCGCCGGGTGGGACGATGGACCAGCAGCTTCGCCACCAGCGAGTCGTAGTTCGGCGGGATCTCCGAGCCGGCGGCGACGTGTGTGTCGAGCCGGACGCCGGGGCCTCCGGGCGCGAGCCAGGTGGTGACGCGACCGGGCGTCGGACGGAATCCAGCCGCCGGATCCTCGGCGTTGATCCGGCACTCGATCGCGCATCCGCGGAGCACCACGTCCTCCTGCCGGTAGCGGAGCCTCTCTCCCGCCGCGATGCGGATCTGCTCCTGGACGATGTCGATCCCGGTCACGAGCTCCGTGACGGGATGCTCGACCTGCACGCGCGCATTCACCTCGATGAAGTAGAAGTTCCCGTTGCGATCGACGAGGAACTCGACGGTGCCGGCATTCTGGTAGCTCGCCTGCCGCACGACGGCGAGCGCCGCGTCACCCATCTTCTTGCGCAGCTCCGGCGTGAGGACCGGAGACGGCGACTCCTCCACCAGCTTCTGGTGCCGGCGCTGCAGCGAGCAATCGCGCTCGCCGAGATGGATCAGATTGCCCTCGCGGTCTCCGAGCACCTGCACTTCCACGTGGCGCGGCCTCTCCACGTACTTCTCGAGATAGATGCCGGCGTTCTTGAAGGCCGCCTCCGCCTCGGCGCGCGCCTGGTGGAAGCCGTTCACGAGGGAGACGTCGTTGTGCGCCACGCGCATCCCTCGGCCGCCGCCTCCCGCGACGGCCTTCAGGATGACGGGGAAGCCGATCTCGTGCGCGAGCCGGAGGGCCTCGTCCTCGGACTGGAGGAGTCCGTCGCTCCCGGGGACCGTCGCCACGTTCGCGAGGCGGGCCATCTCGCGCGCCTTCTGCTTGTCGCCGAAGGCCGCGATGGCAACCGGCAGGGGCCCGATGAACTTGATGTTGCAGTCCTGGCAGACCTCCGCGAAGTGGGCGTTCTCCGAGAGGAACCCGTAGCCGGGGTGGATCGCCTCCACGTCGGCGATCTCCGCCGCCGCGATGATCGCCGGAATGTCGAGGTAGCTCTTCGCCGAGGTGGCGGGCCCGATGCAGATCGTGTCGTCGGCGAGACGTAGGTACTGGGCGTTGCGGTCCGCCTCCGAGTAGACGAGGACCGTCTCCACGCCGAGCTCCCGGCAGGCGCGCATGACGCGCACCGCGATCTCGCCGCGATTCGCGATCAGAATTCGTCGGAACACGTTCGATCCGCCCCCTACTTCGAAGGACGGACGAGGAAGAGCGGCTGCCCGAACTCCACGGCGTCGCCGTTCTTCACGAGCGTCTCCACGATCTCGCCCGACATCTCCGCGCGGATCTCGTTCATCACCTTCATCGCCTCGATGATGCAGATGACCGTCTCGGGACCGACCACGGAGCCGCGGCTGACGAAGGGCTCCTTGTCGGGAGACGACGAGATGTAGAAGGTCCCCACGATCGGGCTCTTCAGCTCCTGGAGATCCGCCTCACGCGCTCCGACGGGCGCCGTCTCGGAGGCGCGGCCGGCCTCCGTGACGCTGGCCGCCGGCGCGGCCGCGGGCGGCGCTCCGGGCATCGCGATCGGCATCGGCCAGGTCACATTGGGCCCGCTCGTTTGCGCTTCGCGACGCCGCAGGCGCACGT
Organism: uncultured Planctomycetales bacterium; assembly: GCA_964545855.1. Classification (GTDB taxonomy): domain Bacteria; phylum Planctomycetota; class UBA1135; order UBA1135; family JACQFD01; genus CAZJHD01. The sequence goes on from CAZJHD010000002.1 coordinate 141,717, forward strand.
GCCCTTCGGCGGAGAGCTCGAGCTCCACCAGGTCGTTCTGGTTCATGAGCGCGATGAGCTTCTTCAGGCGTGCCACCTCGGCCTGGGCTCGCTTCGGGGCGTCGTCTTTCTTCATGTTCGAGGGAGGGGTGACGAGTCGATTCGTGGAATGCGCGTGCGCCCGGACGTTCAGCGCGCCGGCAGGGAGAGCGCCTGCTCGAGGATCTGCACCGCGTTCAGCGCGGCTCCCTTGCGGAGCTGGTCGCCGACGCACCAGAACGCGAGGCCGCCCGGGAAGACGGCCGACGCACGCGCCCTGCCGACGAGCACCTCGTCCAGGCCCTGCGCGTCGAGCGGCGTCGGATAGGCGCCGGCTCCGGGGTCGTCGACGACGCGCAGACCGGGCGCGGCGCGCCAGATCGCGCGCGCCTCCTCGGCGTCGAGGGGGCGTTCGAATTCGGCAGTCACGGCTTCGGAATGGCAGCGCAGCACCGGGACGCGGACGCAGGTGGCGTCCACGGCGAGATCGGGGCACTCGAGGATCTTGCGCGACTCGCTCGCGACCTTGATCTCCTCGCGCGTTCGGCCGTCCTTCTCGAACTCGTCGACGTGCGGGAGGACGTTGAAGGCGATCGGGCGCGGGAAGACCCGCGGCTTCGCCGTGCGGCCCTCGAGGACGTCGCGCGTCTGCGCGATGCACTCGTCCATGGCTCGCGCCCCCTTCCCGCTCACGGCCTGGTAGGACGCCACGACGACACGCCGGACGCGCGCGGCGCGATGGAGGGGCGCGAGCGCCATCAGGAGGATGGCGGCGGTGCAGTTCGGATTCGCGACGACCCCGCGGTGATCGGCGATCCGATGACCGTTGATCTCCGGCACGACGAGGGGAACGTCGGGCGCTTCCCGGAACGCCGAGGAGTTGTCGATGGCGAGCGCACCTTCGCGCACGGCCTGCGGGACCGCCGCACGCGAGACCGTCGCCCCCGCCGAGAGGATGACCGCGTCCAGACCTCGGAAGCAGCCGTCGCGAAGCGTTTCGAGCGGCACGCTCTCCCCGCGGAAGACGGCGGTGCCTCCCGCCGAGCGGCCCGAGGCGAAGCAGCGCAGCCGGCCCACGGGCACGCGTCGCTGCTCCAGGACCTGCAGCAGCTCCCTGCCCACGGCGCCGGTCGCCCCGACGATTCCCACGGAGAGCGTCATGACGGCGCGCCGATCACGACTCGATCGGCGATGGGGAACCCGGAGCGGGCTCCGCGCGCCACGGGCCCGAACGTCCACCGGTCTTCTCGAGGAGCACCACGTCCGTGATGCGGATCCCGCGCGCCACGGCCTTGCACATGTCGTAGACGGTGAGGGCGGCCACGGTGGCCCCGACCAGCGCTTCCATCTCGACGCCCGTCTTCGCCTCGGCCACGGCGGCGCACGTCACTTCGAGGTCGTCGGGCGGACGCACCCGGAAGTCGACCTCGACGCTGGAGAGCGCGAGCGCGTGGCAGAGGGGAACCAGGTCGGAGGTGCGCTTCGCGGCCCCGATGCCGGCGAGGCGCGCCGCGCCGACGATGGTCCCCTTCGGCACGCCTTCCACGAGGATCCGGGGGAGGATCCCCTCGGGGAAGACCACGCGCGCGCGCGCCACCGCACGGCGGACGGTGACGGGCTTCGCCGTCACGTCGACCATGCGGGCGCGCCCCTCGGCGTCGAGGTGCGTGAAGTCGCGATCGTCACTCATGCGCCGGGCATCGTAGCGGGACCTCGACTCCGGTTCTTCACGACGCATCCATTCCGGCGCTGCGCGATTCCACTATTCTTGGCGACGTCCCCTCGCGACTCCTTCGAGCGCCGCTCCGGCAGATCCCTCTCCTCCATCGAGCCATCGCCCGCGACGCGCGCCGGAACTCCATCGATCCAGGTCACCGTTCCGATGAGAGCTCCTGCGGGGCTCGCCCCTCATCGATCCGAGGCCCGGCGACGACCGGCCCGGGCTTCCCGTTCCACGACACCATGATCCGAGAGACGCTCGCACTCCTCCTCCTCCTCCTCGGCGCACCGGTCTCGGCCCTGCCGGCGGCGACGATCCTCGCTCCGGCCCGTCCCGAACCTGCCACGCAGGACGGTGCGCGCGCCGCCGTCGATCAGGTCCTGGAGCGGGCCGAGGCGCTGCCGCTCGAGCGCGCGTGGCCGCTCGCGAACGACCTCGCCGGACTCGGCGCGGGGAAGCCGCAGCTCGACGCCCTGCGCGCCGCTTCGGCAGAGGGGTCGCCGCGTGCGCGGCTGATCGTCGCCCGTGCGTTCCTGGCGATCGACCGGGAGTACTCCGAGGAAGCCGCCTCGATCCTCGTGGACCTCCTGCAGGGGACCGGTCCCGAGTCGACGCCGGCGGCCGTGCTGCTGCAGAGCCGCCTGATCGCGCTCCCCGATGAGGTCGCGACCGCCAAGATCTCGAAGCGGCTCGAGGACCTCGTGGTCGCGGGAGGTCTCTCCACCTCGACCCGCCTCGCGACGGCCGTCGCACTCTGGCGTCTCGGGAGCTCGGACCAGCGCTCCGTGGCGCGCCGCGAGATCCTCACGTTCTACCGCTCGGAGGATCCGGAGATCCGCTACGAGGGCGCCTTGGCGCTCGCGTCGATCGACGACGTCGAGCAGGCGCGACCGCTGCTGAAGGATCTGGCGGACGAGCCAAGCGAGCGGGGCCGGCTCGCGCGCGCCTACCTCGAGCGCGAGGACGACGCGAACCTCTGGCGCGCACGGATCCAGAAGATCCAGCAGATCCATGCCGAGGGCACGAAGGAGTCGCGCGGGACGGTGGATCCCGGCGATCCCCGCGTCCTGAACGACGTCCTCGACCTGATTCGAGAGCGGCACACCCAGGGCGATCAATGGATGCGCGAGGAACTCGTCGCAGCGGCCGCGCGCGGCATGCTGAACGCCCTCGATCCCCACTCGACGTACCTGTCCGCCGCCGAGTACGCGAAGATGCTGCAGGAGCTGAAGCAGGTCTATGCGGGGATCGGCGCCCAGGTCCGGACCATCCGAGGCGCCTTCACGATCATCCGGCCCTTCTTCTCCGGCCCTGCCTACAAGGCCGGGCTCCGCGCCGGCGATCAGGTGGTGTCGATCGTCACCGACGAGCCCGGCGGCAAGACGGCCGAGTGGATGACGTCGGGACAGGAGGAGGGAGAGATCATCAAGCGCCTGAAGGGTCAGCCGGGAACGAGCATCGCGCTCAAGGTGATGCGCCACGGATGGATCGAGCCCCGCGCGATCCCCATCACGCGTGCGGAGATCGAGATCCCGCTCGTGGAGTCGGAGCTGCTCCCCGGCGGGATCGGCTACCTCGACCTCCAGCAGTTCGGCGAGGAGGTGACCGCGGCACTGATCGCGCAGTACCGCGCCATGGATCGAACGGGCCAGCTGAAGGCCCTCGTCCTCGACCTGCGGAACAATCCGGGCGGTTTCCTGGAGTCGGCGCGCGACGTGGTGGAGCTCTTCCTGCCGAAGGGCTCGCGCGTCTGCTACACCGAAGGCCGACAGTTCGGCAGGAACGAGCTCTTCACCCGGCGCAATCCGCTGATTCCTGCGGACATGCCGGTCGCGGTCCTCGTGAACGACTACTCTGCGTCGGCCTCGGAGATCACGGCCGGTGCGCTGCAGGACTACAGCCGCGCGATCGTCGTCGGCGAGCACACCTACGGGAAGGGTTCGGTGCAGCGCCTCTTCGAGATCCCGTCGCTCCCCGACGAGGAGTTCACGGACTCGACGCGCAACGGTCTCCACGACGAGCACGAGCCCTTCAAGGACCGCAACGGCAACGGCGTCTTCGACGCGGGCCCGCGCGTGAAGCTCACCGTCGAGCGCTGGTACCTCCCCGGCGGCCGGAGCATCAATACCGAGTGGGACCGCGAGCAGCGCAAGGTGGTGCCCGGCGGCATCCAGCCCGACCGCGCGAGCCCCTGGCCTGCTCCCGATCTGGCGAAGGCCGCGGAGATCGATCGCGTTCTGAACGACAGCGCGGTCGCGGACTACGTGCGGGACCACTTCGACGCGCACCGCGCACTCTTCCACCAGCTCGCGATCGAGGACGGCAAGGACCCCTCGCGCTACCCGGAGTTCGACGCGCTCTACACCAAGCTCGCGACGTCGCTGCAGAAGAACGACGTCCGGCGAATCGTCCGTTGGCGCCTGCGCGACCGCATCGCCGAGGACCGCGGGAAGATGTTCCCCGGCTACGCCTACACCGGCGACGTGAACGAAGACCCGCAGCTCCGGGACGCCATCGAGGCGCTCCTCCAGAAGCTCGGCACGTCCTTCGAAGCCGTGCCGGAGTACGCGGCGATCCTCGAGCAGGAGCGCAAGATCGGCATCGACCTCGGCCCTCGGAAGGAGAGCGCGGGGCCGCGCACGGCGGACTCGAGTCCGCCGGACACGACGAAGCCGCAGGCCCGCTGAAGCGGACTTCCGGGAGCCTCAGGATGCGCCGCCGCGCTCCAGCGCGACCACGAATCCACAGCGGCCGCAGCTCCCCTTCTCGGCGCGATGGCTGAAGAAGAGGTCCGTACGACACGACGAGCAGTGCTCGCTCGTCTCGATGCGCGCGGGCTCGATCCCGAGGGCTTCGAGCTGGAACCCGATCCAGCGCGGGAGGTCGAGGCGCGGCCGTGCGCTCGCTCGGGTTCGACGGAGGACCTCGCCTCGGAGGCGTGCCGGCACGCGCTCCACGACCTCGTCGCCCACCTCGTAGCAGCAGGCGCCGATGCCGGGGCCGATCGCGGCCCGCATGCGCCCGGCCGCGGCCCCGGCGTGTTCGACGAGGGTCTCGACGGCGACGCGCGCGATCTCCGCCGCCGTGCCGCGCCATCCGGAGTGGGCCGCCGCGAGCGCGCGGGCCTCCGGATCGAAGAGGACGACCGTCGGGCAGTCCGCGGCCGTCAGGAGGAGACCGACCTCCGGAGTGGTGGTGGCGAGGCCGTCGGTGTCCGCCCGAGCGGTGCCCGGGACGAGCGCGCCGGCGCCCGCGTCGCTCGCGTCGACGAAGGCCACGCGATTCCCGTGGACCTGTCCGGCGACGACCGTCCGCCGCGGGTCGATGCCGGCCTCGGCGAGCAGGCTTCCCCGGCCGAGCAGAGCGTCGCCGTAGCCCACTCCCACGGACAGCGACACGTTCGCGGCGCGTGTCGAGATCGCGTGCCGCACACCCTTCCACCGGGCGAGCCCGGGCATGCGGACCGCCACGGCCCTTCGATCCGACGCGGCGGCGGCGCGTTCCGCGCCCGAGCCTGCGGCCGTCACACCTCGAGGTCGCGCGTCTCGATCCTGTAGCCCCGATCGAAGGCCTCGCGGAAGTCGAAGACGTCGACGAAGTCCTGGAGCGAGTCCGACTCCTGGCGGCTCAGGAGCCCGGCTTCGATCAGGCGGAACACGATGGACCCGAAGTCCTCCGTCCGCCGCACGCCCCAAGACTCGAAGACGAATCGCGCCATGGGCCCGAGCTGCAGCAGCGCGTAGCGGCGGATCCCGTCGAGGAGCTCCACACCTCCGACGTGGCGCTCGATTCCTTGCGCCTTCTCCCGGCCGAGGAGCTTGATCGTGTAGTCGAGCCCCTCCAGGAGGAAGTGGTAGGCCGCGGGCGCGTACCGGCCGTCCTCGGCGCAGAGGCGCCGGACCTCGGTCTCGAAGTCGCGTTCGTCACTCATGGCAGATCCCTATTTCGACACGCCAAGGGCTCTGGTCAAGGGCGAGGCCTCGGGAGGCGGTCCCCGGGTCCCGCCAGAGCGAGGGAGAGCCGGTCGATCACGAGCTCCGGGGTCCCGTGACCCTGAATCTCCTCCGCGGCCAGGGCCACGCGCTCGAGGGCGGCGGATTCCGACAGCGCATCGGGATCGGCCGCGAGGTCGCGGCGGATCTCGCGCGAGAGCGCCGCGCACAGGGCGAGCGCGGCCTGGCGTCGCCGCTCGAAAGCGCTCTTCTCCGGGAGGCTCTTCGCCTGATCGGCGACGCGCGCGGCGGCGTCGAAGGGCCCGATCCGACCCGAACGGACGTCGCGCGCGAGATCGACCATCGCCCCCACGCGATCCTCCGACCATGCGAGCGCCCTGCCCGGCACACCTTCGGCGAGCTCGGCGAGCCGGCGCGCGTCCTCCTGCTCCATCCCGCGCGCGCGAAGAACGGAGGCCACGTCCTCGGCGGAGAGCGGCGCGAATCGCAGCACGAAGCATCGGGAGACCACGGTCTCGAGGAGGGACCCCGACTCCTCGGCGACGAGCACGAGCAGCGACCGGTCGGGCGGCTCCTCGAGCGTCTTCAGGAGCGCGTTCTGCGCGGCGGGCTCCATGCGCCCGGCGTCGTTCACGACGACGACGCGCACCGGCGCCTCGTGCGGGCGGAGACGGAAGGCGCCGACGACGCGCTCGCGCGCCTCCTCGACGCCGAGCCCTCGATCGCCCTCGGCGACGGGGTCGACGAAGGTCACGTCCGCGTGGGTCCCCGCCGCGAGATGCGCGCACCCGGCGCAAGTCCCGCAGGCGTCGAGCCCCCGCGGCTCGCGACAGACGAGACGACGCGCGAGGGCGCGGGCGAAGGTCCACTTGCCGACTCCCTCGGGCCCGGCGAAGAGGTACGCGTGCGCGAGCCGATCGTCGTCGATGGCGCGCTCGAAGTAGCGCCTCCAGGCGCCGTGACCGCGGATCTCGGACGCCCGCGGCTCCGTCGAGGGCCGATCAGAGGAAGACACGATCCACCTCCGCGAGCACTCGGGCCGCGACCGAGTCCGCATCGCCGCGCGCGTCGACGACGCGCGCCTCGGGGCGGCTCGACGCGAACTCGAGGAATCCCCGGCGCACGCGCTCGTGGAACTCGGCGCCGCGTCCTTCGATCCCGTCGTGCGCGCGGCGGACGCGCGCGAGGGCCTCGGCAGGATCGAGATCGAGGACGATCCAGAGATCGGGCGGCCGGCCGACCACCAGACGCTCGAGGGCCTGCACGAGCGTCTGGCCTCCACCGGAGCCGGCCGCCTGGTAGGCGTAGGTCGACGACACGAAGCGCTCGCAGACGACGACCGATCCCCGCGCCAGGGCCGGCTCGATCACCTCGAACAGGAGCTGGGCGCGTGCCGCGAAGAACGTGAGCACCTCCGCCGTGACGCCGCGCGGAGTCCCTGGGTCCAGCAGCACCGCCCGCAGCGCCTCGCCGAAGCGCGTGCTGCCGGGTTCACGCGCATGGACGACCGCGAGTCCCCGTCCGCGCAAGGTCGCGACGAGCTTCGCGGCCTGCGTCGACTTCCCGCAGCCGTCGGGACCGTCGAGCACGACGAAGAAGCCGCCCTCCCTCATGCCGGTCCTCCCGCGCCCGAGGCGCGGCGCTCCCTCGCGATGCGTTCGACGACCCGCCCGACGGCCGCCGCGATCTCGCGGTCGGAGGACGCGAGGGCCTCCGCGCGGCGCGTCGCGCGACCGATCGCCGCCACGCCGCGTCCGTCGAGGGCCCGCGCCATCGACTCCGGGGCGAGCCCCAGGCGCGACGCCGAGAGCAGGAGGGCCGCGCGCGCCCGCACCAGACCCAACGTCCTGCGCCGGCCGAGGAGCGCCGACGCCTCGACGCCGAAGTCGCGCCCGACGGCGACGGCCAGCCGGTCGACCGTGAGGAGCGATCCGATCGGGGCGCGGGGATCGCTCCCGCGCGTCGCCCCGCTCGAGGCGTAGGCCTCCTGCAGGGCCCGCAGCCCTCCCGTGGTCGCGGCGCAAAGACGGTCGATCTCCTCCGGCGCGAGCTTTCCGGCGCCGACGCGTCCGAGGAAGCGGCGGCGCACGGCGGGCCCCGGCGGCGCCACGTGGAGCACCATGCCCCCCAGGAGCAACGAGACGGCGCGCTCCGGCAGCCGCCACACCTCGCGCGGCGCATGCCGTGTGGCGATGGCGGTGCATTTCCCCGCCTCGATGCGGGCCGCGAGGCGCGCCATCAGCAGGTCGCGCGTCACGCGCGCGCGCCGGAGACGATGGAGCTCGTCGATCACGAGCAGGTCGGCGCGATCGATCGCCTCCGCGAGATGCGCGAGAGTGCGCTCCCGCGCCGCGACGCTCACGCGTCTCGCCCATCGCGCGCAGTCTCCCGACTCCACGACGCCGCCGCGGGCGGCCACGAGGCGCTCGAACTCCTCGAGGAGCCGCGTCTTCCCGGAGTCCGGCGGCCCGATGAGGACGAGAGGCATCGGGAGACGGACGCGGCCCGCCGCGAGCTGACCGATCGCCGACGCCGCCGCGCGGTTCCCCTCGTCCACGTAGAGCGGCGAACGAACCGCCGACCGCGCGCCCGGACGTGCGCCGAAGCGAGCGAGGAGCCGCTTCACCGGCCAGAGCGCTCGGGAAGGCGTCGCTCGACGTCGGCCGCTCGCTCGTTGCCGGGATCGAGCGCCCGCGCGCGCTCGAGCGCAGACCCCGCGGCAGCAGCGTCCCCGGCGCCGAGCCAGCCCTCGGCCTCCAGGGCGAATCCCTCGGCGCGCTCCTCCCGATCCTCGGAGGAATCCCGTTCCGGCAGCTTCTCGTCCTTGCCGGCGACCTGGAGCTCGACGGGCACGATCGCGCTGCGCCGCCCGGCGCGCGCCGCGTCGACGAAGCGGCCGAGAGCGAGGCAGGCACGCGCGAGCCGCTGCTGCGTCGCGCGGTCGACGGGCTCCACGTCGAGGAGCTCCTCCAGCACGTGCGCGAGACGCGCGAGATCGCCGGCGCCCTCGTACCGGTCGGCCAGCGCGAGACGCGGCGCGCGGGCGGTGCCGTTGATGCGGCAGAACTGCTCCAGCAGCGCGACGCTCCCTTCGACGTCGCCCTCGGCCGCGAGGTGCTTCGCCAGCGCCAGATGCGGACTTCGCGCCTCGTCGGCGAAGCCGGGGAACGCGGCGATGGCCGCGCGCAGGGCGCCCTTCATCTCGACGAAGCTGCGGTTCTTCTCGAGGAGCGCCGCGTGCTGGAGACGCGCGAAGAAGTCCTCGCCTCCCTTGGCGAAGCCCTGCTCGAACTGCTCGAGGGCGAGATCGGGACGATTGCGGGCGAGGGAGAGGCTCGCGCGGACGAGCCAGGCGTCACCGTCGTCCGGGGCCACCTCGCGCAGCTTCTCGAGCATCTGCTCGGCCATGACGATCCGCTCGCGCCGCGCGTAGGCCCAGGCGAGCGCCCGGAGGCTCTCGGCGTCGCGGGGATCCTTCGCGATCGCCGTCCGGAGCCTGCGGATCGTCGGCTCGTCGAGAGCAGGACGCACTCGCACGGACGCGAGCTTCGCGTCCACGAAGGCCTCGAAGGCGCGGTCGATCTCCTCCCCCGTCATCCCGAAGGCGCGCTCGAGAACCTGATCGAGCGGCAGGTCCTTCCCGAAGAGCTCCAACGCCTCGACGAACTTCCGCGAGGAGGTCCTCTGCTCGAGCATCTCGCAGAGGAGCCCTCCCTGGTAGTAGCCGAAGAGGATCCGCGGTCCGCGGAACGCACCGTTCAACTGGAGGACGGGGAAGATCTGCCCCGTCGCACGCGCCTCCAGGAGTTCGATCTCCATGTGGCGGTCGAAGGCCGGATTCTTCTTCTTCTCCTCCAGCGTCGCGAGGCCTTCCGTGAACCAGCGCGGCACGCGTCCCTTCGACAGGCCGAGGTGCACCACGTGGGCGTACTCGTGCCAGGCCGTGTCCAGGTACGAGAAGTTGCGGCGGAACTGATCGACGGTGGGCGAGACCGACGTGATCAGCCGTCCGAAGCAGACTCCCAGGGCGCCGAAGCCGGCGAATCCCGTCGTGCGCACGGAGAAGTCGTCGAAGCGCTGGAACATCTCCACCTGGACGGGCCCCTCCGGCACGTAGCCGTAGCGCTCGCCGTAGTCGGTCCTCGCGTCCTCGTAGAACGGCACGAGCGTCTCCTCCAGCAGGTCGCGCACGTCTGGGTGCACGCGGAAGTGGAAGCGGGGCGTCGTGATGCCGACGTACTTCTCGTCGAGCACGCGGAGGACGGTCACCATGTTGGAGCGCCACGGGTGGACCCAGCCGCGCTCCGCCTCCTCGGCCTGCTCGAGACGCTCGCGGGCCTCCTTCTCGCGGCCCGTATGCGCGAGACACTCTCCGAGGGCCGTCAGTGCGTCCCCGTCGCGCGCGTCGCGGCGGGCAGCTTCCTCCAGGAACGGGATCGCGTCGGCGAACCGATAGAGCGCCTTCAGGTGCGTGCCGACGACGCGGGGCAGGCGCGACGAGTCGGGCCGGCGCTTCCGGTCCTCCTCCATCGCCTTCTCGAAGGCTTCCCGGCGGTTCGTCAGATGATCAAGGGACACCTTCTCGGCGATCGCGGAGCCGTGCCGTGGATTCTGGTCGAGCACTCGCTGAAGCGTCGACTCGGCCTCCTCGAAGCGGCGCTCGTCGATCATCCCGCGCACCTGGATCAGGAGCGCCTCGGGATGGCTCGGGTCGATCTCGAGCAGAGAAGCGAGACAGCGCGCCGTCCTCTCGCCGTCGAGCTTCCAGTTGTCGCGGCCCAGCCGATGCCGCGCGAGGAGCGCGCCTGCATGCGACGGGTTCGCGTTCAGGACCTCGTTCAGATCCTTCTCCCCGTTGGGGAAGCCGGCGGCGTTGCGGTAGACCTTCGCGTAGAGCTCCGCCAGAGCCACCAGCGCGTCCTGCTGAAGGAAAGGATCGAGGCGGTCCAGCGGCGCGCGGGAGATCCCCACGTAGAGCTCGGAGGCCCCCCGCAGATCGTCCGCCCGCTCGAGGGCGCGTCCCATGGCGAGGAGCTCCCGCGGCGAGCGCTCCGACTCCTCGCCGAACCGGCCGACGAGCTCCTCGGCGACGGCGCGCCCCTCCTTCTCCCGATCGGCCGCGAAGAGGATCTCGGCTTCTTCCGAGAGGGCCGTCCAGTCGAGCGGTCCCTTGCGCGCGGCTCGCGCGCGTTCGATCGCCTCCTCGTACTTCCCGATGCGCGCGAGGCGGCGGGCGTCGAGGATCGCGGCGAGGGCGCGCGCCGTCGCGCCCTCGCTCCCGGCGGCGGCGCGCAGCACCACCAAGTCCTCCTCCAGCGGCGCCGTGGCGACCATCGCGGCGCGGATCCGCGCCCGCAGGATGCGCGCCGGCAGATGCTCGGGCGTCTCGTCGAGGAGGCGGCCGAGCTTGCGGTCGGCAAGGTCCGACTCGCCGCGGCGCGCGCGGTCGGAGGCCTCCTCGAGGAGCGGATCGTCGAGCGCCGCGCGGAGACCGGTGCCTCCCTCCGTCTGGGCGCGGGCGAGAGCGGGCGCCCCGAGGAGCGTGAGAGCGAGGAGGAGGATGCGCGAGAACACGGGCGGCTCGGATACGGGTCTCGGAGTCGGTGGGCGGCGATTCTACGAGATCGCGTCCCGCGGCCCGCGGGCGCGGAGCACCCTCGCGAAGAGGATCGCGTACGCGAGCGCCGCGATGCCGTGCGCGAGGGCGAGCGCGAGCCAGAGCCCCTTCAAGCCGAATTCGGGGCGAAGGACCTCCGCGAGCACGCGCAGCACGACGACATAGGAGACGAAGTCGATCCCGAAGGAGAGCCGCGTCGCTCCTGCGCCGTTGATCCCCTCCGCGAGGACGATCCCGACCCCCACGAAGACATAGGTGAAGGCCATCACGCGGAAGTACTCCGTGCCGTAGGCCACGATCGCGTCGAGACGGGCGACGTGCTCCTCCTCCAGGAAGAACGGGAAGAGCCGGGGTGCGAATCCGTAGAGGAGCGCTCCCAGGACGACCATGCCGACGCCTGCGAGACCCGCCGCGAGCCAACCCATGCGGATCGCGCGTCGCACCTTTCCGGCGCCGAGGTTCTGCCCCACGGCGGCGGCCGCCGCGGTTCCGAAGCCCGCGCAGGCGAACATGGCGATCATCTCGAGTCGCAGCGCCACACCGTAGGCCGCCGTCGCATCCGTCGCGTCGGAGAGGCTGCCCCCCTCCTGGGTCGTGCTTCCCGCCAGCAGCCCGGTCACGAGGATCACGGCGAGCGCCCGAGTGAAGAGCTGGAGCGAGGCGGGAATGCCGATCCGCAGCAGATCCGCGCTCTCGCCGACGAGTCCGGCGAGACCGAATCCCCGCGGACGGAGACCGCCGGCAGGCCTCCAGAAGAGCCAGCCGATGCCGAGCAGCGCGAAGAGACCGCGTGAGGCGACCGTCGCCCATGCGGCGCCCTCGGCGCCGTACTTCGGGACCAGAAGCACGCTCGCGCCGGCGTTCAGGACGTTCGCGCCCACCAGCAGGAGCAGCGGCGGCACCGACCGGCCCGCCGCCCTCTCGATGGCCGTCACCTGCAGCAACGCGAACATGGTGATGCTGCCCCACGAGAGAATGCGCAAGCATCCGAGCGCGGGCTCCCAAGCCTCCGGCGTCGTCGCCAGGAGCCTGAGCTGGAGAGTACTCGTGAGCGCGGCGACGGCGCCGAGGAGGAAGCCGAGAGCCAGGCACACGACCAGCGATCGGCCGATGAGGTGCGAAGCCTTCCTGGCGTCGTCCGCGCCGATCGCACGCGACACGCTCGCGATCGTCGCCACGGAGATGCCGTTCGCGACGAGCATCGGGAGGAAATTGAGGACGCTCGCGTTGTGGATCGCCGAGAGCGCCGCCTCGCGCGCTCCGCCGGCGCCCGGAAGTCCCGGGAAGTCGGCCGGGGCGTAGCGCCCGACCAACCACACGTCGACGAGGTTGAAGAGCGCGTGTGCAACCGAGCCGACGACCAGCGGCAGGCCGAAGCTCAGCAGCCGGCGAATCGGGGGACCATCGGTCAGCGCTCCCGTCACCGGAGTCGAAAGCTACCGATGGAAGCGCGGGTGCGCGCCCCTGCAATCCGAAGTCGGTGCTCGGCGGACGAGACACCACCGCGACGAGCGGATCTCCGTGTCGGGAATCGGCATTGAACCGGCCTTCTTCTCCATGCATCTTCCGCACGCACGATCGCGTGTCGTGCGATCCCGAGGTACGTCTCGATGGGATTTCGGATCCCCGCGGGTCCAACGATCCGCTCGTCGTCGATCGAAGCCCGACCCGGTGGGAGCCGGGGTGGGCCCTCGTTGTGCCAGGATCCGCGCCTAGATCCACGGTCCGCGGCATCCGCGGGGAGCGAGTTCGCGATCGTCCCCACGCCGCGTCCGCACGTGCGATGGCGGCTCGCCGCGGTCTCGTTGCTCGCGTTCGCGGGATGCCGCGCGATCCCGGCTCGACCCGCGCCCCCCGTCGTCGCGCCCGAGCCTCCGGCGTCGTTCACGGTCTGGCAGAAGCTCGACTGGCTCGAGGAGCGGCTTCGATCCCTCGGACCCGAGGAGATGGGACTTCGTGCGAGCCTCCTCGTCCGATCCTCGGAGCTCTACCTCGCGGCGGACCGCTCCGAGAAGGCGGGCGGTACGGCGCGCGAGGCGATCTACGCGGCAACCCCCAGCAGTTCGGGCCGACCCGCCGGCGACCGATCCCTCGTCGAGTCGAGGGCGCGCACCGTCCTCGGAGTGACGGCCCTCGACCGGGGAGACACCGCCTCGGCGCGGCGCGAGCTCGAGACCGCGCTGCGCACGGCGCGGGACGAAGTCGATTCGAGCGCCGCGAGAGCCTTCCTCGTGGACGTCGCGAACCGGGAAGGGAAGGCCGACGAGTCGCGATCCCACTCGGCCCAGGTCCGACTGCCGGATCACCCGCGCATCGCCGAGCTGCGCGCGGGCCTTCGGACTCCGATCCGCCCGAGCCTCGGCGCCGCCACGGCGAGCGCCAAGGGAGGCGGCGTGACGGTGGTGCCCCGGGGCCAGTGGAGACCCGCGGCGATCGGCAAGGAGACCGATCCGATCGGCAAGATCACCTGCGTCACGATCCACCACGAGGCGCGGGAGTTCTACGGGAAGACTCTCGGCGACTCCCTGGATCAGATCCGCAACATCCAGTCGTTCCACCAGCGCAGCCGCGGCTACGCGGACATCGGCTACCACTTCCTCGTGGATCGGCTCGGGAACGTGATCGAGGGTCGGCCTCTCACCTTGCAGGGCGCGCACGCGGGTCAGAAGAACCGCCTCGGCGCGATCCCGAATCTCGGGAACGTCGGCATCTCGCTCCTCGGGAACTACGAGGTGCAGCAGCCGACGCCCGCCCAGGTGAGAGCGCTCCGCGAGCTCGTCGCATGGCTCCAGGCGCTCTACGACATCCCCAACGCGCGGATCTACACACACCAACAGATCAAGAACCTCTTCGACATCTCGGGGACGGCCTGTCCCGGGTGCAACCTCAAGGGGATCGTCGAGGACATCCAGAGGAACGGGGCGCTGCCGGTCCCGAGGTAGAGCGGTCCCGAGGTAGAGCGGTTCCGAGGTAGAGCGGTCTCGCGGAAGAGTCATCGCTCGGTGGAGACGGCGTCAGGTGGAGCCGTTGCCAGGGAGAGACGGCGTGGCCCGCCGCGCCGGCCGCGATCGACGGTCTCGGCGAGACGCGGGCTCGTCGCCCCTTCCGGCGCCTACTCCTTCGCGTCCGTCGCCCGGACGGGACGCGCGCGGGCGCGCGCGTCGGCGAGAAGATCGTCGAGGGTGGTCTCCCAAGGGATCTCCGGTCTCCAGCCCGTGGCCTCCCGCAAGGCCGATGCGTCGCCGACGATCGCTTCGGCATCCGCGTTGCGCAGCCGGGCCGGGTCGACCTCCACGTCGAGGGGCTTCTTCGAGCGCGCGAGGAGGGAGTCGAGGAGCGAGCGGATGGTGCGGCCCGCGCCCGAGCAGACGTTGTAGACCCGGCCCGACTGCCCGTTCTCGCCCAGCGACCGGTAGGCCCTCACCACGTCGCGCACGTCGAGGAAGTCGCGCACGGCCGAGAGGTTCCCGACGCGGATCCGGGGCTCGCGGGCTCCGATCTCGGCCTCGGCGATCTGCAGGGCGAAGCTCGGCAGCACGAATTCCGGGAGCTGCCCGGGGCCCGTGTGGTTGAACGGCCGCGCCACGACGACGCAGAGACCGCGCGTGCTCATGAAGCGCGCCACCTCCTCCGCGAGCTTCTTCGTGACGCCGTAGAAGGAGCCCGGGTCGAGCGTCGCTTCCTCTCCGAGCGGCTCCGCGCGCGGCGCGTAGATCTGGCCGCTCGAGACGACCAGCACGCGTGCCTCCGGAGCCCGCTCCGCGACCGCCTCCAGCAGCGAGAGCGTGCCGCCGACGTTGACCGCGAGGGCCGCCGCCCGGTTGCGCTCGCCGTCGGGAACGGAGGTGCGCGCCGCGAGATGGAAGACCACGTCGGGACGGGCGCGCGCGACGGCGCCCTCGAGCGATGCAGGATCGCGGAGATCGACGTCGACGGTCTCGATGCGCTCGCCCTCCGGCGTCGGACCGCCGAAGCGCGCCGCGCACACGTTGTCGCCGGAGTCCGAGAGGTGCCGCACCAAGTGCGCACCCGCGAATCCGCTGGCGCCGGTGACGAAGGCCCGCACTGCTGAATCTCCTAGCAGCCCGTGGTGAGAGTGCTCCGCGAGCGAGCGCGAGGAATCGACGTTCGGCGCACCGCGTCCTCCGGGATCGGACGCGCCGCAGGCGTATCGAGGAGATCCAGCGAGGACGCGCGATGCCGCCCGGGACGTCGAGGCCCACGCGGCGCTCCGAGGACGTTCACCACGGGCAGCTAGGCCTTCCCCTGGAGCCGCTTCGCGCGCTCCACGTCCGCGTCGACCATCATCTCCACAAGCTCCTTGAAGGTCGTCTTCGGTGTCCAGCCGAGCTTCTGCCGAGCCTTCGACGCGTCGCCGATCAGGAGGTCGACCTCCGCGGGCCGGAGGAACTTCGGATCGATGACGACATGCTTCTCCCAGTCGAGACCGACGCGCGCGAAGGCGATCTCGCAGAGCTCCCGCACGGAATGCGTCTCCCCCGTCGCGATCACGTAGTCGTCCGGCTCGTCGAGCTGCAGCATCCGCCACATGGCGTCGACGTAGTCGCCGGCGTAGCCCCAGTCCCGCTTCGCGTCGAGGTTCCCGAGTCGCAGGTCCTTCGCGACCCCCGTGAGGATGCGCGCGACGCCGTCGGAGACCTTGCGCGTCACGAACTCGAGGCCGCGCCGCGGCGAGTTGTGGATCCATCCATCTCCCACGCCGGCGTGGAAGGTCCCCGACTCCGTCTCCAAGTCGAAGAGCCAGCCGCGGTGCTCGGAGAGTCCGAGGCGGCCGATCTCGCTCTCGTGCTCCGCGGGATCGTCGAACGCGACGCGGAACGTCTCGCGCGTTCCCTCGGACGTGACGCGCAGACGCGGCTTCTCGTCGAGCGTCGTGCGCGCGAGCCACCAGATCCCCGCCGCGAGGACCTGCGACGACGTCTCGATCGAGCGGAAGCGGTCGTCCTCGGCTCCCTGGTGCGCCGCCACCGCGTCGCGGCAGCCGCGCAGGTACGACAGCCGCACGGCCGGCTCGCCGTTCAGCACGCGCTTCGGCACGCGCCGCTCGCCCGACGGCGTGAGCAGCTCGTCGGCGAGCGTCGCCTCGAAGCGCGGCGCGCCCCGGAGCTCGACCGATGCGCGCGACGTTCCCTTGCGCGGAGGCGATCCGGCGGTGGGAGCGTCCGTGGTTCCGGCCGTCAGTCGCCTCCAGCAGCGGTCCACCGCCTCCAGCAGCTCCGGTCGCTCGCTCGCCACCCGCAGATCGTCCCGCTCGACGACGCTCCCCGAGACCGAGAGGACGCCGAGCAGCCAGGCCTCGTCCTCGGTCATCACGACGAAGCTCGGCGCCGGCGCCGGAGGGGCGAGCACGAGGCGATCGCCCGGCTGCAGATCGCCCGTCGGCCGCTCCGTCGGCCCCTCCGAGCCGCCATCGACGAAGGAGATGTGGTCCTTGGTCGCGCGGTAGTAGGCGCCCGGGGCGGAGACCGTCACGACGACGCGCGCGTCCTTCGTGCCCGGCTCGCTCCAGCGCGCGCTCATCAGCTTCACGCGCGTGAATCCTTCGCGATCCCAGACCTCCGTCTCCTCCTTCGGAATCGTCTGCGCGCGCTTCGAGCCGCCGCCGGCCTTCGGGTGGGGCACGAGGTCCTCCATGGGGACCACGTCGATGGCCCCGCGGCGGCGCACGACGACGGGCGTGCTCCCGGGGACGCACTCGTGGTTGAAGAGGATCCCGGAGCAGGCGAAGAGCCCGTAGCTCTCCCGGTAGTTCACGGTGATCCAGTGGCCGAACACCTTCGAGACGCCATAGGGCGAACGCGGATAGAACGACGTCTGCTCCGTCTGCGGGACCTGCTGAACCTTCCCGAACATCTCGCTCGAGGACGCCTGGTAGAAGCGGATCTTCGGGTTGACCTGGCGGATCGCCTCGAGCACCCGCGTCACGCCCACGGCCGTGAACTCCGCCGTGAGCACGGGCTCCGTCCACGACGTGGGGACGAAGGACTGCGCGGCGAGGTTGTAGACCTCGTCGGCCTGGGAGGTCTCCAGAGCGCGGTTCAGCGACGACGGATCGAGGAGATCGCCGTGCACCAGCTCGATCCGGTCCCGCAGGTGGTGGATCCGCTCGAAGGGCACCGTGCTCGACCGGCGGACGAGGCCGTGGACGCGGTAGCCCTTGGAGAGGAGGAACTCCGCCAGATAGGAGCCGTCCTGGCCCGTGATTCCCGTGACGAGTGCGCGTTTCATCCAGTTGGTCTCGATCGGTCGGATCCGCCGGCGCCTTCGATCGATCGCATCGATCGGTCGGCTCCGGTCGTGTTCATTCTGGCGGGCTTCGCGCCCCGTCCGAGGTCAATTCGCATCGAGCTTCCCCGTGGCGAGCAGGACGACGAGGAGCGACGCGACCGCGAGTCGATAGACGACGAAGGGCGCGACGCTGCGACGCTTCAGGAATCGCAGTAGCGCTCCGAGGCTCGCGTAGCCGACGACGGCGGAGACGAGCGTCGCCAGCACGAGCGGCCCCGCACCCGCCTCGGCGAGGCGCTCCCGTTCCTGAACCAGCTCGAAGATCCCCGCCGCCGAGACGGCGGGGATCGACAGGAGGAACGAGTAGCGCGCCGCCGCGCCGCGCTCGACGCCCAGCAGGAACGCACCGGTCATCGTCGTCCCCGAGCGCGACGCGCCGGGGATCAGGGCGAAGGCCTGCGCGATCCCGACGAGGAGTGCGTCGCTCCAGCCGATCGAATCGGCGGTGCGGCGCGCGCGCGAGGCGACGCGGTCTCCCACGCCGAGGAGGAGGCCGAAGCCGGCGAGCGCCGCCGCCATCACCCAGAGCGAGCGGAGCTCGTTCTCGATCCAGTGCTTCCCGAGCAGTCCCGCCACGACGATCGGGAGCGTCCCCAGGCCGATGCCGAGGAGGAGCCGGAGCGACGGCCGGCCCGTCGCGCCGCCGCCCGCGGAGATCTCCGCCATCGCGCCGCGGGCGATCTGCGTCAGGTCGCGGGCGAAATAGACGAGCAGGGCGAGCGTCGTGCCGAGCTGGATGACGGCCGACGCTGCGGCGCCGGGATCGGATCCGCCCAGCAGGGCGGGGACGATCTTCAGGTGCGCCGTGCTCGAGATGGGCAGGAACTCGGCGAGCCCCTGCACGACTCCGAGGACGACGGCTTCGCCGTACGTCAGGGGGTCGGCTCGCACGTCCGGCGCCCGTCGCGCTGGGCTGCGGCGCCCCGTCTCAGAGAGCCTTCTCGACGGGCGTGAACTCCACACCGAAGGACTCGGCCACCGCCTCGCAGGTGACCTTGCCCGCCATCACGTTCGCCGCCGCGCGGATCGCCGCGCTCGAACGCACGGACTCCTTCGCCCCGTCGCGTGCGATCCTCTTCACCCAGGGGATCGTCGCGTTCGTGAGACCGAAGGTCGACGTGTGGGCGACGGCGCCGGGCATGTTCGCGACCCCGTAGTGGATGACGCCGTCGACGACGTAGACGGGCTGATCGTGGGTCGTCGGCCGTGCCGTCTCGATGCATCCGCCCTGGTCGATCGCCACGTCGACGATCACGGCGCCGGGCTTCATCGTCTTCAGGTCTTCCTTGCGGACCAGCACCGGCGCACGCTTGCCCGAGATCAGGACGGCTCCGACCACGAGGTCGGCGCGCTGGAGGTGCTCGCGGATGCTGAGGGGCGTCGAGTAGAGCAGCGTGACGTTCTTCGGGAGGAACTGCGCGAGCTCGCGGAGCCGGTCGAGGTTCACGTCCATGACCGTCACCTGTGCGCCCATGCCCGCGGCGATGATCGCGGCCTGCGTGCCCACGACTCCGCCGCCGAGGATCAGCACGCTCGCCGGCTGCACTCCCGGAATGCCGCCGAGGAGGACGCCGCGTCCTCCCATCGGCTTCTCGAGGAACTTCGCTCCCTCCTGCACGGCCATGCGCCCGGCGACCTCCGACATCGGCGTCAGCAGCGGAAGCTTCCCGTCCACCTCGAGCGTCTCGTAGGCGAGACAGTGGGCCCCGCTCGCGAGCATGGCGTCCAGCAGCTCCCGCGACGCCGCGAAGTGGAAGTAGGTGAAGACCGTCTGCCCCTTGCGGCAGCGCTTGTACTCCGGCGAGAGCGGCTCCTTCACTTTCACGATCATGTCGGCCTTGGACCAGACTTCGTCGGCCGTCTTCACGATCGTCGCGCCCGCGTCGCGGTACTCGGCGTCCGGGAGCCCGCTGCCGTCGCCCGCCCCGGCCTCGATGAGGACGGAGTGTCCTGCCTGGGTGAGCTCGAGGACCCCGGCGGGGACCATCGCGACGCGGTTCTCGTGGGCTTTGATCTCGCGGGGTGTGCCGACGATCATTCGGGGGCTCCAGCGGGTGCAGGAAGCCGAGCAGCATATCGCTCGACCCCCGGAAATTCGGATTGCGCACCTCGCGCACGCTGCCCATCTTCTTCGCCCCCTCGACGGGTACGCGGGCGTTTAGCTCAGTTGGCTAGAGCACCAGCTCGACAAGCTGGGGGTCGTAGGTTCAAGTCCTACAACGCCCACCACTGCTCCCGTCCGGTCGATCGGCTCCCCTCCGGACGAGCGACGCGGACGCTGCTGGTGAACGTCGGTCGGACATCCGGTCGTAGCACGGGTCGTGCTGTCGGAGATCCCTCGAAGCTCTCGCGGCACGTTGCATGCGAACCGCGCGCCGAAGTCGAGAGCCGCGACGCGAGCTTCTGCGACGAGAGGGTCCGCGACGAGAGGGTCTGCGGCGTGAGCGCGAGCGACCAGGCAGTGTGCGAGAGCGTGATGGAAGAGGGATCGGGACGCCGAGGCCACTTCCCCAGCCCACGATCCCGTGCGGCGATCCGTAGTCGACGCTCCCCCGCCGCCCTCCTGCCGATTCGATGAACCCGACCCCGCTCCTCGTCCTCGTCTCGCTGGTGCAGGGTCTCGGACCGGCGGGAGGCGATGTCGGTCCCCGCAAGTCCGAGGCGCAGCGGATCGCCGATCGCGAGTCCCGGATCACGCCCGTGGTGCGCGTCGTCCAGAAGGCGGCCCCGACGGTCGTCCACATCCGCACCGAGGTGCCGATCACGCGCCGCAACATCTTCGGCTACGGCTTCCCCTCGACGGCCACGTCCATGGGCTCGGGCGTCATCGTCGACCCGGAGGGCTACGTCGTGACGAACGAACACGTGGTGCGGGATGCGGAGAAGATCGAGGTGTTCCTCCACGAGGAGGGCCGGACGAATCCCGTGTACCGGGCGCAGCTGATCAACTCCGATCCCGAGCACGACCTCGCCCTCCTGCGCATCGAGACGGAGCCCGCCGAGCGCGGCCGCTCGTTCCCCGCGGCCGAGTTCGGCGAGCCCGACGACCTGATGATCGGCGAGACGGTCATCGCCATCGGCAACCCGACGGGCCAGCTCGCCGACACGGTGACGACGGGCGTCCTCTCTGCGATCCACCGCGACGTGCCGATCGGCAACCGGACCTATCGCGATCTCATCCAGACCGACGCCGCCATCAACCCGGGCAACTCCGGCGGCCCGCTCCTCAATGCGAACGGCGAGCTCATCGGGATCAACCAGTCGATCTCGAGGGGCACCGGCACCGCCGAAGGACTCGTCGGTCTCGAGGGGATCGGCTTCGCCATCCCCGTCGCGCAAGTTCTGCGTGCCATGGACGAGACGCTCCTCGACGTGGACCGAACGCGCCGTTGCTGGCTCGGGATGCGCGTTCGCTTCGAACCGGAAGCGATCCGCGTCTCGTCGGTGGAGCCCGGCGGGCCCGCCGATCTCGCGGGCATTCGGGAGAACGATCTCGTCACGTCGATCGGCGGGCGGCCGGTGGCGCGCGGCATCGACTACGGTCTGCAGATCCTCAAGGCCTCCCCCGGCGAGCGCCTCGAGATCGGAGTCCGCCGCGGGACGCGCGAACTCCAAGTGGAGCTCGGCCTCCTCGACTACAAGGACCGCGTGCTCTGGAGCCGCGTCGGCGTCGCCGTCCGCGAGGTCTCCACGTCCCGGGGAACGCGGCTCGAGGTGGTGCGCCTTCGGCCCGGCGGACCGGCCGAGCAGATCACCATCGAGCGAGGCGACGTCTTCGTGTCGCAGTTCGTCCGGGTCGCCATCCCCGAGGGCCCCTTCAGCTCGATGCGCCGGGTGCAGACCCAGGAGGTCCCCCTCGTGTCGAAGGCGCTGTTCTGCAACCTCGTCGAGAAGCTGCCACCGGGCCGGGACCAGCGGCTCCTTCGCGTCACGGTCGCGCGCGGACAGACGCTCCTCGAGGGCGATCTCCCGGTCGACTGAGGCGCGCTCGCGGAGAGGACGCACGGCCAACCCGCGATCTCCGGCCGACGGCTCTCCGGAGACCGTCACCGGACTCCCGGAAAGACGACCCCGCCCAGCGCCCGGAACGTGAGCGTCCACCATTGGGCGCGCTCCGGATCGAGATCGAAGCACCTCGCTTCGCGGGACCGGAGGAGCTCGCGCACCACGGCGGGGACGCGTGGGTCCGGTCGCACGCGGTGGGCGCGCAGCAACGTCGAGATCACGAGGGCGTTGCGCGCGCCCCGAAGGACTCCGTCGCTCCGAAGCACGAGCCCCTGCTCCTCCTCGCGACCGACGAGGCGCCGAGCGAAAGCCTTCCGGCGATCCACCCAGGCACGTTCGAGGAGGAGGTCGGCGATCGCGAGGAGGGCGTCGCGGCTCGCGGCCGATCCGCGCACCCGGTGGTGCTCCGCGAGCGCCTCGCCGAGCAGCCCGCCTCCGAGCCAGGGGCTCCAGGTGATCTCGTCCGCCCCCGCGCCGCGGCGCGATCGAACGGCGACGAGACCCGGCACGTCCGACTCCGCCGCGAGGATTGCATGGCTGAATCGGTCCGCCGCGGCGCCGTAGCCGCGGCCGGGCACCGCCTCCTCGAGCGCGCAGAGGGAGATCAGCGGCCAGGCGAGCGTCCTCTCCAGAGTTCCATCGGGCGATCGGCTCCGACGCGCGAGCGCGTCCCCCGCGAGGAGCACGTCCCTCCGGAGCGCCACATCGTCCGTCAGGAAGGAGAGGTCGAGGAGTCCCTCCAGCCAGACGTGTCCGTCCTCGCGTCCCGTGGCGGCGTGGTCCCGCGCGTGCATCCAGGGAATCTCGCCGGAGCCGCGAGGAGCCCGGTCGGCGGCTCTCCAGTGGAGCGCCGCCGCGCGCGCCGCCTCGAGGCCCTCGTCGAATCGGTCGAGGGAGCCGCGCAGCGCCGCACGCACGGCTCCGTACTCCAGATTCGATGGCACGCCGCGAGAGAGCGGCGGGTCGCCGTCGTCTCGCCAACCCGTTCCGAAGTCTCCCCGCGACGCGTCACGCCAGCGCCGCCACGAGGACCGCAGCGACGCTTCCGAGATCGGAGCCTCGAGTCGTTCTTCGATCTCGAGGAGACCGAGCACCTCCGCTCGCCGATAGGTCCCGGGCTCGAGCCATCCGACCTTGGCGACGGCGAGGTCGCGCAGGGTCGGCGCCGCGGAGGACGGCACGGGACCCGGTGCATGCGCGAGGCGCAGCCGCGCCGCGAGCCGGTGCCCGGCGCCGACGACTCTCGGCACCGCGAGGATCGCCACGCCGACCCGCCCCCCTTCGTCCGCCGAGACCTCCATCGGCTCGCGCCTCTCGAAGCGCTCGACGTCGGCGCAGAGCCACCGCTCTCCGTCCCCGACGACGAATCCGCCGGGCCGCGCCGGGATCTCCTCGTAGCGGTCGCCTCCGGCGCGGCTCGTTCGGACGAGGAGCCGATCGCCGCCGCGAGACTCCAGGACCACGGGAGCGTCCCGGAGAGGCCGTGCGCGAAGGCTGTCGCCGCCGAAGGCGATCCAGCGCGTCGCGGGCTCGACCGTGAGGAGCAGCTCGGCGCGCTCCACTCTTCGCTCGCCGAGGGCGTCGGCGCCGGCCAAGACCTCCAGCTCGACGACGCCGTCACGAAAGGCGCACAGGCGCAACTCGACGCCCAGGCTGCTACGCACGTCGAGGGCGAGCGTCGCGCGGAAGGGGGACATCGACTCGATCGCCACTTCGCGCTCGGCCCGGGACAGGAGGAACTCCTCGTCCTCGAGGCGCACGAGGAGATCGATCCGCACCGCCATGCCTCTCGGCCAGACCACCTCGACGGGGCTCCCACTCCGTCGGACCTCGATCGAGACGGAAGCTCCGCGGGCCGACACCGAGCCCGCCGACGACTCGGTCCGGAGATCTCCGACGTCGCCCGCATCTCCAGACATCCGCCCTCGGACCGCGTCGTCGATCCGCAGCTCGACGGCCCCGGCGGGCGCCTCTCCGTGAAGCGTCCACCAGAGCGGCGCCACGGACGGGAGGCCCTGCGCCGGAGCGAGCCAGCCTCGATGCGCGCGCGCCGAACCGTCGTGCAGGACGACCGGCCTCGGCCCCAGGATCTCCGAGGGCTCGCTTCCGGGAGCACCCGGGACGAGCAGCCGACCGGGGATCCCCACGACGAACGTTCCTCCGCGGGCGCGCTCGATCCGCAGCCCCCGCGGCTCCGTGCCGAGGGCAAGGGCCGAAGCGAGGGCGAGGATGGACCGAGCGAGCACCACCGCGGGGAAGCGTCGCCGCGCGGCGTTCGGGCACCCCGAATCCGGAGGGGCCCGACGTCCAGCATTGCGACCCGTGAGACGCCGGTGGCCGCGACGCCAGGGGCCCGGCCCCCGTCCGGCGGCTCGTCCCACCGGCCCCCGCCGCTGCGGTTGTCCCTCCGAGTTGGCCGAAGTAGCCTCTCCGGTTCGCCGCGTTCCCCCCGGCGCCCCATCGACCCCCCAAACCCTCGGACCGTCGGACGATGCGACCACCCATCCCCGTTGCACCGGGGAGCAGCGTCGCGACGCCTCGGCCATCGGGAGCACCGTTCCTGCCTCGTCAGCCCGCAGCGCGCGCCGTCCGAGCTGCGCGCGAGGACTCTCGCGTCTCGCGCCCCTGAGCCCGCCCGGACGACCTCCGGACTTCGAAGCCCATCCATGCACGTCTCCGACCCGACTCCTCCGCCGACGACACTCTCTGGCCACGCCTCCCGCTTCCTGGAGCGCTTCGGCCACATGATGTCCCGGGTGATCCTCTCGGCGCTCTACTTCGTGCTCGTCGCCCCGCCGGGGATCGTCTACCGGCTCCTCTGCGACCCGCTCTTCGTGAAGCAGAAGCCCGCGTCGAACTGGATGCCCTGGAAGAGTTCGAACACGACGGTCGAGGCGGCCCGGAGGCAGGCATGACCAACATCCTCGGCCTCTCGTTCTTCTACCACGACTCGGCGGCCGCCCTGGTGCAGGACGGCGTCGTCGTCGCCGCGGGCGAGGAGGAGCGCTTCTCGCGCAAGAAGCACGACCACGGATTCCCGAGCCTCGCGATCGACTTCTGCCTGAAGCGCGCCGGCATCGGGCCTCAGGACCTCGACTGGGTCGTCTTCTACGAGAAGCCCTTCGTCAAGTTCGAGCGCATCCTCGTGTCGTCGATGGCGACCTTCCCGCGTTCGATGAAGGTCTTCCGCGAGTCGATGCTGACGTGGCTCACGGACAAGCTCTGGATCAAGTCGTTCATCAAGGAGAAGCTCGGCATCGACCCGAAGAAGATCCTCTTCGCCGATCACCACATGTCGCACGCGGCGGCGAGCTACCTCTGCTCGCCCTTCGAGGAGGCGGCGCTGCTCACGGTGGACGGCGCCGGCGAGTGGACGACGGCGACCCTCGGCGTCGGCCGGAAGAACAAGGTGCAGATCACCCACGAGATGCGGTTCCCGCACTCGATCGGGCTGCTGTACTCGGCCTTCACCGCCTTCTGCGGCTTCGAGGTGAACGAGGGCGAATACAAGCTGATGGGAATGGCGCCCTACGGGACGCCGAAGTACGTCGACAAGATCAAGCAGGTGATCCGCATCGGGGAGGACGGATCGCTCTGGCACGACATGTCGTACTTCGCCTACCACTGGTCGCCCGACTCGACGCTCGCGCGGCGCTTCGAGGACGTCTTCGGGAAGCCCCGGGACCCCGCCCGTGCCGACAAGCACATGGACGAGTACTACGCCGACGTGGCGGCGAGCATCCAGGTGGTGACGGAGGAGATCCTCATCACGATGGCGAAGCACCTGAAGAAGACCACGGGGATGCGCAACCTCTGCCTCTCCGGCGGCGTCGCGCTCAACTGCGTCGCCAACTGGAAGATCCTCCAGCAGGCCGGCTTCGACCGCATCTACGTGCAGCCCGCCGCCGGTGACGATGGCGCCGCCGTCGGCGCGGCCCTCTGGGCCTGGAACGATCTCCTCGGCAACGAGAAGCGCTTCGTCATGGAGCACGCCTACTGGGGCTCCGAATACTCCGAGGACGAGATCAGCACGTTCCTGAAGGGCCTCGGACCCAACGCCGGCGTGAAGTTCGAGCAGATCTCCGACGACGAGAAGTGCCTCGACCGGGCCGTCGACTACCTCGCGAACGGGAGCGTCTGCGGCTGGTTCAGCGGGCGCTTCGAGTGGGGTCCGAGAGCCCTCGGAGCGCGTTCGATCATCGCGGACCCGACGCGCCAGGACATGAAGGACATCGTGAACGCGAAGATCAAGTTCCGCGAGGCGTTCCGGCCCTTCGCGCCCTCGGCGCTCATGGAGCGCGTCGGCGACTTCTTCGAGATGGAGGACGCGGCCGACCACTACCCCGCGCGCTTCATGCTCTACGTCGTGCCCGTGAAGGGAGACAAGCTCCCGGCCATCAAGCACGTCGACGGCACGGGACGCGTGCAGGGCGTCATGAAGGAGCATTCGCCGCGCTATCACCGCCTCATCGAGAAGTTCGGCAAGGCGACGGGCGTGCCCGTGATCCTGAACACCTCCTACAACCTGAAGGGCGAGCCGATCGTCGAGACGCCGGCGAATGCGCTGAACACCTTCATGAAGTCCGGCATGGACGCGCTCGTCCTCGGCCAGCACATCGTCACGAAGACCGACACGAGCACCGTCGCGAAGTCCACCAAGATCTCCATGGCGGGATCGCAGAGCCGATGAGCCGTTTCCTCGCCTGGATCACGTCGATCCTGCTCCTGTTCCTCGTCCTCGAGGGGATCACGCGGCTCGTCTCGGCGCCGAAGCACACGCAGCCGGACGCCGTGCTCGGCTGGACCTACCGCCCCGACTTCCACGTGAAGCGGACGACGGACGGGCAGCCTTGGGACTTCCGCACGAATGCGCGCGGCCTGCGCGCTCCGGCCGGGCTCGCCGAGGGCCCGAAGGTGCCCGGCGAGCAGCGCATCCTGCTGCTGGGAGACTCCTTCACGCTCGGCTGGGGCCTCGAGCTCGACGAGACGTTCGCCGCGAAGCTGGAGTCGGAGCTCGCCGCCCAGAAACGCCCGGCCACGATCGTTCCGGCCGGCACCGAGGGCTACGCCCTCGATCAGGAGTGCATCTGGCTCGAAGAGCGCGGTGCCGCCTACGCGCCCGACCTCGTGGTGGTGCTTCCCTACGCGAACGACGTGCTGCTCTGCGCACAGCCGAAGTACCTCGCCTACGACAAGCCGATGTTCACGGTCGGCTCGGACGGCGTCGCCAGCCGTCCGAAGGAGCCCGTTCGCCAGTCGCTGCCGCTGCTCGTGCGGTGGTCGCGCCTCGCCTCGCAGGTGCACGGCATGGCCCTCGGCTTCTCGTCGGTCCTGTCGGTCCCCGAGGGCGCGGGCGGCGGACGCCTCCAGCTCGACGACTGGTCGTTCCTGAAGACGGAACCGGCCGAGGCGAAGGCCGGGTGGGCCGCCACGGAGGCCATCGCGCGACGCCTCGTCGGGAAGGCGACGGCGATGGGAGCCCGCGTCGCCGTCTGCCCGATCCCGAACCGCTTCGAGATCCAGCCCTCGGAGGGCGACGCCTTCGCCCAGCGCGCGCAGGTCGCGACGGGCGCGCTCGACTTCTCGAAGCCGACACGCCGATTCGGCGAGATCTTCGCGGCGGCGGGCGCGACGGTGATCGACGTGAAGCCGGCCCTCGCCACCCGTGCGAGCGTCGACCGCCTCTACTTCCCCCGCGACTGGCACTTCAACGCGACGGGCGCCGAGGCCTTCGGGCGCGAGCTCGCGCGCGGCCTCGATCAGTCGGGCCTCCTCGCGCCCGCCGGGAGCACCGTGGCGCCCGCGATCACCCTCGCGTCGGTCCACGTCGCCCACGGCGGCGGCGTCCCCACCTGGCTCCTCGTGGTGGCGGGGCTTTGGGTCGTCCTGAGCCTCGGCTTCAAGCTCTCCTACCCCGACGAGAATCCCCTGGCCGCCTTCGCGAAGGTGGGACTCCTCCTCACGAGCGTCGTCGGCGTCTTCGCGGGAATCGCGTGGCTGCTGGGCGTGATCCCTCCCCTCGCCAAGACCGCGTTCCTCCTGATGCTCGTGGTCTCGCTGGGGACCTACGCGATCTACAAGACGCGCCATCGCTTCGGCGCGATCCGCGAGCTGTTCGGCGCCCTCGTCGACCGCGGGCACTGGTACCTCGTGCCGATGCTCGTGGTGATGCTCACCATCAGCATCCTGCTCGTCGTCGCGCAGAACCCGATCGTCGCACCGTTCATCTACACGCTCTTCTGAGAGCGGACGCGGGCGCGCTCCGTCCAGCAGGATCTCCTCGACGAAGGGCCGACGCCGTTCGGGGGCAGGACCGGGTCCTCCTCGGCCGCGGTGCTCCGGTGCGGGACGGCCCTCCCCGCGGCCGGCTGGCCGCGAAGCGCCCGGCGTCGTAGGCTCGAAGCAAGGCGCCCGCACCGTCTCCGAACCCACGAACCCCGATGCTCAAGCTCCTCCGCGAGAACCTCTGGTGGTGGCTCACGCCGATCCTCGCGATCGTCGTCCTCCTCGCCGCGCTGGTCCTCTTCAGCGGCGACGGCACGCGGATCCCCTTCATCTACTCGTTCTGAGGACGCGCGAGCGGAGGGGAGCCGGAAATCCCTTCCCGCCGACGTCGCCGCGCTTGCCGAGTCGGCGAATCGTCTCCTAGCCTCATCGAGAATCCCGCACCGCCGATCGGTCGGACCTCCGGCCCCCTGCTCGACCCCATGCTCCGATTCCTCCGCGAGAACCTCTGGTGGTGGCTCACGCCGATCCTCCTGGTGGCCGTCCTCCTGATCGCGCTCGTCGCCTTCAGCGGCGACGGCCAGATCGTCCCCTTCATCTACTCGTTCTTCTGATCCGCGCCCGCGGAGCGGCCTCCCCGAGTCGGGGCCCGGCGCGCGCGCGCTACTTCCAGCCGTACTGGTAGATCCCCGCCGGCGCGACTCGATCCGCGGGGCCGTCGCCCGCGAGGGTGAAGGAGACTCCCATCGGCGCCGGACCGGGGTCCCGCGCGCGGTTGTTGAACTGCGTCGCTCCCGCGCGCATCGCCTTCGCGACGAGGACGAAGGAGACGAAGCGTCCCGCCTTCCGATCGAAGGTCGCGCGGCCGATGAGATCCGCATCGCAGCGCAGCTCCTGCTCGGAGGGGCGCTCTCGGTCGCGGAACCCGGCGACGGCCCAAGTCCCCTTCTGGCGCACGCGGGCCGAGCCCTCGATCGCGAGCACGACGCGGTCGCCCGAGGCGGCCTCGACGCGCGAGATGATCTCGGCCTTCTCGACCGACTGCGGCCAGAACGCCGGCGACTGGCCTCGAACCACGTCCACCATGTGGAAGCGCACGAGCCGCGCCGCGAGCGCCTCGGGCCAGGCCTGGGACGCCCCCGGCTCGTCCTTCGCCGGCACCAGCACACGTGCTTCCGCCGGTCGCAGCCAGAGGAGGTCCTGGTTCCAGTAGCTCCGGCGGCGCGCGTCCTCGCCGTCCCCGCGGGGGAGGTCGCGCGTCGTGACGCGCAGCACGAGGCCGCCCTCGGGGTAGAGATCCTCCAGCCGGCGGACCTTCGGACGCTCCGGGTCCGGGGCGCCGAAGCGCTCCGCATCGTCGAGCGCTTCCCACGCCTCGAGGCCGCGCTCGAGCGTCCGCGCGACGGCCCGCGCGGAGAGCGTGTTGATCGACGCGAGGAACCTCCCGCTCGGCGCGAAGGCGTAGAGCCCCTGCCGCGTGTCGCTCGGCTCCGTGCGGCCCGCGTAGTGACCCTGCTCCGCGATCGCCTGGAAGAAGCGGCACTCGGGGTCGTCCCCCCGCTGGAGACGACCGACCTCGTCCGCCACCGGCAGGTAGCGCGCCATCAGATCCAGCACCCTCGCATCCGCCCAGACCGACCGTCGGGCGCCGACTCCGTTGTTTCAGGTACAGCCGAGGGGGTGACCGTTCATCGCCCAGAGGAAGACCGGCTTGCGCGCCGCGCGGGCCTCCTCGACGGCAGGCCAGAGCGCCGCGCGCCACGGGATGTCGCGGAACGCGAGCTCCTTCGCCGTCGGCAGGATCGCGTCGCGCCAACCCTCGATGGTCTCTAGAACGAACCGATCGGGAGGGGCCGGAGGGAGCGGCTCGTCGTCGAGTCCGAGTCCGACGGGAAGGACGAAGAGCGTCGAAAGAGCGAGCATCGAAGTCGAGAGCATCGGTGGCCGGTGCCGTCAGAGCGGGATCCGCAGCACCCGTCGGAAGAAGTCGAGCGTCCCGCTCGCCTCCGCCACGAGGTCGGGGATCGAGACCCCCGAATCGACGGCGTAGCGGCGGAGATGGAAGGGATGGGCCCCCGGGAGATTCGAGCCCGGGTCCATGCTGAGCCCGGCGACGAATCCCTCCTTCTCGAGGACCTTCACGGCTCTCTCGTCGTAGTCCCAGCGGCGGCCCCAGGGATAGGCGAAGGACCGGATCGCGTGCCCCACCCACGACTCGAGCCGCCGGCGGCCGTCCACGATCTCCCGCTCCACCTGCTCGTCGGTACAGCGCGCGAGGATCGGATGCGAGACCGTGTGCCCTCCGATCTCGACTCCGGCGCGGTCGAGCGCCGCGACCTCCTCCGGCGAGAGGTAGATCGAGCGGACGATCGCCTCCGGATCACCGCCGGCCTCGCGCAGGATCGCCTCGCAGACGCGATCACGGTCGTCGACGCGCGCGTGGTACTTGAGGATGCGCTTCAGGTGATAGCGGAGGTCGCCGCCGGCCTTCGCCTCGGCCTCGAGCAGCGCGATCGCCTCCGCGTCCTTCGACGTCGCGCGGTAGCGCTCCAGGAAGAACTCGAATCCCTTCGCCCGAAGCACCCAGAAGTATGCATGCGTCCAGGAGAGCTTCCGATCGCCGACGGCGCCCGCCTCGACGTAGACGGTCCCCTTCGCTCCGTGCCGCTCCAGCACCGGGAGCCCCGCGCGAAGGTTGTCTCGGTAGCCGTCGTCGAGGGAGATCACGACGGCCGGGCCGCGCAGCGTCCCATCCTGCAGGGCGGCGACGCCTTCGCTCGCCGTGTAGGTCGGGAACGTGCGCGTCACGATGCCGACGAGCCGATCGAACAGCGCGACCGGCGTCTTCATGTCGGGCGGGAGGAAGTCCGTCGCCGGCGGATCCTCCACGTTGTGCATCGCGAGGATCGTGAGTCGCGGAGTCCGCGACATCCGCGCGAAGAGCCGGCAGAGCCCCGTTTGGTAGGTGAAGCCCGCGACGACGGCGCGCAGCGCCAACTTGACGCGGTGCTTCAGGGGACGGCGCCGGTCCGGCACCGAGTCGGTCATCATCGGGGGCTTCGCACGGGGAGCCGCCGAGTCTACTGCACGGCCGAGGTGGCGCGCCGTCGCTCGGGGATGCTCACGTCATCCCCTCGGCGTCGCGGTCGCCGTCGAGGACGTACCAGCTCCTCGGATCGAGGGCCGCCTCGGCCGCGGGCCCGGGAGTGAAGACGCGCACGATGAAGGGGAGCGGAGCGGGATCGCGCGGCGGCTCGAAGCCGAGCCAGCGCACGTGCTGGTCGAGGAACGAGCCCTCGAGCACCGTCGTCTGGATCGCGGCCGAGCCGACGGAGCGCAGCCGCTCCACGGCGAAGGCGAGCGCCGCCCGCTCGGCCTCCGCGTCGACGCCGCGCACGTCGAGGAGGTATCCGCGGCCGCGGGAGTTCGCCTCCACGTCGTAGTAGCCGACGAGCTTGCCGGCGCGCCGGACGAGGAACGGCGCGTGCGTCCGGCGCGGCGTGAAGAGGTAGCGCCAGGAGAGCCAGCCGGGATCGCGCTCGCCGACGATGCGCCAGGGCGGATCGGGGAGCTTCTCGATCTCCCGCGGGAAGTGCTCCACGGGCTGGTCCTCGTGGCCCTCGAGGGCGGCACGGATGGCGGGATCCGCCTTGCGCGCGCGGCGCGCCTCGAGCGGAACGAGCGCCCGACGGAGTCGCCCGTCGGAGCGGCGCGCCTCGAAGGCACCGCTCGACGCGCGCAGAACGCGCGTCCAGGTGCGGTAGGGAGCGATCGCCTTCCACCCGTTCGCGAGGAATCCCTTCTGGGAGCGCCGGCCGCAGAAGGCGAAGCCGAAGGGGATCTTCTCCGCTGCGGCGCGCTCGGCCACGACGTCGTCGAGGCGGCGGAAGATCCCCTTCCGCTGCCACTCCGGGAAGACCATCGCGTCGGAGGCCTGCATCACCGTCGAGCGCGCACCCTCGATGCGGAAGAAGCGTGGCGCATAGGAGTAGGCGCCCACCACTTCGTCCGCGGCGTCGTCGGCGGCGACGACGGTCCAGGCCTTCCCGTGGGGGCTCCGGTCGTAGCGCCACTCCAGCAGCTTCGCGTCGTCCCCGCGATGGAAGGCCGCGTTGAAGACCTCGATCAGCTTCGGCCGGTCCCCCGCGCGCGCGTCACGCGCGTGCCAGCGGTGCTCGCTCGATGCAGCGGCAGCGATCGGATTCGGCTCGGAAGTGGGCGCGGGCATGCGCCGCTAGCCTCGTCTCACGCGCGCTCGAGTTCCAGCGCCGCCCCCGCTGCCCGCGGCGTCCGACTCCTCGCGCGCCGACGCGCGCTCACTCCCCCCGCGGCGCGAAGACGGTGCGAAAGGCCACGAGGGCCGCCGGATGGAAGATGGTCCGGTGCGTCTCCCCAGGCATCGGCACGTGGTGCAGCCGGAACCCCGGGACCGCGCTCCTTCGGAGGATCTCCGCCAAGCG
The DNA here is from genome assembly GCA_964545855.1 of uncultured Planctomycetales bacterium. Classification (GTDB taxonomy): domain Bacteria; phylum Planctomycetota; class UBA1135; order UBA1135; family JACQFD01; genus CAZJHD01. Next base: position 174,024 of record CAZJHD010000002.1, read on the forward strand.
TGTGGAAGCGTCGGCGATCTCCGCCAGGTCGCTCGTCGCGAGATAGAGCGTCTTCTGCATCTCGAGACGAAGCCCGACGAGCCCGGCCGCGCGCTCGAGGAGCCGCCGGTCGTTCCACCAGAGGCTCGGATCGATGGCGACGTACGTGTCGAAGAGCTCGGGCTCCAGGAGGAACGTCTCGACGACGAAGAGTCCCGCCAGCGACTCGCCCACGATGGCGGCCTCCTCCGTCGTCGCGTAGCGCCGCCGGATCTCGGGCATGAGTTCGCTGCGAAGGAAGCTCCGGAAGGCCTCGGATCCGCCGACGCGTGGAGCGATCCTTCGATCCTCCTCGTTCTCCGTGGGTCCCGTGAGGTCGCGCCGCCGTTCCGTGTTCTCGACGCCGACGAGGAGGAACGGGCGCATCGTGCCGTTGCCCACGGAGACCTGGACCAGGCCCGCGACGTGCAGGAAGTCCTCGCCGATCCCGCCGTCGAGCAGCACGAGGACCGGGAGCGGCGCGTCCGGCTCGGCGCCGCCGGGCGGCCGGTAGACGTTCACGCGCCGCATCTCCTCCAGCACGCTCGACTCCAGCAGGAACGTGTCGCCGATCGCGAGCGAAGCGGCTCCGCGGCTCGACGGGGCGGGCGCTCCGGCGCACGCGCAGGCGATCCCGAGGCCGAGGAGCGCAAGGAGCCGCACACGCTTCGCCGCGCCGAGGTTCTTCACCTGCCGGCCCGAGGCGAGGGACGCCCCGATCGACCCGAGAACACCGCGCCCGCGCGCACGAGGCACGCGGGCGGGGCGAGAGCAGACGGACGGTCGAGCGCGGCGACCGCGGCGATCAATCCTTTCGCGCCATCTCGGCCTTCACGAGTTTCGCCTGCGGGCGCAGACCAACCGCTCTCTTCAGACGATTCGAGCCCTGGCGCGGGTTCTCGAGGTAGAAGCGCACGCGATCCATGTAGCGCGCCATCTTCTGGTTCGTCGAGTTGTACCAGCGCTCGTAGGAGCGGACGAGATCGCGCTTGACCTCCTCGAGCTCCTCCTGCGTGAAGTGCTCGTGCGTGTAGGCCGAGCGATTCGAGGAGACGTAGTTCTCCGTCAGGTCGTCGATGTTGATGCGCGCCTGGAGGAGGTCCCAGGAGGGCGTTCCGACCAGCGGATTGAACACCGACACACGGATCAGGTCGGGCGACGCGATCTTGAGGACGCGCTCCGTCTCGACGATGTCCTCGCGCGTCTCGCCGGGCGAGCCGACGATGAGGAAGACCTTCGCCCAGATCCCCGCGCGACGCGTCATGTGCGCCGCCTCGATGATCTGCGTCGGCGTGAGGTCCTTCTTGAGGACGTCCAGCATGCGCTGGCTGCCCGACTCCCAGCCGTAGTAGATGCGGCGGCAGCCGGCCTTGTACATCGTCTTCAGCAGCGGGAAGTCGACGCAGTCCGCGCGGGTGTTGCAGACCCACTCGAACTTGAGACCGCGGCGGATGATCGCCTCACAGAGCTCGTGGATGCGCTTCTTCCGGAGGGAGAAGATCTCGTCGATGAAGAGCACCGAGCCCGGGTGGTAGTTCGTGATGACCTGCGCGAGCTCCTCGACGATGTTCTCCGTCGAGCGCACTCGGTAGCCGCGGCCCGTGAGCTCCTTCTGGCAGAAGATGCACTTATAGGGGCATCCCCGCGTCGTGAAGATGTAGGCGAGGCGCTCCGGGTTGAGCTGGAAGTACCGGTCCTGGGGCAGCAGGTGCCGCGCCGGGAACGGGATCTCGTCGAGCTTCTTGATGAGCGGCGGCGCCGGATTGTCGACGCGGTCGCCATCGCGGTTGAAGGCCACACCGGGCACGGCCGCGATCTCCTCCTCGCGTCCCCCGTCGATCGCCTTCATGAGCTGGGAGAGCGTGAACTCCGCCTCGCCCTTCAGCACGTAGTCGAAGAATCCCGAGTCGAGGAAGAGACCCGGATCGACCGACGCGTGCGGGCCGCCCATGATCGTCGTCTTCCCGCGCTCCTTCGCGTACTTCGCCCAGGCGATCGCGCGACGCACGTTGGGCGTCAGCGAGGAGCATCCGACCACGTCGTTGCGCTCGATCGCCGCCTTCACGTAGGCGTCGTCGACGATGCGCTCATCGCAGAGCTCGACGGGAATGCCCTCTCGCTCGAGGCACGCGCCGAGGTACGTGAGCCCCAAGAGCATGGCCAGGGGGTCTTCCTGGACGTGGGGCTTGACGTAGAGGAGCAGGATCTTGCGCATGATGTGAAGTTCGAAGGGTGTCTGGATCGAGTGGTGTCAGGACCGACGCATCGCCGGTCGAGACGGGGGTCGGATCGGAATCCCGAACCGCTGGAACGCCAGAAGCTTCCGACGCTCGTGAGGGCCGGATCCGCCCACGAGGGCACAAGTATAGGAACGTCCCTCCGGATGCGCCAACCGGGGGACCCGCAAAATCTCCCTGGTCTCGCGCGGCCACTGCGGCCCGAAGTCCCAGCGGGGCACGGAGTCGGGACGGCGCGGCCTCCCGTCGACGGGAGGTCTATCCGCGATAGATGGAGAGTACTTCGCGAGCGAGCCGAGGCATCGTGAAGCGCTCCATCAACCGCCGGTGGCCCGCCTCCCCCATCGACCGCCGCTTCTCAGGAGACTGGAGCAGCTCGACGATCCGGCTCGCGAAGACCTTCACGTCGAAGGGATTCTCCACGAAGCCCGTGACCCCGTGCTCCACGACCTCGGGGGTGCCGCCGAAGACGGTCCCGACGACGGGCTTGCGGTACCCCATGGCCTCCAGGTTCACGAGCCCGAACGTGTCGAGGCAGATCGACGGCGTCGTCACGACATCGGCGGCGGCGAAGGCGCAGCGGAGGTCCTCGCCCGCGAGCCAGTCGGTGACGACGATCCGGTCGAGCACCCCGAGCGACTCCGCGAGGGGCCTCACGCCCACGTCGAAGTCGCTCCGGCGCCCGAGGATCAGGAGCCGCGCACGGGGCACGCGCTCGCGCACCTCGACGAGGATCCGAACGAGCTGCGCGTGCCCCTTCTGCTCGTGGACCCGTCCCGCGATCGCGAAGACCGGATCGTCGCCGAGCCCGAAGCGCCTTCGGAAATCCGCGACGCCGGAGGGATCGACGGGGCGCTCGTCCACCTCGATCGCGTTGTGCACCGTCTCGAAACCCGTGAGGTCGTTCGCCTCGAGCGCCTTGCGGAGCTCGTCGCTGACGGCGATCCGCGCGTCGACGCACTCGTCGAGGACCCGGTGGATGAGGACGTTGCGCGGCGGGAACCAGCGCAGCCGCTGGCACGGGATGCACTTCTGCCAGTAGGCGCGGTAGTCGCGCAGCAGCCCGCCGTGCTCCTCTCCTCCGTGGAAGCAGGTGAGCTTCTGGTAGCAGAATGTCATCACGTCGTGCGCCGAGAAGACCACGCGCGCGCCGGCGGCCCTCGCCTCCCGCAGCGACGCGTAGGAGAGATGACCATGGATGAGCTGCGCATGCACGACGTCCGGGCGGAACTCCGCGAGGATGCGCCGCAGCGCCGGGAGCACGCGGCGATTCCGGAGTCCCACGATGCCGCGAAGCCGCACGGGATATCGGCTGAGGAGTCGATGCACCCGGAAGCCGAGGATCTCCGTCGGCGTCGCGTCCGCCGGGTCCTGCGTCACGGAGACGATCTCCGTCTCCACGCCCTCGGCGGCCTGCCGGCGCGCCATCTGATACATCATGCGGATCGACGATCCGATCCGCGGGTCGTGGAGATCGATGAGGTGGAGGACGCGCACCGGCCGAGGATCGGCGGCGTCAGGCCCCGCCGCGGCTCTCCCCCGGTTTCTCGGCCAGGAAGATCATGCAGTTCTCGCCCCCGAGCGCGTCGCTGAGGGGTCGCAGGAGCGGGAAACGCAGCAGCGCATCGCGCGATCGCACCGGGAGGTAGGGGAACGTCTCGCTGCGAACGACGGAGAAGCCCGCCTTCCGCAGCGCCGCATCGAGGGAGGATCGATCGAAGGTCTCCACGTGGAGGGAGCTCGACTTCACCTCGGCCCGGATCCGCTCGAGCTTCTTGCCGAGCTCCGTGCGCGCCTCCAGCCAGTTGTTCACGCGCCGGAACCCGCGCTTCGTGAAGTACGTCGCGTCGTTGTCGGTCTCGACGATCGCTCTTCCCCCTGGACGCAGGACGCGGAAGAGCTCCGAGAGGAGGAGCTTCGGCTGGTAGAGGTGCTCGATCACGTCGATCGCCATCGCGAAGTCGAAGCAGCCGTCCGGGAAGGGCAGCTCCTCGACGCTCCCCGCGAGCAGCGTGCGCTGCGCGGGCCCCGTCTGCGCGACGCGACGGCGATAGACCCGGAGCGCCGCCGGCGAGAAGTCGAGGGAGACGACGCGCGCGCCCTCGCTCCGCGCGGCCTCGCTGAAGAACCCCATGCCGCTCCCGGCATCCAGGACGAGCTTCCCGGACACACCCTGGAGGTACTTCGTGATCCAGGCGACGCGGTTGCCGTAGACCCCCTCCTCGTACCGGCGAATGTGCCCGGCGTAGTACCGCTCGTCGTAGTCCTCCGCCGTGAAGGTCTTGTCGTGCTCGCGTTCGTGCATGGGTGAGGGCGCGACCCGAAGCATACGCGAGGCTCCGTCCTCCCCGTCATGGGGCACGACGGTTTTGCGGGCCGGCGGAAGAGCCCGATTCGGCTGGTAAGCTCCCGCGCGCTGCCCCCGGTTCGAGCTCGAGCAGGGCGCCCGTCGTCCATGCCACTCCACCGCCCCCGCTCGAAACGCGCGTGCGCTCGATGGCGCGCGTCGCGCGAACGACGCGCAGCACGCCGCCGCGGCCGATGAGCGGGAGAGGACCCTCGCTGGCGAGCCGCATCCTCACGGCCGTTCGATCGCGCTTCGGACGCGACGTCGCCCTGCTGCAGATCGCGAGCATGGTGAACCAAGGCTCGGGCCTGTTCACCTCCGTCGTGATCTTCCGCATGTTCGGCGCCGTCGGGTACGGCGGCTACGCGGAGGCGCTGAACCTCTACGGGCTCATCTTCTTCCTGGGCAACGTCGGGCTCCTGCATCTCGCCGTCGCGCGCATCTCGGAAGCGATGGGCCGCGGCGACAACGGAGGAGTCCGGCACTGGCTCGGCGTGTTCACGAAGGGCTACCTCGCCTTCGCGCTGGTGCTGCTCCTGGTCGGCGTCAGCCTCGGGCCCTGGCTCGGCGAGGTGATCCAGCACGACCGGGAGGTCGGTGTCTGGGCGGCGATCCTCTGCGCGTCGGGACCCCTCTTCGCCCCCTTCAGCCTCGTCGTGTGCGCCCTGCAGGGAACGCGCCGCATGAAGGTGCTGGCGGAGATGGAGAACCTGAAGGAGATCAGCCGCACCTACCTCGTGATCGTCGGCGCGGTCGCCTGGGGCAGCCCCTTCGGCGCCATCGCGGGAGAGGTCGCCGCGACGCTGCTCTCGATCGTCTTCGCCGCGCTCGCCTACTCGAAGGCTCGCCGCGAGCCGGGCATGGCGCTCCCTTCGCCGAAGGAGGTGATCCAGGCGGCGATCGAGACGTCGTGGCGCGAGGTGTGGTCCTGCGTCCAGACGGGCATCGCCATCGGACTGCGCAAGAACCTCACGGTGCTCTGGTCGCAGCTCCTCCCGCGGCTCGCCCTCGGCTACTTCGGGTCGGCCCGGGAGGTCGCGTACCTGAATCTCGCGCAGAACCTGATGAAGATCCCGATGCAGGGCCTGGCGGGCGTCCCTCGCGCGCTCATGCCGACCCTCGGTCAGCTCCGCGGAGCGGGTCAGATCGATCGCCTCTACCGGGTGCTCTCGCGGATCATGATCCTGAGCGGCGGACTGATCGGCGCCGCATCCGCGGTCCTCGTCGTCGTCCTCTTCTGGTTCGTCCCCGCCTTCTACGGCGAGGGGGCGCGCGCGGCCCTCGAGCTCGTCCCGTGGCTGCTGATCCCGGCGATCCTCGCCGGCTTCGCGATCGGAGCGGACGCCTTCTACATCGTCGTCGACAAGGTCCGCGCCGCCGTCGTGATCGACGTGTCGACCGCACTCCTCTCGCTGCCGCCGGGCCTCTACCTCGTCTCGGAGTGGCACGCCCTCGGCGCCGTGGGCTTCGTGACCCTCGCGCACCTGGGGCTCCTCGCGCACTTCGTCTACATCGCGGTCTACTTCCGCGGCGTGCGGCGCGCACGCGGCGAGACCGCGCGCACGACCGACGAAGACGCTCGGATCGGAGGCGCGGGGTGAGCGGACCCGAAGGAATCGGCGATCGGCGCTCCGCCGATCAGTTGAAGCTCGCGACCCGCTCGTTCTCCGACGACATCACCCAGGTGGGCTTCTCGTCTTCCTTGTGGAAGCCCCACTTCATGATCCGATTGAAGAGGTAGAAGGTCGAGAGCTCGACGGGGAACTGGTAGTTCCCGCTGCGGAGCCGCCATTCGGAGATCTTCTCGATCAGGCCGCGCTTGTTCGGGCGCACGAGCTGATGGACGAAGGAGGCGTACTGGTAGTAGAGGCGCAGCTTCTTCTTCACGGACATCGGGATGTTGTCCTTCCACGTGTCCGTGAACTGGTACTCGAGCTGGTTCCCCCACTCGTAGAGCGTCGTCGGCGGCACGTAGCCCATCGTGAGCGCCTCCTGGTAGAGCTCGCTCCCGGGAATCGGCCGGAACGGGAAGACGTGCGCCGAGACCGTCGGGCACTCGGAGACGATGCGGCGCGCCTCGTCGAGCGTCGTGTGCATCGACTCCTCGCTCTCGTGGGGGTAGCCGATGATGTACGTGAGCGAGCTCAGGATGCCTCGCTTGTGCATCTCGCGCGACGCGAGCAGGTTGTCTCCCTGCTTGATCGGCTTCTTCACGTACTTGTCCATCGTCTCCTGATCCGACGTCTCGGCGCCGATCAGAGCGACGTAGAGACCCGCATCGCGCAGGAGATCGAGCGTCTCCTTCTTGTAGTGGAGGATCGCGTGGGTCTCCATCGTGGTGGTCCACTCGATCTTGATGCCGCGATTGATGAGTCCCTCGCAGAACTCCTTCGCGCGCTTCTCCTGCACTCCCCAGTTGGCGTCCTGGAAGCGCACCATCTGCATGTTCCAGCGCTCCTTCAGGTCCTGGATGTCGTCGAGCATCCGGTCGGCCGGAATGGCCTTCCATCGCCGGTTCGTGACGAAGGGCGAGCAGCAGAACGTGCAAGGCTCCGGGCAGCCGAAGCTCGAGAAGTAGGAGATGCCGAAGTAGTTGTTGCCGCGGCCCACCGAGGGCGGCGACGGCATCCGGTTCCGCGTGTCCTTCGCGCGCTTGTGGAGCTGCTTGTCGCGATAGGGCGCGATGTCGATGAGGTGCCATGCTGCACGCTTCAGCTGCTCCCATCCGACGACCGCGCGATGGGGATTCATGTGCACCTGCCCGTCGCGCCAGAGGGCGAGCCCCTCCACCTGTTCCAGGTTCGCGCCGCTCTCGACGGCGCGGATGAACTCCATGAACGTGACCTCGCCCTGGCCGATGCAGACCGCGTCGTAGATGCCCGTCGAGAGATAGGCCTCGGGCAGGCAGCTCGGGAACCAGCCTCCCGCGATGATCTTGATCTTCGGGTTCGCCGCGCGGACCTTCTCCGCGATCTCGTGGCCGTCGCGCACCATGTAGCCGAGGAGCGCCGTCGTCCCGAAGATCATCGCGCCCTCGCAGGCCTGCAGCGCGCGACGGTGGCTCTCCTCGTTCGAGTAGAGCGATGCGTCGATGATCACGACTTCGTAGCCCTCCGCATCGGGCAGCGCCGCGATGTGGAGCATCTCCAGCGGGAGGATGTCGTAGCTGGTGAACTGACCACGATCCTGGTTCACCTGCTGCGCTTCATAGAGAACGATCTTCGGCCTGCGCGTCATGGTGCAATTGCTTCGAGATGGGGTGGTCTCGTGGACCGGCGGCGATAAGGGCACGCTGCGGCGGCGCCCAGCCGCGAAAGATAGCACGGCTCCGCGGAAGCCTGCCACCGAGGGTCTGGGGTGGAAGCGATTGCCGGCCCGCCCGCGCCGGGAACCGAGCCCCTGGACCCTCAGGGGTTTCGGTGCTCTCGAAGCGCGTCGTAGATCGCGAGGACGCGCGCGGCATTGCGGTCCCAGCTCTGCTGCGACGCGTGCTCCCGGCAGCTCCGCGCGAGCCCCTCGCGTTCCGCGTCGCCGGCGCCGAGCACGCGCCGCAGGGCATCCGCGACGGCCTCCGCCGTCGGGGGGACGAGGAAGCCCGAGACTCCGTCGGCGACCGCATCCTCCGCTCCGCTCGCCGTCGTTCCGATGGAGGGAACGCCCGAGGCCGCGGCCTCCAGGTAGACGATGCCGAAGCCCTCGAAGCCCCCGTCGCTCGCCAGCACGGGCGTGTGCACGAGAGCCCGCGCCCCCAGCAGCAGGTCGATCTTCTCCTCCTCCGTCACGTTCCCGAGGAACGTCACGCGGCTCCCGAGCCCGCGCTCCTCGACCTCGCCACGGATCCGCCGGAAGTAGGGGTCGCCCTCCTGGAACGCGCCGACGACGAAGTGCCCCGTGTCCGGGAACTCCGCCGCGACGCGCAGGAATCCTCCGATCGCGAGGTGATGCCCCTTCCGCTCCTTCAGCGCGCCCATGCCGAGCGTGTAGCGGGCGCCGCTCCAGGGGCGCCCCTCGAGCCGCGGCCGCGGCGCGTAGCTCTCGGCGTCGACGGCGTTGCGGATCACCTCGAGGTTCGCGAGCGGGAGCAGCTCCTCGATCCGGCGCCTCGTGTAGTCGCTCACGCAGAGGATCCGGCCGAAGCGCGGATAGGCGGCGCGCGCGCGCGCCGCGTGGCGCCGGTCCGTGAGGGGCACGACGGCGTAGGTGCCGTGCGCCGTCATGACGCAGGGCTTGCCGGCGAGCCGCGCGGCGAGGAGCCCCACGTAGCAGTGCGGGTAGTCCTTGATCGCGTGCACCACGTCGGCCCGCCGGACCATCGGGAGCACGCGCGCGACGGACCACGCGAGGTACGCGAGGAAACGCAGCCTCGGGACGTAGAAGAAGTAGTCGGGCGGGAGCGCGATCCGGATCGGCCACGACGCCGGCACGTCGGCCGAGAGCCCCGGGTGCTTGCGCGCGAGCGCCACCTCGACCGCGGTGCCTGGCCGCAGCGCCTGGATCGCGCGCATCAGGCGGATCGTGTAGCGGCCCACGCCGTCCGTGTCGGCGAGGGAGTCGGTGAGGACGGCGATCCGGAGGGACCCCGGAGACCGGCGGCTCGGCTCTGGCTCCGTCACGTCCTCAGAGGCCCCGGGCCCGGGCCCGTGTCGTCGCGAGGTCGAGGAGCCGTTGCGCGCGGGCGTCGAAGGTCGAGCGCGCCGACTCCGCCCGCGCTTTCGCCGCGAGCCGCTCGCGGCGGGGCGCGTCGGCGGCGAGCGCGCGGATCGCCCCGGCGAGGGCGGCGGGATCGTCGGGGGCGACGAGCAGCGCGTCGCGGTCGTGGGACAGCACCTCGCGCAGGCTCTGCAGGTCCGAGGCGACGATGGCCCGCCCCGCGGCCATCGCCTCGAAGAGCTTCAGCGGCGACGTGTGGCGCTCGGAGATCGCCGACCCGGCGGAGTTGGGAACCAGGACGACGTCGGCCGCGGCGAGATGGAGCGGGACCTCCGTGGGCGGGCGGTGGCCGAGCACCTCGACGTTCGCGAGGCCCGCGGCCTCGCGCCGCACGCGGCCGACGTCCTCCGGCAAGCCCCCCACGAGCCGGAAGCGCACCTCCGGCGCGAGGCGCGCGGCCGCGACGAGCGTCCCGGCGCCCTTCCAGGGGAAGAGGTGGCCGGTGTAGACCGCCACGAATCCGTCCCCCAGGCCGAGCCTCCGGCGTGCCTCCTCCCGGCCGGGCACGTCGGCGAAAGCGGTGGGGTCGAAGGCGTCCGGAACGACGAAGATCTCCTCGCGCGCGAAGCGCACCACGCTCGCGAGATCGAGGGCGAGCCCCTCGGTGATCGCCACGACGCAGAGCGCGCGGCGCATGGATCGCTCGAGCCATCGGCGCTTCGTGCGAGACCCGGGGATCGAGTGCGCCTCGAAGAGGTAGCGCGGGTGGCGCGCGCGCGCGAGGAGCGCGCCGGTCTCGATCTCGCGGCAGTGGACGAGGGCTCCGCGCTCGCGCATCGCGAGCCGGGCGGCGTTCCATCCGAAGGTCAGCTCCTCGATGCGCGCGGGCAGGTACTGGAGCCGCGTCGGCACGCGCTCGATCCAGTCGAGCACAGGCACGGGCCGCAATCGCACGGGCTCCCGCACGCCGTAGTAGGCGAGCGGGTCGGCGCCCGGCGCGATGCCCTCGATCGCGCGGCGCACGCGCCGATCCGCGTGGAGCAGATCCACCTCGCAGCCGGCGCGCGCGAAGGCGGCGGCGGTGCGCACCGTCTGGATCGACTGCGCCCGCTCACCGGGGATCCGGGCGTTCGCCACGACGAGGACCTTGCGGAAGTACGGCGCGTGCTCGGGCATGCAGTCGAGTCGTCGCCCGTCGACCCAGGGGGCCGGCGGGTGCCCCCCTACCGTAGCAGCCCGAGGCCGAAGTCCCGCTCGGAGCGGGCGCGAGCCCTCGCGATCGTGTCGCGGCGCGGACGCGGGGTCCAACCTCGCGGCGAGGCGTGCCAGAATCACCGGAGGCGATCCGAGCGTCGTCCCACGACGAGAGAACTCGATCCCATCGCGCCATGTCCCAATCGAACCCCGTTCCCTGCATCGTCGCCGCCGTCTTCGGTCTCCTCGTCGCCGCGACCGTCGGTGGAGGCGTTCTCTTCTGGACCGTGGGCGCGGCCCGCTCCTACTCGGCGCACGAGGAGATGGCGGCGCGCGCCGCCGCCGACGAGCAGCGTCGCAGGAGCCATCTGAGGAGCACGCTCGTCGTGGAGCGGGCCGATCCGCGCCGCGGCGGCTCCGCCGATCCGCGCGAGAGCAACTCGGCGCCCGACTCCGCCGCCGATGCGGCGGCCTTCGCGCTCCTCGCCGACCTCTTCGCCGCCGCCGACCCGAGCCCCGGCGCGGCCGCGGGACCGACCGTCCACGAGGTGCTGCGCCGTGCGGCGGACCGCATGGATCGCGTCGCGAGCACGGACCCCGAGGCCGAGGTCTCCGTGCGGCTCGTCCTCGGACGCCTCCTCCGCGAGCAGGACGACGCGGCGCGCTCCGAGGTGCAGCTGCGGCGGGCGATCGAGCGGAGCCCGTCGCTCCAGGGCACCGGCCTCGCCGTCCGTCACGAGCTCGCGCGCACCCTCTCCGCGCTCGGCCTCGCGAACGAGGCCCTGGAGCTGCTGGACGCGACGCTCGTGGGCCTTCGGGAGGGCGACGCCGGCGCGGGCGAGATCGAATCCACCGAGGCCCTGCGCCGAGAGATCTCGGCGCGCTGACCGGTCACTCCCGCGGCGCGCGGACTTCCTCCATCTCCGCCACGAGCCGGTCCATGAGCGGGCCGACGGCGTGGTCGCGCGCGACGATCGCGCGCAGCGCCGCCCCCTCCCGCGCCCGCGCCTCCGGCGCCAGCGCGAGCAGGGCCGCGGCCCGCGACGCGAAGGCGCCGGTATCGCGCGCCGGGAAGCGGCAGCGGTCCGGCAGGAGCGGGCCGAAGGACTCGTTCGACGTGAGGACCGGCGTGCCACAGGCCATCGCCTCGAGGACGGCCTTGTCGACGGAGCCCGTGCGGCTCGCCGACACGAAGAGTGCGGCGCCGCGGTAGACGGCGGGGATGTGGCGGTAGGGAATGGCGCCCGAGAAGACGACTCGGTCGCCGACGCCGATCTCGGCGGCGAGCTGCGCCATCGCGCGCCCGTAGCCGGCGTCGCTCGCGACGAGGCCGCCCCCCACGAGGTCGAGGCTCGCGTCGACGCCCGTCGCCCGCAGCGCCGCGAGGCCACGCAGCAGCGACTCCACGTCCTTGCTCGGCGTGAGGCGCCCCACGGTCACGAGCCGGCCGGGGACGAAACCCTCCGCCGGGTCGGGCCGCAGGAAGCCCACGTCGATCCCGTGGCGCGTGACGACGCGCTTGCGCGTCTCGATGCGCAGCGACTCCTCCGAGGCCGTGAAGATCTTGTCGACGATCCGCTCGCTGCGAAGCAGCCAGTGGTTCACTCCGGCGTGCGTGTACCAGAGGAATTGCCGCACGCTCCGCGGCACGCCGAGCCAGCGCGCCAGGACGGCGTACTTGGGCACCATGTGCGTGAGCACGGCGTCGCATCGGACCTCCGTGACGGCGCGCCGCATCTCGCGACGGAACGCGAGGAGCATGGGCAGCCCGCGCACGCCGCGCTCCTTCCCGAGGGAGCGGACCTCCACGTTCGACGGGAGCTCCGGCATCGCGCCGGCCCGCACGGTGACGACGACGAGCCGCTCGACGCGCGCCGCGAGCTCCCGCAGCCACGTCGGCACGAAGCCGAGGACCGCGTCCTCGTCGTCGACCACCTGCGTGAGGAAGAGGAGCCTCACCTCGGTGCGCCGGCGGCGGCCGGCGCGACTTCCGGCGCGGCCACGGACTGGAGCCCCCGCGCGTAGGCCTCGATCGTGCGACGGAACTCGAAGGGCTCGACGGCGGCGCGACACCGGGCCGCGGCGCGCGATCGCGCCACTTCGTCGCCGAGGGCGCGCCGGAGCGCGCCGGCGAGGGACTCCGCGTCGAATCCGCAGAGCCAGCCGTTCTCGCCGTCGCGCACGAGATCGGGCATCACGCCGACGGGCGTGGACACGCAGGGCGTGCCGCAGGCCATGGCCTCGCAGGTGACCCGCGGCCCACCCTCGTTGAAGGAGGCGCAGACGAGCACGCGTGCGGAGCGGTAGAGATCGGCGAGCGCCCTCCGATCGGCGGCCCAATCGAGGAACGACACGGTGCCGCCGAAGCCGAGCGTCTCGACGCGTGCCTCCATCGCGGCGCGCAGCGGCCCCTTGCCGACGAGGAGCGTGCGGAGTCCCGGAAACTCGGGTCGCAGGCGCGCCAGGGCGTCGAGGATCGTCGACACGCCCTTGTTCGCGACCATGCGCCCCACGTAGAGCACGTCGATCGTCTTCTCCGTGTCCGTGCGCGGCGCGAAGTCCGCGAGGTGCAGGTAGAGCGAGGAGAGGACGAGGATCCGGTCCGGCGGCACGCCGCAGCTCTCGAGGAAGGGCACCATCTCGCGGCGATTCACGACGCGGAAGGCGCGCACGCCGCGGCGGAGCGCGAAGCGGACGAAGCGCCGGTTGAGCCACGGGTCGATCCGCTCCCGCAGCGTCGCCGCGCGCGGATGCCCCGGCACGTGGTGGATCTCCGAGACCCAGGGCACTCCCGTGGCGTTCGTGAGACGCGCGGCCGCGAGGCCGTTGTAGAAGAGCCCGTAGTCGTGGCTCACGATCAGGTCGTGGCCGTGCTCGGCCACGAGCCGGCGGCCCTCCGCCGCGAGCCACCGCACCATCCCGAGGCGCGACGTGGGCGACGGGTGGAAGTGCACGCGGTCGTGGATCGTCCGCACGCTCACGGGCGCCCCGGGACGCGGGCAGAGCACGTCGATCCTCTCCCAGGACCGCGAGAAGACCTCCTGCATGTAGAAGAACGGCCCGCGCTCGCCGATCGTCGTGGCGCGGTCGCCGCTCAGCATGAGGAGCTTCATGGGGGACCGTCGAGCATAGCTGTCCGTGGCGGAAGTCCTCCGCAGGGCGAGCGCGAGGCTGCGGCGCTCAGGGGCGAGGCCCGCGCGCGGCTCGGTGGTCCTTCGACACGGGCGGTCAGGCGCCGCTCGCGCCGCGGGGCGGCGTCGGCCGCGGCGGAGGCGGCGGCGGCACGAGCGGGCCGCGCTGCTCGCGGACGCGCATCAGCTCTCCTCGCGCTCGACGGAGCGCATCCTGGAAGTCCTCGCGATCGGGCGCGATCGCGACGCTCTGCGCGAAGCAGATCTCCGCCTCGTCGAAGCGCCCGAGCTGTGCCGCGAGCGCTCCGAGCCGGTGCCACGACGCGGCGCGCCGAGGGTCGAGCTGCACGGCGCGGCGGAAGCAGGAGGCCGCCTGGGAGGGCTCGGCCTTCGCCTCGAAGGCACGCCCCGCGAGCTCCTCGCCGAGCGCCGCCGCCTTCCCCTCCGAGCGCCGTGCATAGCGGAGCGCGTGCTCGCGCGCGACGTCGGGATCGCCGGCCCGCAGCGCACACTCGGCGAGGACGGCATCGGCGCGCGCGAGCGCGGGACGGAGCTCTGCCACGCAGGCGACGGCCTCCATCGCGGCGCGCGCCGCCTCGGGCCCGAGCAGCGCCGAGCGGAGCGCCGTGTCGAGGGCGAGGTCAGGAGCCGCGGTGCACTCGGGATCCCTCTCGATCACCCGCAGCACGGGCGCCATCGCCACCGACGGGTCGGCCGTCGCGATCTCCCATCGCAGCGACTCGTACACGTCGAGCGCCGCGAGGAACTCGAGGAGTGCCTCCGCGTCGCGCGTCGGGAGCTCGGCGAGCCACGTCTCGGGGGACGTCCCGGCGCCGCGCGCTTCGAAAGCCCCGTCGACGGCCGCGGCGAGACCCGCGACGAACGCCGGCGCCTCGCTCCGGGGCCGCTCGAAGCTCCCCTCCCAGGCGATGCGGCCGCTCGCGCGGTCCATCGCACGCAGGTCGGCGCGGAGCGGCTCGCCCTCGGGCGCCGAGAGGTCGGCGCTGCCCCACGCCATCGCGCCGCAGCCCTCCACCTCCGGCACCGCCCGGGCCTCTGCAGCGGTCCAGGCTTCCGTCGCGACGAGCCACGCCGCGCGGCCCGACTCCAACCGGCCGCGCGGAACGACGGCACGCACGACGCGACCCCGGCGCCCCAGCATCGCGGCGAGGAGGCGCACGAGCGACCGCTCGCGCGGCCCCGCGTCCTCGCGGATCGCGCCGGTCGCGGGATCGGGGCGCAGGGCCGGCGTCCAGAGGGCGAGCGCCTGCTTGGAGGAGTCGGTCATCGCGCATGGAGGATGCCAGAGAGGTCGTGATTCCGGCGGAGAAGGATCGAACCGAGGCCGTGGCATCCTCTCGGGCTCCACGGACCTCCGGAGCCATCGCCATGCCCCGACCGATCCACGCGCTGCTCCCCTTCGCCGCACTGCTGCCGGCCCTGCTGTCGGGCTCGCTCCCCGCCGCTCCGCAGGCACCGGCCACCGACGGGCCGCGCCTCCGATGGCTCGGCGACCTGGAGGGAGCGCGCGCCCTCGCCGCGCGCGAGTCGAAGCTGCTCCTCGTCGTCTTCCGCTGAGAGGCCTGAAGGGACTGCGCGTCCTTCGACGGACAGTTGGTCCGTCCCTCTCCCGAGCTCGTGAAGGCGGCGCGCGGATACGTCTGCGTCCGCGTGACCGACATGCGCGGCGTCGACCTCTCGATCGTCCGCTTCGACTTCGATCTCACGCTCGCGGTCCTCCTGATGCGGCCCGACGGAACCGTGCTGCACCGCTTCGGCGGACGCACGTGGGACGACGGAGACGCCTGGAACTCGGTCCCCGCGCTGGTGCGGCTCCTGGAGCGCACGTCGAAGGACGAGGAGGAGAAGGAGAAGGCCGCGCCCGTCGCCCCTCGCGTCCCGACGCCGCGCTGGACGATCGAGGACCTGCCCTCCTTCGCTCGCCGCACCGCCGGGAAGAAGGCCGAGTGCGTCCACTGCCACACGATCCTCGAGTCGCAGCGCGACGAAGCCATCGCCGCCGATCGCTTCGGGCCCGAGGATCGCTGGCTCCATCCGGCGCCCGAGCGCCTCGGGCTCCTCCTGGATCGTGAGGCGCAGGACCGCGTCCGTGCCGTGACACCCGGCTCACCCGCCCACGAGGCCGGCCTGCGGCCCGGCGACCGGCTCCTGCGCGTCGGCGGAAGGTCGACGGCGACCTTCGCCGACGTCTCGGCGGCGCTCCACGATCTCGCTCCCGGAGCGACGACGGTGACGGTCGCCTCGGAGCGTGGGGGCACGGCGGCCGAGACGGAGCTACGTCTCGCCGACGGCTGGAAGCGGATCTCCGCGCTCGACTACTCGTGGCGCAACTTCCAGTGGGGGCTCCGGCCGCAGCCGGGCTTCGGCGGCAAGCTCCTCGCCGCCGACGAGCGCCGTGCCCTCGGTCTCGGCGAGGGCGCCTTCGCCCTGCGCGTCGGCTACCTCGTCGACTGGGGACCCGACGGCGACACGGGCAGGCACGCGCGCGCCTCGGGGCTGCGCGTCGGCGACGTGGTGCTCTCCGTCGGCGGGAAGTCGGACTTCCGCACGGAGCGGCACTTCCAGACGTGGTTCCGCTTCGAGGCGAAGCCCGACACGACGGTTCCGATCGAGATCCTCCGCAAGGGCTCTCGGGAGACGGTGCAGCTCCGCGTCCTGCCCTGACCCC
>CAZJHD010000002.1:190389-216992 GCA_964545855.1 uncultured Planctomycetales bacterium
CTGACCCCATTCCCGGGACCACGGATCTCTCACGATCCCTCGAGGATCTCGCGGTAGAGCATCGCGTGCCGATCGAGGCCTCGCTCGGGACCGAAGCGCTCGCGCGCGCGCACGCGTGCGACGCCGCGCAGGACGAGACGCCCCTGCGCCGTCATCTCGAGCGCACGCCGCAGGCCGCGCGCGATGGCCGCCGGATCGCCCGGCTCGAGGAGGAATCCGCTCCGCTCGTCGGCGATGAGCTCCGGCGCGCCGCCCACGGCCGTCGCGGCCACGGGAACGCCCGCCGCCATCGCCTCGAGCACGACGACGGGCATCCCCTCCTTCCGTGACGTGGAGACGAGGACGTCGAGGTCGGCGTACACGGAGGCCATCGCCTCGCGGAACGGAAGGAGCGCGACGCGGCGATCCAGTCCGAGCGACGCGATGCGCTCCCGGACGGAGCCCTCGAGGGGCCCGGCGCCGACGAGCACGCCGCGCAGCTTCGGGAGCTCAGCCGCCAGGTGCGCGAAGGCGTCGGCGAAGGCCACGGGGTCCTTGATCGGCACGAGCCGCCCGATCCATCCGAGCAGCGTCTCGTCGTCGGCGACGCCGAGCTCTCGACGCAGCACGCGCGAGCGGCCGCCGATCGCGAGGAACGGCTCGAGATCGATCACCGGCTCGATCACGCGGATCTTCGCCGCGTCGAGGCCCGCGGCCTCCAGCTCGTCGGCGACGGCGTGCGAGACGGCCACGATCCGATCCGTCGTGCGCGCGAGGAGCCGCTCCGCACGCACGACCCACCGCGACCGCCACGGGGAGAAGTAGCCGTCGAAGACGGTGCCGTGGAACGTGTGCACGCAGGGGATGCGTCCGGCGGCGCGCGCGGCGAGGCGTCCGAGCGCTCCCGCCTTCGCCGTGTGCGTGTGGACCACGGCGGGCCTCTCCCTCCGCAGGACGCCGATGATCTCCGCGAGCGCCCGGAGGTCGCGCCCGGGCCGCACCGCCGCCGCGAGCCCACCGATCGTGACGACGCGCACGCCCGCGCGCTCCGCGGCACCGCGCAGATCGCCCTCGCCGGGGCCGGGCTCGCCCGTCACGACGAGCGTCTCGAATCCGCGCGGACGCAGACCGCGCGCGAGCTCGATCACCTGTCGCGCCGGCCCTCCCACGTTCATGCGCGCCAGCACGCGCACGATCACCGGCGGCGCGCTCACTGCACGCCGCCCGATCCGCCGTCGTCGCGCAGCACCCGCCGGTGGAGCTCGACCGCGACGGCGCGCGCGAGCACGAGAGAGCGGTCGCGCCCGCGACGATGGTCGCGGCAGGCGGCCTCGACGCGCCGCCGGTCGAGCGGCGGCTCGGAGGCGCCGCGCTCGAGCAGCACCGTCTCGAGGAACGGCGTCTCGCGGAACCAGCGCGCGAGCGGCGGGCCGAAGCCGCGCTTGCGCCCGCGCAGCACGCTCCCGGGGAGCTTTCCCTCGAGAGCCCGCCGCAGGACGCGCTTCCCCGAGCGCCATCCGCGCCGCGCCGTCGACGGCAGGGACGCGGCGAAGTCGGCGAGGTCGGGATCGAGGAAGGGTGCGCGCGCCTCGAGCGACGCCGCCATGGTGGCGCCGTCGAGCCGGAGGAGGAGGTCGTTCGGGAGGTACGAGTGCAGATCGGAGGCCCGCGCACCGGCCGTCTCCGGGAGCCCCTCCTCCGCCGGCTCGTCACCGCGCCGGAACTCCGGCAGCAGGAGCTCCTCCGCCTCCGCCACGTGGTCGCGCAGCTCCTGGTAGCGACCGATGCCCGGCTTCCTCGCGAGCGCGCGGCCGACGCGACCCGCATCGCCCGGGAGCGCCGCGAGCGTCGAGCCGAACGCGCTCGGGAGCCGGAGCGCGCCGATGGCGTCGAAGGCGCGCTCGCGCCGGTAGCCGCCGAAGAGCTCGTCGCCGCCCTCGCCGCTCAGCACGACCCCCACTTCCCGCCGTGCCGCCGCCGCGAGCGCATGGAGATTCAGCACCGACGCGTCGGCGAGCGGCTCGCCGATGGCGCGCGTGAGCGGCAGCCAGGTCGCGAGCACCTCGGAGCCGATCTCGACGGTGCGCCAGGGCAGCCCCGCGGCCCGCGCCGTCTCCCGCGCGCGCGGCCGTTCGTCTCTCTCGCCGGCGAATCCCGCGCTGAAGGCCGTCGCCGCGAGCCCCTCCTCGGAGAGCGCGAGCGCCAGTGCTCCGGAGTCGAGTCCACCCGACAGGAAGAGCCCCACGCCCACCTCGCTGTGGGCGCGCCGCTCGACGGCCGCCCGCAGGAGGGCCCAGAAACGCGACGCCCATGCGTCGATTCCTCCCTCGGGCGGGATCGGCGTCGCCGTGTGCTCGGCGAAGGGAAGCACCGTCGCCTCGCCGCCCCGGATCGACAGCGCCGTTCCCTGCCGGAGACGGAACGCGCCGCGCAGCGCGCTCTCGCCCCTCGGCGCGAACCCATGACGCACGATGGCCGCCAGCACTCCCGGATCCGGCTCGACGCGATCGAGGAGAGGAGCGAGCGCCGCCGTCGTCGAGGCGAAAGCCAGGCCGCGCGACGTGCGCGCGAACACGAGCGGCTTCTCGCCGAAGCGGTCGCGCGCGAGGAGCAGCGACGGCAGGCGATCGGACGTCTCCTCGCGCCGATCGACGATCGCGAGGGCGAACATCCCGTCGATCTCCCGGAGGAAGCGCGGTCCCCACTCGAGGTACGCCGCGAGGACGAGCTCGCCGTCGCCGCGCGTCCTGAACCGATGACCGCGCGTCGAGAGCTCCTGACGCAGCGAGCGCGCGCCGTAGACCTCGCCGTTGTAGAGGAGGGCGACGGAGCCCGTGGCGTCGAGGATCGGAGGATCGCAGGCCTTGGTCCGCTCGACGATCGCGAGGCGCGTCGCCGCGAGCGCCGCCGACCCGTGCCGGCCCACCCAGCGCGCGTCGGGCCCGCGCGCGGCGAGCCGCTCGGCGGCCCGCTCGAGCGGCTCCAGCGGGACCACCGTGCCCGCCTCCGTCGGCGCGATGGGAACGAGACCGGCGATGCCGCACATGGGGATGCCTACGCTAACAGCCCGAGGTCGAAGTGCTCCGCGAGCGAGCGCGGGCCTCGGCGCGCGGCGCCTCTCTCCGTGGAGCGATCCGCCGGAGCCGGTACTCTCCGCCGCATGGACGCACCCGCGCCCGATCGGCTCCCTCGCGACGCCGGCTCCTTCCGGATCCTGAAGGAGCTCGGCCGCGGGGGAATGGGCGTCGTCTACGAGGCCGAGGAGGTGGGCTCGGGGCGGCACGTCGCTCTGAAGATCCTCCCGGCGCGTCTGCACGCTTCGGAGGAGGCCTTCGAGCGATTCCGGCGCGAGGCGCGCCTCGCCGCGTCGATCTCCGATCCGCGGTGCGTCTACGTCTACGGCGCGCACGAGATCGAGGGCTCGCCCGCGATCTCGATGGAGCTCGTGACGGGCGAGACGCTGGAGGACCGGCTCTCCACCGGCGAGCCGATCCCCGTCGAAACGGCGCTCTCGTGGACGCTCGACGTGCTGGAGGGTCTCGAGGCGGCGCGGCGCGCCGGCGTCGTCCATCGCGACGTGAAACCCTCCAACTGCTTCCTCACGAGCGACGGACGCGTGAAGGTCGGCGACTTCGGCCTCTCGCGGACCCTCGATCCGGGTCTCCAGCTCACGCAGGCCGGCACGTTCCTGGGCTCGCCGCTCTACGCATCGCCCGAGCAGGTGCGCGGCGACGAGGTCGACTTCCGGAGCGACCTCTACTCCGCGGCCGCGACGCTCCATGCGCTCCTCGCGGGGAAGCCCCCCTTCGGCGGCACGACCTTCGGCGAGGTGCTCTCGAAGATCCTGACGCAGCAGCCGCCGCCGATCCGCTCCGTGCGGCCGGATGTCCCGCGCGGGCTCGAGCGCGTCCTCCTGCGCGCGCTGGCGAAGGACCCGGCGCACCGGCCGGCGAGCCACGCGGCGTTCCGCGAGTCGCTGCTTCCCTACTGCGCCTCGCGACGGACCGCCGCCTCTCCGGGAGCGAGGCTCCTCGCGTACCTGGCCGACGCGATGCTCCTCGGTCTCGTGAACACCGGCGCGACGCTCGCCCTCGTGTCGACCGGCGCCTCCTTCGCCGAGACGATCCCCGCGGCGCCGACGTTGCTGCGGAGCGCGGCTCTCCAGATCCTCTTCTCGTGCCTCGCGCCGATCCTCTACTTCGCGCTGGCGGAGGGCCTCACGGGGAGGTCGCTCGGGAAGATGCTCGTCGGCCTCCGCGTCGTCCCGATCGAGCCGGGGAGACCGACTCTCCGTCCTGCGACGATCCGCATCGCGGTGCTCTCGCTCCTCACGAACGTGCCCATCACGTGGTTCTCGCACGCGATCATGACCGAGAGCCCCGAGAAGGGCGGCCTCGTCACCTTCGCCGCGCTGCTCCAGATCGTGGTCATCGGCTCGACGATGCGCCGGCGCAACGGATGGCGCGGCCCCCACGAGTTCGCGAGCGGCACCCGGACCGTGTCGGACCGCGCGTCGATCTTCCTCCGCACGGAGAAGGAGACGTTCCTCGCCCCCGAACGTCCCTTGCACGCGGAGTCGCCGTCGCGCGTCGGCGTCCACGCGATCGAAGGCACCGTCGGCGCGACGCCACGGGGACCGCTCCTCCTCGGCCGCGACTCGGCCCTCGATCGTCCCGTCTGGGTCGTCCCCGCCGTCGCGGGCGCCGGCGACGATGCCGCGGGCGGCGCGGCCGAGACGGGGCTCCGTTGGCTCGAGCGCACGCGCTCCGAAGACGGTACGAACTGGAACGTCTTCGAGGCGTGCGGCGGAGCCTCGCTCCCCGAGTACCTCCTCGCCGGGCGCCGCCTCCCTCCCTCCCACGCGCTACGCGCGATCGCGTCGCTCGCGGGAGCGCTCGTCGGCGACGCGTCGCCGCGATCGCTCGCCCACGTCTGGATCGATTCCCGGGGATCCGTCCGTTGCCTCCCGTTCCCCGTGGGCGACCACGAAACGGAGCCGAGGAGCCGGCTCGAACTCCTCGCCGCCGCGGCGCGCGCGCTCCTCTTCGGATCGCTCGTCGACGTCGGCCCGCTCCCCGCGGCTCTTCCATCCCGGGCCGAGCCGGTGCTCCAGCGCCTTCTCGGCGGTGGCGCGCCCTTCCGCGATGGCGACGAGGCGGCCCGCGCCCTCGTGCAGGCCGCCGAGGGCGCGCTCACGATCGGTCGAGGCCACCGGATCGCGCAGATCCTGCTCGCGAGCCTGTTCCCCACCGCGTCGGCGTTCTTCCTGGCGGCCGGCACGGGAGTCCTCATCGCGCCCATCGAGACGATCATCCTTCTGCAGACGCAGAAGGCGGAGGACGCTCGGGCCGCGGGAGGAGCGACCGAGGAACCCCGCGTCGACTCCCCGGATACCCGCGTCGGAGGACTTCGCGTCGGCGTGCAGGTCTCCAGCTCGGGGAGCGGCGACGTCGAGCAGCCGCCGGAGCCCGCCCCCGTGCGCGAGGCGAGGCTCGTTCTCGTCTCTCGGGGCGTCTCCCACTGGACCTGGCAGACCCAGGCGCCGGCGGTCCGCGAGAAGTATCGGGTGCTCACGGAGGAAGCCCTCGCCGCGCACCCGGCGCCGACCGACGCGGAGGTCGCGGCGGCGAAAGCGCTCCTGGCGGCCCAGGGGTCCCGGGGGCGCGGCGCGCGCTCGATCCCCGTCGGCATGATGACCTGGGGCGGCATCGGAGGGATCTACCTCGTCTTCGGGTTCGCCGCCCTGCTCTCGGCGCTCCTCTTCCGTGGCGCTCTCTCCTTCCTCCTCCTCGGCATCGCCGTGCGGTCCGCCAACGGGGGCCGTGCGTCGCGGCTCCGCTGCATGCTGCGCGCGCTCGTCGTCTGGTCGCCGCCGGTGCTCGCCTCCTTCGGCGCCGCCGTGCTCGCGGGATTCGAATTCGACGGATCGGCCCACGCTCTCGGCGCGGCCGGCTTGCTCGTCCTCCTCGGCGGCGCCGTCCTCTCCGCGCGCACGCCGGAGCGCGGCCCCCAGGACCGGATCGCCGGCACCGTCCTGGTGCCGCGCTGACGCTCGGCCGCGCCGCGGCCGTCAGGCCACGACGCAGGCGGCCGACGCGGCGCGACGCTGCGACGCGACGGCGGCGCGGAGGCCCTCCTCGACGGGCAGCTCCAGCGCCGATCCGAGCAGCGCACGGAGGCGCGCGAGATCGGGCGCGCGGTGCGCGATGGGCGCGACGCCCGCGGCCAGGGGAGCACGGCGCACGATCGGAGAGCGCGACCCGCAGAGATCCCGGACCGCGCGCGCGAGATCGAGAACCGACATCCGCCGGTCGCTCCCCACGTTCACGACGGAGCCCCGGGCACGATCCTCCGACAGCAGGCCGGCGAAGGCGCGCGCCACGTCGGACGCGCAGGCGAAGGCGCGCGTCGCGCTCCCGTCCCCCTCCACCTCGATCGGCTCCCCGCGCAGCGCCGCCGCGGCGAAGCGCGGCACGACGGCACCCGAGCTCTCGCTCTGCCCGGCGCCCACGGCGTTGAAGGGCCGCGCCACGACGACGGCGAGTCCGCGGGTCGAGGCCTCGAGCGCCATCCGCTCCCCGATCCACTTGGAGAGCGCGTAGGCGGCGCGTCCGTCCGTCGCGACCCTCGCGGCGGCGAACCCGGGCGCGTCGTCCTCCAGGAAGCGGCGCCCTGCGGCGCCGTCGCCGTAGACCTCCGAGGAGGAGACGAAGAGGAGGCGCGCTCCCCGGGCCTCGCAGGCGGCGATCATCGCGGCGGCACCGGCGCCGTTCGCTCGCAGGACGCCCTCAGGGTCGGCGGCGACGCGGCGCACGCCGACGATCGCTGCCAGGTGGTGCACCGCGACGACGCCCCGCATCGCCTCCGCGAGGGCGCGTGCGTCGAGAACCGAGCCGATCTGCACCTCGGCGCCGAGGGCCGCCGCCTCCGCGACGCGCCACGCCGGCGCGTTCGACAGGTCGTCCAGGACGCGCACGCGCGCGCCCCGCGCGACGAGCGTCTCCACGAGATGGCTCCCGAGGAACCCGAGCCCTCCCGTGACGAGGACGACTCCGCTCACGGAGCGAGCGCCTCCTTCACGGCGGCCACGACGCGCTGCTGCTGCTCGGGGCGCAGCCCCCCGTGGATCGGCAGCGAGAGCACGCGGCGGGCAGCGGCCTCGGCGACCGGGAACGCGCCCGATCGGTTCCCGAGCGACGCGAAGCACTCCTGGAGGTGGAGAGGCACGGGGTAGTAGACCCCGCAGCCGATGCCGCGCTTCCCGAGGAATCCCGCCACGGCGTCGCGCCGCGGCGTCTCGATCGTGTACTGGTGCCACGCGTGCGTCGTCCCCGCGGCCGTCGTCGGCAGCGCGACCTCCCCCAGGAGCCCCGCCTCCTCGAAGAGAGTCCCGTAGCGTTCGGCGTTGCGCGCGCGCGCCGCGTTCTCCTCGTCGAGGCGGCGCAGCTTCACACGGAGGATCGCCGCTTGGAGTGCGTCGATCCGGAAGTTCCCGCCGACCCAGCGATGGTGATAGCGCTCGATCTCGCCATGGGCGCGCAGCGCCCGCGCGCGGCCGGCCCGCTCCGGATCGCCCACCGTGAGGAATCCGGCGTCGCCGGCCGCGCCGAGGTTCTTCGACGGGAAGAACGACCACGTGCCGAAGGCCGAGCGCGTGCCGACGGAGACGCCCGCGATGCGCGCGCCGATCGCCTGCGCGCAGTCCTCGACGACCGGAAGCCCGTGACGGGCGGCGACCGCTCCGATCCGCCCGAGGTCGGCGGGGCGACCGAAGAGGTGCACCGGGAGGATCGCCTTCGTGCGCGGCCCGAGGGCCGCCTCGAGGCGCGCGGGATCGAGGTTCAAGCTCGACGGCTCCACGTCGACGAACACGGGCTTCGCGCCGAGGCGCGCCACCGTGCCGGCCGTCGCGAAGAACGTGAACGGCGTCGTCACCACCTCGTCGCCCGCGCCCACGTCGAGGGCCATGAGCGCGAGGAGGATCGCGTCGGTGCCCGAGGAGAGGCCGATCACCGGGCCGGAGCCGAGCCACTGCTGCAGCTCGCTCTCCAGGGCCTCCACCTCCGGCCCGAGGACGTAGCGACCGCTCCGCAGCACCGCGAGCACGGCGGCCTCGATCTCCTCCGCCTGCGCGCGATGGATGGCCGCGAGATCGAGGAGCGGGATCGGCTCGTTCTTCATGTCCGGTCGGGAGTGCGTGTCCGCTGCGAGAGGAGGGGCTCGAGGCCGATCACGAGATCGTCGAGCGTGGGCGCCGACCGCAGGGCCAGCAGCACGCCGTCGCGGAAGCAGACGCGGTCGATCGTGTCGTGCCGGATCGAGAGCATCTCGCCGTCGCCGCCGAGCCGGACCTCCTGGTGCGCCACCACGCCGGGGAGCCGGATCGAATGCACCGGCACGCCCTCCACGCGTCCGCCGCGCACGCCGCCGACGATCTCGCGCGATCGGTCCGCCGGCGCGTCCCCGCGCACCGCCGCGATGCGCTCCGCCGTGGCGCGCGCCGTGCCGCTGGGCGCATCCTCCTTCTGCGGGTGGTGCGCCTCGATCACCTCGGCCGCCGGAAGGAACCGCGCGGCCTCCTCGGCGAACCGCATCGCGAGGACGGCGCCGATCGAGAAGTTCGGGACGACGAGTCCGCCCAGGGCCTTCGCGCGGAGCGCGGCGCGGATCTCCGCCAGCTCCGCCGGGCCGAGTCCCGAGGTGCCGATCACGGGCCGCACGCCCGCCGCCACGATCGCGAGTGCGTTCGCGCGCGCGCACGCGGCGCTCGTGAAGTCGAGCGCCACCTGCGGCTTCGACGCCGCGAAGGCGCGCGCCAAGTCGTCGCCCAGGTCGAGCTCCGCGGCGAGGAGGAGCCCCCCGGCGTCGCGAATCCAGCCGCAGGCGAGAGCCCCCATGCGGCCCCTGGCGCCCACGACCGCGACGGAGATGCGGAGCGTCATCGCGCCTCCGGGCGTCCGGCCGCGCGCGCCCGCGCGAGCGCGAGCGCCACGAGCTCGTGCAGGAGCTCGGGGAACGGGAGGCCGGCGGCGGCCGCCGCCCTCGGGAAGAGCGACCTCTCCGTGAGGCCCGGCAGCGTGTTCACCTCGAGCACGAAGGGGCCGTCCGCCGCCACGATCACGTCGGTGCGCGAGAGCCCGTCGCAGCCGAGGGCGCGATGCGCGAGGAGACCGACACGGCCGAGTGCGCGCACCTGCTCCTCCGAGAGCGACTCCGGCGGGCAGATCTCGCTCGCGCCGTCGGCGTCGTACTTCTCCTTCAGGTCGAAGTGATCGGCCTTGCGCGGCCGGATCTCGACGGGCGGGAGGACGCGGAGCTCGCCATCGTCGGCGTTCCCGAGGACGGGCACCGTCGCCTCGATGCCGGCGATCGCCCGCTCCACGACGACCCGTGGGCCGAATCCGAGCGCGTGCTCGATCGCCGCGTCGAGGGCCGCGGCGTCGGCCGTCGCGACGCGCCGCACCCCGTAGGAGGAACCCTGGTTCGCCGCCTTCACGAAGACCGGCCGGCCGAGCCGCGCGATCGCGTCCCGCAGCGGGCCAGGCTCCGCCCTCCAGGCGCTGCGGTCGACGACGACGCCCGGCGCGCACCGGATCCCCGCGGCGGTGAGCACCGCGCGCGTCGCGATCTTGTCCATGGCGAGGGCCGATGCCGCGACGCCCGAGCCGGTGTAGGGGATCCCCTCCGACTCGAGGAGCCCCTGCACGACGCCGTCCTCGCCGCCGGGGCCATGCAGCGCGAGGAAGACGACGTCGATCCCCTCGGCGCGGAGCGCCGCCGCCGCCGCGCCCGGCGACCGCGGCTCGCCGTCGCCGAGCTGCCAGCGGCCGTCGCTCCCGACGACGAGGGAGACGGTCTCGTAGCGCGTGCGATCGAATTGCGCCATCACCGACCGGCCCGAGCGCAGCGAGATCTCGCGCTCCGCCGACCGGCCGCCATGGGCGACGGCCACGCGCGGGCGCGCGTCGCCCGCCGCGCCGCCGTGCCCCGCCGCTTGCACGAACAACGGCGCGCCCCCCGCCGCCGGCACGTCGGCACGGCGCTCCGAGAACTCCGCGAAGTCGAAGGCAAACCGGGGATGGATCTCGACGGCGGGCTCGCCGTGGACCTGCGCCTCGGGCACCGGCAGCTCCGCCTTGCGGAACCAGCGCGCGAAGTAGGCGCAGATCGCGGCCTGCGCGGTCGCCGGCGAATCGGCGCCGTCGGCGTTCTTCACGGGCGCGAACTCGTCCTCGCGCAGGACCTCCATCGTGACGCTGGCGGGCGTCTCCGAGAGTGCGTCGAAGACGAAGGTCTCGAACTTCACGCCCGGGATCTCGCGCGCCGTTCCGGCAGCGTCGATCCCGCGCACGGTCTTCTCGGCACGGTGCCAGGGCAGCCGGCCGGCGCCCCGCGCGAGGGACGCGACGAAGTCGACGGAGAGCGCGTGGATCGCGAGATTGCCGGCGCGGAAGACGAGGCGGCCCGCGGCGTCCTTCCGGTCGCGGAGCTCCTTCGGGAGATCGCTGTACTCGATGCAGGAGAGCCGGCCGTTGCGGCGGCCGATCACACCGACGCGCTCGTCGGCGCTGCTCTTCGCCACGACCTTCGACGACATGCCGGCTCCGGCGAGGTCGTGCAGCCCGAGGAAGAGCGGGTCTCCGATCCGGACGAGAGGGTTGTCGACCTGCCAGTAGAAGAGGTGGCGGACGCCCTCGCGCGCGCACCGATCGAGGAACCCCGAGTCGCGCAGCGCCCACAGCACGCCGCCGTGACCGTTGGGATTCCGGAAGAGCCGCGTCGGCGACTCGAGCACGAGCTTCCCCGCCCGGTCGAAGGCCGGCACCGTCGATTGGGGGAAGAGCACCACGCGCTCCGCCGGCAGCCCGAACCATCGGCGCTCCTCGAAGAAGGCGCGCGTCGCCTCGTGGTTGCCCGGGCTCGTCATCACGAACCAGAGCGGCGCCTGCCCCGTGCGGCGTGCGATCGCCGCGAGACGGTCGCCGTGGAAGTCGAAGAGCGTCCGGCCGGAGACGGGGCCGATCGGGAAGACGCCCTTGGGCCGGTCGAAGCCGAGACGCGTCGCCTGCCCGCCGGCGACGAGCACGTAGCCGACGGCCCCGGCGCGGAGGAGCTCGGCGCCGCGCGCCCGCGCCGCCTCGAATCGAGCGGCGCCACCGGGCTCGGAGGCCGGGGACACGAGATCGGGCGGCGCGAACTCGCTCGGCACCGCCTTCTCCGGATGCAGGGCCGCCTTCGACAGGTCTCGCAGGAGATCGAGGTCGAGCCGGGCGAGGTCGGCGAGGAGCGAGCTCCTCTCCGCCTCCCCGAGCCGCGCCCAGTGCGCGAAGACGTGGGCCTGGCCGATCGCCGCGAGCCGGGCCTCCAGGTCGCCGGCGTCGCCGCCGAGACGAGCGCGCTCGCTCAAGGGCGCACCTCGAGGAGCACCTTCAGCACGCCGCTCCCGGCCGCGTGATCGAACGCCATGGGGCCATTCTCCAGCGGCCATCGCTCCGAAACGAGGACCGTCGGATCGATCCGCCTCTCGCGCAGCGCCTCCAGGGCCGGAGCGAATCGCCCGCATCGCGATCCGACGAGCCGCACCTCGTCGATCACGAGCCGCGCGAGGCTCGACGGCGGCGACTCCCGCGTGGTGGTCTTGAGCACGATCACGCCGCGGGGACGGACGACGTCGAGGGCCGCGTCGAGACCGCCACGCGACCCCGTCGCCTCCACGACGATCGGGAACGACGCCCGGAGCTCGCCGGGAACGGGCCCCGCCGACAGGTCGACGACACGCGCGCCCCGCGCCGCCGCGAGAGCGAGCTTCTCGGCGTGGCGGCCGAGCTGCGTCACGCGCGCTCCCGCATCGCCGAGCACCCAGCCGCAGAGGAGCCCGAGCCGTCCGTCCCCGAGCACCGCGACGGGATCACCGGGGGCCGGCGGCACCTGCTCGAGGATGGCGAAGGCGGCCGCGAGGGGCTCCACGAAGACGGCCTCCTCGTCGGAGACCTCGTCGGGCACGGGCAGCAGATTCCTCTCCGGGAGGACGAGCGTCTCGGCGAAGGCGCCGTCGCGGCCGAGGATCCCGAGGACCGTGCGGCGCGCGCAGTGACGATCGAGCCCGGCGTCGCAGCGCTCGCAGGCGCTGCAGGCGGCATTGATCTCGCCGACCACGCGCCGCCCGGCGAGCCGGCCCTCGCGGGCGACGCCGACGAACTCGTGCCCGGGGACGCCCCGGAATCCCATGTAGCCGGCGCGGATCTCGAGATCCGTGGCGCAGATTCCGGCGAGACGAACGTCGACGCGCGCCTCGCCGGCCGCGGCCCGTGGCTCGGGCCGCCCGTCGTCGAAGCGAAGGAGGCCGTCCTCGACGACGAGCGCCCGCACCGTCCGCCGCGGAGCGCTCCCTACCGCGCGCCCTGGGTCGCGCCGTTCGCGTGCGTCGCGGAGTTCAAGACGCCGTTCTCCGAGAGCACCTCGAGGATCCGCTCCACGAGGCGCATGGAGAGCTCGTGCTTCTTCTCGAGGATGAGCTCTCTCTCGATCACGCGCTCCACGATCGGCGGGAGCAACGCCTCCACGGCGTAGTCGTGGATGAGGTTGAGGGTCTCCGCGCGATCCGGATCGGGCACGTCGTGGAAATGGAACCGGAACACCTGATGCATCGCCTCCTGACAGAGGCGCAACGCTTCCTTCGTACGCTCCTGGACCTGTTCCGGGGAGTGGGTCGCTTTGAAGGTGTCGACCCGATACTCGTGGAGCAGCCGACGGAAGGTTTCCTGCATGGTGAGGTCCTCCAGAGGACGACCGGCGCGAGGGCCGGAGGGTTCGAAGCGGGGTGTTGCCAGTGTGCCCGATGCATTCGCAACGGGCGAGTGCGGTCCGCCGGCGGGGACACTCCGAAGGAGGCCTCCCGGGTCACTCCTTTCGTCCGGCGCGGCGCCGGAGGATGATCTCGACGATTCGGATCGCGTGGAACCGTCCGTTCTCGACGAGACGACATTCCGAGACGTGCCCCCCACGGACGACGCCTCCGAAGAAAGGTCCCGGCGATGGGGTCTCGAGAGTCGACGGGTCGGGGATCGGAGCGTCGCCGATGGGGTGGGTGGATCGCGCCGCTCGCGACGTGGACGATGGCTCGGAGCGGCACCAACGGGCGATTCGAACCACGGCGTGACGCGTGGGAACTCCTCGCCGGGGACGGCGTCGATCTCGAGCAGCTCGGGCGTCGAGAGGAACCGCATTCCCTCGGGAAGACGGTGGATCGAGTCGAGGGGAGCGCGGCGTTCGAGGACGGCCGCGCGGAGGCCTGCTCTCCTGACGGCTCTCCTGGCGTCGCAGGCGATCGCGAGTGCGCAGGGATCCGCGCCGACGATCAGGAGATCGGCCGGCCCGGAGGTGGACACGCCGGCCGCGGAGTCCGTCAGCGCACCCGGCCGATGGCGAGGCAGACGTTGTGCCCGCCGAAGCCGAAGGAGTTGGAGAGCGCGAGGCGCACCTCCATCTCGCGCGCCGAGCCCGGGCAGTAGTCGAGGTCGCACTCCGCGTCCGGCGTCTCCAGGTTCGCCGTCGGATGGATGACGTTGCGGCTCACGGTGAGCGCCGTCACGACGAGTTCGACGGCGGCGGAGGCCCCGAGGAGGTGTCCGATCATCGACTTGGTCGAGGAGATCGCCACCTTCTTCGCGGCATCGCCGAGGGCGCGCTTGAGCGCGAGCGTCTCGAGGCGGTCGTTGAGGGGCGTCGAGGTGCCATGGGCGTTCACGTAGGAGACGTCCTCGGGCTTCGATCCCGCTTCCTCGAGGGCCGCGAGGATCGCCCGACGCGCGCCGTCGCCCTGCTCGTGCGGCGCCGTGATGTGGAAGGCGTCGTCCGTCGAGCCGTAGCCGAGGACCTCCGCGTAGATGCGAGCGCCCCGCTTCTTCGCGTGCTCGAGCTCCTCGAAGACGAGGGATGCCGCACCCTCGCCCATCACGAACCCGTCGCGATGTGCATCGAAGGGGCGCGACGCGCGAGTGGGCTCGTCGTTGCGCGTGGAGAGGGCGCGCAGAGCGCAGAAGCCGGCGAGGCCGAGGGGCGTGGTCGCCGCCTCGGAGCCGCCCGTCAGGCAGATGTCGATCTCTCCGTACTTCACCGACCGGAAGGCCTGCCCGATGGCGTGCCCCGCCGAAGCGCAGGCCGACGACGTCGCGTAGTTCGTGCCCCGGAGATCGTGCCGGATGGCGATCTGCCCCGACATCGCGTTCGACATCATCTTCGGGATCATGAACGGGTTCACGCGATCGGGGCCGCGCTGCAGCAGCAGCGTCTGCTGGTCCTCGAGCTCGCGGATCCCGCCGATCCCCGTGCCGAGGATGCAGCCGAAGCGCTCGCGATCGAGCGCCGTGTTCTCCTTGCCGACTCCGGCGTCGGCGATCGCCCGATCTCCGGCGTAGACGGCGTATCCGGCGAAGGGATCGAGGCGTTTCGCCTCGATCTTCGGGAAGTAGCTCGCCATCTCGAAGTCGACGACCTCGGCCGCGATCTTCGTCGAGTGCTTCGACGTGTCGAAACGCGTGATCCGAATCACGCCGCTCCGACCGTGCAGCAAGTGGTCGAAGATGGTGTCGACGTCCTTGCCGAGAGCGCAGACGGCACCCAATCCAGTGATCACGACGCGACGGGACATCAGTTCCTCCGGCAGGCGCTCATCGGACGCGATTCCTGGGGGTGTGGAGCAAGGAGGGTCAGAGGGGCCGGAGCGATCTCCGATACGAGACGATCCGCGGCGAGGCGCGCCGAGGATGCGGACGCCGACCGAGCCCCGTTCGGCCTGGTCTGCGTTCCGCTCACCGCGCGCGCCTCGCGAGCCCGCGCAGCCCGGGCCCCTTCATCTCTCGGTCAGACCTTGCCTTGGACGTAGTCGATGGCGTCGCCGACGGTCTGGATCTTCTCGGCATCCTCGTCGGGGATGGAGATCTCGAACTCGTCCTCGAACGACATGACCAGCTCGACCGTGTCGAGCGAATCCGCGCCGAGGTCGTTCACGAACGAGGTCGAACGCGTGACCTTGTCCGGGGTGGTCCCCATCTGATCACAGGTGATCTTGATCACGCGCTCGTCGATGGATCCCTTGGGGCCCGTCTCAGTCGTCACTGTGGATTCTCCGAATCGTTGAGGGCTCCGGATGGAACGGAGCGAGGGGTCACGGACTTCGATCGTCCGGTGAGCGGATAGGAAGCGAAAACGCGAGAAGGAACGTCGTGAGAGTCGAACGTCCGCGTCGCTCGGGAGGGCCCTGACGGTTGCGGACCCCCGGGGGGAGGTCCGGACCCCGGCGGGCCGCCGGGCGACGAAGGCGCTCAGATTAGGGTCGCCGGGGCGTCCATCGAAGAGTCTTCCCTCCCGGGACGCAGCCGCGCCGGGGAAGGGCTCCTCGGACTCGTCGCTCCGGAGCGCGGGAGGAGCGCTCGCGGAGAGCCCGTCTCGTCATGCGCCCGAGAGGCCTCCGTCGACGACGAGCACGTGGCCGGTCACGTAGGACGCCCGGTCGCTCGCGAGGAACGCGACGGCGTGGGCGACCTCCGCCGCGGATCCGATGCGGCCGAGAGGGATGCGCGACTGCATCTCGTCGAAGGCCTTCTCGCGGACGGCGGCGGTCATGTCCGTCTCGATGAATCCCGGCGCGACGGCGTTCACCGTGATGTTCCTGGAGGCGAGCTCCTTCGCCGCCGACCGCGTGAGACCGATCAGCCCCGCCTTCGACGCGGCGTAGTTCGCCTGGCCCGCGTTGCCCGTGAGGCCGACGATCGAGGACACGTTCACGATCCTCCCCTTCCGCGCCTTCATCATCGGCCGCGTGACGGCCCGCAAGAGGAGGAATGCGCCGCGGAGATTCACGGCGATCACCTGATCGAAGTCGTCGTCCTGGATCCGCGGGAGCACGTTGTCGCGCGTGATGCCCGCGTTGTTGACGAGGATGTCGACGGCTCCGAAGCGCGCCACCGTCTTCTCGACGATGCCCGCGGCGGCCGCCGAATCGGAGACGTCGGCCGCGATCGCGAGGGCCTCGACCTCGATGCCGGCCTCGCGGGCCGCCGCGACACAGGCCTCGGCGGCGGCACGGGCTCCCTCCTCCTTCGTGGAGACGCAGGCCACGTTCGCGCCGAGCCGCGCCAGCTCGGTGGCGATGGCGAGACCGATGCCACGGGATGCACCCGTGACGATGGCGTTGCGGCGATGGAGTTCGGGAGGAATGGCGGTGGTCGGCGTGGGTGGCCGTCGCGAAGGCTCGGCGCTCGGTTCGGTCCCGACAATGGCGAGACACCCGCCTTCGAGCGGCGCACTCGCGGGCTCCGGACCCGAGGCGGCGGAGGATAGCGGCCGGCGGCGCGGCCGGTCAAACGGTCGACGAAGCCCCCGTCAGCCCGAAGCCCCCGTCAACCCAAAGCCCCCGTCAACCTTGCCCCGCGTGGATCCGCGCGGCGTCCTCGGGGCCCTCGCATTTTCCGACGGTCGCGCCGGGTTCGATCTTGCGCAGCATGCCGGCGAGGGCCGTTCCCGGCGGCAGCTCCACGAAGGCGCGCACGCCCGCCGCGATGGCGGTGCGCATGCAGGCCTCCCAGAGGACGGGCGCGCAGACCTGCGCGGCCAGGTTCTCCCGGATCGCGTCCACGTCGGCGACGGCGCCCCCGGTCACGTTCGACGCGAAGGGCACGCGCGGCGGGCGGATCTCGACCTTCGCGAGCGCCGCACGCAGCCGATCGGCGGCGGGCCGCATCACCTCGCTGTGGAAGGCGCCAGCGACGGTCAGCCGCGTGCATCGACGCGCGCCGCGGGCGACGCACGCCTTCTCGGCGGCGTCGAGGGCCGCGAGCTCTCCGGAGATCACGATCTGACCCGGGGCGTTCTTGTTCGCGATGGAGACGATGCCGGCCGCCGACGCCTCGCGGCACGCATCCTCGATGCCCGCCTCGTCGAGACCGAGGACGGCCGTCATGGAGGAGGGCTTCGCCTCCGAGGCCGCCTGCATGGCCTCGCCGCGGAGTCGCACCAGGCGGAGTCCCTCCTCGAAGGAGAGGGAGCCCGCGGCGCAGAGGGCCGTGTATTCGCCGAGGGAGAGACCGGCCACGAAGGCGGCGCGCTCCCGCCGAAGGGAGCCGGGAAGCTCCTCCAGGGCCGCGAGCGCCGCGAGGCTCGTCGCGAAGATCGCCGGCTGCGAGACGTCGGTGCGCGTGAGCTCCTCGATCGGCCCCTCGAAGCAGAGGCGGGAGAGCGGCATGTCGAGCGTCGCGTCCGCACGCTCGAAGACCGCACGCGCCGACGCGGAGGACGCGAAGAAGGCCTTGCCCATGCCAACGGCCTGGGCGCCCTGTCCAGGGAAGAGGAGTCCGAGGGTCTGCTTCATGGGGTGGCCTCGCCGACGTCGGGGAGACAGTGGGTTCGAAGGGTCTGGCAGGGCGATCCGAAACTCCTTCGAACCATGCTCCGCCCTCCTCGTTCGACTCGGCGGCGCTCCCTGGTTCGAACGAAGATTGCGATCGCTTGGCCTCGAAGCAGATCCGGAACGACCTGCGAGGCGCCGGATTCCTTCGCGGCGCGGAGGATCCGGCGATCCTCGCCTACCAGCGAATCGTGATCGAGCCCCAGGTGAGCCCCGCGCCCACGGCGCAGAGCAGGACGATCTTTCCGGGCTCCGGCCTCGAGGCGGCGGCCGCTTCGCTGAGCGCGACCGGCACCGACGCCGAGGACGTGTTGCCGTAGCGGTCGATGTTCACGACCACGCGCGCTGGGTCGAGGGAGAGCCGCTCGATCACCGACTCGATGATCCGACGGTTCATCTGGTGCGGAATGACGAGCCCGATCTCGTCCTTGCCGTGACGCTCGATGGCGCGGCGAACCATGTCGACCATCGACTCGACGGCGAAGCGGTAGACGTCGCGGCCCGCCATGCGGAGGAAATGCTGCCGCTTGTCGACGGTCTCGTGGCTCGCGGGCGAGCGAGACCCGCCGGCCGGCAAGTAGAGCAGCTCGGGCTCTCCGCCGCGGGCGTGGATCGCGCAGTCGACGATCTCGCGTCTCTTCGTCACCTCGAAGGGCGCCAGCACCACGGCGCCGGCGGCGTCGCCGAAGATCACGCAGGTGCTGCGATCGGTGTAGTCGAGGATGCGGGAGAGCGCCTCGGCGCCGATCACCAGCACGCGGCGGAACTTCCCCGTCGCGATGAACTGCGTCCCGATGGTGGCCGCGTAGATGAATCCGGGGCAGGCGGCGCCCACGTCGAAGGCGGCGGCGCGCGTGCAACCGAGCGCCGCCTGGACGAGCGTCGCCGTGGCCGGGAACGGGAAGTCGCCCGTCACCGTGCCGACGATGATCAGGTCGATCTCCTCGGGCGCGCACTTCGCGTCCTCGAGCGCGGCGCGCGCCGCGCGGATCGCCAGATCGGAGCACGCCTCCGAATCCTCCATGATCCGCCGCTCGACGATGCCGGTCCGCTGCCGGATCCACTCGTCGGACGTGTCGACCATCTTCTCGAGGTCCTGGTTCGTGAGCTTGCGCGAGGGAACGTAGCCCCCGACGCCGAGGACGCCGACGCGCTCGATCCCCCGCGGCGCTTCCGTCACGAAGCCTTCCCCGAGCCGGAGACGGAGGAAGGACTCGACGGCGCCTCCGGTGCGGGCCGCACGCTCGGGGAGGCTGCGAGGGCGCTCACGATGTGCCGGTTCACCTCGGCGGTGACGAACTGCTTCGCCGTGCGGATCATGGATGCGGCGGCGCGCGCGTCGGATCGGCCGTGTCCGATGACGACGATCCCTTCGATGCCGAGCAGCAGCGCGCCCCCGTGCTCGGCGTAGTCGATGCGGCTCGAGATGGCGCGGAGGACGCCGCGATTCGACTCCTCGGGGTGGACCTTCGCGAGCTCCTGTCCCGTCGCCTGGAGCATGAACTCGCCCATGCCCTCGCAGGTCTTCAGCACCAGGTTGCCGACGAAGCCGTCGCAGACGAGGACGTCGGCGCGGCCGCGGAAGATGTCCTGCCCCTCCACGTTGCCGGCGAAGGAGAGCCCCGACGCGCGGAAGAGGTCGGCCGTCTCCTTGATGAGGCGATTCCCCTTCTCCTCCTCCTCGCCGATGTTGAGCAGCGCGATCGACGGGTTCGGGACCGCCAGCACGTCGCGGGCATAGGCGTGGCCCATGAGCCCGTACTGGAAGAGATGCACCGGCTTGCAGTCGACGTTCGCTCCGACGTCGATGAGCACCGTCGTTCCCTTCAAGCTCTCGAAAGCGACGGCGATCCCCGGACGGCGGATCCCCGGCAGCGTGCCGAGACCGAGCTTCGCGCACGCGACGGCGGCTCCCGTGTGCCCCGCGCTCACGACGGCCGAGGCGCGGCGCTTCGCGACGAGCTCCGTCGCCACTCCGATCGAGGACGACCGCTTGCGGCGGAGCGCCTCGAGCGGCGACTCGTCCATGTCGATCGTCTCGGGCGCGTGCACGATCTCGAACCGTGCCGGCTCGGCCCCTGCCGCCTTCAGCTCGGCCTGGATCCGTTCCGTGTCGCCGACGAGGAGAACCTCCGCCTGGGCGACCCAGCTCTTCTCGATCGCACGGAGCGCGCCTCGGACGATCTCGCGCGGGGCGTGGTCTCCGCCCATCGCGTCGAGAGCAATCTCGACCATGGGCGCAGTCTACACGTTGTCGCGGTTGACGATCTCGTTCCCCGCGTAGTGACCGCAGTTGTCGCAGACCGTGTGCGGGCGCTTGGCGGACCCGCAACGGGCGCAGCGGGAGAGCGCCGGCGCCGACAACGCGTCATGGGTTCGCCGGAGACGCTTGCGGCTCTTGGAGTGGCGGCGCTTCGGATTCGGCATGAAAGGAGAGTCTGGCTGGAAAAGGGCGAAGGAATCTATCGGTCGTCCCGAAGCGCTCCAATCGAAATCTGAGAGTGGCTCGCTCACCGGCGCCGGAAGGCGGGGTCCGAGAGAGAGCGCGTCACGAAGCTCCGAAACTCCTCGTCCGTCCGCACTTCGATCGGCGACGACTCCGCGAGACGCCGCCCCTCGGGAGCGATCCACTCGAGCCAGAGGAGGAAGGAGCGCGCCCCGAAATCGGCCGCGTAGCCCGGCACGTGGAAGAGCAGCAGATCGCTCGGCGTCCGCGCGGCGAGGATCGACTTCCACGTGGCCGACGCTGCGTCGAGGAGCGCCACGTCGCAGCCCTGGGGCGAGAAGACGGTCACCCGAAGCGTCGTGCCCGGCGGCGAGGGAGGCAACCGGAGGGAGACGTCGAGCCGGCCTTCGTCCATCGCCTGCGCTTGCGCCCCCGTCAGCGTGCGCGGGAGGGCGTCCTCGGAGATCTCCCACCGGGGGACCGGATCGGGTTCGACCCAGAGGATCCCCGGCTCGCTGGTACCCGCCGGCGGCTCGAGACACCAGGGCGCGAGGGCGGAGCCACGCGGAATGCGGATCGGCTCCGCGATGCCGACGGACGAAGCGCGTCGGAGCGGCCACACGGCGGGACGCGCCGTCCCGTGGAAGGGCGGCGCGAACCGGTCGGCGACCCCGAAGTTGAAGAGGTTCACCTGCGGCCGCGCGGGCGGGTGGCCGAAGGGGAGCCCCGCGACGAGGAGCACCGAGATGCCTTCCGGCCGCGCGCTCCGCGCGGCATCGATGCGGGCCGTCTCCTCGGCGACGACGCGCGCCGCCTCGCGGTGCAGCTGCACGCTCTTCACGAGCGCGCGGCCGGGCGCGAGGAGCAGGAGCGCCGCGGCGAGGACCGCCAGGACGCGCGGGATCCGGGGGTCGCCGAGAGGGATCGCGAGCGCCACGCCGAGGAGCGCGTAGGCCGCCGGAAAGACGCGCGCGTGGATCGGCGGAGGATCCTCGAGACCGACGATCACGAGCGCTCCCGGCAGCGCGAGCCCGGCCGCCGAGAGGAGGGCCGCCGCGAAGGCGAGGAGTCGGCGGCGATCGGCGGAGAGCGCGAGGAGCGCCGCGCCCGAAGCGGCCGCGGCGCCGAGGGCGGGCAGAGCGAACGCAGCGGGAACTCCCGTCGCGAGGCCGAGGGCCGCCGCGAGGATGCCCGGCGCGAGCGCACCCGCGAAGGCCGCGCCCCCGGCGGGCGACCCGACGTAGCCGCCGAGCGAGAAGTCGAGCGCCGCCGAGCGGGCGAGGAATCCGACGGCGAGCGCGGCGCAGGGAACGAGGGCGCGGCGCACCCCCGCCCAGGAGCTCGTCGCGTAGCCGAGGAGCAGCGCGGCCGGTGCGAAGGCGATCGCCGTCTCCTTCGAGAGGAAGGCGCCGAGCAGCGCCGCCGCCGCCAGCACGACCTGCGCGCGCTCGCGGCGGCCCGCGCCGCCGTCGCCGGCGCGCAGCAGCCGGTCGAGGCCCAACAGCCCGAGGCCGAAGGAGAGCGCGTCGACGCGGCCGACGATCCAGCACCAGTCGCTCGGCCCGCCCGGGAAGAGGATCGCCCAGAGCGCCGCGAAGGTGGCGCCGAAGGCTCCGGCGCCGAGCCTGAGCGCGATCGAGCGCGCGGCGAGGACCCCGAGCGCGTAGAGCGCCAGGTTCACGGCGCGGAGGAAGACCGGGTCGAAGGAGATCGCGGTCTGGAGCGCGAGCGACGTCGAGAACAGGGGCCGGTAGAAACGCACCGACGTCAGGCCGAACATCGTTCCGAACCAGTCGTCCCAGGCGCGCCGGAGTCCCTCCCGGTGGAAGCTCGCGAGGGAGGTGAGGTCCTCGCCGAAGAACGGCGCGCCGACGAGCGGCGCCGCGACGACGGCGAAGACGACGAGGACGAGCCACCGCGAGCCGAGGAGCGCGGCGAGTCGGGAAGGCGGGTCGACCCGCGGGGGCGCGCCGTCCATGGCCGGCAGAGAATACGGGCCGCTCGCCTACGTCCGGCCTTCGGGCTCCCGACGAGCGAAGGCGCGGCGCGGGAGCGGGATCAAGTGGAGGAGCTCCGTGCGCGAGATCTGCGTGTTGCCCGTGAGCAGTCGGGCGGCGGAGAGCACGCGCTCGGACCGGAGCGCCTCGACGAGCTTCGCGAGGGAGGCGGACTCCGCGCGCGCGCTGCCCCCTCGAGGCGGCAGCACGACGTTCACGTGGTTCTCGCCGACGAACTCCATGCCCTCGGGCACCTCCGCCACGCGCAGCCGCGCTCGGGGGCCGGCGCCCGTGATGCGGTTCACGACGAGGGCCGGACCGGCCAGGGGACGCACGCCGCGCACGTAGCGTGGACGCCCCGCGCGCGGCGCGAGATCGAGCACGCCGTCACCGATGTTGTGCGACCAGAGGAGGCGCGTGGCGCCGCGGGGAGAGTCCGCGAGACGCTCCCGCGAGGCGTTCCAGACGACGGATCCCGTGCGGACGTCGAACCCCTGCTCCGAGAGCGTCGTCGCTCCCGCGAAGAGCGCGGCGAGTTCCTCGGGCCGCTCGGCGAAGAGTGCGAAGGGCCCGCGCCGGAAGACGTGACGCGCATTGCCCCGCCGCGATCGCCGGAGACGGAGCAGCATCACCGTCTGCTGCGCGCCCTCGAAGAGGTCGACGGAGGGAAGGAGTCGCAGCGACTCGATGGCGCAGCGCTCGAGGAGCGCCTCCCGGAGCGCCCGGAAGTACGCGCCGTTGTTCATCGACGGGGGCACGACGAAGGCGAGCACGCCGCCGTCGCGCAGGAGCTCCGCGCCGAGGAGCAGGAACAGCGCGTACACGTTCGCGCGCCCCGAGATTGCCGCGGCGTACCGCTGCCGGAGCGCGGTGCCCGCGCGCAGCGGTCCGTAGGGAGGATTCCCGATCACGGCGTCGAATCCGGGTGCGAAGGGCTGCCGCAGTGCATCGCATCGGCGGATCACCGCCGACGGCACCGCGCGCCGCGCGAGGGCGCAGAGCGCCGGATCGATCTCCCAGCCCTCGAGCCGGGCATCGGGCCACAGCGCCCGCGCCGTGCGGAGGAACTCCCCCGAACCGCAGGCCGGGTCGAGGACCCTGGCCCGTGGAGGCAGCCGCAGACCTTCGAGCAGCGCTCGGCGGATCGGCGCGGGCGTCGGGTACTGGCCGAGGCGCTTGCGCCGCGCGGGCGACGCCGTCTCGAGCCAGCGCTGCGTCTGCGGGAGGAATCCCTCGTCGTCGATCGCCGGCCGGACGGACGTGCGGCGGACGCTCCGAGCGGCCGGCATGGACGAGCCCCGCGCCTAGCCCTTCGGCGAGACGCCGAGGAGCGAGCGCGCGAGCGCCGCCGCCTCGTCGGCGGCCGACGGGTTCCGGCCCTGCCCCTGGGCGAAATCGGGCCGGCCGCCGCCTCCCCCGCCGAGCTTCGGGCCGATCGCCTTGGCGACGTCTCCCGCCTTCAGCCGCTTCGCGGGCGCACCCTGCACGGCGACGACGAAGGCGACCGTCTCCTCGGCGGGCGCGAGGACCACGACGGCGAAGTCCGGTGTGTCCTTCTTGAGATCGTCGACGAGCGCGCGGATCTCCTCGGCCGGATAGCCGGGCAGCACGGCGGCGCCGACGAGACCGTCGGGCCCGAGGCCCAGCGCCGCGCGCAGCAGCGCGCGAGCCTCGTTCCGATCGATCGACGTGGCCGAGCGCTTCGCATCCTTCGCCTGCTTCAGCTCGCCGCGGAGCTGCTTCAGCCGCTCCAGGAGCCCCGCCGGCGGCGTCTTCAGCTCGCGCGCGACCTCCTCCAGCAGCGTCTCCTTCTCGCGGAGCGCCTGCATCGCGAGCGGCCCGCAGACGGCTTCGATGCGGCGGATCCCTGCGGCCGCCGACGCCTCCGAGAGGATCTTGAAGGCGCCGATGTTGCCGGTGTTGCCGACGTGCGTCCCGCCGCAGAGCTCGACGCTGTCGCCGGCGCCGAGAACGCGCACGCGATCGCCGTACCTCTCGCCGAAGAGCATCACCGCCCCGCAGCCCTTCGCCTCCTCGAGGCTCATCTCCGACTTGGAGACGGGCTTCGCCGCGAGGACGCGCTCCGTCACGAAGTCCTCGATCGCACGGACCTCGTCGGCCGTGAGCCTCTTCGGGTGCGTGAAGTCGAAGCGCAGCCGGTCCGGCGCCACGAGGGAGCCCGCCTGGTTCACGTGGCCTCCGAGGATCGTCTTCAGCGCGAGATGGAGGAGGTGCGTCGCCGTGTGGTGGCGCTCCGTCGAAACGCGTGCGGTCTCGTCGACGGCGGCTCGGACCGCGTCGCCCACGCGCAGGGTCCCGCGCTCCACGCGGCCGCGGTGGAAGACCCACGCGTCGACCCGGTGCGTGGTCTCCACGGCGATCGCCGTTTCCGCTCCCTCGATCCGGCCCCGGTCCCCCACCTGGCCTCCGCCCTCGGCATAGAACGGCGTCGCGTCGAGGACCACCTCGACGGGGCTGCCGGCGGGCGCCTCCTCGGCGAGCTTCCCGCCGACGACGAGCGCCTGCACGCGGGCGCCCTCGCGCACGAGGCGCGCGCGATCGGCGTACTCGGGTTCCGAGTCGGCGTAGCCGGTGAATGCCGTCGGCGCGACGCTACGCTGGCGGAGCCCCGTCGCCGGGCCCTCGACGAAGATCTCCTTCGAGAGGGACGACCCGGCTCGCGCTCGCTCGCGCTGCTCCTCCATGGCGCGCTCGAAGCCCTCGAGGTCCACGGCGAAGCCGCGCTCCTCGGCGATCTGCTCGACGAGGTCGATCGGGAAGCCGAGCGTGTCGTGCAGGACGAAGGCGTCGGCGCCGCCGATCCTCTTCGACTTCGCGCCCCGCTCCATCAGATCCTCGAGCCGCCCGATGCCTCGCGTGTAGACCTCGCGGAACTGCTGCTCCTCGCCCTGGAGGAAGGACGCGATCGCCGCCGCGCTGCGCGGGATCTCCGGGTAGGCGTCACCCATGATCTCCGCCACGCGCGGGACGAGCGCATGCAGGGCCGGCGTCTCGACGCCGAGCTCGTACAGATCGCGGCACGCGCGGCGGAGAATCTTCCGGACGACGTAGCCGCGACCTTCGTTCGACGGCCGCGCCCCGTCGGCGACGCAGAAGGTGACCGCGCGCAGATGGTCGGCGATCCGTCGCATGCGGATTCCGTCGGGGCTGTCCGTCGCGTAGACGCGCCCCGAGCGCTTCTCGAGGTCGCGCAGCGTCGGCAGGAAGAGGTCCGTCTCGAAGTTGTTCGGCGCGCCTTGCAGCACGGCGACGATGCGCTCGAGGCCGAGGCCGACGTCGATGTTCTTCTGGGGGAGCGGCTGGAGCTTCCCGCCGGGCCCCGGCACGGCATCGCGGCGATCGAACTGCGTGAAGACGCAGTTGCCCACCTCCAGGAAACGGTCGTCGGGCATCGCGCCGAGGGGCGCGCCGTCGGCGCGCTTCGTGGCGGGCGGCGCCTCGCCGGGGCGCTGGTCCCAGTAGATCTCCGAGCAGGGACCGCAGGGGCCGTTGGGTCCCTTGCTCGGCGCCTCGGCGGGCCAGAAATTCTCCTTCTCGCCGAAGCGGTAGATCCTCTCGGCCGGAAGCCCCACGTCGTCCTTCCAGATCGCGAAGGCCTCGTCGTCGTCGAGGTAGATCGTCACCCAGAGCCGGTCGCGATCGAACCCGTAGACCTCCGTGAAGAGATCCCACTCCCAGCGGATGCACTCGCGCTTGAAGTAGTCGCCGAAGGAGAAGTTCCCCAGCATCTCGAAGAACGTGTGGTGTCGCGGCGTGCGCCCGACGTTCTCGAGATCGGGGACGCGGAGGCACTTCTGCGACGTGGTGACGCGCTTCCAGGCGAGGTTCCCCTTGCCGAGGAAGCTCTCCTTGAACTGGTTCATCCCCGCGCCCGTGAAGAGCAGCGTCGGATCGTTCGCGGGGACGAGCGAGTCGGAGGGGAGGCGCTCGTGTCCCCGCTCCTCGAAGAAGCGGAGGTAGCGCTCGCGGACTTCGGCCGACGGGAGCTTTCGGAGAGACGACAAGGGCGTAGGAACGGGTCGGGCGCCAGCCACCCGGCGCGGAGGGACGGACCGTGGGGCGATCCGCGGAGAGGGACGACGCGCGGGAGCCTACCAGTCGCGCGCGCCGGCCGAGCGCACCGGGGCCTTCACGACCCGGCGGTCGGACGCGCCTCCGACCGCCGGGCCGCTCCTCGGGTCCGCTCTTCGGATCCGCGCTTCGGGTCCGCTCTTCGGATGCAGACGCCGCCCGTCAGCGCCCCGCGCTCCGCTCCGCTCCGTTCGACGTCCCGGCCTTCGCCGCGCCGCGCTCCGCCGCAGGGTCCGCGGGCGCCTCCACGGGGGCCGACGGATCGAATCCGACGGCGCCCGATCCCGCGGCCGTGTAGGCACGCTTGCGGATCTCGCTCTCGATGAGGTCGCGGAGCTCGATGTTGTCGCGCAGGAACGCGGAAGCCCGATCGACGCCCTGGCCGAGCCGGACGTCGCCCCGTTCCTGGTCTCGATAGGAGTACCAGGTGCCGAGCTTCTGCAGGACGCCGTGCTGCGTCCCCAGTTCGACGACGTCGCCCTCACGATGGATGCCGCGGTCGTGGAGGATGTCGAACTCCACCTTGCGGAAGGGCGGGGCGATCTTGTTCTTGACCACGGAGGCGCGCGTCTTCGCGCCGATGACCACGTCGCCATCCTTCAGCGTCTGGATGCGGCGCACGTCGATGCGGACGCTCGAGTAGAACTTGAGCGCCCGGCCGCCGGTCGTCGTCTCCGGGTTGCCG
>CAZJHD010000003.1:0-195764 GCA_964545855.1 uncultured Planctomycetales bacterium
TGGTTCGCGGCAAACCGTATCCCGAAGGAGCCGGGAATGGGGTCAGACCCCTTTCCCGGGCGAACGACCGTAGGCTGGTCGCGTCTTCCCGGTCGCCCATGCGCCGACGCACGGATCGAGTCCTCGCACTCCTCGTCACGGGCGCCACCGCCGCGCTCCTCGCGGCGTGGTGGGGCCTCTCGTCGCAACCGAGCGACGGTGCGGCGCCCGCGCGGGTGACCGCCCGCGCGCCCTCGGAGGCGTCTCCCGACTTCGGCCCCGCGAGCGTCGAGCCCGGCAGCGCGTCGAGCGAGGAGCGCGGAGAGCTGCGCGTCGCGCGGGTCGTGCCCTGGGCGGTTTCGACGGACGCAACGCGACGCGAGGCGGAGGTGATCGGCACGGACGAGACCAGGCTCACGACGATCACCCTGCAGCTGACGGTCCTCGGAGAGACGGACGAGCAGCCCGTCTCCGGCGTCGAGGCACGGCTCGTCGGGCCGACGTCTCGCGACGGGCGCGAGCCCCTGGTCCTGAAGAACCGCGGCAACGAGTACGGCGTGGTGAGACTCGACGTCCCCATGCGGGAGAGGACCGAGTGGACGCTCCATCTCCGGCGCCCAGAATGCTCCTGGACGATTCCCTCCACGATCCGGCTCGATCCGAGCGCGGGCTTCGTCGAGAAGCGCGCCTTCGTCCCCGCGGGGTCGGCGCGCCTCGAGCTGCGCGTCACGGACTCCGACAACCGGCCGCTCGCGGCGCCCTGGTCCGCGTCGCTCGAGATCTCTCCGTCCCTCGGAGCGGTGCTGCTGGACGACCCGAGGCGCCGGCGCACGTTCCGGCCCGAGGTGCTCCACAGCCGCATCCAGTTGGAGTGCGCGTCGGATGCCGCGGACGCCAACGGCGTCGTCCATCTCGAGAACCTGCCGCCCTGGCCCGCCTGGATTCGATTCTCCCACTCGATCGATTTCGTGCTCCTGACCGTCGAGCTCCGAGACGGCGGGACGACCGAGAAGGCCTGGAAGTGGGAGGGTCCCGATCCGCGGCGCGCGCTGCGTGTCGACTTCGGCTTCGGCGCGGACTTCGAGCTCGGCGGTGCCCCCCTGCGCGCTCGACTCCACGCTCCGGACGGGCGCATCCACGAGCCCGTCGAGTCGCTCTCGAAGCTCCGGTCGCTCTCCTTCGCGAACCTCGGACCGGGCGCACACGTCCTCGAGGCGGACGATCCACGCTTCGAGCCGATGCGCGTCGAGGGGCTTCGCGCGGGCGACGCGCCGCGACGCGTCACGCCGGTCGGCGCCGCGGAAGTCGTCCTCGACGTGCGCGACGCTCGGAACGGCGGCCTGCTCACGAACTGGAGCGCGGTCATCGGGGAATCCGACGCGATCGACTTCATCCACGGGCGGCCCCTGCTGCACGTGACCGAGCCCATCGTGCGTCTCGCGACGGGCTCCTACATCGCGAGCGTTTAGCACCCGGAGTTCCTGACGACGCACGGAGCGCCGCTCCTCGCGGTGCGCGGCCGGCAGACGCTCCGCGTC
The DNA here is from genome assembly GCA_964545855.1 of uncultured Planctomycetales bacterium. Taxonomy (GTDB): domain Bacteria; phylum Planctomycetota; class UBA1135; order UBA1135; family JACQFD01; genus CAZJHD01. The sequence goes on from CAZJHD010000003.1 coordinate 1,518, forward strand.
GAGCTCGCGCCCGGCGGCGTCGTCGCGGGCACGGTCCTCGACGGGCGGACGCACACACCGGTCGACGGCGCTGCCGTGCTTCTCGAGCGGTCGACGCACCGCGCCTCCGACTCCGAGCGGTTCCTCGAGGTGCGCACGGCGGCCGACGGCACCTTCCGCTTCACGACGCTGATGGAAGGCGACTACCAGGTCTCCGCCAACAACGGCGACGGCGCGCGAACTCCGCGCCAGGCGCTCTCCGTCTCAGCGACCGGAGTGCACGACGGGATCGTGCTCGCCGCGGCTCCGCCGCCGCGCGTCTCCGGCCGCGTGATCGCGCCGGCCGGCTACCCCTTGGACGGCGTCGCCGTCACGCTCTCGACGCAGGGCCGCTCCGAGCGCCACGGTCCGCTCGATGGCGATCGCCGATTCGTCTTCGACCGCGTGCCGCCGGGGACCGCGTCGATCGGGCTCGAGTGGCCTCGACTCGAGATCGGCGGCGACGCCTTCGGCGAGAGCCTGGTCCACTTCGGCGTGAGTGCGCGCATCACGACCATCGACGTCTCTCCGAACGAGGACACCGTCACGATGCTCGATGCCACGCCGTACCTCCCCGGCGTCCTCGCCGTGCGCGTCCTCGTCGATGGCGAGCCCTCCGTCGGGTGCGTCGTCGAGGCCGTGGAAGGATCGCCCCAGGGGCTCCAGCGCAATTGGCTCGCGCTCGCTGGGGAGAACGGCATCGCGCTCGTTCCCGTCGGCGATGCGCTGGTGCGCCTGCGCGTGCTCGCGGCCGATGGCACGTGGGTGCACGAGCACGCCGAGCTCGTGACGGCGGCCGCGGCGACCGTGACGCCCGTCACGATCGCGATCGATCTCGTCGAGGGATCCTTCCGCCCCATCGATCGCACGACGCATGGCCCGCTGCCGCGGGCCGAGGTGCGCTCCCTCGTCCCATTCGGCGGCCTCGTGCTCCAGCGCCGCTTCCGCACCGACGCGGAGGGCCGCTTCCGCGCGCGGCTCCCGGCGGGCCCGCACGCGTTCGAGATCCCCGAGACGGCGACCGGTGGCACGCCCGGCCGCGCGCTCCTGGAGTGGACGCGCGCGGGCGTGCGCGCGATGAACGTGGTGCGGAAGAAGTAGCTCGCGCGGACTGCGCCGGTCGTCTCACAGCATCTCGTCGATCTCCCGCAGCGCCTGCTCGAAGGGAACGACTTCGACCTCTCCCTCGCGGTACGCGCGGCGCCCGCCGTAGACGAGCGTGGCCTTGGCCATCGGGTAGTCCTCGAGGAACGCCTGGAGGCCGCGCAGGTCGCTCGCGCGCACCGTCGGGGACGTCTTCACCTCGAAGGCGCGGATGCCGCGCTCTCCATAGAGAACGAAGTCGACCTCGAGACCGCCGCGCGTGCGCCAGTAGTGGATCGTGTAGCCGAGCCCCCGATAGTCGTTCGCGGCGCGGAGGTGCTGGAGGAACAGCGTCTCCGCCACGGCTCCCCCGATCTCCTCGGCGGAGTCCAGCGGCCCGCGCGGTCGGATGGCCTGGAAGACGCCGGCGTCGAAGAAGAAGAACTTCGGATGCGTCACGACGTCGCGGCGGGCGCGTCGCTGGAAGGGAGAGATCCGAATTGCGAGGAGCAGGTCTTCGAGGATCGTGAACCAGGACTCCACTGCCTTGCGCTCGACGGAGCATTCGCGTGCCACCTCGGAGACGTTCAGCACGGCCGCCTGCGAGAACGAAGCGGCCTCGAGGAAGCGGCTGAAGGCGCCGAGATTCCGGGTCAGCCCTTCCTGCTGCACCTCCTCCTTCAAATACGTCGCGACGTAGCTCCGCAGATAGGCCTCGGGCTCCCCGCCGGTCCACGCCTCGGGAAGGCCTCCGAATCGAAGTGCATGGGCGAGATCGAAGTGCTTCCCGAGCTCCGCGGCCGTGAGCGGATGGAGATGACACGTGAGCGCGCGGCCGGCGAGGAGGTTCACGCCGCGGCGCTTCAGCTTGCGCGCGCTCGATCCGGTGAGGACGAACCGGAGCTTTCGCTTCTCGATGAGGCGGTGCACCTCGTCGAGCAGCTCCGGGATCTTCTGCACCTCGTCGAGGACCACCGCTCCGCGGTGCTCCTCCGGAACGAGCCCCTCGAGGCGCGACGGGGAGGCGAGGAGCCGCGTCGAGAGGTCGGATTCGAGGAGATCGACGTAGACGGCATCGGAGAACGCCTCGCGCACCCAGGACGACTTCCCCGTGCCGCGCGGCCCGAAGAGGAAGAAGCTCTTGGTCTTGGGGGGCGCGAAACTTCTGGGGAACACGACTCCATTTTTGCAGCAAGTCTGGAGTTTTCGACTCCAGAATTGCGAGGCCGCTCCGAGCCGGCTTGCGCGGCCGTCAGCGTGGATCGACGGTGATCCCGCCGGAGACGACGGGAGATTCGAACGTCACGGCCCAGCCGCCTTCGGGAGTGCGCTCGATGTCGAAGTGGACGCCGCCCGAGCCGGGTTTCGTGCCGTCGAAGCCGACGGTGCCGTGCACGGAGACGTCGTGGTCGGCGATCGTCGTTCCGATCTCGCCCGTGGCGGTGACTCCCGCGCTGCATCCCGACTCGTTGCACTCGGTGTGCACGTCGACGCTCCCGGTGACCCGGTCTCCCAGAGGATTCGTGTAGGAGCCGCTCACCGTCTCGTGCCCTTGAATGCCTGTGGGGTTCCCGAACTCGTCGCGCTCGATCTCCCACTGCGGGCCCGTCGTCCCCCACTCGAAGGGACTCGGCTTCTCGGGCGTCGGAGTGGGAGCCGGCGAGGGCTGCGGCGTACGCGGCGGCTCCGGCGGTGCGATCGGGTAGCCGTCTGCGTCGACCGGCAACTCGTAGCGCGCCGCCAGGTCGTCGAGTCGATCACTCACGTCCATCGACCGCTCGCTCAGCGCTTCCATGCGCGCGAAATACTCGTCGTCACCGATCTGCCCTGCTGCGAGCTGCCGGTTCAGCGCTTCCTGCTCGGCGCCGATCGCGTCGAGCTCGGCGTGGCCTCCGCGCACGGCGTCGAGCGCCTCGTCCGACGGCGGGAGCTTCGCACCCGATTCCCCGGCGCCGCCCGAGGAGCTGCCGGAGCTCCCCCGCGACGATCCCGCGCCGGACGATCCCGCGGCGGACGATCCTGCGCCCGAGCCGCGCGGCGGCGGCGGCGGCGAACCACCGGTCGCGCCTCCGATGAACGTCTTCGACGCGCCCGCGGGGAACGGTGCTTCCGCGGAGACCGACGTGCCGACGCGCGCCGTCATCGCACCTCCGGAGAGCACCGTGGCGGCGCCCAGGTAGACCTGCACTCCGCCGCGCTCGACGGCGTCGCCGACGCGCGCGATGGGCGCACCTTCCACTTCGATGGACGAGTCGCCGGCGACGATCGCGTTCCCCTTCGCGTCCGCGTCACCCACGCGCAGCGCCGGCGTGTCCGTGGCCGAAGGCACGCCTCGGAAGAACGCATCGATGCGGTCGGCGATCGCGGGCGGCGGCGCGGCCGAGCCGAGCGCCGCCGCGGCCTGCGAAAGGACCGCCTTCCGCACTCCTGCGATGAGCGTCTCGACCACGGCTCCCTCGACGGCGCCCGACGCGTCGCGGGGCGCGTCGGAGACGGCGACGGCAGCGGCGGCGGTCTCCGGATCGCGCGCCGCCCGCGCGACCGCGTGCTGCGCGAAGTCCGGCGCGTAGGGACAGTCCGGAGGGTGAGTCCGCGACCGGGCTGCACGCGCGCTGTCCGTCCGCACGCGCGCGTGCCGCACGCGGTCCGCCGCGATGCGGTCGCCGCGCGCCACGAGGACGTAGCAGCGGCCGGCCGCGTCCTCGTAGACGGGTCGCCACGTCTCCGTGAACGCGCCGCCGAGCACGCGCTCGGTACCGGCGAAGACGATGCGCCTGCGCTCCAAGGGCGGCCCTCCGTCGCGCGCGCCGTCGGTTCGATTCGCCGGCGCCATCAGTTGATCTTCACCTTGGCGCCCCGGATCACCGCGTCGCCGGCCGCGATCGCATTCACCGTCGCGCCGTTCAACGCGAGGAGCGCGGCGCCGGTCACGTTCGTGATCGCACCGGCCGCCACGAGCATCGCGGCCCCCGTCACCTGCGTGAGCGGCGCCGACAGGCTCGACTGCACCGACCCCGCGACGCTCACCATCGTTCCCGAGATGGTGATCACCCCCGCCGCGTTCATGTGGATCGACGACGCGCCGCACTGGAGCGTGATCGAGGAGCCCGCTTTCACGAGCAGCGTCGCGCCGACGTCGACCACCTTCGCGACGCCGACGGTCTCCGTGGCGTTCACGCCGACGCTCGCTGTGAGGTTGTTCGCGACGCTCTCCGTGGAGTCGTTGCCGACGGTCGTCGCTCGGTCGTTCCCCACGGCCACGGTCATGTCCTTCTGCGCGTGGACGTAGAAACCCTCGGAGCCGGCCGTGTCGTCCATCGTGATCTCGCTCGAGCCGCCGCCGCCGGGGTAGCTGTTCGAGCGCAGGGACGTGCGCGCGCGCGCGCCCGGAAGCGCCTGGGGCGGGAGCTGCTCGGGGTTGTAGACGCAGCCGAGCACGAACGGCCGATCGGGGTCTCCCTCGTGGAAGCCGACGACCACCTCCTGCCCGACGCGCGGGATCGAGAGGAGGCCGAAGCCGTTCCCGGCGGCGGCCTGGTTCACGCGCATCCAGCAGGAGCTCCCGGTATCGCGGCGCCCGCGTCGGTCCCAGTGGAACTGCACCTTCACGCGACCGAGCGCGTCCACCTCGATCTCCTCGCCGGGCGCACCGACGACCATCGCCGTTTGCGTCCCCTGGATCACCGGCCTCGGCGTCGTGCGCGCGGGCCGGAAAGGGAGCGACGCCGGAATGCAGCGGAATCGATTGTGGTAGTTGGCCACGGTCTCCGCGCCCGTGGTCGTTTCCTCGCACGTCGGATCGGACGCCTCGTGGACGATCTCCGTCACGACGTACTCGCCGTCGAACGACCTTCGCTCGTGTCCCACGAGCACGAAGCGGTGTCCCGCCGCGAGCGCGAGCGCCGTGCTCGCGCCCGTCGCCTCGACGGCGCGGCATTCCTCGCGTTCCGCCATGAGGAGCGCTCGCAGGTCGGCCTCCTTCGGGCTGCGGTGGTTCGTCGGGAACTCGAAGGTCTCGAGGTCGGGCCGCGTCGGTGAGACCGGATGCGTCGGCATGCTCGCGATGAGAGACGTCGACGGCGTGCGGTAGTCGTAGTCGGCGACGGAGCACCGCCCGGAGCGCATCTCCTGACTCACACTCCAGTCGAAGATGCGGTCGGCCTCGAAGCGCTCTCCGGCGCTGCTCACGACGCACAGCGGGCGGCCGGCGCAGGCGGGGTGCATCCGCGGCGCGTCGCCGAGGACGAGCACGTGGTGATGCGCTTCGTGGCGGAAGCAGTACCAGATGCCTTCCTCCTCCAGCAGCCTCGAGAGGAACGCGAAGGCCGTCTCCCGATACTGGACGACGTACTCGCGCTGCGGGAAGCGGCTCGTGTCGTCGATGGCAATCTCCACGTCGGCGACGCCGTGCTCGCGCAGGATCTGCTGGACGATCTCGAGGACCGACAGGTCTTGGAAGATGCGGCAGTCCGACGTGAGCTGGAGGAGGTGGAGCCGGGGTACGAGCTCGGCCCGGTAGCGGGTCACGCGCGGGCCGCGCTCCTCCTGGGTCCAGCGGCGGACGACTCCGTGGAACGTGCGCGGATCCTCGCCGCCCCCATCGAAGGCGACTCCGATCTCGCGCCCGACCATCTCCTCGAAGGCAACGCTCGTCTGAGGCGAGAGGAGCTCGAGCTCGATCGTGTACGGGGTCGCGATCGCCTCGCGGACGCGGAGCCGCCGGACCGTCCAGGGGCCGCCGGGGAGTGCGTCCGTCAGACGGAACCGAAGGCGAGTCGGAGCGGGCTCGGTCGAGATCATGGGGCGCGGGGCCGGCGACCTGTGCTCGACCGGCAGGAACTCGAGCGGAGCGCGGGTCGAGACCGAACAACTCGGGCGCACGCCCGGCGCGCCGGCCGATCGCGCCGTCGCGGGGTAAGCTCGATCTCCTTGATCGACTCCGCGCCCCCCGCCCGCAGCGCCTTCGAAGACCTCTACGGCGAGGTGGCGCCGGCGGTCTACGCGTGGGCCCGGCTCCGACTGCGTGCGCCGCTGCGGGCGCGGCTCGACCCCGAGGACCTGCTGCAGGAAGTCTGCTTCCGTGCGTGGCGGCGGTTCGCCGACTTCGACGCCGCGCGCGGCTCGTTCCGCGCGTGGGTCTTCGGCATCGCCCACCGCGTCCTACAGGAGGCGCTGCGCGAGCTCGCGCGCGGCGCGTCGGGATCGCCCCAGAGCGTCGTCTCCCATGCGGTCCGCGATCTCCCCGCGACCACGACCGCCGTCAGCCGGCGCGTCGTCCGCAACGAGGAGCTCCGTGCCTTCCTCGACCGCGTCGAGCGGCTCGAGGAAGACGACCGGAAGCTCCTCCTCCTGCGCGGCATCGAAGGCCTCCCGCACGCCGACGTCGGCCGCATGCTCGGCGTCAGCTCCGAGGCGGCGGCCAAGCGCTGGCAGCGTCTCGTCGGCACGCTCGCCGACGCGCCGCGTCTCCGCGTGCTCGCGGCGACGTAGCGCCGGCTCAGCGCGACGCGGCCGGGTCCGCCAGCTCCCGCGCGAGCCACGCGCGCGCGAAGGACCAGTCGTTCTTCACGGTGCGCGGGGAGACGCGCAGTCCTCGCCGGGCCAGGCCGGGCCGACCTTGAGTTTCCTGAAGTGGCACTTTAGAAACCTCATCGTGCGCTACGTCCGCCGCATCCTCGAGGAGCAGGTCCGCGCCGCGGCGTCGCGGTTCCCCGCGGTGGTCCTCACCGGTCCGAGGCGGGCTGGGAAGACCTCGCTCCTCCGGCACCTCTTCCCGAAGGCGAGCTACTTCCTCGCCGAGGATCCCGACGTCGTGGCGCGGCTTCGGGCCGACCCCCAGGGGTTCCTCGACGGCGTGCGCCTGCCCGTCGTCCTCGACGAGGTGCAGCACGTGCCCGAGGTGTTCGCGCACGTGCGCGCGCGGATCGACCGCCACCCGCGACGCGCCGGGCAGTGGTTCCTGACGGCGTCGCAGGAAGCGTCGCTCATGCAGGGCGTGACCGAATCGATGGCGGGCCGCGCCGCCGTGCTCCAGCTCCTTCCGCTCTCGACGGAGGAGACCGCCCGCGTCACGAATCGGCTCGGAGGCTATCCCGAGGTGATCGCGCGTCCGTCGAGCGCACGCCTCTGGTTCAGCTCCTTCGTCCAGACCTACCTCGAGCGCGACGTGCGCGGCGTCACCGCCGTGAAGGATCTCGCCACGTTCCGGCGATTCCTCGCGCTCGTGGCGAGCCGACACGGCCAGCTCCTGAACCGGACCGATCTCGCCGCGCCGCTCGGCGTGAGCGTTCCGACGATCACGCAATGGCTCGGCATCCTCGAGCTCACCGCGCAGATCCTCGTCGTGCCACCCTACTTCGAGAACCTCGGCAAGCGGCTCACGAAGTCGCCGCGGTTGTTCATCGCCGACCCTGGGCTCGCCTGCCACCTCCTCGGCATCGACACGCCCGCGGAGCTCGCGAAGTCACCCTTCGCGGGCGTGCTCTTCGAGGGGTTCGTGGCATCGGAGATCGCCAAGCACCAGGCGAATCGCGGCGCACGGAAGGAGATCTACACGTTCCGCGACGAGCAGGGCACCGAGGTCGACTTCCTCGTCCCGGGCCGCGGCGGCTCGCTCGCGCTCATCGAGTGCAAGGCGGGAAGGACCGTGACGCCCGCGATGGCGTCGTCGATGCTGCGCGTGAAGGACGCGTTCCGGCGCAAGCGACCGCCGCGCGGCGCGGTCCGGATGTTCCTCGTCCATCGGCCATCGAAGGTGGGCATGCCGTCGCGCGCCGTGGCGCCCGGAGTCGAGGCAGTCGCGCTGGAGGATCTCCTGGCGGAGATCTGACGCGCCGAAGGCGTCCCGGGCCGCTGCCGCGGCCCATGCCCACACGCCGCTCCCCCACACAGGCCGCGCCCGCGACTCGCGCGAGCCGACTCCGAGAACCGCCGCGCGTCGGGCTGAGGCGCGCGAACCGCAGCTCAGCGCCGCACGATCGCTCGCGCGGGGCGGATGCCCGCGGTGCCCGGAGGGACGTGCTCGGGGTAGCCGCGCCGCGAGGCCGAGAGGCTCGCCGCCGCGCTGTTCGCGAAATCGCTCCCTCGCACGACGCGATAGGTCTCGTTGCCCGTGCGCAGTCCGTCGCCCGGCCGCGCCGGCGTGTCGTAGGACTCCCACGTATCGCGGCACCACTCGGAGAGATTCCCCATGGTGTCGTGGAGTCCGAAGGGGTTCGCGCGGAAGCGGCCGACGGGCGCGTGGCTCGCGAATCCATCGTCGAGCCATCGCTCGTAGGGCCAGGAGTTGTGCCCGCCGTTCGCCTCGCAGTAGCGGTCGGCGAGGTTCGCCGCGCCGCCGACGCTCTGCCGATCGTTCCCCGTCCACCAGAGCGTGCGCGTGCCGCCGCGCGCGGCGTACTCCCACTGCGCCTCCGTGGGGACGAGGAGCCCGATCCGCGGGAGCCACCGGTCGCAGTCGAGCCAGCTGATGCTCTCGACGGGATGCCGCAGCGGATCGGACACGTCGATCCACCGGCTCCCCGCCTGCTTGTCGGCGGGATTCACGCCCGTGACGCGGAGCCATTGCCCCTGCGTCATCTCGAACTTCGAGAGGAAGAACGGATCGAGCGTGACGTCGTGGGACGGCGAGTCCCAGGGACCGGGCGCCGGATCGACGTTCGGCGATCCCTCCGGGTGCTCGACGTCGGGGAGGTCGACGCCCATGCGGAACGTGCCGCCGGGAAGCAGCACGAGCACGAGGCCGCAGGATCCGTCGATGACGAGCTTCCCCGTCGCCGCGTCGCGCTCCGGCACGCGCCCCGTCGCGACGTGCGCGAATTCGAAGTGGCCCGACTCGCGGTCGGGGCCGAGCGGCACGAGGCCGCGTTGCGGCGCGAGCACGAGCCCGTCGTAGCGCGGGAAGCGCGCGCGGTCGCCGATCGCCGCGATGGTCTCGTCCCACGCGGCGCGGTGCCCGTCGATGGAGAGACGGTCGAGGTCGAGCGCGAGCCGCCGGCGCGTCTCCATCTCCTCGATGCGCGCCGGGAGCGCGCCGAGCTCCTTCACGAGTTGCTCCAGGCCCCCGAGCCACCAGCCCACCTCCGCATCCTCCGGCGCGGCGAGGGCGCGCGCGCGCAGACGCGCGAGCGTCGACTCGTGGATCGGGAGCCTCGCCCGCAGGTCGCCCGCGCGGACGAGCCACTCGTTCATGCCGCCGGGCCCCGGCACGCGCTCCGGCTCGGCGGGGTAGAGACGGTCGGCGTCCTCGTGCAGGTCGTGGAGCCGCTTCAGGTCGGCGAGGCGGGTCACGTCGTCGAGCGCGCTGCGCGTGCGCGCGAGCAGGACGCTCGTCGTGGCGATGCCGGCGACGAGGACGACGAGGAGCGCCGCGAGGCTCGACGCGACGCCGCGGTGGCGCTCCGCCCAGCGGCGCAGCTTCAGCCACGGGCCGGCGGGTCGCGCGTGGATCGGCTCGCGCTCGCGCACGCGGCGCAGGTCGTCCGCGAGGTCGAGCGCGGTCGCGTAGCGCCGCGCGGGGTCCTTCTCGAGCGCCGTCGCCACCACCACCGCGAGATCGCGCGGGATGCGCGCGTTCACGCGGCGCGCGTCGAGCGGCTCCTCGTCGAGCGTCGCGCGCACGACGGCGTCGCGCGTCGGGCCCTCGAAGGGGCGGCGCAGCGTGAGGCTCTCGTAGAGCGTGACGCCCAGCGCGAAGACGTCCGCGCGCGCGCCGACGGCGCCGCGGCGCGGGTCGAGCTGCTCGGGCGCCATGTAGGCGGGCGTTCCGAGCTGGTCGTCGGCGCGCGTGAGCGTCGGGAGGTCGGACGCTTCGTCGCGCGCGAGGCCGAAGTCGAGGAGCACCGGCTCGCCGGACGGCGTCACCATCACGTTCGCCGGCTTCACGTCGCGGTGGAGGATCCCCGCCTCGTGCGCCACGTGGAGCGCGCGCGCCACGCGCTCGACGCGCGAAGCTGCGTCCTCGATCGCCGCGCGGTCCGACGGAGGCGCGCCGCGCTCGCGCGCCGCCGCGATGCGCCGCGCGAGGGTCTCGCCCTCGACGTAGCGCATCGCGAGGAACGCGGCGCCGCGCCCGGCTCCGTCGTCCGACACGCCCGCCTCGTAGACCGTGCAGAGCCCCGGGTGGTCGAGGCGCGCGAGCGTCGCCGCCTCGCGGTCGAGCCGCATCGAGCGTTCGCTCGAGAGCGTCGTCCAGGAGGACGCGAGCACCTTCAACGCGACGCGGCGGCGCAGTCGCTCGTCCTCCGCGAGGTAGACCACGCCCTGACCGCCGCGCCCGATCTCCCGCAGCAGGCGGTAGGCGCCGAGGCGTCCGCCGGAGCCCGTCGCCGCGTCGCGCGGTGCCGCGTCGGCGTGCGACACCTCCCGGTACTCCCGCTCGATCCGCGTCTCGAAGCCGGGGAAGAGGCGCTGGTACTCCGCGAGCGAGCGCTCCACGCCCTCCGCGCGGTCCGCGACGAGACGCTCCAGGAACTCGACCGCGACCCGGTCCTCGAGCGTCGTCTCCTCGGAGAGCGGAGTCGGGGCGTCGGCGTCCGTCATGGGCGGCCCGGCGACGGAGGCGGGGCCGAGAGAACGCTACCGCACGTCCGGCGCTCGCGCCCTCGGGTCTCTCCAGGGCGTCGCGCGCGGGAGCCAGCGGCGCACGCCGGCGCGGTAGAGCGCCCAGTCGTCGGGGAACGTCCGCGCGAGCCACGGCTCCTCGTGGAGCAGCACCCGGCCGTGGAAGATCGCCGCGAAGGCCGCCGTGTAGACCACCAGCAGCGGCGAGCCGGCGGCGACGGCCCAGCCCGCGACGATCGCGAGCACGCCCACGTACATCGGGTTCCGCACGTGGCGGTAGAGACCGACCACCACGAGGCGCTTCGGCGGATCCCACGGCGCGAGCGTGCCGCGGCCCGCCACGAGGAAGTCGCGCACGCAGATCAGCAGGACCACGACGCCGAGCGCCAGGATCCCGAGGCCCGCGCGCCATCCCGCGCCGCGCCACGGATCGATCGCGACGATCCCAGCCGGCGCGATCCCCGCCGCGACGCCGGGGAGCACGAGGAAGGAGAGGAGGGCGCGGAGGAGGAGCATCGAGAGATCTGGCGCGCGCGACGCGGCCTCCCTACAGCAACCGATGCGCCGGCACCGCCCAGACGTCGTGCTCCGGATCGAGCGGCGCGAGAGAGCGGCCGCGGTGAAGGACGATGCCCCCGCGCCACCGGTCGCCGACGGCGCGCGAGAGAGCGCGGAGCGCGCGTGCGTCCGAGGGCGCCGCCGATTCGCGCGCCTTGATCTCGATCCCGACGAAGCGGTCGCCCGTCTGGAGGAGCAGATCCACCTCGAGACCCGAGCGCGTCGCGTAGAACCACGCCGTCGCCTGCGCTCCACTCGTGCGGATCGCTTTCACGACCTCGGCCACGACGAGGTTCTCGAAGAGCGGGCCCGTGAGCGGCCCCTGGTGTCCGATGAGGTGCCGGAGCAGCCCCAGATCGGTCCAGTAGAGCTTGGGGGTCTTCACTGCCGCGCTCGTGAGGTTCTCGAAGTAGGGCTGCAGCAGGAACGCCTGGTAGGAGATGCGCAGGTACTCGAGGTACTGGCGCGCCGTCTTCGCTGAGACTCCCGCATCGCGCCCGAGCTCCGCGAAGGAGAGGCGCTGCGCGGCCCGAAGCGCCGAGAGCCGTTGGAACGTACGGAACGGCTGCAGATCGGAGAGTCGCGCGAGGTCGCCGAGATCGCGCTCGAGATAGGTCTGCGCGTAGCTCCGGAGCCAGTCGTGCCGCCGCTCGGGCTCGAGGCGAAGCAACGCCGGCATCCCGCCCCAGGTGGCAAGGTGATCGAGGGCCGCGAGCCGCGGCTCTTCGTCGTGCGCGAGAAGGATCTCGGGCTCGCCCGCGAGGATCTCCCGCAGCTGGCGCGTCGGGCTCTCGCAGAGGTGCGCGAGGAGACCTGGCACCGGAGGCCCACCGGGCCGAGCCGCCAGCTCGGCGAGCAGGAGGGGCCACATCTCGAAGACGAGCGCACGGCCGGCGAGGCTCTCCGAGATGTGGCGGAGCAGCGCGATCTGCGCCGATCCGAGGAGCACCGAGAATCCGATCGCGCCTTCGTCGAAGGCGAGCTTCACCTTCTCGAATAGATCCGGCTCCTTCTGTGCTTCGTCGAGCACCGCTTCGCCGATGTTCGATCCCCACGCATGGGAGCGGGTGGCCCGCACCGCCTCGCGGTCCTCGGCGGCGTCGAGCGAGAGATAGCGAATGCCCGGGTAGAGCTGCCGGGCGAGCGTCGTCTTCCCCACCTGCCGCGCGCCGGTCAGGACGACGAGGGTTCGCTCCGGAGGAGCGGGAAGTCGTTGTGCGAGGCTGCGTTGGAGTTGGGACGGGGCCAATCGATCCCGATTTTACAGAGATTTCGGGATCGTCGCTTCCGATATGTCTGCTGTTCCTGGCGTGATGCGCAAGCGTCTACGGCAGCACCCGCAACGGCGACTTCGGCGTCGCGAGAGGCGAATCGGCGTTGCCGGTGGCGCGCGCCCGGAGTGTCCGTTCGAGACTGCTCCGAAGTCGAAGGAGTCGGGGAACGTCTGCAGCGGCGCCGCTTCGAAGTCGCCCCCGGGGGCCGCGTGGAAACCGGCGGGCTCTCCCTCGCCGGCGCGCCGGTGGGCCGACGCCGCGAGCCTCCGGTCGCGCGATCGCAAGTCTCGATGATGGAGCCCGCACGCGGGCGCCGTCCTCGTCTCGAGACACCGACCCCTCGAACGACCATGCTCGCTTCCATCTCCGCGCTCCTTCTCGGCTCCCTCGTCCCCGCCCTCGCGGGCGCCACGGTCACACTCGAGGACGTCGACGGGAACGGCCTCCAAGACGTGCGGGTCACCGGCGGCGGCGCCTCCGAACGGGTCTTCGTCACGGAGAACGGCACGGCGGGTCTCTTCATCTCGATCGACGCGAACGGCGACGGCGACTTCACCGACCCCGAGGACACGCTCAGCTTCCCCGCCCCGGGCACCACGGACGCCATCTTCGTGTCGATGGGCGGAGGGAACGACGTCTGCGCCGTGAATCTCGGCCAGGACGCGACCGTGGTCCGGCACCTCTTCGTCGACCTGGGCGCCGGCAACGACACCTTCGAGCTCGGAGTCGGTCTCGGTTTCGTCTTCCAGACCGGATCGAGCTACCACGTCGACCTCCTCGGCGGCGCCGGCAACGACACGGCGACCTTCGCCCAGACGAATGTCTTCAACAGCCGCATCTCCCTCCGCGCGGATCTGGGCGCGGGGAACGACGTCGTGTCGCTGTTCTGGGACGCTCCGCAGACGAACTCCGTCGTCGACGCGGAGATCCTCCTCGGCGCGGGGAACGACACGGCGAGCGGCGACCTGACGCTCTCCTTGACCGACGCGAGCGCCTGGAGCCTCGCGATCTTCGGAGGAGCCGGGAAGGACGCCGTGACGATCGAGGTTCCGGGCATCTCGGTCCACTCCGACGGCGCGTTCGGCCTGCTCGTCGATGGCGAGGCCGGCGACGACACGATCCTCCTCGAGGACTTCCTCTCGGGATTCGGCATCTTCAACCTGGAGAACGGCGACACCGGCGGGCGCGCGTCCATCGCGCTGCGCGGCGGGCAGGGTAAGGACTCGATCACCGTGTCTCCCGGCGCCGGCTCTCCGCAGCTCGTCGTCGACGGTCTGCTGGAACTCGAAGTGAGCGGCGGCACCCACGACGACACGATCGCCGTCGACTTCGGAGCGACCGGCGGGCTCGCGACCGAGCAGCTCGGCGCCGAGCGCCGAGAGTTCTCCTTCCATCTCGACGCGGGCGCCGGGAAGGACGTCGTCGTCTGCACCCTGCGGGGGCTCGCGACGTACTCCGGAGACCTCGACGTCTACGTCGGCTGCGGCGCGGGGGACGACACTCTCAGCCTCTCCGTCGACGCCCTCGGCGCCGCGACCTTCGGTCCGGGCTCCCGGGTCGTCGTCGACGGAGGCGATGGCAAGAAGGACCGTCTCCTCTCGGCCACCGGCAACGCGCCGATCGTCACGCGACGCTTCGAGCCGTAGACCGGGGGCGATCGCGGGCGCACGGGCCAGCCGCCTTCCAGGAGGGAGCCTCCGAGGAGACGCCCTTCGACTCCTCCCCCTACGGCAGCATCCGCGACGGGAGATACCCCCACCAGTCGCCGCCGCGCTCGAGCGTCCAGAGGTCGCGGTTCGCCTGCGCCTCGGTGAGGGCGGGGATCGTCGTCTCGAGGATCGTGCGGCGCAGGTTCCGGCGTGCCTCGACGCCCATCCCCTCGAGCTGCGCCGGCGTGAGCCGCAGCACGCTCGACTCCTCGCGCAGCGGGATGCCGCGCGCGCGCAGGTACACGTCGGCTCGCGCCTCCTCGGAGCGGAGGAGGCTCGCGAGCGCGCCCGGCGAGAGATCGGTGTGCGCATCGACGGCGAGCACGCACGCCTCGCCCACGCCTCGGATCAGCGGCGCGTCATGGACCGATCGGCTCCTGCTCCCGCAACGAGTGCGGTCCCGCTACGTCACGAGCACGCGGCGCGGGGCCGTCGCTCCACGGCTCGCCCGCTCGCGCCCATCGGGCGCCGACATGCAGGGCGCGTGCCGCTTCGGCCAGCGCCCGATCGGCCGTCCAGAGCGTGCAGCCGCCGACGAGCACCGACGCGAGCAAGTGGACATCCACCCAGCCGAGGCCCGAGCCGCGGAGCTCGCTGCTCGGACGCGGGCGAGTCCTCGCCGGTGGATGGGGAGGTGGAACGGAGAGGCCCGCGCAGAATCAGGCGGTTCCGCTCCGGCGCCGCCGCGGGCGCAGGAGCTTCTTCTCGGTCCCGCCCAGCGCCGCGAGACGACGCGCGCTCGTGACGGAGACGAGAGCCTCGAGGCCCATGTGGACGAGCCGCGCCGCGTCTCGCACTCCGGTGATCTCCCTCGCCCGCGCAAGGAGGTCGCCGTCGATGTCGAGCGTCCGTCTCATGGGGACGAGTCTGTTCGCCGCGACCCCCTCTGTCCAACCCAGGCGTCGCGCCGCAGCGCGCCCGGTGCTCACGGCCGCCGCAGCATTACGCGCTCGAGCGTCTCTCCCGCCGCGAGGTCGACGACGAGCGGCGCGCAGCCGTCGGCGGAGATCGTGAGCTGCGTGGCCGGGAGGCTCGGTACGTCGAGGCGACCGTCGGCGTCGGTCGCGAGGTCGGCCGGCGAGGGCGCGATCCAGCGGCGGGCGAGCCAGTCGTCGCTCGCGCCGTCGACACTGCGCGCGGTGATCGTGAGAGGAAGGCCTCCGACGGGGACGCCCGCGTCGTCGAGGACGCGCAGCCGCAGCGCGCCGGTGCGATGCAGGGCGAAGTCGACCTCGAGGGCGCGCTCGGCGGCGAGGTCGACGATGCGCTGCGCGGGGAAGTGATCCGGCGCGGTGGCGACGACGCGGTGCTTCCCGGCGCCGAGCTGGACGACGCGCAGGACGCCGCCCCCCATGGCGCGGGCGCGCGCGGGACCACCGAGCACACCGTCGACGCACTCGACGGTGGCGTCGGCGAGCTCGAGGGGGCGACTCGAAACGTCGCGCACACGGCAGAGGAGGATCGACTCGCCCGGGAGCGTGAGCTCGACTTCGCGGCGCACACCGACGCGCAGGGTGACGGTTGCACGCACGCGGAGCTCCGATCCCTCCCGTTGCAGGGCGATCTCGTGCTCGCCGGCGTCGAGCCCCGCGATCGTCGCCTCGCCGCGCTCGTCGGTCTTGCCCGCGTAGGACGGGTGCACCACCGGCGACGCGCGGGAGCGCAGCAGGACGCCCGTCGCCGAGAGGGCGCGGCCGCCCGAGTCGCGCACGCGGACGCGGAGCTCCGTGTCGGGGACGTCGAGGTCGATCTCGTTGCGCCCCGCGAAGAGTTCGACGGCGCGCTCGACGACGACCGAGCGCGAGCCCTCGAAGCGCGCGAGTCGGAGCCGCGCGCGGCCCGCCGGGAGGCCCTGCAGCTCGAACGTCTCGTCGGCGCGGAGATCGCACCGCGCGATCCGCGTCGCGGATTCCGGCTCGAGGAGCGAGACGACCCACGCGCCGCCGTCCTGCTTCGCGGCCGCGCCGCGGACGCGCCCATGGAGCGACGCGCTTCCGATCCGGAACACCACCTCGCGCACCTCCTCCAGCCCGACGGTGACGCGCTCGCCGGCGAGCCGCACGGTGGGCGCATCCGCGGCGCGCAGGGCGAGATCGAAGGTGCCCGGGAAGATGCGGATCCGGTACGTGCCCGTCGACTCGATGGGAGCGACGCCGAGGAGCTCCCCGCCGTCGCCGTGGATCCCGACCTCGAGCTCGCGCCCCGCGGTCGCGCCCTCGACGCTCCCCCAGATGCAGCAGGGCAGCGCGAGCACGAAGTCGCCGAGGTCGAAGGTCGGCGTCGCGGGCACCTCGACCGTCGCGGAGCGCATCCGCACGTCCATGGAGTGGGCCGCGAGCTCGATCGTGCCGGCGGGCACGTCCTCGATCGCGAAGCGTCCCGCGGCGTCGGCGACGCCGGGGAATCGGTTCGACAGGCCGAGCTCTCCGAGGGCGCCGCGCGGCGTGAGCCAGGAGATCTCCGCGTCGGGGAGCGGCGTGCCGTCCGTGGCGACGAGCCGTCCCACGACGGTGACGCCCTGGCCGAGAGCGATCGCCACGTCGACGATCGTCTCCGCCGCCAGATCGACGATGCGGTCGAAGGAGCCGGCGCGGCCCGGCACCTCGACGACGATCCGCTGGCGCCCCGTGGCGTCGACGGGGAGGGTCCATGGCTGGGGGACGTCGAGGGAGAACATCTGCTCCGCCGTGTAGGACGCTCCCGCGTGCGCTTCGCTGCAGACCGACACGAGCACGCGCTGCGGCGGGTCGGCCCGCTCGGGGAGGTTCGAGAGCGTGAGACGAATCGCCGGCAGCCGCGACAGCGTGAGGGGCGATGCAAGCGCGCCCCGCGTGGCGACGTCGCGCCATGCTCCGAGGAAGCCCTCCGCCACCGCGTGGAGCGTGATCACGCCCCCGTGCGGCAGCGCGTCGATCACGAAGCGTCCGTCGGCGCTCGTCGACGCGATCGCGAGGGCGAGGTCCTCCGCGGAGCTGGCTCTCACGATCGCGTTCGGAATCGGCTCGTCCGACCGCGTGCGCACCAGCCCCTCCAACCGTGCCGGCGCGTCGAGCGTCACGTCCACCGTGATGCTCGCCTCCGTGAAGAGGCGCGTGAGCGGCACGACGGCGTTCGCGAAGCCGCGGTGCGTGACGAGGAGCCGCAGCCCAGAGAGCCCGCCATAGGGTCCGGCGATCTCGAAGGCGCCGTCGGCCTCCGCCGCGCGCGCCGCCGCGAGCCGGCGCTCCACGGAGTCGCCGAACACGAGCGCGACCTCCGCGGCGAGCCCGGCGCCCGTCTCCTTCGCGAGGACGCGTCCCGTCGCGCGCACCTGCCGGCCCAGGGCGATCTTCCTCGTGCTCCCGGGCTCGACGCGCTTCGTGAAACGCCCCGCGCGTCCATCGGGCGCCGCGGCGTCGATCTCGTAGTGGCCCGCCGGCAGGGGCGAGAAGCGCGCGCGCCCCGCGGAGTCGGTGTGCGCCTCGGCGCGCAGCACGCGTCCGATCGCGAGCTCCGCGGGATCGGTCTCGAGCGGCTGCGCCCATCCCGAGGGCGGCACCCGCACGGGGAGCTTGCGCAGCCGGAGTCGAACTCCGGGAATCGCTCTCTCCACGAGCTCGAAGTACTCGACGACGTCGATCGCCGTCGCCTCGCGCCGCGGGAGGACGAGACGCAGCGGTGCATCGCCGACGCGCGCCGCGGCCCAGCCGAGGTCGGGCCGGAACGCGACGATCGACGCGTCGCCGAGCGGGCGCGCGGCCTCGAAGCGGCCTCGCGCGTCGCTGCGCGCCACGACGGGCGGCGGATCGCGCTCGATCGCGAGAGCGTCCCACCGGGGGGCCTCGCCGTCCTCGACGACGCGGATCTCGGCGCCCTCGACGGGCTCGCCGGCGTCGCCGACCACGAGACCTTCGAGGAGTCCGTCGGCCTCCCGTGCTCCGTGGCCGTCGGCGGCGCCGGTCTGGCCGGGCGCGGTGCGCGCCGTGGGCGAATCGGCGTCGGCCGCCGGCGCGTGGTGCGCGAGCGCTCGCGCGTCGGGAGACGGCGGCGGCTCCTCGCGGATCAGGACGGCGCCGGCAGCGAGGAGGGCGAGCGCCACGGCGCTCGCGGCGAGGGTCCTTGCGACGACTCGGGTGCGCGGTTCCATGCGGGGTGCGGCTCGTCGGGGGGAGCCGCCTGCAAGGGCGCGCGACGCGGGCGCCCTTGCAGCACGAAATCGAGCGGGCCCCCGGGCGCGCCTGCCGGCGCCGCCTCAGGGCAGGTTCGCGAGGAACGTCGACGCCGGGAGGAGGCGCACGCGGCAGCCGTCGCTCGAGTGTTGTCGTGCCTCGACGCCTCGAGCCCGAGACGAGGACCCGCTCGAGCTTCCGCGAGGGAGTTCGGATGATCTTCGAGCCCACTCCGAAGAACTTCGAAGTGTTTCAGAGCGGGCTCGAAACGGCTCCTGCCTCCGCGCGAGGGCTCAGCGGCCCAGCGCGCCGCGAACGCCGTCGAGACCGACCGCCTCGAGGCGCCACCGCATCGTTCCTCCCGATGTCTGCGCCGAGACCGCGCGCTGGATCGCGACGAGCCGGCCGTTCGCGTCGACGCAGGGCGCGCCGCTCATGCCGCCGATGGGGACGCTGCCGGCGAGGAGATCGAGGCTCGTCGCGTCCGCGCGATCCGCGGAGCAGAGGACACGGATCGGCCGGAGCGGGGAGCTCCGATCGGGGAAGTCCATCGTCGCGCGGCCGTCGTCGCCGACGCCGACGCGGCCCGGGTAGCCGAGGAGGAGGATCTCCCCCGCCGCCTTCTCGCCGAGCGCGAGGGCGGGCAGTCCGTCGGAAGGGTCGAGGACGTCGAGCACGGCCCAATCGGTCTCGGGGCGGTGCGCGTCGTAGTGGCCGAGATCTCCCACGTTCGCGGCGAGGACCCGGCCGCCCGGGAGCACGAGCTCCACGCGCGCGTCCGCGTGGAGTTGGGCCTCGATCGCCGCGTGGCCGACGGTGACGGCGCGCCTCCCGCCGTCGACGAGCGCCGCCGTGGCGTGGGTCGTCGAGTAGCGACCACGGTCGAAGCCGAAGTGGATGCGCAGGCGCGCGACGGCGGCCTGCGCCGCGCGCGCGACCTCCGGCGTGATGCGGGCGGCGTCGGCGGCGCCCGCGGCGAGGTGACGGTCGACCTCGCCCTCGCCGAGCTCGAAGTAGTCGAGCAGGGTGACGACGGGGCTCGTGCTCGGCGCGTTCGTGCTCGAAACGGTCGCTGCGCTGGCGCCCAACGCGACTGCCCAGGCGCGACCGGCGTCCGCCATCGATCGGAGCTCGCCACTCGCGGCTCCCGAGGGCTCCGAGCGAGCAGATCCGACCCGCGCGACGACGCGGCCGCAAGCGTCGGTCGTGATCGATCGGGGATCCCCACCGATCGACTTCATCACGGGGACGCCGTACACGATCGGCGTCGCGCCTCGCGATCTGGCCGTCGCCGATCTCGACTCGGACGGCGTTCCCGATGTCGCCGCCACGGCGAGCGGATCCGACGATCTATGGATCCTGGTCGGGGTCGGTGGAGGTGCCTTGGCTCCCTCGACGATCGTGGCGATTTCCGGTTCTCCCTGGTCTCTCGCCGTCGTGGACGCCAATCGAGACGGAGCACTCGACGTCGTGACCTCGTGCTTCTGGTCCCAGGAACTCGTCGTCGTGTCGAACGACGGCGGCGGAGGCTTCACCGCAGGAAATCCGATCGCACTCGTGGGGAACCCCTACGCCGTCGCCACGCTCGATGCCGATCACGACGGGGTCCTCGACGTGGCGGTGGGACTTGGCGGCACGTCGAACGGCCTCGTCGTCTTCTCCTCCGACGGAGCCGGCAGCTACACCGTCTCGTCCGCCATGCTGCTCGGCGATGGCGTGAACGCGCTCGCAACGGGCGACCTCGATCTCGACGGGAACACCGACCTCGTCCTCGACTTCGTCACGCAGTTGACCGTCGCCTGGGTGGCGGGAGATGGGCAGGGAGGGCTCGGCGTGCCGGTGGTGATCGACACCACCGGGCCCTGGGAAGGAAACCACTGGCCCTACGGCGTCACGATCGCCGACGTGAACGGCGACGGTCTCCCCGACCTTCTGACGACGAACTACTCGGGAAACTCGGCGACGCTCCTTCCCGGCAACGGGACCGGTGCATTCCCGGCCAAGGTGCTCCTGCCCGCCGCCTTCCACCCCGTCACAGCGGCCATCGGCGACCTCGATGCGGACGGCGACGCCGATCTCGCCTTCGCTGGCTACGGCTCCGGAAACGTGGAGATCCACTTCGGGACGGGGTCCACGGCGTTTCCGGAGAACGCCACGCTCATCGGCGGAGCGGCCTTGAGCGATCTCGTCCTGTCGGACATGGACGGCGACGGTCGCCCGGACGTCGTGGTCGTCGACCTCGCAGGAGACTCCGTGATCGTCTTCCATTGCATCGTGCCGCCTCCGCAGGGCGTGTCGTCTTTCGGCTCGGGGACTCCCGGCTGCCACGGCGCGGTCGGCATGAGCGCCAACGGACCGCTCGTGGCGGGCGCGGGCGGCTTTGCCGTCACCGCGACGAACGCGCCGCCGAGCTCGGTCGGGCTCTGCCTCCTCGCCGATGCGGCCGACGTCGCGGGCGCCGACCCCTTCGGCATCGGCCTCCTCCTGCATCTCGACCTCCTCGCGTCCGGGCGCGTGCATGACGTGCCCCTCCCGAGCGACGCCTCGGGCATCGCGTGGGCGCCGCTCGCGATTCCCCTCGGCGTTCCGGCGGGGACGACGCTCTACGCCCAGTCGTTCTGGATCGAGGCCGCGGCCTTCGCCTGCAGCGCGAACGGGCTCGGCGTCGTGAGCTCGAAGGGGCTTCGGATCGAGGTGCAGCCCTGAGCGGCGCGAGCCGATCGCGTGCGCGCGGCGCCCGCGTCGGCTCATCGCGTGCGAGCGCGGCTCACTCCGTCGAGCGAGACGACGTCGACGCTCCACTGCACCGCGCTGCCGGAGGGAGTCTCGGAGACGGCGCGCTGGATCGCGACGAAGCGGCCGCTCGCGTCGAGATGACCGTCGACCTGGCCCTCGCCGAGGTCGAAGTAGTCGAGGAGCGTGACGGCGGGTCTCCCGCGGTGCAGGGTCTGCGCCCGGCGGTCGGTGCATGTGGGAGCAACGAAGGCGAGCGAGAACATGAGAAGTGCTACGCGCTGCGCTGGCTGCGTCGAGAATCGAGTGTCGCGTGTCATCGGGGAATCGTCGGCGTAGCCGGTGCGTGGGGCGAGCGTCAGAAGATGATCCTGTATGCCTCGGTCGCCCTTCCGTCCGTGTCGATGGCGACCGAGAGCCATCAGTCGCGCATCCACGCGGGGTCGAGGAGCCATCGCAAGACCTGCTTCGTTCCGTCCTCGTTGCGCTGCTCGCGCACTTGCGGGTCGCCGAGGAGCGCCACGATCTCCGCTTCGGACCGCCCGCGCAGGAAGCCGGTCGCCTCGAGGTCCTTCGCCATCGCGTGGCGGAGCTGGAGAAGCTCGAGGTCGGGTTGCAACTCCGACGCGTTCCACGCCGCCGCGGTGAAGGGACGCCGTGACGGCGGATTCGAATCGAAGAGCGAGCTGCGGTACAGCGCCCTCGTCCCCAGGACGACGATTACGATCGCCGCGACGGCAAGGGCTCCACACGCGAGCAACCCCCGTTTCCGAGCTGCATTCTCCGCGCTGCGCGGCTCCGCTCCTCCGTCGACACCGGCCTCGCCAGCTCTTCCGGGAATCTCGGTCATCGGATCGATCCCCTCGAGGGCGATCCCACGATCGCCGCGCGGGCGTTCCGCGTCGCGAGCTCCGCCAGCGGCACGACCTCCACGCGTCTCTCGAGCCGGTAGCGCCGTTCGCCGGGGTAGAGCACGGTCAATCGGTGGAGCCCGAGATCTTCGAGCGCGATGCGCATCGACGGCGTGAGGCGGGGCGCGTCCTGGAACTTCACTTCCACGCCGTAGCGCCGGCCACGAGCGAAGAGGAGGAGATCGAGCTCGGCGCCGGTGTGCGTGGCCAAGAAGTACGCGGCCTCGGGACGCACGGCACGAATGGCCTCCTCGATGGCGAACCCCTCCCACGACGCGTCCGCCTTCGGATGCGACAGCAGGTCGCGTTCCGAGACGAGGCCCAGGAGCGCGTGGAGCAATCCGCTGTCGCGGACGTAGACCTTGGGGGCCTTCACCTGGCGCTTCTTCGAGTTCTCGTGCCACGGCCGGAGCTGCCGGACCAGGAAGAGCCCCGTGAGGATGTCGAGGTAGCGGCGGGCAGCGGGCTCGGAGACCCCCATCGACCGCGCGGCTTCGGCCGCGTTCCAGACGCCGCCGTGGTCGTGCGCGAGCATGGTCCAGAAGCGATGCAGCGTCGGCGCCGGGATCGAGATTCCGAGCTGCGGCACGTCTCGCTCGAGATAGGTCTGGAGGAACTGCTGGCGCCAGACGGCGCTCTCCCGATCGGAGTGCGCCAGATACGCCGAGGGAAAGCCCCCCCGCCGCCAGCGCCGCCGCAGAGTCGGACCGTCTCGCCCCAACTCGTCCAATCCGAATCCGTCGAGCACGACCGTCTCGTTTCGGCCCGCGAGAGTCTCCGAGGACTGGCGCAGGAGATCCGGGCTCGCGCTTCCGAGAATCAGGAAACGCGCTCTCCGAGGCCGCCGGTCGGCGAGGACTCGAAGGACGGGAAAGAGATCCGGCCGGCGCTGGACCTCGTCGATCACGACGACACCTCGCAAGGGAGCCAGCGCCGTCATCGGCTCGCTGAGTCGCGCGAGGCTGGCGGGGTCCTCGAGATCGAAATAGGCGGCCGACGTGAGCGGCAAGATCTCGCGCGACCTCGTCGTCTTGCCCACCTGACGGGCGCCGACGAGCGCCGTCACCGGGCTCCGCCTCAGCGCGGCCCGAACGTCGGCGACCCGATTCGAGCGTTCGATCACGGCCGACGTGCACCCTGAAACTCGAACGGCGACCATTCGATTTTCAGGGTCCGCGGAATTGGCGCGAATCCACGCGGCCCTCGACTCTCCGCTCCACGTCCTCCATTCCAACCGGCGGTCCACGGCGACGGCGATCCTCACGGCCGGTGCGGTCGCGACCGATCGCCGGAGGATCCCGAGCTCACGGCTGCACGATCAGCGTGAGCCCCCTCGACGAGCTCAGATGCAACGACGGGTGGAGCCACACGAAGATCGTCTGGAGATGGAACGTCTGCCCGGCGAGCGCCGGCGTCGCCGGGATCGGCACGGGAGCGATGGCGTAGCCCGACGCGTCAGTGAACGCATCGAAGGCGAGGAGCTGCGTCGACGCAGCGAGATCGAGATGCAGGAGCAGCCCCAGCCCGAAGGGATCGGAGCCGGGGCCGTCGTCCGCATCGGCAGCGAGCAGGAGCCCGAGCGAGCCCGGCGGCGAATTGCTCGCGACCACGCGGAACTGCGCGTTCCCGACGGCGGGAGGGCTCGACGCGGCGATGCCGTGGAGCCCGTGATCGCCGGGCGTCCCGATGCCGAAGGTCGTGGCGCCGGAGGGGAGCGGCGTCAGGTTGCGCAGGAACGTGACGCGATCGACGAAGAAGTTCGCGATCGCCGCGTCGAGCCGCGCGTCGCCGTCGGCGTCTCCAACGGCGAGCGCCGCGGGGCCAATGCCGCCGACGAACGTGAAGACGCGCGGGAGGGAGCCGTCTCCCGCGCCCTGGAGGACCGTCATCCGATAGAGCTCCTGGTTCACGGCGAGCACGTCGAGCCGTCCGTCGCCGGTCGCATCGGCGATGCGCACCGACGCGGGCGCGAAGCCGGCATTCGTGGACACGGGCGCGCCGAGCGCGCCCTGGCCGTGGCCGAGGAGGACGTGCACGGCGGAGTCGGGATCGAGGAGGTTCGCCGGTGTGGACGCCACGACCACGTCGAGCGCGCCGTCCTCGTTCAGGTCGCCGAGGGCGAGGCTTGCGAGGTCGTCGTCCACGAGGAAGGAGACGGGAGCGCCGGCGCCGCCGAGGCCGTCGCCGAGGAGCACGTGCAGCAGGTTGCCCGGCGTCCCGGAGGCGACGACGTCGAGGTCTCCGTCGTGGTCGAGATCTCCGAGCGCCGTGTCTCGAAGACCGGAGGAAACGGAAAGGAACGTCGGCGCGCCGAACGCTCCCGCGCCGTTCCCGAGGGAGACGGAGACGCCCCCGAATCCGAAGAACCCGGCGCTGCTGACGAGAGCATCGGCAGCGCCGTCTCCGTTCCAGTCGCCGACGGTGAGCGACGTCGAAAGGCCGCCGAGGTCGACGGCGATCGGGAAGCTCGAGGGAGCGCCGAGCGCGTGGGCGCCGAGGCCCGCGAGCACCGTCACCTGGTTCACGCCCGAGTGCGTCACGACCGCGTCGAGGAGCCCATCGCCGTCGACGTCGGCGAGGTGCACGTCGAAGGGAGCGCTCCCGGCGGGATAGCTCGCTCCCGCCGCGAAGCCCCCGGCGCCGTCGCCGACGGCGACGGCGAGCGAGGAGCCGAAGAACTGAGACACGACGAGGTCGGGCTTGCCGTCCCCGCCGAGCTCCCCGAAGGCGAGCGTGCCGGGTCTGCCGGAGACGGGAAGGGACTGCACGCCGAGCGCTCCGTCGGGATGCCGCAGGAGGATCGAGAGCGTGCTCGTGCCGAAGTTCGACTCGACGGCGTCCAGATCCGCGTCGCCGTCCAGATCGGCGAGGACGGCTTCGAAGCACTCGCGCGCCGCCGGGTGGAAGACCGGCGCCGCGAAGCCTCCGGAGCCATTCCCGGCGAGCACGGAAACGCCATCGAGCGGCGTCGAACCGACCGTGTTCACGGGATTGTTGGAGACGAGCGCGTCGAGCGCGCCGTCGCCCGTCACGTCGCCGAAGGCGATGGCGATCGGCGAGGCGCCGCCCGCGTGGGCCACGGGAGCGGAGAAGCCTGCTCCTGGGAGCCCCGTCGCCACGGCGACCGTGCTCGACGTGACGCTCACGAGGTCGAGGTCTCCGTCGCCTCCGAGGTCGACGAGGTCGACCGTCAGCGCGAACACACCGACGGAGACTGCCGTGGGCGAGCCGAAGAGGCCGGCACCGAGCCCGGGGAACACGTCGACCCTGCCGAACTGCCTCACGCTGATCGCGACGTCGAGGTCGCCGTCTCCGTCGACGTCTCCGAGGGCGGCGCGCTGCGAGTCGGCGCCGCAGGGCTGCGCCGCGAGCGACGAGAAGCCCCCCGAGCCGTCGCCGACGAGCACCGAGAAGGTGGCGTCATCGTGGTTCACGACGAGGGCGTCGAGCCGTCCATCTCCCGTCACGTCGCCGAGAGCGACGCCCATCGGGAAGACTCCGACGGCGAAGGGGACGACGGCCCCGAAGCCGCCGCTCCCGTCGCCGAGCGTCACGACCAGCTCGGCGCTCGGGAAGCTCCGCGTCCCCACGAGGTCGAGGCGTCCGTCGGCGTCGAGATCGCCGAGGGCGAGATCGACGACATTCGTGCCGCCGAGGATCACCGTGGAGACCGCCGCGAGCCCTCCGGCTCCGTCTCCGAGCAGCGAGGTCGTGAGGCCTCCGAAGTTCGAGCCCGCGACGACATCGAGCCTCCCGTCCCCGTCGAGATCGCCGCCGACGAGGTTCGTGGGACCGGTGACGGCGACCTGCGACGCCGGGTAGAAGGCGCCCCCCTGAGCGAGAGCCGGCGCCTCCCCGTGGGCCGCGAAGAGAACGAGGGCAAGGAGCTGGAACCGTCGCGCCATGGTGGAGCCTCCGCGTGAGACGTCCCCGCTCGGGACGTGACTCGCCAGGCTGCCCACGGCCCGAGCCGGCGGCAAGCACCGGCGCGTCCACGCCGCGATCGATCAGGGGAGGATCGTCACCTGCACCCCTTTCGTCACGCTCAGTCCGTAGGGCGGAAGCGCGCACGGTCCGGCCCAGGCGAAAAGCCCCTGCAGGAAGTAGGTCTTCCCCGCGAGCGCCGGCGAGTTCGGGATCGGCGTCGGCGCCGCCGCGAAGCCGTTCGCGTCGCTCACGAGATCGAGGGAGATCACCTCCGTCGCTGCGAGCAGGTCGACGTGGAGCGGCACGCCGATGCCGAAGGGATCGGAGCCGGCGACGTCCTGCGCGTCCGCGACGAGACCGAGGCCAAGGCTGCTCGGCGGCGTCTTGCTCGCGCGCAGCTCGAGGAAGGGACTGTCCACGAACGGCACGCCGTTCATCGTCGCGACGTGGGCTCCGGAGCACCCGGCCTTTCCGACTCCATACGTGCTCGTGGACGCCGGGCGGAGCGAGAGGAGTCGCACACCGCCCGTCCACACGAGCGGATCGTCGGGCCCCTCGTACGGCGCGCCGACCACGGCGTCGGGAATCCCGTCGCCCGTCGCGTCGCCGATGCCCGCGACGGCCGCCCCGAATCCGCTCGCGAGCTCGATGCCGAGCGCCGTCTCGATCGGAGCGCCGCTGTCCCCGGAGTAGACGCGGGCGAAGCCGTTCCCCGCGGGAATGACGGTCAGCGGGAACTGATGCGCACCGACGAGGACGTCGGCGCGGCCGTCGAGATCGACATCGCCGGCTCCGGAGACCGACGTGCCCAGGACCTCGTTGAGCGCGCCGCTTGCGCTCCAGAGCGTGGCGCCGTTCACGCCGTCCAGCACGCGGACGTAGCCGCCGTTGGTCGCACCCGTGGAGCTCGTGAGGGGAGCGGCGGCGGCGACGTCGAGACGGCCGTCGCCATTCACGTCGCCGACGACCGAGACGACGAGGCCGAAGCGGTCGTTGGCGGTGTTCCCCCAAGCGTTCCATAAGGAGAGACCCGTGTT
Source organism: uncultured Planctomycetales bacterium (assembly GCA_964545855.1). Classification (GTDB taxonomy): domain Bacteria; phylum Planctomycetota; class UBA1135; order UBA1135; family JACQFD01; genus CAZJHD01. The sequence goes on from CAZJHD010000003.1 coordinate 28,477, forward strand.
GCCGGCCCAGGCCACCACGCGCCCGTCGTTCGAGGCGACGACGTCGTCGAAGGGCGCGCCGGCGATCACGTCGGCCCTGCCGTCGGCGCTCAGATCGCCCATGGCGAGGGCCGTTCCCAGCCGATGGCCCGCCGCGAACGTCTTGTCGAAGAGCACGGTCGCGCCGTTGAGCCCGCTGTAGACGCGCACTCGCCCGCCATCGCTCCCGTAGCCCGGCATGCCGACTCCGAAGTCCTGCCGCCCGTCGAGGTTCACGTCTCCGGCTGCGACAGCGGCGCCGAACTCGCTGTCGGTCTGGATCCCGCCGAGCGTGTAGACGAGCGAGCCGGTGCCGCCCGACTGCACGTAGGCTTCGCCCGCGTCGGTCGCCGTGACGCTGTAGGCGAAGGGGGCTCCGGCGAGAAGCTCTGGGACGCCGTCGCCCGTGAGGTCCATGACGGCCGCGACGGATGTACCGAGGGCGTCCTTGCTCCCGACGCCCTTCAGGCTCTGGAGGACGGCGCCGTTCGCGCCCGAGCGGATCTCCGTTGCACCGACGTCGGCGGTGACGAGGCCGATCCCGGCGAACTTCCAGGCGTGGGGCGCGCCCACCGCGTAGTCCGGAACGCCGTCGCCGTTCACGTCGCCCATCGCACAGGCCGACGCGCCGAGCTGCTCCCCGATCGCGGAGCCCTCGGTCGTGGAGAGGCTCGTGCCGGAGACCTCGGAGAGGACGTGGGCGCGGCCCGAGTCGGTGCCGACGCCGTCGAACGCAGGAGCTCCGGCGACGACGAGATCGAGGAAAACCCCCTGGAAGAAAATCAGATAGGGCCTCGTTCCAAGGGCCGACCCGAGCCGCTCGCCGGTCGAACCCGTTCGCGTCCACTCCTGGATGACCGTCGACGTAGTCACACGATAGAGCGTCACGCGACCCGCGTCGGTACCGCCCACGTCGTCGCTCGGCGCACCGACGGCCAGGTATTGGTCCCATTGGAGCGCCGGACCCGGGAGCAAGTGGAGGCCCACCGCGAGCGACTGTCCGAACTGGATGCCAATGCTCGGGCCGCCGATCTGGTGGAGGGTCGCTCCTCCTGTGCCCGAGTAGATCCTCACCCACCCCGCGCCGCTTCCCGGAGCGCCCGCCGCGAACTCTTCGGTGCCGTTCCCGTCGACGTCTCCGAGGGCGGCGACGGCCGTCCCGAGGCGCGCGTTCAGGGTGCCATGCTGCGTGAGGATGAAGGCACCGGTCTGCGGGTGGAACATCCGCAAGCTGCCCTGATTCGCGAGGAACTGGTCGCACTCGGGCGCGCCCGCGAGCACGTAGTCGACACCCGTTCCGAGGACGTTCACGCCGACGATCGAGGAGCCGTAGCGTTCACCCGCGAACTGGCCGAAGACCTTCGTGAAGGGGGCCGTCGAGATGCCCGAGTAGAGGGAGACGGCCCCGGAATCGGCTCCCGCGGGGCCGTCAGCCAGGATCGCGCCGATGGCGAGCGCCGGCACGGTGCCTCCGATGCGAGCGAGCGCCTGCCCGAAGCGCTCTCCGGCGCTCGCGCCATCGCGGGTGACCAGCACGGAGCCCGTCAGCCCGGAGTAGACCCGCACGCGGCCGGCGTTCACGCCGGCGACATCGGAGCCGGGCGCTCCGACAGCGAAGTCGTCGCGGCCGTCCAGGTTCAGGTCCCCTACGAAGGCGACGGCGGCGCCGAACTGGTCGAGCGCCGCGGACCCGGCGATCGAGCGGAGGACCGAGCCGTCGGCGCCGGAGATCACGATCGCGCGCCCGGCCTGGTCGCCCGAAACCGAGTCGGCGGGTGCTCCGACGAGCAGGTCGTAGACGCCGTCGCCGTTCGAGTCTCCTCGCCCGTCGACGGCACTGCCGAGCTGGCCTCCGAGGGCGGTCCCCGGGACGTGATGGACGATCTCCTGCGCCGGTGCGGCCGCCGGGAGCGCGAGGAGGTGGAGGAGGACGAGGGCGAGGATTCGGTTTCGGCTATGCATGATCGTAGGGAGCTCTTGGATCGCAGGGCGTGCAGCCAGCCCTGCGGACCCCATGCGCACCCCCGGCCTGGAGCGAACGCGGGACCCTCCAGCCGCCGCGGCGAGCCGCCTCCATGGACAGAGGGGCCCATTGGCGAGTAGTCCTGCTGGGGTGACGCGCGCAGCCCTCCCGACTCGCCGCGAATACGCTCCTCGCCGCGAGCCTTCGGCGCCGACGCGGCTTCTGCCGTGAGCAACGCGCTCGAGGACGCGCTCTCCCGATTCGTCGCCGCATGGAAGGCCGGTGAGCGCCCCGACCGGGAGGCCTTCTGCTCGATGCACCCCTCGATCGCCGCCGAGCTGCGCGAGGCGATCGAGGACTACGTCGCTTTCCTGGGCCAGCGCGGCGCACAAGAAGAAGAGGCGCGGCCGATCGAGGACCGCAGCGGAGCTGTGCTCGGCGACTTCCGCGTCGTGCGCGAGATCGGACGGGGTGGGATGGGCGTCGTCTACGAGGCGGAGCAGCTCTCGCTGCGGCGTCGGGTCGCGCTGAAGGTGCTCTCCGCGCACGTGACGCTCGCGAGAGAGGAGGTCGAGCGCTTCCGGCGCGAGGCCTCGACGGCGGCTCGCCTTCGGCATCCGTCGATCGTCGAGATCCACGCCGTCGGCGAAACGGACGGCGCGCACTACTTCGCAATGGAGCTCGTGGACGGGATCTCCCTCGAGTCGTGGGAGCCGCCCTCCATCGAGATGGCTTGCCGCGTCGCGGAGCAAGTTGCAGAGGCCCTCGACTTCGCGCATCGCGCGGGCGTGATCCACCGCGACGTGAAGCCCTCGAACGTTCTGCTCCGAGCCGACGGGCGCGCGCTCCTCACGGACTTCGGCCTCGCCCGCGAGGAGGGTCTCGCCTCGCTCACGCGCACGGGCCGGTTCGTCGGGACGCCCCACTACGTTCCGCCGGAGCAGGCGGCCTCCGGCGGCGCGCCCGCCGACCACCGCTCCGACGTCTACTCGCTCGGCGTCACGCTCTACGAGTGGCTCACGGGGCGCCGGCCGTTCGAGGGCGCGACCGCGCACGAGATCCTCGGGAAGATCCTCGTGACGGAGCCGCCGCGCCCGTCGCGCATCGACCCGCGCATCTCGGCCGATCTCGCGACGATCGTGCTCAAGGCGATGGAAAAGGATCCGGCGCTGCGCTACTCGAGCGCCGCCGCTCTCGCCGCCGACCTCCGCGCTCTCCGCGAGGGGCGGCCGATCGCCGCGCGGCCGGCGGGCCCCTGGGCGCGGAACGTTCGGTGGGCGCGGCGGAATCCCGCCTGGGCGACGGCTTCGGCCCTCGCCCTGCTCCTCGTCGTCGGCGGTCCTCTCGTCCTCGCGATCCGCGAGGCTTCCGCCCGGAAGAGAATCGAGGCGGCCTACGGCGTCGCCAAGGACGAGGCGGAGCGCGCGCGCGCCGACTTCGACCTCGCCCGCGCCGCCGTCGACCGGATGCTCACGCGCGTCTCCCAGATTCGGCTGCGCTTCGAGCCGCGCATGGAGGGTCTGCGCAGGGAGATCCTGGAGAGCGCCCTCGAGCTCTACCGCGAGTTCGTCGCGCGGCACGCGGCGAGCGGAGCGCTCCGGGAGGACCTCGCGCGCTCGCACCAACATCTCGCGGAGATCCGTGAGATGCTCGGCGACACGGCGGGAGCGATCGCCTCGTGGGACGAGGCCGCGCGGGGGTTCGACGAGCTCGCGCGCGAGGAGCCCGCGTCGATCCGATTGCGACAGGAGCGATCCCTCTGCTGGCGCGGGCGCGGTCATGCTCTCGCGAGCGTCGGGCGCCTGGCGGAGGCAGAAGCCGATGCGCGCGCGTCGGTCGATGACGCGCGAAGCCTGGTCGCTGCGCACCCCGGCACGAGGGCTCTCACGCGCGATCTCGCGATCGCGCTCTGCGTGCTGGGAGCCCTCGAGCTGCAATCGGGCCACAAGCGCGCGTCGGAGGAGGCCTATGCGGAGGGAGTCGCCCTCTATCGGGAGATCGCCATGGGCGATCCCTCTCTGCGCTCGCAGCTCGCTCGGTACCTCGACGAGCACGCGAGGGTGCTCCTCGCACTCGGGCGCGAGGCGGACGCCGAGAGCGCGTTGCGCGAGGCCCTGTCGAATCACGGCAACGAGACTCCAAACGACCGCGACTGGCGCGGCGGCACGCTCACCACTCTCGGAGCCCTCGTCGTGAGGCGGGAAGGGCCCGCCAGCGCCCTCCCGATCCACGAGGACTGCGTCTCCTTGCGGCGAGGTCTCGTCGACGAGTTCCCCAGCTTCGTGAGGTTCCGCGCCGAGCTCGCCGCCTCGCTTTCGAATCTCGCCGCGACCCTCGGCGTCGCCGGCGATGCGCGATCCGAGGAGATCTGCCGCGAGGCGCGCGATCAGTACGAGCGGCTCGTCGCGGATCTCCCGGAGTCCTCCGACGCGTGGCATGGCCTCGCAGGCAGCCTGAACAACCTCGGCCTGGTGGCGCTGTCGCGCCGCGAGACGGCGGACGCGCTCGCGCTCTTCGATCGCGCCCTCGCGAGCGAGCGTCGAGCGATCACGATCAATCCGAAGAATCCTGCCTACCGAGCGTTCCACCGGATCCAGTCCGAGAATCGCGCGCGTTGCCTCCTCGCCCTGGGGCGATTCGAGGAGGCAGAGACTGCGGCGGAGGACCTCGCCGCGTACTTCGACGACTCCTGGGAGGAGCCGCTCGCCTCGGCGCGCATCCTCGGCCGCGTCCTCGCGGCCATGGAGCCCCGCTCGCGCGAGAGCGCCCACGATCGGCTCGTCGAGAGGGCGATGGCGCTCCTTCGCATCGCCGCCGAGCGCGGGCTCCCGCGCGCGGCCCTGGACAAGGCGGACCTGACTTTCCTGCGCGCGTCGAGCGCCTACCTCGAGATCGCCGACAGCCTGGGGAAGCCGCCCTGAGCGCGGCGATGGCGCACGTCGAGCGGAGCGTGCCTCGCCCGGCGTAGGCTCTCGGCAATGACCGCCTCGGAGCCGCTGACGTTGACGCTGCTGCGCCGCTGGCACTCGGGCGACGCCGAGGCGCTGAGCGCTCTCCTCGCGCGGCACCTTCCCGCCATCCGCGAGCGCGTCGAGCGGCGCATGGGCCCTCGCCTGAGGCAGCGTGGCGACACCGAGGACTACGTGCAGGACGCCGTCCTCCGCGTGCTCGTCGAGGGGCCGCGCTTCGAGGTCGACGACGACGAGCACTTCCGAATGCTGCTGGCCCGGGTCGTCGAGAACACGCTCCGCGACCGTCACCGGTGGTTCGCCGCGCGGCGACGCGCTGCGGCGCGCGAGCGGCCGCTCCCTCCGACGACGGTGCTCTCGCTCTGCACCGGCCGCACGCCCCGCGAGACCCCGAGCCGTGCAATGGATCGAGAGGAGAAGGAGGCGTGGGTGCGCCTCGCGCTGGATCTCCTCGAGGACGGTCCCCGCGAGCTGATCGTGCTCCACGAATGGGACGGGCTCTCCTTCCCCGAGATCGGCAAGCGCCTCGGCACGAGCGAGGACGCGGCGCGCATGCGCTACCAGCGTGCCGTCGCCAAGCTCGCCCTGAAGATCGGCGAGCTGCGTCGCGGACGCATCGAGAAGGCGACAGGCGACGAAGCCGAGTGAGCCTCAGCTCTCAATGCCCGAGTGAGGCGCGTACGCCGTCGAGCGCGACGGCGTCGATGCGCCACGCCCTCGCGCCGCCCGACGAGTGCTCCGAGACCGCGCGCTGGATCGCCACGAGGCGGCCGCTCGCGCCGATGCAGGGCGCTCCGCTCATGCCGCCGATGGGGATGCTCCCGGCGAGGACCTCGAGGCTCGTCGCGTCGGCGCCGTCGGGCGCGCAGAGGACGCGGACCGGCTGGAGAGCGGAGCGTCGATCGGGGAAGTCCATCGCCGCGCGGCCGTCCTCGCCGATGCCGACGCGGCCGGGGTAGCCGAGGAGGAGCCGCTCGCCCGGTGGGTCGTCGCCGAACACGAGCGAGGGCAGGCCTTCGGGAGGATCGTTCACGTCGAGGACGGCCCAGTCGGTCTCCGGCTTCCGCTCGTCGTAGTGGGCGAGGTCGCCCACGCGCGCCGCGAGGACGCGCCCGTCCGGGAGGGCGAGCTCCACGCGCGCATCCGAATGGCGCTGCGCCTCGATCGCAGCGTGGCCGACGGTGACGGCGCGCCGGCCGCCGTCGACGAGCGCCGCCGTGGCGTGGGTCGTCGAGTAGCTGCCGCCCTCGAAACCGAAATGGATGCGCAGGCGCGCGACTGCGGCCTGGGCCGCGCGCGCGACGTCGGGCGTGATGCGCGCCTCGCCGGCCTCTGCCGCCGCGAGGTGGCGGTCGACCTCGGCCTCCCCGAGCTCGAAGTAGTCGAGGAGCGTGACGACGGGGCTCGTGCGGGGCGGCCGCGGCTCCGGCCGCTCCGCGCACGCGGCGAGCACGCACGCCAGCAAGAGCGAACGTAGTGCTCCCCACTTCGGAAGACTCGGCGAGGATCGTTGGCGCAGCAGCATGGGACGACGGCCGGCGAGACGTGGAGCATAGGGGGCCGACTCAGAAGACCTGCCAGGACGCGGAGACGGCCGTTCCCGCGGCATCGAAAGCGACGGCGAGCCACCGATCGTTCATGAATCCCGGACCGAGTCGCCACCTCCAGAGAGCCTTCGCGTCACCCACCGGGACGTCGTCGCGCATGTCTGGAGTTCCCAGAAGCGCTTGGACATCTCCTTCGGATCGACCGAGGAGGACCTTGGACGCGAGGAGATCGTCCACCATCGAGTCGCGGATCCTCCGCAGCTCGAGGTCGGCGGGCGTGGCTCGCCGGTTCCAGGCCGCTGGATCGAAGGGACGCCGTGGCAGGCCAACCAGCTCTTCGAACGGCTCTGCCGCAGAGTCCGCGTCGAAGGACCCGACTCCCAGACCGACGGAGAGGATCGCGACGAGGAGGAGAACGCCGAGGACGAGGAACGCCTTCATGGCGGGGCGGCTGCCGCGACCGGCTCCCACGTTCGTCTCCCGCGCCCGATCACGTCCGACCTCCACCCCGAAGATCGAACAGCGGTCGTTCGATCTTCGGGGTCCGCACGAGCGCGCCCACGGTCCGGAGATGTCCGATCATCCCGATGCGCCGCGCTCGCGGATCCGGTCCACGGCGACGGCGCCGACGATGATCGCGCCGATGACGATCTTCTGCACGGGGTCGGGCACCTCGGCGTAGACGCAGCCGCTGCGGAGCGTGGTCATGAGGAGCGCGCCGACCAGCGAGCCGAGCACGCTGCCGCGGCCGCCGGTGAGGCTCCCTCCGCCGATCACGACGGCGGCGATGATGTCGAGCTCGAGGCCGACGCCGGAGCTGGGGTTGCCCTGGCGGTTCAGGTTCGCGAACTCGAAGAGGCCCGCGAGCCCCATGAAGAGGCCGGCGAGCCCGTAGACGGCGATCTTCACGACGGGGACGCGCACGCCGCAGAGGCGCGCCGTCGACTCGTTGGAGCCCACGGCGAAGACGTGGCGGCCGAAGACCGTCGAGCGCAGCACGAGGGCGAGCGCCGCGCCGAGGACGACGACGAGCCACACGCCGTCGCACACGAGCCGCCAGCTCCCGGCGCCGGGCGGATCGAGGAGCGAGGCGATCCAGGACGGTGCTTCGGCCTGGACCTTCTTCTGGTCGGAGATCTCCTCGGCGACGCCGCGGAACGCGAGCATGGTGCCGAGGGTCACGATGAACGGAACGAGGCGCAGACCCGTGACGAGGAGTCCGTTCACGAGACCGGCGGCAGCGCCGGCGAGGACCGTGAGCGCCACGGCCACCGGGCCCGGAAGCCCGTCGCCGAGACCGCGCGCGAGCACGACGGAGCAGAGCGCGAGGATCGAGCCCACGGAGAGGTCGATGCCGCCGCTCACGATGACGACGGTCATGCCGAGGGCGCCCATGCCGACGATGGCCGACTGCTTGGCGATGAGCGCGAGGCGGAAGCCCGAGAGGAACGACGTCTCGGGCTTGGCGACGCGCCCCCAGATCTCGAAGGCCGCGACGACGAGCAGGAGACCGAGGAACGGAGCGATGGCGCTCCAGAGCGCGCGCGGGAGGCGCGCCGGCATCGCCGTCTCGGGAGGCGCGTTCACGGCGCTCCTGCGGTGCCCGTCGCCGCGCGGAGGATCGACTCCGCCGTCCACGCGCTCGTCGGACGCACGTCGCGGATCTCGCCGCGGCAGAGGACGGCGATCCGGTCGCAGACGTGGAGGAGCTCCGGGAGGTAGGACGACACGAGCACGATCGCCTTGCCGCGCGCGGCGAGCGCGCCGACGAGCCGGTAGATCTCGGCCTTCGTTCCGACGTCGATGCCACGCGTCGGCTCGTCGAGCAGGTAGACGTCGGCCTCCTGGTGCAGGAGCCGCGCGATCGCCACCTTCTGCTGGTTGCCACCGGAGAGCGCCTCGACGGGCTGGTCGGGGCCCGCCGCCTTGACGTGCATCTCCGCCATGCGCGCCGCCACGGCGCGGCGTCGGCGCGCGAGGGAGAGCGCGCCGAAGCGGCCGAAGGGTGCGAGCCGCGAGAGCGTCAGGTTGTCGGCGATGGAGAGACCGACGGCGAGGCCTTCGCCCTTGCGGTCCTCGCTCACGAAGCCGAGGCCGGCGGCGATGGCGGCGCGCGGCGAGCACGGCAGGTCGGCGCCGGCGACGCGCACGCGGCCGGAGCGCACGGGGTCGAGCCCGAAGACGCAGCGCACGAGCTCGCTGCGGCCTGCGCCCACGAGCCCCGCGAGGCCGAGGATCTCGCCGCGCCGCACGACGAGATCGGCCGCGCGCGGAGCGCGCCGTCCACCGAGGCCGCGGATCTCGAGGAGCGGCTCGCCGGGCGCGTGCGGCACACGCGGGAACATCTCGTCGACGGTGCGTCCCACCATGGCGGCGACCAGCTGGCCGGCAGTGGTGCCTGCCATGGGACCCGATGCCACGGCCTCGCCGTCGCGGAGCACCGTGTAGAGGTCCGCAACGCGTGCCACCTCCTCGAGAAAGTGGCTGATGTAGACGATGCCGAGGCCCTGCGCGCGGAGCTCGCCGATCACGGCGAAGAGGCGCTCCGCGTCCTCCTCGCCGAGAGAGCTCGTCGGCTCGTCGAGGACGAGCACGCGCGCATCGGAGGCGAGGGCGCGCGCGATCTCGACGATCTGCTGGAGCGCGATCGGCAGATCGCCTGCGCGCGCGTCGGGATCGATCTCGGCGTGCGCGAGACGGGCGAGCGCCGCGCGCGCGACGCGCCGGTGCTCCGCGCGGTCGATCCAGCCGAAGCGGGTGCGCTCCCGGCCGAGGAGCACGTTCGCCTCGACCGAGAGGTCGGGCGCGATGCTGAGCTCCTGGTGGATCATCGCCACGCCCGCGGCGCGCGCGTCGGCGGGACCGCGGGGCGCGAAGGAGCGGCCCTCCACCTCCATCGCGCCCGCGTCGGGCGGGAAGACTCCCGACAGCACGCGCATGAGCGTCGACTTGCCGGCGCCGTTCTCGCCGACGAGAGCGTGCACCTCCCCGCGCCGCACTTCGAGGTCGACGCCGCGGAGCGCATGCGTCGCGCCGAAGCACTTCGCGACGCCGGCCATCCGCAGGAGCGGGGCCGTCACGACGTCGCGCGCTCCTTCGACGACGGTCTCGGGAATGGGGTCAGACCCCTTTTCTCTCGCTCTCCTCGCGCGGCGCGCGCGCGCGCCGCGCGAGGAGAGCGAGAGAAAAGGGGTCTGACCCCATTCCCGGCGGCACGACGCACGCTCCCGCTACTTCGCGAGCTCGGGGAAGAGCAGCGCATGAATGCGCGGCTCCGCGAGGTTCTCCGGCGTGGCGAGCGTCTCTCCCGTCTCGACGCGCGGGGGAGTCGGGACGCCCGAGAGCCGCGCGTGGGCCGCCTTCACCGACTCGTAGCCCATCTTCACCGGATCCTGGAGCACGACCCCGTGGATGCCGCCCGCTTCCATGCCCTTCACGATGTTGGCGCTCGAGTCGAAGCCGACGAGCTTCACGCGGCCGGCGAGGCGGCGCGGGTCGCGGGTGAGTGCCGTGAGCATCCCCGACGTGCTCGACTCGTTGGAGCAGAAGATGCCGTCGATCTCCGCGCCGAAGGTGGCGAGCAGGCTCTCGCCCGTCTCGATCGCCCGGCTCTCGTCGGGGCCGCCGTGCTTGTCGCTCGAGATCACCGTGATGCCCGGGTACTTGGCGATCGCCTGGAGGAATCCTCGCTCTCGCTGCTCCGTGCTCTCGGAACCGATCGCGTAGGGCATGAGCACGACCCGCCCCTTGCCGTCGAGGAGCTTCGCCAGATGGTCCGCCGCCATCTCGCCGCCGCGCACGTTGTTCGTCGCGACGTAGCTCACGATCGGCACGTCGGAGCTCGCGAGCGCCGAGTCGAAGATCACGACGGGGATCTTCCGCTCGATCGCCTGATTCACGGTCGGCTCGAGGGCGCGCGCGTCCAGCGGCGCGAGGCAGATCGCGTCGTACTGGTCGGCGACGAAGGATTCGACGATCGAGATCTGCTGCGCCGTGTCGCCCTCGCCCTGGGGCCCCTTCCAGACGATGTCGAGATCGTCGAGCTCGCGGTCGGCGCGGCGGGCCCCCGATTCGACGGCCTTCCAGAAATCCTGGTTGGTCCCCTTGGGAACGACCGCGACGCGAAGGCGCTTCGGTCCCGAATCCGCTGCGTTCGAGCATGCGGCGAGGAGGAGAGGCAGCGCGAGAGCGAGCAGAGGGAGAGTGCGCTTCATCCTCGGGGGCTCCGGGGGGTGGTCCACGACGCGGAGCGGCGGATGGTAACCGGGGCTCGACGGGCGCGGTGAGGGGCCCGCGGGGTCGGGCGAGACGATCGGTTCGCCGGGGGCGCCGTGCTGCGTTCCCGACTCCTTCGGGGCCGTGGCTAGAATCCGCGCGCCACCCCCGGGAACACCTTGGAGACGCCGCCGCGCTCTCGATCCGACGCCCCCGATCCGCGCCCCGACCCGCGGGCCCAAGATCTCTTCGCCGCGTTCCTGAAGAGGCGCGACGCGGGCGAGGGCGTGGACTTCGAGAGCCTCTGCGCGGAGCACCCGGATCTCGCGGAGGACTTGCGCCGTCTGCACGCGCAGTGGAGCGACGTCGTGGCGGCGCTGGAGGGTCTCGGAGCGACGGGCTCGCTCGCGCGCGTGCTGCGCGAGCAGGTGGACCTCTCCGTCTCGGAGACCCCAGCGGCGAGCGCGCGGTCGGATTTCTCGTCGGAGGTCATGCGGCGCCTCGCTGGACGGCGCGGTGCCTTCGGGCGCTACCGTCTCCAGGGGGAGCTCGCCCGCGGCGGCATGGGAGCGATCCTGCGCGTCTGGGACGACGACCTGCGGCGCCACCTCGCGATGAAGGTGATCCTCGGGCGAGGCGCGCCCGATGCAGCGACGGGCACTCCGCCGATCGAGCCGCGGGAGCTCGCGCGATTCCTGGAGGAAGCGCAGGTGACGGGCCAGCTCGACCATCCGGGCATCGTTCCCGTGCACGAGTTGGGGCTCGACCCCGAAGGCCGCGTCTACTTCACGATGAAGCTCGTGAAGGGGCACACGCTGAAGGAGATCTTCGACTGGACGCGCAACGGCCGCGAGGGCTGGACGCGCACGCGCGCGCTCGGCGTCCTCCTGCGCGTCTGCGAGGCGATGGCCTACGCCCACGACAAGGGCGTGCTGCACCGCGACCTCAAGCCGTCGAACGTGATGGTGGGACGCTTCGGCGAGGTCTTCGTGATGGACTGGGGCCTCGCGCGCCTGCTCGGCGAGAAGGAGACGAAGGACATCCGCATCCGCGACGTGCAGCCCACGGCGACGACGACGGAGCTGCGCACGGAGCGGCGCGACCACGGAGACGCCGACCCCGACTCGCCGCTCTACACGATGGACGGCGACGTCCTCGGGACGCCCGCCTACATGTCGCCCGAGCAGGCGGACGGCCGGATCGCGGAGATGGGCCCGGCGTCGGACGTCTACTCCGCCGGCGCGATGCTCTACCACCTGCTCGCCGGCCGCATCCCCTACACGAAGCCGGGCGCGCGCGCGGACAACGCGATGATCTGGATGTGGGTGCGCGGCGGGTCCCCGCCGGCGCTGCACTCGATCGCGCCGGACGCGCCGGCGGAACTCGTGGCGATCTGCGAGCACGCGATGGAGCGCGATCCGCAACGCCGCTACCCGGACATGCTGGCGCTCCGCGACGATCTGCGCGCGTTCCTCGAGCGGCGCGTCGTGCGGGCCTACCGCACCGGAGCCGCCGTCGAGCTGCAGAAGTGGGTCCTGCGGAACCGCGTCGCCGCGAGCCTCCTCGGCGCGCTCGCGGTCGCGATCGTCGGCGGGAGCGTGGCGTTCGGTCTCTCCGAGCGAGCCCGCGCCCGCGAAGCGTCGCTCGCGATCGACGAGCGACGCGCCGCGGCGCTGGTCGCCGAGGCGCCGAGCCTCTGGCCCACGACCGGCGAGCGCGTGCAGGCGATGGTCTCCTGGCGAGCGGCGGCCGAGGAGCTGCTGGCCCGCGGCGCTCCCCATCGCGAGGAGCTGGCGGCGCTCCGCGCTCGCGGCGCGCCGCCGACGGCGGAGGATCGGCTCGCCGCCGAGGAGCGGCTCGCCGGGCAGGTGGAGCTCGCCGCGTGGCGCCGGATGCTCGCGATGGCATCGCCCTTCCTCGATCGCGCCCGCGCGACTCGGGCCGACCCGAGCGCGCCCGCGGCCGACCGCGAGCAGGCGCGCGACGCGATCGAAGGAATCGAGCCGGAGCTCGCGACCTGGAGCGAGCGCGTCGCGGCGCTCGAGCGGCAGGCGGCTCGTGGGCTCCGCTGGCGGTTCGCCGATCCGGACGACGCCGCGCGCGCCGCGCGCCTGGCGTCCGTCGTCTCCGACCTCGACGAGCTCGCGCGGCCGGGGACGGGCCTCCTCGCGCGCGTCTCCTCGCGCTTCGCCGGCGACGCCGCCGCGGCGACACGTCCCGATGCGGGAGCGTCCCCGTGGCGCGAGGCGATCGCCTCGATCGCCGACGCGGCGCGGTGCCCCTCCTACGGCGGGCTGCGCATCGCGCCGCAAGCCGGACTCGTGCCGCTGCGCCGCAACGACGACACGGCGCTCTGGGAGTTCTGGCTGCCGATGTCGGGGGAGCGGCCGGCGATCGCCGCCGACGGCCGGCTGCGCGTCGCGCCGGAGACGGGGATCGTCCTCGTGCTCGTGCCCGGCGGACGCGCGACGCTCGGCGCCGCGCGCGAGGCCTCGCCGGAGCGCCGCGGAGACCAGGACGCTCGGGCCGGCGAGGGGCCGCTGCAGGAAGTGGAGCTCGGCCCGTTCTTCCTCTCCGCCTTCGAGATGACCCAAGGGCAGTGGCTGCGCCTCACGGGCACGCTGCCGAGCAAGCACTTCGCCGGATTCGGGCAATCGAACGGGGTGCGCATCACCCGATCGAATCCCGTCGAGAGCGTGTCGTTCGAGGAGGCGGTGCGATCGCTCGCCGCCTGGGGACTCGTGCTCCCCACGGAAGCGCAATGGGAGTGGGCCGCGCGCGCCGGAGGCGAAGGTCGCTACGGCAACGCGGACGACTTCGAGGATCTGCGCGGCCGCGCGAGCTACTGGGACTCGACGGCGGCCCTCGGGGGTCTCCCGCCTTCGGGACCCGCGCCCTTCGACGACGGATTCATCGCCCACGGCCCCGTCGACGCGTTCGCGCCGAACCGCTTCGGTCTCCATTGCATGCTCGGGAACGTGATCGAGTGGTGCCGCGACGCCTTCGCTTCCGCGCCCGAGCTCGCGCCCCCGCGACCCGGCGACGGGCTGCGCGTGGGCGAGGTCGTCGGCGACAGCGCCGTGCGCGGCGGCGGCTTCAAGAGCCCGCCGTCGGATCTGCGCATCACGCGGCGCTACGGGAAACGGCCCACGGCCACGGACGAGGCCCTCGGCCTCCGGCCCTGCCGCGGCCTCGATCCCTGACCGGCTTCCGAATCTCCGCTCTCCCGCAATCTCTCTCTGCCTTCCGAACGCGCCATGCTCCCCACCGCACTCTCCATCGCACGGAGTCCGCTCTTCCGAGCCGCCCTCACCGCAGCGGCCTGCTTCGCCGTCGCCTCGTGCCAGCAGCCGTCTCGCTCGGAGGCGTCGGCGGCGACGCGTCCGCGGCGGCCGGAGCGCCCGGGGAATCCGATCGCGAGCGATCTGCCGAACGTCCTCCATCCCGAGCCGCCGCTGGAGGAGTACCCGTCCTATGTCATCGCGATGCGGCCCGTGCTCCAGAACTGCCGTGTGATCCTGGAGCCGGCGGGACCCGCGCTCGCGGTCTTCACGATCCCGATGCTCGCGCCGGCCGAGAAGGGCGGGCACACGGTCGATCTCATCGCCGACGCGGCGATCCGCTTCGGGTGGGGGCCCGACCCCGCCGTCTCGACCGACCAGCTCGCGCTCGGTCCGCGGCCCGCGAGCACGGCGGACCCGAAAGGTCTCCAGCCGCGCGCCTACCGCATCCACTTCGCGCCCGCCGGCCCCGATCGTTTCAAGGGCACGATCACCGAGCGACAGGCCGACGGCAGCTACGTCGCGCTCTCGTCGGGGACCGTGATGTCGGCGGGCCTCATCCTCGTCGGCTCGCCGCCGCTCTACCAGATGCTCAGCACGACGCTGACCCCGAACGGGAGGATGAGCGTCCTCGTCGGGATCTTCCTCGATGACATGCACGTGCGCGTGCGCGTCGACGACGATCGGATGTGATGCGCGTCGACCTCGCTCCCCGCTCGGCCCAGCCCCCCACTTCATCGTCTCCCGAGGGAGATCCCATGCGTCCCAGCGTCCACGCCTTCCTGGTCTCGATCCTCTCGCTCCTCGTCTCCTGCGCATCGACGAACTCCGCGCCCGGCCCGAGCGGCCCAGCGGCGCCGACGACGGCGGCCTCGTCGGATCCGAAGGCCCTGCTGCTCCTCAACTGCCGCGTCATCCTCGAGCCGATCACGCTTCCGCTCGTCTGGATCCAGGCGCACAGCACCTACGACAGCACGAACGCGAATCGGATCGATCTGCGGCTCGTGGTGACCGCCCCCCTTAGGTTCTCGTTCACGAGGTCTGCCCAAGGGATCTCGATCGGACCGGCCCAGCCCAATGGCGAGCCCGTCGCCTACCGAATCTCCTTCGCGCGGAATCCTGCGACCGACGTGGTCGACGGGGTGATCGCGATGGAGGGCGGCGCGGCGATCCAGACGATGAGCCAGGCCGCCTTCCCGGCCGGAACGACGGATCTCCGGATCGGCGAGGCGTCGAACGGGAACAGGAGCTCCTTCTTCATTCCCGCGCACCACGGCTGGTCCGCGTTCTTCCGGCTCGACGAGCCGTAGCCGCTCAGAGGTCGTGAAGAAATCGGCGCCGGGCTTCGGCCGGCTGCGAGCGGCTGCGACTTCGTTGCTCCTCCTCCGCAACTCTCAATGAGTTGCGTCGTCGTCGCGCCTCGCCTCGCTCGCTCTCGCTCGGCCTCGGGCCAGCGGCGGCGATTTCCTCACAACCTCTCAGCCGCTCTCCCGCTTCCCTTCGGACGACACCACCCGCACCTCCAGCGGCTTCGCCGGGAACAGGTGCACATCGCGCTGCGGGAAGGCGATCACGATGCCCGCCTCGCGGAAGAGGTCGTCGATGCGGAACCGGATCTCGCTGTAGACGCGGCGGCGCACCATCGGCGTGCGGGACTCGGTCCAGAGGTAGACGTCGAAGATGAGCGCGTTGTCGCCGAAGTCCTCGAAGATGATGTCGGGCTTCGGCTCCTGCAGCACCGACGGGTGCTCGTCGAGGACCTGCCGGATGATCTCGGCGGCCTTGCGCGTGGGAGAGCCGTAGACGACGCCCACGCGGATGGTCGCCCGGATCTTCGTGTCGAGCAGCGTCCAGTTCGTGACGACGTTCTCGAGGAGATGGCTGTTCGGCACCAGCAGGTCGACGCCGTCCGTGCGGCGGACGCGCGTGCTGCGCGCACCGATCCGCTCCACGCTCCCGAACTGGCCGTTCAGCTCGACGACGTCGCCCAGACGGATGGGCCGCTCCACGAGGAGGACCCAGCCGCTCAGGAAATTGTTCACGAGGCTCTGGGCGCCGATGCCGAGACCGAGCGCGAGAGCTCCGCCGAGGAACGCGAAGGAGGTGATCGGAAGGTGGAGGAGCTGCAGCGCCGTGAGGAGCACGGCCACCAGGAGCACGTAGTAGACGACCTTCTGCACCGCCTCGGCGGCGGTGCGGTCGAGCCGGCTCGGATGGAGGCGCCTGCCGACGGCGCGCCCCGCGACGCTCGCGAAGACGATTCCCGCCGCCGTCATCATCAGCGCGCTCGCCGCGTCGCGCACCCGCACGACCGCGCCCTCCCCGAGCGTGAGGATCGTTGCGTTCCAGGCCTCGTCGACGCGATCGCCGTAGCCCGCGACCCACGCCGCGATCGCGAGAGTCGCGATGACGCTCGAAACGCTCGCCAGGATCCCGAGCGTCCCGGCGAGCGACGAGCCTCGGTCTCCCGCGGCGAGCCATCGGCTCACGAGCCGCCCGAGCACGATGCTCACGACGATTCCGACGACGAGGACCGCGCCGCCCTGGACGCGCGGATCCTCGAAGAGGCTGCCCCCGCTCGCGTCGGCCTGGAGGAGGAGCAGGGTCGGAAGACGGAGCATCGGCGGGCCGGATCATCGGTCGCGGCGTCGCGCCGGACAAGCAAGCCCCGGGAATGGGGTCAGACCCCTTTCCCGGGTGAGCGGATCTCAGATCGTCGGGAGCGAGCGCGGTCGCGGGCCGAGGGGGAATGCACTCTCCAGCCGTCGCAGATCCGCGGCGTCGAGTCGCACGGTCTGCGCACGCGCATTCTCCTCGGCGTGCGCCGTGCTCGACGACTTCGGGATCGGGAAGACGCTCGCGCGCCGCGCGAGGACGGCGAGGGCCACCTGCCGCGACGTCGCGTCCTTCACGCGCGCGACCTCGGCGAGCACGCGGCCCCCACGGCTCGCCGGATCGGGGAACGAGCCGCTTCCGAAGGGGCTGTAGGCCTGCACCGAGACGTCGTGCTGCTCGCACCAGGGGATCACCGCGTGCTCGATGGCGCGCTCGCCGAGGTGGTAGAGCACCTGGTTGCACGCGAGGCGTCCGGGGCCGGCGATCGCGACCGCGCGCTCGAGGTCGTCGACGTCGAAGTTGCTGACGCCCCAGAGGCGCGTCTTGCCGGCGCGGACGAGATCCTCGAAGGCAGCAATCGTCTCCTCGAGCGGGTGGTCGCCGGGCCAGTGGAGGAGATAGAGATCGAGCCGCTCGACGCCGAGCCGGCGGAGGCTCCGCTCGCAGGCGTCGATCGTCCCGCGGCGCGATGCGTTCTGCGGGAGCACCTTCGACACGAGCAGGACCTCCTCGCGCCGCCCGGCGATCGCTTCGCCGACGATCCGCTCGACGGCGCCGTCGCCGTACATCTCCGCCGTGTCGACGACGCGCATCCCGAGGTCGAGGCCGCGCCGCAGCGCCGCGACCGAGGCCGCGCGGTCGCGCTCCATCTGCCACGAGCCCTGGCCGACGACCGGCCAGGGCTCGCGCGCGGGACCGAAGGGGCGAGTTTCCATCGGCCCCGCAGCTTGCCGCGGGCGCTTCGATCCGTCGAGGCGCCCGGGGGGGTCGTCACTTCTGGATCGGGAGCGCGGCCGCCATCTTCGCGACGAAGGCGTCCTGACCGCCGACGGTGGCGAAGTCGAGCGCGCCGTCGCCGACGTCGAGCGTCATCGTCCCGTAGAAGTAGCCACAGACGACCGAGGTCCCGTCGGCGAAGGTCGCGGCGCCGAGACCCACGCGATGGCTCGAGCCCGTTGCCGTACGCACCCAGCCGAGCGTGCCGTCCGCCTCGTAGCGCGCGGCGAAGAACGTGTTGCCGTTCGCGGTGATGCTCGTCTCATTGGGCTCGCCGGCGCCGAACACCTCCGTGCCGTCCACCCAGCCGGTCATCAGGAGAGCACCGTCGGGGAAGGCGTCGAGGGCGTTGCCCTGGTAGTCGTTCCACATGGCTCCCGGGAGGACGTTGCCGGAGAAGGCGTCACCGTCGGCCTCGAAGCGAACGAGGATGAGCGAGACGCTGCTGGTCGTCACCGTCACGGGCGTCTCGCCGGCGAACGTGAGCGACACCGGCTCGAAGGTCATCACGAGCGCCGAGGTCCCGTCGGACATCGCCGCGACGGAGCCCATGTGCGGGTAGCCCGAGCCGGACACGACCTGACCCGTGCGCGCCCAGTCGAGCGTTCCGTCGGCGTGGAAGCGCGCGATGAACGTGCCGGTGCCGGAGTTCAACGTCACCTCGTTCGTTTCGCCCGCGCCGAGGAGCAGGGCGCTCCCGCGTCTGCCCGTGAGCACGAAGGATCCGTCGGGGAAGGCGTCGAGGTCGCGCCCGTAGTTGAACTGCGGGCCCGTTCCCGTCTTCACCCACGATCGCGTGCCGTCGCGCTCGTAGTGCGCGATCACGAGCCAGTACGTGTTCGTCGGGATGTTCAGCACCAGCTCCTGCGGCGTGCCGGCGTCGAGGGTGACCGTGCCTGCGGCCGATGCGACGAAGACGACGCCGTCGGTCCCTGTCTCGAGACCGAGAGACTCCTGCGACGTTCGGGCCGCCGACATCCCGCCCGGGAAGATCGTGTAGTTGCTGGAGAGGAGCTTCGCCCAGAGGAGCGAGCCGTCGACTCCGTAGCGCGCGAGGAACATGTTCCCGGCGTTCACGCCCGGGGAAGCCGGTGCATCGAGGGTGATCGCGTCGGCCTCGCCCGCCGAGATCACGATCTGACCGCCGGAGGGGCTCTGGTCGAACGTGCCGGCGACGACCGTCGAGCCGTCGGAGAGCGCCGCCACCTCGCGGAAGCTCGCTCCCTTCGCCGTATTCGTGCCACGCGCCCAGAGGAAGGAGCCGTCGCTCGCGTAGCGCGCGACGAAGCCGTCGGTGCTGCCCGTGGCCGTCAGCGTCTCGCTCGATCCCGAGAAGCCGATGAAGCCGGTGAAGAATCCGACCACGGCGAAGGAGCCGTCGTCGAACGTGTCGACGCTCCATGCGATGTCGGAGCCGTTCCCGCCGGCGGAACCGCCTCCCGTGCCGCCGCC
This sequence comes from uncultured Planctomycetales bacterium, assembly GCA_964545855.1. Taxonomy (GTDB): domain Bacteria; phylum Planctomycetota; class UBA1135; order UBA1135; family JACQFD01; genus CAZJHD01. The sequence goes on from CAZJHD010000003.1 coordinate 47,534, forward strand.
TCCTCCCTTCCCTTCGTCGACGACGAGCGTGATGAGTCCGGCGCCCAGCGCCGTCGCCTCGAGCTTGCCGTCGGTCGTGCGGGCCTCGATGCGGTAGACACCCTCGGGGACTCCGAAGGTGTCCCACGACGCCGACTGCTCGTCGCCGTCCGCCTCGGGCACACCGCTCGCGATCATGTATTCCGACGGCTGGCCGTCGGCCGTCGGGATCGGATAGGCGCGGACGCTCGTCGACGCCACGTCGTCCGGATCGTCGTCGATCCATCGGATCGTGATCACGTCGCCGGGCGCTCCCTCGACGTTCGTGGACGGCGAGGTGATCTGCACCGTCGGCGCCACGTTCGCCGTCGGCGTGCCGCCGCCCCCGGTCGACGCCTTCGCGCAGCTCCGCCGGCTGCAGCCGGACGCGAAGAGCGCGATCGAGATCAGGGAGAGCCCCAGAAGGAGTTGGTGGGATTGAAGGCGAGCAAGGGCGCGAGGAGCGTGCATGGGAGGGCCGTTGGATGAAGGGAGTCGTGTGCGCGGGCTCCGACGCCCCGGGTCGGCCGGGGGATGCTTCGGGCCTGCTCCTTCCCGAACAGGCCGCCACGCGGCTCCGGACTCGGATTCGCGCGCGCCCCTGCGAAGCGTCGTCCTGCAATGCGGCGGGGGCGCGCGCGACCGCGTGCCCCCGCCTCGACGACTCCGTTCGGAGACGCCTACTGCACGCTCGCGGCCTGCTTCACGGCGAACGCGTCCTGCTGGCCCATGCTCGTCAGCTCGACGGTGCCGAAACCGTTCTCGAAGATCGCCGAGCCGAAGAAGTAGCCGCAGGTGATGGCCTGCCCGTTGGCGAAGGTCGCGGCGCCGAGTCCGAGCGTGTGGCTGGTCGCCGACGGTGCGCGCGCCCAGTCGAGCGAGAGATCGGCGTTGTAGCGAGCCATGTAGGCGGTGTTGCCGGCGCTCGGCTCGAGCAGCGTCTCGTTGATCTCGCCCGCTCCGAACACCTCGCTGTGATTCTGGAGGTAACCCGTCAGCAGCACGCCGCCGTCCTGGTATCCGTCCATGCGATCGCCGTGTCCTTCGTCCGCGAGCACGCCGGCAACGACCTTGGCGAGGGTCGGCTCCCCGTCCGCGTCGAAGCGGACGATCACGGTGCGATTCTCGTCCTCGACGAGGACGGGGTCGATCGTCGCACCCGGGAAGCTCACCGCGCCGGGCGAGAAGGAGATGGCCGCGACGGTGGTCCCGTCGAGGAGAGCGGCCACTTGCGTGCTCAGCGACGTGGCCGAAGGCGAGCCCGCGGCGGCGCGCACCCAGTCGAGCGTGCCATCGGCGTGGTAGCGCACGACGAGGTCCGTCGAGCCGGAGCCGATCGTCGTCTCGTTGTGCTCTCCGGCGCCGAGCGTGAGTGTTCCCGCGCGCTTGACACCGAGGACGAACGACCCGTCGGGGAACGCGTCGATGTCGCGACCCTGGTGGAAGTAGCTGCCCGTCGACTGGCCCGTCTTCACGAAGGCGAGGCGGCCGTCGCTCTCGTAGCGCGCGACGAAGAACTGCGTCCTGCCCACGGGGACGCTCACCGTCGTCTCCTCGGACTCTCCGGGCGCGAAGGTCGCGGCTCCCTCGAAGAAGCCGGTCACGAGGATGCCGTCGCCGGCGGAGTCGAGGGGCAGCGTCGCAGCGCCCGGGGTCGTCGTCACGCCGTAGAGGCGCACCTGCCACGAGGCGACGATCGCCTTCGCCCAGAGCAGCCCGCCGTTCTCGTCGAGACGGGCGACGAAGGACTGGATCGCGTTCACGCCGGGGGTCGGAGGACCGACGAGGGTCTGCGCATCGGACTCTCCGCCGGAGATCACGACCTCGCCGCCGCCCGGGCCATGGCTGAAGAGACCCGCCCAGGCGATCGAGCCGTCCGAGAGGCTCGCGACCTCGCTCGGACCGGCCCACCGCGAGGAGTGCGTGCCCCGGGCCCAGAGGAGCGATCCGTCGTCCGCATGGCGAGCGAGGAACGCCTCGGTGATGCCCGTGCTCGAGAGCGCCGTCTGATTCGGCTCGCCGGCGCCAAGGAGCATCGTCTCGTCGAAGACTCCTGCCACGACGTACGAGCCGTCGTCGAAGGTGTCGACGCCATAGGCGATGTCCTTGCCGCTCCCACCGGCCGCGGAGCCACCCGTGCCGCCGCCCTCGCCCTTGCCGTCGTCGACGACGAGCGTGATGAGTCCGGCGCCGATCGCCGTCGCCTCGAGCTTGCCGTCGGTCGTGCGGGCCTCGATGCGGTAGGTGCCTTCGGGCACTCCGAGCGTGTCCCAGCTCGCCGACTGCTCCTCGCCGTCGGCCTCGAGGGCCCCCATGGCGATGGGGTACTCCTCAACGCCATCGGCCGTCGCGAGCGGCCGAGCGATCAGGTCGGTCGTCGCCACGTCGTCCGGGTCGTCGTCGATCCAGCGAATCGTGACCACGTCGCCGGGGGCGCCTTGGAGATCCGTCGTGGGCGAAGTGACCTGCACGATCGGCCCGACGTTGGCCGCGGGAGTTCCGCCGCCGCCGGACGCCGCCGAACAATGCCCGTGTCGGCATCCGGGGGCCAAGAACGCGATCGGGAGGAGCGCGAGAAGGAGGAACGACGCGCGGGGAACGCGCCACGAGGGCATGGATCGGAAGGAGCGCATGGAGACCACGGATCGGAGACACGGCGATCGGAGACGCCCGGCGCGCGCGGGACGAGGCCCTCGGCATGCCGGACACACCCATCGGAACAGGGCACCAGATGTCTCCGGACGTGGGTTCCCGCTCCTGGCTCCGGGCGCCCGGCGTGCTCCCGATGCGCCGCGGGCCGGTCTCGAGCATCGACCGGCCCGTCTCGCGCCGCGTGGTCCGCGCTGCGCGCGGACACCCTGCGGAGTCGCGCGCTACTTCCGCTCGCCGCCTCCCTCGTGGTGCGCGCGGATGTGCTTCAGGTCGTCCGCGCTGAAGTAGGTGCCGCTGAACTCGAGCGCGAGCTTGCGGATGCTCTCCACGTTCGCGAGGTCCGTCGTCTGCTTGCACTTCATGGCCGCGACCGTGATGCCGTGGAGGAGCGCGAGCTGACGGTGGTACTTGTCCTTCGCGTCGCCGCCGGCATCGGCGGCGGGCGCCTTGATGCGCTGCGCGAGCCAGTAGGCGGCCACCTGATCCTGGATGGCCTGGCTGTGGTCGTCCTTGTTCATCACCCAGCGCACCATCTGGTTCTTGCTGGGCGACGCTTCCTTGTCCATGTCCTGGAGCGTCTTCATCCCCTTCTCGATGGTCGCCGCGTCCTCCATGAGCATGTCGATCCGCATGGAGTCGCCGTAGATCCCGCAGGGCACCTGGCAGTGGAAGACGGCGGGCGCGGGCTCCGTCGCGATGGTCGGCTCGTGAGCGAGGAAGCAGGCCGCGAGGCCGAAGGCGCTCGCGAGGGAGAGGATGCGGAGCATGGGACGTCCGTGGTTCGGGTTTCGGATTTCGATGGAAAGACGCCGCGGAGGGCCGGCCCTCCGCGGGGGCGACAGACTACGCTTCCAGGGGTCGGGCATCGGGACCGAGCATCGCGCGACGCATCGTCACGCCCCGCTTCGTGACGGCGTCCCCGCTGGCGCCGCGCGGCTGGCTCCCGCGACGACTTCCTCGAAGAGCGCCTCTTTCTTGCGGAACTGGCTCTCGCGGTCGAACTCGTGCATCCGCGCGCGGGAGCGCTCGACGAAGAGACGCGCCTGCTCGGGCTCGCCGACGATCCTCCGCACGGCGCGTTCGATGGCGTCCACGTCGTTGAAGGCCGTGGTGAAGCCGTTCACGCCGTCCTCGACGAGCTCCGGGTTCCCGCAGACGCTCGACGCGACGATGGGCGTGCCGACGTACATCACCTCGAGGAGCGTGTGGGAGAGCCCCTCGTAGTTCGAGTTGAGCAGGAACACGTCGGCGGCGCGGATGTGCGCGAGCACGTCGGCGTGCGGAACGTTTCCAGCCCAGGTGACGCGCGAAGCGACTCCGAGCTCCTCGGCGAGACGGCGCCAGTTGTCGCGCTCCTCGCCGTCTCCGCAGACGACGAGGCGGTGGTCCTCCGGGAGACGCGCCAGCGCACGCAGCAGACCATCGACGCCTTTCCAGATCATGAGGCGACAGATCGTGAGCAGGATCTTCGCGTCGCCCGGGAGCCCGAGCTGCGCACGCGCCTGCTCCTTCGTGAGATCGACGTCCTTGGGCCCGTTGTAGGCGTTGTAGATCCGCACGACCTTGCGAGCGTCGGCGCCGTGGGAGAGGACGATGCGCTTCAGGAAGTCGCTCACGGGGACGATCCGATCGGCCCACTTCCACCAGCGGCGCTGGAGGAACCGCGCGAGCCGCACTCTCCAGCCACGGCCCGTGCGCTGGAAGTCGACGATGTTGTCCTGCGTCCAGCCGAAGCGATGAGCGATCTCCCACGTGCCGTCGACCATCACGCGCACGACCGCCGGCTTGCCGCGCAGCTTCGCCGCGAGGATCGCGAGCAGAGCGAGGTGCTCCTGGACGTACACGAGGTCGGCGTCCTTCGCCGCCCGCAGGATCGCGAAGAACGACTTCAGGTAGCGCAGCGGGAGCGCGACGCGCGGGATCGAGACGACGGGGAACGGGTAGCCCGTCGGGTTCGCGTCCTCGCAGAAGGCCACGACCTTCACCGCGTGGCCGCGCGACACGAGCCAGCGGCCGATGGACGGCACGTAGACCGCCGGGCCTCCGAGGTCGGGCGGGAAGACGGGAGTGGTGATGAGGATCCGCACGCGCGCGCGAAGACTATCCCGACGCCGCGAGCGCGGGCGGCTGGCCCCGCTCCCTCTCGGGAACGAGCGAGCCGTAGGTCCTCCCGAAGAGACCCCACAGGCGCTTCTTCACCCGCAGCCGTCGGTTCCAGCGCGCGCAGGCGGCGAGGAGGTCCTCGAGGTCGCGCTCGGTGAGCGCGTTCCCTACACGCCCGGCGCGCCGCGCGATCTCCTCGAAGCTCCCCGATCCGATCTCCCCCGCCGCGCGCGCCTGCGCGTGGAACGGAGTGCGCGGATAGGGGAAGTGGAAGTTGGGCGCGTAGGCGATCCCGAGGCGGTGGTAGAAACGGAGCGAGGCGAGCGCCGTCTCGAGGGTCTCGCCGGGGAGCCCGATGACGTTGTTCGGCGCGATGCGCAATCCGATGCGCTCTCCGTAGGCGCGGAACCGGAGGAAGTCGCCGACGTCGAGCTTCAGGATCCTCTCTTGGATCTCCGGCGCCGCCGACTCGAGCCCCGTCTGGATCTCGATGCAGCCGGCTTCCCGCATGAGATCGAGAGTCTCCTCCTTCATGCCGTTCAGCCGCGTCTGGCAGCGCCAGGTGAGCTTGCGGTGGAGCCCCTTCGCGATCATCGCTCCGCAGAGCTCGTGGGTCCGCCGACGGTTCAGCGTGAAGATCTGATCGTGGAAGAAGACACGCCGGACGCCGTAGCGGCCGGCGAGCAGCTCCAGCTCCTCGATCACCGGAGGGATCGAGCGCATCCGCAGCTTCGGCCCGAACATCTCCTTGAAGCAGTAGCCGCAGGGCATGGGACAGCCCCGCGAGGTGACGACGATCGAGAAGGGCACCGCGTCGTCGCCGTGCTCGCGGTAGCGCTCCATCGGCAGCTTGTGGAAGGCGGGCGGCGGCAGCCGGTCGAGATCGGCGATGGGTTCGCCGTCCTCGTTGTGATGGATGCCGCCCGCATCGTCGCGCCACGAGAGATCGTGGATCGACGCGATGCGTGCCGGGTCGCCCCAGGCGTCGAAGAGCGCGAGGAGCGGCGCTTCGGGCTCGTGGCGCACGAGGAACCGCAGGGCCGGGATGCGATCGAACAGCCGGTCGGGCTCGAGCGTGCCGTGGGGACCCTCGATGACGACGGGCCGGTCGACCGGCCAGGCGGGCGCGAGCCGCTCGAAGAAGTCGAGGACGAAGCCGAAGTCGGGTGTCGGCAGCTCCCACGCGTCGTGGCGCGCGCTCGACCAGACGAGAGCGTCCGCTCGAGAGGCCCCGATCGCCTCGATCGTGCGCTCGACGCTCCATCCGAGGGCGTGGGCGTCGAGGAGCTCGACCGCGTGCCCGCGTTGCTCGAGCCCGGAAGCGACGATCGCGAGGCTGTAGGGCTGCCAGACGCGCGTCTTCAGCAGCACGCTGCCGAAGCGGAACGGCGCGACGGGCGGGCTGACGAGAGTGATCCGCACGGGGAGGGCTCCCCGGACGCGTCAGCGAACGCCGACGGTCTCGCGCGACTGCACCCGCTCGCTCTCGATGGCGGCCAGCATCTCGTGCGTGATGTCGCCCGTCGGGTACTGGCCGGTGAAGCACGCCGAGCAGAATCGCTCGATCCGCTCGTTGCCCTTGCGCGCGGCGGATTCCATCTCCTCCAGATCGAGGTAGACGAGCGAATCGGCGCCGATCTCGCGGCGCACGTCGTCGACGGACCGGCCGCGCGCGATGAACTCGTTCTTCGTCGCCATGTCGATGCCGTAGGGGCACGGCGAGATCAAGGGCGGCGACGTGGAGGCGAAGCCCACGTGCACCGCGCCCGCGTCGCGCGCGAGCTTCACCAGCGCGCGCGCCGTGTTGCCGCGAACGATCGAATCGTCGACCAGGAGGACGCGCTTCCCCTCGAACTCGAGGCGGATCGGGTTCAGCTTCCGCTTGATCGCGTCCTGCCGCTTCTTCTGGCTCGACATGATGAACGTGCGGCCGACGTAGCGGTTCTTCACGAGGCCTTCCCGATAGGGGACGCCCAGCACGGTCGCCATGGCTTGAGCCGCCGTGCATGCCGTTTCGGGGATCGGGATCACCGCGTCGACCTCCGGCAGCTTCTCGCGGATCCACTTCTCGCCGAGCGCCTCGCCGAAGCGCACGCGCGTGCGGCTGACGCTCACGTCGTCGAGGAAGGAGTCGGGCCGCGCGAAGTAGACGAGCTCGAAGATGCAGGGTCGGTGGGGCGACGTCCCGATCTTGCGCGAATGGACGCGGCGCGCCGAGTCGACGAAGACCGCTTCGCCGGCCTCGAGGTCGCGCACGCGCGTGAACCCGATGGCGTCGAGGGCCGCGCTCTCGCTCGCGAAGGCGATCGACTTGCCCTGGGGCGTGTCGCGCTCGCCCATGACGAGGGGCTTGATGCCGAAGGGATCGCGGAAGGCGAAGAGGCCCCGGTCGGCGAGGACGCCGACCACCGAGTAGGCACCGCGCACGACCCCGTAGACGCCCTTCACCGCGCGGAACACGCGCTCGGGGAGTGCGGTCTCGGGCGACTTCGTCGCCTGGTCGGCGAGCTCCTGCGCGAACACGTAGAGGATCGCCTCCAGGTCGCAGGAGGACGCGAGCCGGATGCCGCGCTCGGGGAAGTAGCGGCGCTTCAGATCGAGGAAGTTCGTGACGTTCCCGTTGTGCGCCATCGCGACGCCGGCGGGGATCACGACCTTGAAGGGCTGGATGTCCTCCGTGAGCCCGGCGCCCACGGTCGGGTAGCGGACGTGACCGATGCCGAGCTCCCCGCGCAGGCGGGCCGCCTTCTTCTCGTCGAAGATCTCGCGCACGAGGCCGGGCCCCTTCTCTCGATGGAAGGACTCGGTGACGGTGACGACGCCCGCGGCGTCCTGACCGCGGTGCTGCACCGCGAGCAGGGCGTCGTAAATCTCGGGGAAGACGTCTGTTCCGTCGGGACCGTAGACCCCGATGAATCCGCACATGGGCTGAAGGACCGAGTGAGAGGAGCGCGCGGGGAAGACCCGATCGTAGGGGCCGGTGCGTGCCCCCACAAGCGACGCGAGAGGTACGCTGGGGCGTCGTGGTCTCCATCCGCACGCTCCAGCGCATCGACCGGGCTCTCGGGCCGATGGTGCACCTGCTCCTGCAGCCGATCCGGCTGCGGCGCAGACGCAAGCCCGCGTCGATCGAGAGCGTGCTCGTCGTGAAGTTCTGGGGGCTCGGGAGCATCACCCTGCTCGGCCCCGCGGTGCGCGTCCTGCGGTCCCGCTTCCCCCAAGCGCGCATCGACCTCCTCACGTTCGCGTCGAACGAGGCCTATGCGCGTCGGCTCGGCGCCTTCGACGACGTGGTTCCGCTCCGGCTCGGATCCTCGAGCGTCTCTATCGTGGTCGGCATCGCGCGCATGCTCCACGCGCTGCGCCGCAGGAAGTACGACCGGCTGTTCGACTTCGAGTTCTTCACGCACTTCTCCGCGCTCGTGGCGCGGCTCGCGCACGCGAAGTGGACCGCGGGCTACTCGGCCCCGGAGGTGTGGCGGGGCGGCTTCTTCGACGAGACCGTGCCGTTCAATCGCTATTGGCACGTGGCACGGAACGCACGGTCCCTCGCCGGCGGAGAGAACGGCGAGGCCGTGGGGCTCGCCGACCTGCTCCCGCCGCGACCGACGTCCGAGGGTCGCGCCGAGGCGGCGCGCGCGCTCGCCGACGGACCGGTTCCGGCCGGGTGCCCGATCGTCGTGCTGAACCCGAACGCCGGGCAACTCGCCCTCGAGCGGCGCTGGCCCATCGAGAGCTGCGTGGCTCTCCTGAACGGCCTCTCGGGCGACGCGCGTTCGTCGCTGCGCGTCGGGATCATGCCGCGCTCGCTGCGCATCGTTCTGATCGGAGCGCCCGACGAGAGGGACTACACCGAGGCGATCCGGCTCCGCACGATCGCTCCCGACCGCATCGAGAACCTGGCGGGCAAGCTCTCCATCGACGGCCTGCTGGGGCTGCTCGAACGCACGGACGTCGTCGTGTCGAACGACTCCGGCCCGCTGCACATCGCGTCGGCTCTCGGCAGGCCCCTGGTGGCGCTCTTCGGACCGGAGACGCCGGTGATGTACGCGCCGCTCTCGCCCGTCCAGACGATCTTCTACCGGCCGCCGGCGTGCAGCCCCTGCATCAACGTGCACGAGAACAAGATGGCCACCTGCCACCTCGGCCAGCCGCTCTGCCTCGAGCGGATCACGTCCGACGAGGTGCTCGACGCCGTCGTGCGCACGCTGCGCACCGCGTCGGCCCCGGCCGCCGAGGCGGTTCCGTGACCGCCGCCGCGCGCCGACGCGTCCTCCTCCTCAATCCCCCGGGGCGCGACCTCTACATCCGCGACTACTTCTGCTCGAAGACGACCAAGTCGAACTACCTCTTCCACCCGATCGACCTGGTCGTCCTCTCCGGAGTCCTCGCGGAACGTCACGACATCGAGGTGCTCGACGCGATCGCCGAGCGGCTCTCGGAGACGGAGGCTGTGCGGCGGGTCGTCGCGTCTCGCCCCGACGCCATCGTGACTCTCGTGGGCGCCGTCTCCTGGGAGGAGGACCGCGTCTTCCTCGAGGAAGCGCGACGGGCGACGGGTGCGCGCGTCTTCGCGATCGGCGACGTCCTCCACGAGGGTGGCGAGGACGTGCTCGCCGACGAGCCCTGGCTCGACGGCTGCTTCCAGAGCTTCGCGAACGGGGACGCGCTCGCCCTCGTCGAGGAGCGCACCGAGGACCTCGCCGACGCCTGCGTGCGTCTCGGCTCGGAGATCGTGCGTCGACGCGCGCCGAAGCCCCGGGGCATGTATCGAATTCCCGTCCCCCGGCACGATCTCTTCCCGCGACGCGGCTACTCGTTCTCCTTCGCGCGGCGCGCTCCCTTCGCGACGGTCCTCACGGACTACGGCTGCCCCTATCCGTGCACCTTCTGCGTCATCGGCACGCTCGGCTTCGCGACGCGACCCGTGGACGACGTGCTGGAGGAGCTGCGCTTCCTGCGCGGTCTCGGCGTGCGCGATCTCTTCGTGATGGACCAGACCTTCGGGATCGTCCGCGAACGCGCGCTCGCGCTCTGCGAAGCCATGGAGCGCGAGCGGTTCGACTTCGGATGGACGACCTACGCGCGGCCCGACCTCGCCGACGACGAGCTGCTCCGCGCCATGCGGAGAGCCGGGTGCCACACGGTGATGATGGGCGTCGAGACGCCGGACGACGAGCAGCTCGCGCGCTATCGCAAGGGCTATCTCTCCGACGCCGTCCGCGACGCGTTCGCGCGCGCACGGCAGTCGGGCCTGCGCACCGTCGGCACGTTCATCATCGGGCTCCCGGAGGAGAACGAGGAGACGATCGAGCGCACGGTCGACTACGCCATCGAGCTCCGACTCGACTTCGCGTCCTTCAACGTGGCCGTTCCCCGCTTCGGAACGCCGTTCCGCCGTCGCGCGATCGACGACGGCTACGCGGACGCCGCGCAGCGCGTGATGGACCAGGGCGGCGCCACGGCCTCGATGCCGACGACGACGCTCTCCCGCGAGCGAATGCTCGCGCTCAAGACCCACGCGATCCGGCGCTTCTATCTGCGGCCGAGCTATCTCGCTCGCCGCCTCGCGGGCGTGAGGACGCTCCACGAGCTGCGGTCCCAGGTCACCGAGGGAATCGCGTTGCTGAAACGGAATCGCTGAGGATCGACGTCCGCCGCGCGCTCAGCGGCGGCGCGATCCGGAGTCCGACCGCCCTCCGCGAGGTCGGTCGAAGGGCGGCCGCCCCTCGCCCTCCGCTCCGCCACGCCCATCGTGCAGGTCGTGCTCGCGAAGCAAGTCGCGCAGGGACTTCTCCCGCATCATCGCGTCCACCTGCTCCTCCGAGAGGCCGCGCGAGAGCAGCATCTGCTTCACGCGCGCGCGCATCTTCGCCTCGAACTCCTCGTGCCGCTCGCCGAAGCGCTTGGAGCCCCAGGGTCCGCGCCCCTCGGAGGACCCGCCCCCCCGAAGGCTGCGGGAGAGCGCCGCGGCCGCGTCGAGCCGGTCGAAGAACGTCTCCGGAGGGAGGAGCTTCAACTCCGCCCACTCGGCGTCCGTGAGGCCGTGACGGCGATCGGGCTTCCGGTCGAGATCCTCGACGACGCTCCGCTTGCGGAGCGCCAGCAGCTCGCGCGCGGCCTCCGAGGTCGGGAGCGTTTCCAGCCGCGCGCGTTCCTCGGCGGTGATGACTTCCTTGCGCTCCAGGTACTCGAGAGAGCGCGAGATCACGCGTCCAACGACCTCTCCGGCGATCTCGCGCATCTCGGCGTGCCGGCGTTCGTCGGGCAGCGAGGACAGCTCCTCGAGCCGCGCGCGTGGAACGAAGGCCTCGAGATGCCGCTGCCGGAGCCGGAGCTGGTCCCAGACGGCCTTCTTCAGCCACTCGGAGCGGACGTCGGGGCCGAAGGATCCCAGCGTCTCGCGCTCGTCGGCGCCGAGCCCCGCCTCGAGCCGCCGACGCTCCTTCGCGAGGACGATCGCGCGTGCGCGGATGCGGGCGCGCTCCTCCTCGGGGAGCTTCTGGAACTCGCGGAACGCCGCGCGCAGACGGTCGCGATCGGGCTCCGACAGGGAGTTCCACCGATCCATGAGCTCCGAGTCGATCCGCTCGCGCGGGCGGGCCTTCTCGGGATGCGCGTCCTGCGCGCAGAGGCTCGGCGCGAAGCCGAGGCCCAGGACGAGCACGAGGATCGACGCGCGCAGCACGATCAGAACTCTCCCGGCGCCGCCGATCCGAGGAGGGTCGTGACGGGCGCACCCGTCTCGGCGTTCGAAAGAGCGAGGACGAAGTCGAAATCTCGGCTCGCGAGCGCGTCTCCAACCAGTGCGTAGTGCTCGATGACATCGAGGCTCGCGATCAGGTCGAGGTCGGCGTCGGTGTCGTCGGGCCGAGACACCCACCACACGCCAACGCACAGGAGAACGGCGGCGGCGGCGAGCGCCGAGACCCGGAACCAGGCGGCCGCGACGCGACGCCCTCGCGGCTCGCGCGAGACTTCGATCTCTCGATCCAGAGCGGCGCGCACGCGTCCGGCGAATCCGGGCGCGGAGACGATCGGGTCGCGCTCGTCGAGAGCCGCCAGCTCCGCGTCGATCGCCTGGTCGAGCCGATGGACGTCGGCACAGTCGCGGCACGACCGGAGGTGCTCCTCGACGGCGCGACGGCGATCCTCGGCGAGCTCGCCTCGGTCGAAGGCCACGAGCTCCTCGCGGAGCTCCGAGCAGTCGAGAGTCATCGTGCGTCCTCCGTCAGGATCGGCGCGCCGGCGTCACTGCGGCGCATGTACGGGGCGAGCCGGTCGCGCAGGTTCTCGCGCGCCCGAGCCAGAAGCGATTTCACGGCCTTCTCGGTCGTGTCCATCACGGAGGCGATCTCGCGGAGGCTCAGGCCTCGATACTGGTAGAGGGTCATGGCGGCGCGCTGTTGCGGAGGGAGCGCGACGAGGGCGCGGCGGAGCCTTCGTGTCTCCTCGTTCGATTCGAGCCGCCCGAGCGGCGGAGGCTCATGCCGATCCTCCACGACGTCCCGGAGCGACAGCTCCCCGTCCGTTCCCGCGAGCCCCGCCTCGAGCGAAGCAGCCCGTCGGATCCGACGCGACTTCGTGGTGTTGATCGAGAGGTTGTACACGATCCGGAAGACCCAGGTACGGAAGAGGGCCTCGGGGCGGTATCGGTCGCGGGCGCGGTAGATCCGCAGGAAGACCTCCTGCGCCAGATCTTCGACGCCTTCGCGACGCCCGGTGTAGCGGTAGAGGAGGCGGTGCACGAAGTCCTGGTACTCCCCGACGATCTGGTCGAAGGCCTTCGTGTCCCCGGCCTGGAGCGCGAGCATCCACTCGATGCCGGGGTCGGGTCGTTCGGGGCCATCCATCGAAGACGAGGGGTCGCGCCGAACCCCCCTGCCAGGATGCGGTTCCGATCGATCCTCGGGGAGGCCCTCGGTGGCCGTGCTCGCGGAGCCGCTCACGGGACCCAGCCCAGCCGGGAAAGGGGCGCGACGATCGCACGCACGACCCCCAGGATCCGGTCGGAACGCACGCCGCCGAAGGCGCGGCTGTCCTCGCTGTCGGAGGATCGGTCTCCGAGCACGAACCACTCGCCCGCGCCGAGCTCGTAGGGCTCGCGGACGCCGAGCTTCCCGCTCGCGACCCAATGCAGATCGCGATGCACCGAGAGGGCCACGATCTCCGCGTCGCCCCCGTGGATCGAGAGGCGCGCGCCGTGGATGCGGGGGACGAGAGGGACCCCGGCGTTGGCGAGGACCGGATGGGAATCCTCGTAGTCGACGGGAGGGACCGCGGGAGCCCCGTCGACCTCGAAGCGAATCCGGTCGTCGACGTTCGCTGCGGAGATCGACACGACGCGGTCCGAGGGCCACGCGGGACCGGGAGCCGACGCCATCCGCACGGTCCTCTGCTCGGCGGCCCCTTCTCCCGAACCGGGGCCCAGCGGAAACGTCCGATCGATCTCCACGAGGGTCTCGGCGCCGCGCGCCGTGCGGCGCAACGAGAGAAGGAAGAGATCGCCCCGATCCTGCAGCTCGAACCGGATCCCCGCTTCGGCGCCCGAGAGCCGCAGCGTCACCTCGATCTCCAAGTCGTCCACGGCGAAGGAACCCGGGTGGAACACGCCCGCGGCGTCCTCCCAGCCGTCGGAGACGGGTCGCTTCAGCGAGAGGAAGGAATCCGGCGCGGCCGCCGCCAAGTCGTGCGCGCGGAATCGGGCTGGCTCGCCCTCGCGTTCCTCGACCCGCCCCGGGGCGGCCTCGAAGGCGCGACCTACGGGGCTGGAGGCGCGGGCGAGCGGGATGCGCACGCGGCGCCACTCCGCCGCGTCCTTCCGGTACTTCGTTCCGTTCACGACGAGGTCGCCGTCGACGACCTGGATCCGCTCGCGCGGCAGGCCGACGACACGCTTGACGACCTCTCGGTCGCCGTCGAAGGGATGACGGAGTGCCAGGACGTCGAAGCGGCGCGGGGAGCGGAGCAGCGCCGTCAGCCGGTCGACGAGGACGCGGTCGCCGGCCGCACCCTCCGCCTCGTCGTCGCCCAGGAGAGTCGGAGCCATGGAGGACGTGGGGATCCTCCGGACGTCGACGGCGAGCACCCGGGCCGCGACGAGGAGGAGCAGGGCCCCGAGCACGATCCGCCACCCGAGTCGCCTTCGGCGCGGCCGGGAGGGGGGTCGGTCGAGCGGCACGGGCCGGGTGTCGAGGAGTGGCGGGCCGCCCGAAACGGGAGGCCGCGGTCGACAGGATGGGCTCGGGGAGACGCCGGGCAAGTGGACCCTCCCGATAGCCGGCTCGGAAGATCCTCGGGAAGGGGGCGAACGGCAATGGGCCCGGCGTGCCGATGTATATTCGGCCGGGCGGCCGCTGCCCTCCACGGGGCCGCGGTCTCCCCTTCCCGATCGAACCCAGGCCCGAACCACAGAGGTTGCTCGTCGTGAGTGGACGACATGCCGGAACGACCTGGAAATCCATCCTCGGCCTGTGCGACGAAGCGGAGGAGCTCCGAGCGAAGTCCCGGGAGAATCCCGAGAGCGCGCCGGCGACGGTGCGCAGCGAGGCGCGCCGCCGCCGCCACGAGATGCGGGATCTCCTCGAGAAGGAGCTCACCCGGGGTCTCCTCGCGAACCTGCCGGGCGAGCGTCGGCTCTCCCTCGATGAGGCGGAGATCGTCGCGGTCCTCCTGCGGCGCTACGTGGATCCGCGCTCGCCCTGGCTGACGGGACGCGAACTGCTCGACCGAGTCGCGGACGACACGTTCTCGAAGCTCCGCGCGATCTCTCTGCTCGCACCCGACGCCCCGCTGCGCGCCTCCGGCCTGATGGCCGTGGAGCGCGCGCCCCGTGGCGCCGATCCGCTCGACGCCCGGTTTCGACTCTCCGAGGGCGCCGCGACGCTCTTCCTCGACTCGCCCACGGCGCCGCCGGTGCGTCGGCGCGCGAAGAAGATCCGCCCCTACCGCAGCAACCGCGAGTACCTGCTCGATCTCCGAGACCTCGCCGAGTACTGCCGGCGCCGCGCGCACGCGATCTTCGGGCCGCCCGATGCGGAGGGCTATCGCCCGAATCGCGAGGAGCGACGGCACATCGCGAAGAAGATCCGCTCGATCGCCGCTCGCATCGAGCGCGACCTGAAGGCGACCGACGGGCGCGAGGTCTTCCCGATGGTGCAGTTCCAGAACGAGTTCGCGCTCACGGCCGAGGAGACGATCGTCATCGTCGACCTCCTCTTCGCCGAGCTCTTCGAGGGCGAGATGTCGCTCGAGGTGGTGGAGCTGCTCCAGCTCGTGAGCCGCAACGAGGAAGACCTGCTCCGGCGGCGGCGGATGTTCGTGCCGGAGGGCGCGCTCATGCGTCGCGGCCTCGTCGTGGCCGACGACGGCGACGACGAGCGAGAGACCACGGGGCGCGTGTCGCTCGCGCGCTGGGTGTTCGACCGCATCCTCGGCGACGAGATCCAGGGTCGGGCGATCGCACCGGACGAACGGATCGACTTCCACCTCTACCTGAAGGACCTGAACGGCTCGGCGCGCTTCTATCGCGACCTCGCGAGCGGCGACGAGAACGACCGGGGCTCGGCGTAGCGACCCGCGGCGGCGCCTCAGCCGCCCTGCTGTCTCGCCGCCTCGGTGGCAGAGCCGGTGGCGGAGCCGGCGATGGCCGGCCTTCCTTCGAACAGCTCCCGGTGGAGCGTCAGGACTGCCGGCGCGGCCTCCGACTCCTCCACGAGGAGCGAGAGGCTCGAGCGCAGCGCCGACTGCGTGATCAGCTGCGGATCGATGGCCGCGTCGTGCAGCGTCGCCAGCACCCGCGGCACGACGGAGCCATGGCGGCGCATGCCGCGACCGACGACCGACACGGTCGCCTTGCTGTGCGCCACGGTCACCTCCGCGATCGGCGCGAGCGCGCGGGCGACGGCCTCCAGGTCGGCGTCGTCCCCCGTCGTGAGCGTCACGGAGACCTCGGACGTCGCGATGTGATCGATCGCGATCTCCCGCCGGCCGAACTCCTCGAAGAGGCGCGCCATGAACCCGCTCTGTCCGAGCATTCGAGTGGAGACGACGTTCAGCATCGCGACGCCGCGCCGAGAGGTGATGGACGTCACGGGTGCCGGCTCCCCGGCCACGTCGCGCACGATCAACGTGCCCGTCGATTGCGACCGCCGCGTGTTGAGAACGCGCACGGGGATGTTCTTCGCGACGGCCGGCTGGATCGTCGCGGGGTGCAGCACCTTCCCGCCGTAGTAGGCGAGCTCGCCCGCCTCCTCGTAGGACATGACGGGGATGCTCCGCGCCTCGGGGACGACGCGCGGATCGGCCGTCATCACGCCATCCACGTCGGTCCAGATCTGGATCTCCTCGGCGCCGATCGCGTTGCCGAAGATGGCGCCCGAGTAGTCGCTCCCGTTGCGGCCGAGCGTCGTCACGTGGCCGTCGCGGTCGCGGCCGATGAAGCCCGTGATCACGGGCACGCCCGTCGCGCCCGACAGCGCGTGCGCGATGCCCTGCTCCGCTTCGGGGAGAGGACGCGCGCGCCCGTAGTTCGAGTCGGTCACGAGGCCGAGATCGAAGGCGTCGTGGGCGCTCGCCTCGATGCCGGCCTCGGCGAAGTGGGCCGCGACGGCGCGCGCGCTCAACCGCTCTCCGAAGGACATCACGTGATCGAGCGTGCGCGCCGAGAGCTCGCGGACGACGGAGATGCCGTGGAGGAGCGCTTCGAGCTCCTCGATCAGAGGCTCCGCCAAGGACGCGGGGAGCCCGAGGTCGCGCAGGACCGACCGGTGCCGCTCCGCGATCTCCGCAACGTCCGGCCGGCCGTCGACCGCATCGCGGGCCACGCGGATCAGGAGATCGGTCACTCCCGCGTGCGCCGACACGACGACGAGCGGGCGACGCGCGAGCCGCGCTCGGACGATGCGAGCGACCTCTCGGATGTGCGTGGCGTCGGCGACGGAAGTGCCGCCGAACTTCAGGACGATCGTCACGGAGCGTGGACCCGGTGGGCACCCGGAGTGTACAGGGGCGTTCGTCGGCTCCGTCGCGCCGTCGAGGCCCCGTCGACGCGAGGGACCCGACGCGCGATTCGCCGCGGCAGGGTGGAAGCGAATCGCCGAAGGGGGTGGAATGGCTCGGCGCCACGCTCGACTTCGCGCCTCCGCTCCTCTTCTCCACCGCTCGATGCCCGGCAACGGACGACCCTCCGATCTGATCCACGACTGGAACCTCGTTCGCTCCGCCAGCACGTCGATTCGGCGCGATCTCGAGTTCGACGACGAGACCCTGCGCGATGGACTCCAGTCGCCCTCGGCGACCGATCCGGAGCTCGACGCGAAGCTCGATCTGCTGCGTCGCATGGACCAGCTCGGCATCACGACCGCGGACGTGGGCCTGCCGGGCGCCGGCCCACGGGCGCGCCAGCACATCGAGACGATGCTGAGGACGATCCGCGACGAGAAGCTCGCGATCCAGGCGAACGTCGCCTGCCGCACGGTCGTCTCCGACATCGCGCCGGCTGCCGAGCTATCGCAGAAGGTCGGGTATCCGATCGAGGTGTGCGCCTTCATCGGCTCGTCGCCGATCCGCCAGTACGCGGAGGGCTGGGAGCTCGCGACGATGATCGCGAACGTGCGCGAGGCCATCTCCTTCTGCCGCAAGCAGAACCTCCCGTGCATGTTCGTCACGGAGGACACGACGCGCGCCCACCCGGAGGCCTTGCGCGCGCTCTACGGAGCGGCGATCGAGGAAGGCGCGCGGCGGATCTGCGTGTGCGACACGTGCGGGCACGCGACGCCGGACGGCGTGCGATCCCTGCTCGGCTTCATCCGGGAGATCGTCGCGAGCTTCGGCGTCGACGTGAAGATCGACTGGCACGGACACCGGGACCGTGGGCTCGCGATCGCCAACTGCATCGCGGCGATCGAATCGGGAGCCCATCGGATCCACGCGACGGCCCTCGGCGTGGGCGAGCGCGCGGGCAATGCGGAGATGGATCTGCTCCTCGTGAACCTGAAGCTCCTCGGCTGGATCGACCGCGACCTGCGGCCCCTGCGCGGGTACGTCGAAGCGGCCGCTCGGGCGATCGGCATCCCCGTCCCGCACAACTACCCCGTCTTCGGGAGCGATGCGTTCGAGACCGGAACCGGCGTCCATGCGGCGGCCGTCGTGAAGGCCTTCCGTCGCAACGACGCGTGGCTCGCGAATCGCGTCTACAGCGGCGTCCCAGCCGACGAGTTCGGCCTCGAGCAGAAGATCGGCATCGGGCCGATGAGCGGGAAGAGCAACGTCGTCTGGGTCCTCGAGCGGCGCGGCGTCGAGCCGACCGAAGAGCGAGTGCAGCGCCTCCTCGCCCGGGCCAAGACCTCGACGCGGCTGCTCTCGGACGCCGAGATCGGCGAAGAGTGCCGGTAGCGAAGGGGCCGCCGGCGCTCTCCCGGCGCCGCGCGCGCCCTCAGGCCTCGCCGTCCGCGGCGATCTCCTGTCCGACCCGAACCGCCCTCTGTCCCGATCGCAGGTCGGTTGCGCCGTTCGAGTGCTCCGCTCCGTTGGCTTCGACAGACACCGTGCTCCCGGAAGGCCTCGCGGCGCCGGGAAGCACCACGCCATTCGTCCTCGCCGTCGCAGCCTGCCCCGGTGGCGTGAACGCAGAGGCCGCATGGGCGGAGAACGCGCACGACCAGCACCGGTGGAACATCTCCTCCTGCCGGCGCTCGCAGGCCGCGAGTTCGATCCGGTGGCTGATCAGCACCGGCACCGGGTCCCGCGGGGTCGGGCAGCTACGCCAGGTCCCATGGCTTCCATTGCCGTTCTCGTTCATCGAAGAACCCTCGGGAAGCACGACTGCGGCCGGCAGGCCTTGAGGAGGTTTCGAGAGCCGAACGAACTGGCGCCCTCGGGGCCAGGCCTTGCGCCTGGCGGCGGGAACCGCCGTGAGTCGGCGAGGAGCATAGCGACGGCGCCCCCGCGCCACAAAAAGGAAGAAGCGGCCGCCCCCGAGTCAGCCCATGGCCCTTCGTTCGCACTCGCGCAGGATCTGGATCGCGCGCGCGGCGCACTCGGGCGCGCGATGCGAGTCGCGCGAGAGCTCGAGCTCCAGGACGACCGTGAGGCGCGCGCGGAGGAAGCACCGAAGGGTCTCCACGAAGTCGATCTCGCCCTCTCCGATCATCCGGTGCTCGTGACGACGGCCGGCGATGTCCTCGATCTGCACGACGCGGATCTCCTTCGCGTGCTCGTCGAGCGCCGGGCCGAGCGCCTCGCCCGCGACGGCCAAGTGGCCGACGTCGAGGGAGAGTCCGAGGCGGCCCGTCGCGAGACGGTCGCGGAGCCGGCGGTATCCCGCGAGGTCTTCGATCCACATGCCGGGCTCCGGCTCGAAGCTGGCGGCGATCCCCGCCGACGCGGCGTGGCCTCCGATCGCCTCGCATCCCGCGACGAGGCGCTCCCAGAGGGAGTCCTCCTCGGCGCCGCCGGGTGCTCGTCCCGACCAGAAGGAGACCGCGCGCGCGCCGAGGGCGGCGCCCACGTCGACGGCGCGCCGCAGGAAGTCGACCCGCCGGGCACGGCCCTCGGCCTCGTTCGAGAGGAGCGTCGGCTCGTGCTTGCGCCCCCGATCGAGCAGGAAGCGTGCGCCCGTCTGGATCGTGACGTCGAGACCCGCGAGCCTCGCCTTCCACTCGCGCAGGGCGGCGGGCGTCGTCCGGTAGGGGTCGAGATGGTGGACGTCGAGCGTCAGTCCGACGCCGGTGTAGCCGAGGCCACGCAGGATCTCGATCGCGTCCTCGAGGCGGTGATGCGCGAAGCCGTTCGTGTCGTAGCCGAAGCGGAGCATGCCGGCAGTCTGCCCGCCCGCGCGTGGCGCGTCAGGATCTCGACGACGCGCGCTCGCGTTCGCGCCGGTCGTAGTACTTCTGGAGCTGTCGGTCGACGAATCGCGGCGCGATCTGGTTGAGGACACCGACCCAGCGCTTCGGACTGAGCCGGCCCAGGCGGTGGGCCTCCGGCGTTCCCGACTTCATGCAGTCGAGGATCCCTTGGCCGACGGAGTCGGAGGACTCTCCCTCGTTCGGCCCCGGAGAGCCTCCCTTCTCGCCGGTGCCCCGATCGAAGAACTCCGAGCGCGTGAGCCCAGGGCAGATGATCGAGACGGCGATCCGATCCGGAGCGAGCTCGATCCGCATCGCGTCGGCGAGGCCGTGGAGCGCGAACTTGCTCGCGGAGTAGATCCCCATCCCGGGCACGCCCCGGCGGCCAACGACCGAGGAGACGAGGACGATCGAGCCGCCGCCCGCCTTCCGGAGCAGGGGCACGCCCTCGCGGATGCAGCGGATCACGCCGGCAACGTTGGTCTCGAGAGTCCGGTGGATCTCCTCCTCCGGTGTCTCGTGCACCTTGAACCAGCCGCCCACTCCCGCGTTGGCGACGAGCCCGTCGAGCTTCCCGTAGCGCGCCGCGACGGACCCGAAGGCATCGGCGACGGACTTCGGATCGGTGACGTCGAGCGCGACGGGCAGGTGCTCGCCCGGCAGCTGGAACGTCGCCCGCAGCGCTTGCAGCTTCTCGAGACGGCGCGCCGCGAGGACGACCTTCGCGCCGGCCTTCTCCAGCGCGATGGCGGTGGCAGCGCCGATCCCGCTCGAGGCGCCGGTGACGAGGACGATGGATCCGTGGGGGACGAAGGGATTCATGGGGTCTCGGCTCCGAACGCCTCCCGCGTCGCGGGTTCGGTCAGACGCGCGTGACGAGAGCGTGGAAGCCGCCTTCGCGTCCCGGCGCCGGAGAGATCGTTTCGACCTTCTCGACCTTGGCGAGACCCTGACCCTCGCACGCGTTCTTCACGACGAGCTCGTTCTCCTCCATCTCGACGGAGCAGGTGGAGTAGACGAGGCGTCCGCCCGGCTTCGTCGCGAGGAGCCCCGCGACGAGGAGACGGGTCTGCTGCTGTTGATGCCGTGCGAGCGCGTTCGGCTCGATCCGCCAGCGGGCTTCCGGTCGGCGGTTCAGCACTCCCGAGTTCGAGCAGGGCGCATCGACGAGCACGGCGTCGAAGGGGGCGCCGGGCACCGGCTCGACGGCTGCATTCAGCGTGAGTGTTCGGATCGAGCGCAGCTTCAGCCTCTCGGCGTTCTCGCGTATGCGCGCGACGCGATCCTCCGTGCGATCGACCGCGACGATGTCGGCCTTGTCCTTCGCGATCTGGGCGAGGTGCGTCGTCTTGCCGCCGGGCGCCGCGCAGAGATCGAGCACCTTCTCCTTCGGCTTCGGCGCGAGGAGCTCGGCCACGGTCATCTGCGTCTCGTCCTGCACCACGAAGGCGCCCGAGCGGAACTCCTCGGAGTCGAAGAGCCCGTCCGCGCGGGACGGGAGCTTCACCGAGAGAGCGTGGTCTCCGGGGACGGCCGGGTATCCACGTTCCCGAAGCGCCTCCACGAGTGCGTCGCGCGCCATCACGGCCTCGTTGGCGCGCAGCACGAGGGCCGGCCGCTCGTTGCAGGCCCGGAACGCGTCCGCCGCCCCGCGATCGCCGAAGCGCGTGCGCCAACGCTCCACCACGAACACCGTGAGCGAGTGGATCGCGCCGAGGTAGGCCGACGGATGGACCATCGGGTCCGGCAGCACGGGACGTGCGAACCGCGCGACGCGTGTCTCCGTCGGGAATCGATCGCGCGCCGGGCGATAGCTCGCGAGCGGCTCGAAGACGACCTCGTTCGAGATGGCGCGCAGCACGGCGTTCACGAATCCCGCCGTCTGGCCCGAGATGCGCCGACCCGCAACGGCGACGGACTCCGACACGATCGCGTGTGGCGGGACGCGGTCGAGGTACAGCAGCTCGTAGACGCCGATGCGAAGGATCGTGCGAACGGCCTTCTCGGGGTTGCGGCGGAGATACGCCGAGAGGACGGAGTCGAGCGTTCCGAGTCGCCGGCTCACCCCGGACACGACTTCGTGGAGCAATGCGCGATCGCGCGGCTCGAGGCCCGCGGTGCGCGCCATGCGATCGATCTCGCGCGAGGGAACGCTCAGCCCTTGGCCGAGCAGTCGGAAGGCAAGGTCTCGGATCACAAGACGAATTGGCTGGCCGTGGAGAGTCTCCGGCCGCGGAGGAACTCCGCGGCGCCCATCGGACGACTCCCCTCCGGCTGAATTCGGTGTACCGCGAGCCAACCAGCTCCCGTGGCCACCGAGAGAGTACCGGTGGAAGCCTCGCTTCCGCCGGCCGAGGGATGATGAGGAGCGGCGATCGTACCCGCCGGTGCGCCGGGCGCCCCCCCCTCTTTCGCGATCGCGGTCGCCTCGAGGATGCGGACCCTCGCCGGGGGTCGCCCCGCCGGGTCCTCCCGGCCGCCGCCGCTCGAGAGGAGGGTCCACGCCCCGGGCCAGGGCGTCATGGCGCGGACGAAGCGGGCGAGCTCCTCGGCGCTCCGGGTCCAGTCGAGGCGCCCCGACTCCTTCGTGAGACGCGGGGCGTAGGTCGCGAGGCTCTCGTCCTGGGGCTCGAATCGCGCGAGCCCGGCATCCAGGCGGTCGAGCACCTCGGGCAGGCGCCGAGCCGCCCGCTCGGCGAGCCGCGCGGTCAGCTCCCCGGCCGTCTCGCTCGGCTCGATCGGGATGCGCTCCTCGTCGCAGACGGGGCCCGCGTCGAGGCGCTTCACCATGCGCTGGATCGAGATCCCCGTCT
Organism: uncultured Planctomycetales bacterium; assembly: GCA_964545855.1. Taxonomy (GTDB): domain Bacteria; phylum Planctomycetota; class UBA1135; order UBA1135; family JACQFD01; genus CAZJHD01. Next base: position 69,969 of record CAZJHD010000003.1, read on the forward strand.
CCGCATCGCCCGCGGCGATCGCCGCGGCGACCGGCGACGCGCCCCGGTGCCGGGGAAGGAGCGACGCGTGGACGTTGAGAGCGCCCTGCGGCAGGAGTTCGAGGAGCCTCGTCCCCAGCAACTGTCCGAAGGACGCCACGAGGAGCACGTCGGCGCCGGTCGCGAGGAGCCACGGCGCCGTCCCGTCGTCGTTCGCGTCGCGGGTCGCCCGCACCGGAACGCCGCGGGTCTCGGCGAGCTCGACGAGAGGCGACCGCTCGACGCGCTGGCCTCTTCCCCGAGGCCGGTCCGGCGGGGTGAGCAGGCCGACGACCGGATGCCGCCCGCCCAGGAGCCCGGCGAGGATCGGGGTTGCGAAGGGGGGCGAGCCGGCGAAGGCGACGCGCACGGGGAGTCTCCGAGTCGCGGCGTGGGCCGCCAAGCGCCTCGGCCGGCCGTCGTCAGCCGAGCAGAGGGGAGACGAGGCCCGAGAGCTTTCCGAAGTCGGCGAAGCCCACATGGCTCGCCGCGGGCTTCGACACGTCGCCGCCCTTGAACACGAGGAACGTGGGGATGCCGGTGATGGCGAAGCGGGCCGCGACGGCCTGATTCTCGTCGGTGTTGAGCTTCACGACCTTCACCTTGCCCTCCATCTCCTTCTCGAGACGGTCCACATGGGGAGCCGATGCCCGGCACGGGCCGCACCAAGGAGCCCAGAAGTCCACCAGGACGGGGACCTTCGAGTTCTTGATCTCGCTATCGAACGTTGTGTCAGTGACTTCCGCGACCATCGTTGGGTGGCTCCGTTTCGCTGGGCGTGCTCGCCGGGTCCTCGGGAGACTCCGAAAGGGCGCGGACGATAACCGCTGCCTCGGGGGCCGTCGAGGACGGCACACCCTCGGGCGTGGTCTCCGGGCCCGTCTCGGAGCCGCTCCACTCGGTCTCCGCGAGCATCGCCTCGGGATCCGCGAGGCCCGAAACGAGCGCGTCGAAGCGCGTGAGATCGTCGACGGTGCGCTCGATGCGGATCTCGCCGAAGGCGCCGGTCTGGCGCGCGCGGATCGCCCCCTGCTTCGAGAGCTCCAGGATCGCGAGGAAGTAGCCGATCACGTCGGCGCGGTCCAAGTCCCTCGGGAAGAGCGCGTGGAACGCGACGTCGCGCGCGACCCGGAGACGCGTTGCGATCTCGGCGGCGTACTCGGCGATGCGCCGGGCGGGCATGCCGATCCGGTGTCCACGCTTCGCGCCCCCCGTCGCGCGGAGCACCTTCGCGAAGGCGGCGAGGATCTCCCACGGCCCGACCTCGGAGAGGTCGAACTCCCCCGGTGCGCGCGGCGGCATCTCGTGCTCGCCGCGATCGAAGCAGGCGGCGCGGCGCGACGCGGCGAGATCCAGGTTGCGCGAGGCCTCGCGGACGCGGCGGTACTGCAGCAGGCGTCGCACGAGGTCGTCGCCGGGGTCGATCTCCTCCTCGAGCTCCACCTCCTCGCCACCGCTCGGAACGAGCGCGCGCGACTTCACCGCGACGAGGGTCGCGGCGACGACGAGGTAGTCGCCTGCGAGGCCGAGGTCGATCTCCGCGAGGTCGCGCACGTGGCGCAGGAACTCCGAGCAGACACGCGCGAGCGACACCTCGGTGATCTCCACCTCGTGCTCGCGAACCAGGTGGAGCAGCAGGTCGAGGGGACCGCTGAACACGTCCTCGAGACGAACGCGGAATTCGTTCGGGACGGCGGGCGCGGCGGAGAGCGGCGGCTCCTGGGACTCGTTCGGCGCGATCATGGCTGCGCGGGCGCGGCCGCGGGGTCGAGGAGTGTGCGCGCTCGCGAGCCGCGAGGGAAACGGATCTTCCTCGGAGCCCGCGCCACGGCTCGCCGCCGGAGCACCGGCGTCAATACAGCGGCAGGTGGCTCACGGCCTGGAGCCCTCCGATGATCGTTCCTCCCGCCAGACGCAGGATCCATCCGAGGACGTCGAGCCGCGGGTCGACGTTCGGGAGGACGAGGAGCCCCGCGATGATCAAGAATCCGTAGCGATCGAGGTCGTACCAGCGGTCGGCCATGCCCCGAGGGAGCAGGTATCCGACGACGCGCGAGCCGTCGAGCGCCGGGATCGGGATCAGGTTGAAGACCGCCAGCACCACGTTCAGCCAGACGCCGACGCGCAGGATGAGGATGCCGAGGGACTCACGGGGCACGAGGTGCATGGAATCGAGGAGCCACCAGGCCGCCGTCGTCACGAGGGCGAAGGCGATGTTCGACGCGGGGCCCGCCAGGGCGACGAGCATCCAGTCGCGCCGTGGATTCCGGAGGTTCAAGACGTTCACCGGCACGGGCTTGCCGGCGCCGAAGGGCACCCCCATCAAGCTGTAGGTGAACAGCGGGAGCAGGATCGTCAGGAACGGATCGATGTGCGCGATCGGGTTCAGCGTGACGCGTCCGAGGAGCCGCCCGGTGGGGTCGCCCAGCCTCTCCGCGACCCACGCATGGGCCGACTCGTGCACCGCCAGCGAGAGGAGGAGGAATCCGAGGACTCCCGCGTACTCGAGGATCGTGGTCAGTTCCACCGCGACCCGGGCTCATAGCACCCCCGGCCCCGAGCCCGCAAGACATCGTGCCGCATTCGTTGCTCTCGCCATCGCCGGTTGGTTCAATCGTCGCCCGCCGGCCGATCCCCGCGCCGCGCTCTGCGTTCCCCGCGGGCCGCTCCCTTCCCACCCGTTCCGTCCATGGATGCTCGCCTCGAACGCGCTCGAGAGGTGCTCGCCGTCGAGGCGCAGGCGGTGATGCGGCTCCGCGAGATCCTCGGCGAGTCGTTCCTCCGGGCCGCCGACCTCGTCCAGTCGTGCAAGGGCCGCGTCGTCGTGACCGGCATGGGCAAGGCCGGGAAGATCGCGGAGAAGATCTCGGCGACACTCGCGAGCACGGGGACGCCCTCGCTCTTCCTACACCCGGCGGACGCCGTCCACGGAGACCTCGGGCGCTGCCTCCGCGACGACGTCGTGCTCGTCCTCAGCAACAGCGGCGAGACGGAGGAGATCGTCCGGCTCCTGCCGGCGGTGCGGCAGATCAGCGCGCGCCTCGTCGCCTTCACGGGCGCCGTGCGCTCCACGCTCGGCCGTGAGGCCGACGTCGTCATCGACCTCGGCCCGATCCAGGAGGCCTGCCCTCTCGGCCTCGCTCCGACGGCGTCGACGGCCGCGATGCTCGCTCTCGGAGACGCCCTCGCGATGGTCGTCCTCGAGTCGCGCGGCTTCACGAAGGACGATTTCGCGCTCTTCCATCCGGCCGGATCCCTCGGACGCAAGCTGCTCCGCGTACGTGACCGCATGCGCACGGGAGACACGCTGCCGATCGTCGCCTCGGGGACGCCCCTGCGCGCGACCCTCGAGGTGATGGGCGGCAAGGGGCGCGCGGGCGCCGCCCTCGTCGTCGACGCGAAGGGGATGCTCCTCGGGATCTTCACGGACGGCGACCTGCGGCGGCTGCTGCGCTCCCGATCCGAGGTCGGTCTCGATGGGCCCGTCGACGGAGTCATGGCACGACGGCCCATCACGACGACGCCGGACGCGCTCGCGGCCGAGGCGAGCCGGCTCCTCCACGACCACGGCATCGACCAGATCCCCGTCGTCGACGGCGAGGGCGCCGCCATCGGGCTCCTCGACGTCCAAGACCTCCTCGGCGTCCCGATCGGATGAGGAAGCTCGCCATCTTCGCGATCCTCGCCCTGCTCGGCCTGCTCGCGCTGCTGGTGGTGGAGGGTCCGGGTTCGCTCTTCCAACGCGCATCGACGAGCACGCCGATCGACGTGGATCCCGACTCGGCGCCCTCCAGTGCCGACACACCGATCTCCTCGCTCCTTCCCGACGCCCTCGGCGACGGGCGCCGCGTCGAGGGATCGATCTCGCCCCTCGAGCCGCTGCGCATCGTGACGCAGCACGGCCCGCGCGTCGGCGACGCCGCGCCCACCTGGCCGGAGTTCGTGCTCGACGCGGGCCGCGCGACACCGACGCGCGACGGGACCTGGATCCTCGAGCGGCTCCAGCTCGAGCAGACCGGTCGCACGTCGGTGACGCCGGTCGTGACGATCACTGCACCCACGGCGCGCGCGCGGCTCGGCGGCACGACCGTGCGCCCCGACTTCTCGAAGGACGTCGAGATCGAGCTCGAGGACTCGCAGATCACGCTGCGAGATCCTCGAGGCCGATTGGCGTCCGTCACTCTGATCGCTCCGCGCGCGCGGGGCGCGATCCGAGAGGGCGGGGCCGCGGGGAGCGAGGGCACGTCCGTCGCTGGCGGTCCGCGCACCTGGTCGTTCGCGACGGACGATGCCTTCCAGCTCCGCGGCGAATCGGTGCGCGGCTCGGGGATCGGATTCTCGCTGCGCGGCGACGCGGACGAGGGCCTCGTGCGCATCGAGCGCTCGGCGACGCTCGACCTGAGCCCTGGTGTCGCCGAGGGCCTGAAGCAGCGTCTGGTGGCGCGCTGCGCCGGGCCCGCGGAGATCACGTCGACGTCGCGGGGCGAGGATCCGGGGCTCACCGTCGTGCTCACGCGATCGGCGACGATCCGCCTGGAGCCCACGGACGCGGCACGATTCGAAGAAGTGTCGTCGGAGCGGATTCGGGTCGACTTCGCGACCGAGCGCGACTCGGACGGAACGCAGCGCGCGATCCCGCGGCGGTTCGACGCCGAGGGCTCCGTCGTCTTCCGAACCGACCGAATGGAGGGTCGCTCGGAGGCCGCCGAGGGCAGCTTCGCGGACGCGAGCACGGTGCGCAACGTGCTCCTCTCGGGCCCCTACCGGATCGACATGAAGCTCCCCGGGGGCGCCGCGAAGCTCCCGGGCGGCAGCGCCGCGTCGGGGCTCCTGGTCACCGGCTCGGACGCGGCGACGGCGACGCTCGTCGACGCGGCGACGGACACCTACACCGTCGTCGCGATGGGACGCCCCACGCTCTCGTTCCTCGCCGAGGGCGCCGCTTCGCCGGGCGCGATCACGGCGGACCGTGTGGAGGCACGCCTCTCGAACGGAGTGGACGCGTTCGACGCTCGCGGCAACGTGGAGGTGCGCGCGCCCCAGGGTCGGCTCACGGGCGAGCAGGCCCTCCTCCAGCGCGGCGAGGATGGCGCCGAGTTCTTCGTCGTGCGGGGTGGCGAACGACCGGCCGAGCTCGTCGCGGCGGTGGATCCCGAGGGCGCGGCGGACTCCGCGGCGCTCTCCGTGAGCGTCCTCGCGCGCTCGATCCGGCTCGCGCCGAAGCAGGGCCGCGAGACGGAAGTGCGCGCCGAGGGAGACGCGACCGGTCGATTCGATTCGGGAACGGGCGCCGTGGAATTCCGATGCGACATGCTGACGACGGACGTCGGCGGCGCGCGTGATCGCTCCGTGACTCTTCTCGGGTCCGTCTTCGCGAAGACCGACGGCGGACGCGTCCTGCTGGAGGGCGACCGGCTCGTGGTCGACGACGACCGTTCGGGGTCGCTCACCGGAGCGCCGGCGAGGCTCTCGTTCCTCGAGGAGGCGGGAGAGCGGCGCGTCATCTCGGCGCCCACGATCACCCTCGCTTCCGGCTCCGCCGTGGCCGAGGGCGGCGTCGAGGTGCGTCTCCCCTTGCACGAGCTCGCGGGAGACGCGGTGCTCGGCGCCGAGGAGCTCGTCCTCGGCGGCTCGCGGCTCGTCGTGACGCTCGACGCCTCGCGCAGACCGTCCAGCGCGGTGCTGCTCGGACCCATCCGCAGCGCGGGCGACCTCGAGGTGCGCGGCGACCGTCTCGTCCTCGACCTCGCCCTGGGCCGTCATTCCCTGTTCGCGACGGAGGGGACGCGGACGCGCGTCGCGGGCTCGAATCCGAGGAACCGATCGAAGTTCGCCGCCGAGTCTCCTCGTTTCGATTTCGATCCCTCGACGGAGACCGTCGTGATGGGCGGCGGAGGCTCGCTCCACCTGATCGACGTGCCGCTCGGCCGCGGGCGCGGGAGCACGGCTCTCGCCTCGCTCCGCTTCGACTCGTCGCACGACATTCGGCTGGAGCGGCGCTCCGCCGTCTTCACGGGGCGAGTCCGAGTGCAGCGAACGGACGCGGAGCCGTGGTCCCTCGACGCCGATCGCATCGAGGTGCTGACGGACGAGGAAGGCAAGCCGACCCACGTGCTCGCCGCCGGAGCGGTCGTGTTCGACGGATTCCTCGCGGTGAGCGGATCGGGCGAGGAGCTGCGCTTCGACGCGGTGGGAGGTCGGCTCGTCATCCTCGGCGGTCCCAGTGCGCCCGCAGTGCTCCGGTCGGCACTCGGGCGATTCCAGGGCGATTCGCTGTCGTTCGACACGGTCACGAAGATCGTGGAGTCGGGGCCCGCGACGATCCGGTTCGCGCCGGAAGACATCGCCAGCCGTCGATGATGCTCCTCGCCGCGCTCGCCGCCGCGGGACTCGCCCTCGCTGCACCGCCGCCGCCGCCGCAGGACGCCGACGCGGTCCTGCAGCCGTCGCGCTCGTCGCCCCAGTCCGTCGTCCCGGTGGAGTTCTCCCACGAGGGCATGTCGGCGCGCCGCGAAGGGAGCGAGCTCGTCTATCTCTTCCGCAAGGTCGAGCTGCGGACCGCGACGGCCGTCCTCGCGGCCGACCGCGCCGTCGCATTCCTCGACTTCGAGGAGTACCAGCGGCTCTTCGGAGAGACGGCGCTTCGAGGCGATCCGCTCCTCCCCGGTCCGGAGCCGCCGCGCGCGAGCGCCCGCGACGTGTTCGCGGAGATCCGGCAGCGAGCGATCGAGTCGCCCGTCGTGTCGGGCCCGCTGCTCACGCTCGAGGATGCTCCGTTCCTGGGGGCGCTGCGCGTCCTCTACCTCGAGGGCGACGTCCGGATCCGCCAGGGGACACGCGGCTCGGCCGCCGCCGACGCCGCCTATCTCGACGTGTCGGCGGGGCGCCTGATCCTGCTGAACGGACAGGTGCGCTGGGACTTCGATCGGCCGGGGCGGCCTCTGCCGCTCGTCTTGAAGGCGCGCCTCATTCGCCAGGAGGTTCCCGGCATCGCCTCGGCTCGGGACGCCGATCTCACGACGTGCAGCCTCGCGTCGCCGCACTACCACGTCCGCGCGGAGGAGCTCGTGCTGACGGCCGTCGGCTCGCGCGAGGTCGCGATCGACGCGTCGGGCGCCGCCTTCGACTTCACGGATGCGATCGCGCTCCCGATCCCCAACGTGTCGCTGTTCTCCACCGACCTGCGGTTCTTCCCCATCGAGTCGATCTCCGCCGGACACAGCAAGCGCGACGGCGGCTTCGTCACGATCCGACTCGGCCGGGACTTCCGCGACCTCGGCGACGAGTTCAACCGGGCCCTCGGCGTCGACGGCGAGTTCCGGGGTCACTGGTCCGTCGATCTCCACGCTTTCGGCGCGCGGGGACCCGCCATCGGCGGCACGCTCGTCTACGAGACGCCCGGCGCCTACCGCGGCACGACCACGGGATTCTTCCTCGACGATCGAGGGAGCAATCGCGGCTTCCTGAGCGACGTGCTCACGGAGAGCTCGGAGCAGCGGGGCCGCGTGCACACGGAGAATCGCGTCTTCGCGGGGTCCGATCGAACCTGGATCGACGTGGAGGCGTCGACCTCGAGCGACCCCCTGCTGCGTCCCGAGTTCTTCCCGACGGAGTTCAAGACGGAGAAGCGCCACGAGAACGTCCTCTACTTCCGGACCGCGAAGGACTCGGCGAGCTTCACCGGCCTCGTGAAGACCGAGATCGACGACTTCGAACCTGTCGTCGAGACGGGGATGAACCCGGGCGGCGTCCCGCCTTCCACGACGAACGCGTACCCGCTGCTCGACGGCCGCGTCTTCTCGACGCCGATCGTGTCCCTGCCGGTGCCCGGCACGATCGATGGAAAGCGCGACCTCGATCTCGTGTACCGGAGCCGGACGAATCTCGGCCATCTCGAACGTCATTTCTCGGAGGCAGAGCTCGCCCAGCAGCCGACCCCCGTGACCCGGGTCGATCCCTTCGATCCGCGCGCCACGCGATTCGACACGGCGCACGAGTTCTCGCTGCCGTTCTCCTTCGGGGTCGCGAACCTCGTTCCGTTCGTGGAAGCGCGCGAGACGATCGCGTCGGCGCGGCTCGATCCCATGTCGCCGGTGCCCGCCGCATCCGACCGCTCCCTCGACCGCTTCCTCGGGACCGCCGGCGCGCGCATCGGATCGCACCTGGAGGGTGACCTCGGGAGCGTGCGGCACGTGATCGACGTGCTCGTCGAGTACCGGCAGCGCTACGAGGAGATGCAAGCGGGAACGGCGTTCGTGCCCTTCGACGAGGTGGACGGGCTCGGGCACGACGAGCGCGTCGAGATCGAGCTGCGGAATCGCTTCTCGCGCGTCGATCCGGACACGCTGCGGCGATCGTCCTTCGCCGACCTGCTGGTGGCCGTCCCCTACTTCCCCGATCCCGGACGCGACAACGGCGGAGACTCGTTCGGTCTCGTGCGCGGCGACTTCCGCTTCGATTTCGGCCGCGAGACCGACTTCCTCGATCTCCGGCTCCGATCGAGGGCGCTCTACGACCCCCACGAGCGTCGAACGCGGAAGAGCGATTCGGTGGCGATCGTGAGCCCCTTCGGCCCCGAGATCGACCTCTCCCTCGCCTATCGCGAGTCGCTCGCGAGCTACGAGGCCGTGGCCCTCGCTGCTTCGATCCGAATCGGCCGCAAGTGGGACCTCGACGTGCTGGAGCAGTACGACTTCCTCCGCAATCGCTCGATCCAGCAGAGGGTCGCGCTGCGGCGGTACGGCCACGACTGGGCGATCGAGCTCTCGTTCACCTTCGACACGAACGACAACTCGCAGTCGATCTCCGTGGCGATCCTCCCCCTCCTCGGCGGCAGCGACCGGCCGGGGGATCGCTTCTTCTCCCCCGAACCGACCTTCCGCGGGTTCTACTGAGCGTCCTGCCTGGCGTCCGAACGGCTCCCGTCCGACGCCGCTCGAGATCCCGCGCCGAACAGTCGATCTACCTCCCGTGCTCGCGATCATCGGCTCCTCGCTCTCCGAGGATGTGCTCATCCTCCTGGTGGCGTTCCTCCTCTTCGGGAAGCGGTTCCCGGAGGTCGCCGGCAAGATCGGCCAGAAGCTCTTCCAGTTCCGCAAGGGAATGGACGACCTGAAGCTCGAGCTCTCGAGACCGATCCGCGAGCAGGTGGAGGGACCCTTGCGGGACGCCATGAGGTCGGCGCGATCCTCGGTCGACGAGGCGCGCTCCGGATTCGAGCGGGCGCAGAGGTCGATCGAGAGCACGCCGGCGACGACCGCGGCTGCGGCCGCGGCGTCGATCGCGAGCCCTGGAAAGAGCACTTCTCCGAAGAGCGGCGGTTCGCCTCCCGCGCGGCGCCCCCTCGCGTACCCGGGAACGACCTCTCCGGATGCCACGCCCGGCTCCGCAAACACGTCGCCGGCGGCCGGGACGCCGAACGCCAGCGAGGCGCAGCGCACCAGCGGCGCATCGCGCGCCGACGAGAGCGGCCAGCACGACGCCTCTTCGCCGAGCTGACGCGCGACCGGCCAGAGGGCGGGCCGCGTCAGACGTCGACGTTCGTGGCCTCGTGCGCGTGCTCTTCGATGAATTGGCGCCGCGGCTCCACTCGTTCGCCCATGAGCATGGCGAACGTCCGCTCGGCCTCGAAGGCGTCCTCGAGCGTGACGCGGTAGAGCATGCGCTGGGCGGGGTCCATCGTGGACTCCCAGAGCTGGTCGTCGTTCATCTCGCCGAGACCCTTGTAACGCGTCACCTCGACGCGCTCGTCCGCCAGCGACTCGATGAGGCGCCGGATCTCGCGCACGGAGAACACGGGGCGGCGCTGCTTCCCCTCATGGACCAGCGTGAAGGGCGCCTTCTTGGGGTCACGCGCAGCCTCGCCCGCCGGCGTCAGCAGGACGCCTTCCACGCGCAGGCCGATCTCCTCGATGCGCTGAAGGACGGCCCGCAGGTCGTTGCGGTCGTGCTCGAAGCGGTCGATCCGGAGGTCGGCTTGAGCCGGCGTGCCACTCCCCGGTCCATCCCAGATCACGAGGGAGCGGCCCTTCTCCGCGGCGAGCCTCTCGATGCAGAGGTCGAGCTCCTCGTCGTCGTGGAGGAACTGGCTCGTGGTCCCGTAGGAGACGCGGGAGAGGGGCAGGCTCGGGCCGCGCGCCGCCGCGAGGTAGTCGTCGAAGGTGACCGTTCGGCGCGGCGGCAGGAATCGCCCACCGATCGCCTCGAGCCGGTCGATCCTCTTCGCGAGCTCGAGGAGGATCTCCCCCTCGTATCGCTGGCCGGTTCGGTGGTCCTCCAGGACCGTCTCCTCGATGCCCGCCGTCAGGAATTCCTCGCGGAGCTCCTCCTCGGCGTGGATGTATCGCTCCACCTTCTTGCCCTTCCGCTTTCGGCTCGTTCGATAGAGCGGCGGCCGGGCGAGGAACACCTTTCCACGATCGATGAGCGGCCGCATGTGCCGGAAGAAGAACGTGAGAAGGAGCGTTCGGATGTGGCTCCCATCGACGTCTGCGTCCGTCATGACGATCACGGTCCCGTAGCGAGACTCGTCGGGCTCCATCTCGTCGCCGAATCCGGCGCCGATCGCCTGGATGATCGTCTGGATCTCCTGGTGCGCGAGCATGCGGTCGCGGCCCGCCTTCTCGACGTTCAGGATCTTGCCGCGCAACGGAAGGATCGCCTGCGTGCGACGGTCGCGGCCCTTCTTCGCGGAGCCACCGGCGCTGTCACCCTCGACGAGGAAGAGCTCCGCTTCGTCGCGCTGGCGCGTCTGGCAGTCCGCGAGCTTCCCGGGGAGTCCGCCTCCTCCGAAGGCATCCTTGCGACGCACGAGGTCGCGCGCCTTGCGGGCTTCCTCGCGCGCGCGGCGCGCCACCTCCGCCTTTCCGAAGATCGCCTTCGCCGCCGATGGAGTCTCCTCGAGGAACGTCGCGAAGGCCTCGCCGAAGGCGCTGCTCACGAGTCCCTCGACCTCCCGGTTGCCGAGCTTGTCCTTGGTCTGTCCTTCGAACTGAGGTTGCGGAACTCCGACGGAGACGACGGCGGCGACGCCCTCGAGGTAGTCCTCGCCGAGCGGCAGGTCCCCCCCGTCCTTCACGAGCTTCTCGCGGCGGGCGTAGTTGTTGAGCGTGCGCGTGAGGCCGGTCTTGAATCCGGAGAGGTGCGTACCGCCGCCATGCGTGTTGATGTTGTTGACGAAGGTGTGGATGAACTCGCTGAAGTCGTCGTTGTATTGCAGTGCGACGTCGACGAAGTACGCCTGATCGCCTTGCTCCTCGGAGACGATCTCCTTCGAGAAGGAGAAGACTTCGGGATGCACCAGAGTCCGGCCGTCGTTCAGGTGCTTGACGAAGGCGACGAGACCCTCGGCGTAGGCGAACTCCTCGGACTGTCCCGTCTTCTCGTCCTCGAGAGTGATGGTGATCCCGCGGGAGCCCATCAGGAACGCGAGATCGCGGAGCCGCGCGGCGACGCGCTGGTGCGAGAAGCCCTCGACGTGCTTGAAGATCTCCGGGTCGGGTCGGAAGGAGACGACCGTCCCCGTGCGATCGGCCGGCTCCGCGCGTCCGACCTCGCGGAGGTCCTGCACGAGCTTCGCGCGTGCGTACTCCACGTGGAATCGCTTCCCGTCGCGGTAGACCTCCACCTCGAGCCACTCGGAGAGGGCGTTCACGACGGTGATGCCGACGCCGTGGAGGCCGCCGGACATGGCGTACGACTTCTTGTCGAACTTGCCGCCCGCGTGGAGCTTCTCGAGGACGACTCGAATCGTCGAGATGCCTTCGGTCGGATGCTGATCGACGGGGATGCCGCGACCGTCGTCGTAGACCGTGGCGCTTCCGTCGGCGCCGATGGTGACGCGGATGCTCTTCGCGTGCCCCGCGAGAGCCTCGTCGATCGCGTTGTCGACGCACTCCCAGAGGAGATGGTGGAAGCCGCGGTCGTACGTGTCGCCGATGTACATCGCCGGCCGCTCACGAACGGCCTCGAGCCCCTCGAGGACGCGAATCGACTCGCCCGTGTACTTCTCGCGTTCCGCTCCGGCGCGGTCCTTCGACCGATCGTCCGCGGCGGCCTTGGCTCCGTGCTCCGCGGCACGGGCCTTTCCTTCGGCCTGCTTCGGATCGACGGTCTCGTTCGGAGTTTTGACGTCTTCGCTCATCGTGTCGCCGTGGGTGCCGCCAGCCGGAATCGAATCGATCGAATGTCCATCGAGGGCACGTCGCGCCGCACCTGCTCGAGAAGTCGTGTTGCGTGGAAGAGCTTCAGGTCGTGGAGGAGCGTGGTCGACTCCACCTCCACGTCGAGGACGCCGCGGTGGAGCCGGAGGGCGCGAGCCTCGCGGGCGACCTCGTCCCCCGCGGCCCGCCGGAAGGCCTCGATGGCCGGTCGTGCGGCGAGGCGCTCTCGAAGCCCAGGCGTGCCGAGGAGTTTGGCGAGAGAGTCGCGCAGCGCGTGGAATCCCCGCAGCGCACCCGACGGTCGATCCGCGTCGCTGCTCCTTCGTCGAGCTTTCACGTCGCCGTTGGTCGCGTCATCGCGAGACTACTCGTTGACGACCGGCATGACGACGTACTCGTGATGCTCGTTGAGGTGGAACTTGCCGGGAGAGGCGCCATCGTTGAATTCGAGGCGCACGTTCTCGCTCTGGCACGTCTTCAGACCCTCGAGGACGTAGTCGGGGTTGAAGGCGATCTGGTGCTGAGTCCCTTCGAACTCCGCCGGCATCTCGGCTTTCGCCTCGCCCCGTTGCGGAGAGGACGCGGACAGCGTCAGGTAGCCGCCCGTGAACTTGAGTCGGACGATCGGCTGCTCCGGCGTGCAGAGGTGCGCGACGAGGCGGAGCTTCTGCGTGAGCACCTTGGATTCGCAGTGGGCGACGTTCTTGCCGCTCTTGGGCACCACGCTCTGGTACTTCGGGAACTCCCCTTCCAAGAGCCGGGTGACGATCGTCGCTCGCGGGGAATGGAACGACGCGCGTTCGCTGCCGAGAGAGAGCCTCACCGGTTCGTCGGAACTCCCGAAGACGCGGACGAGCTGCTGGACAGTCTTCGTTGGCAGCGTCGCGTAGACGGATTCCTTCACGCCCGTCTCGGCCGGCTGCTCCACTTGAGAGAGGCGGCGGCCGTCGGTCGCCACCATGCGGAGGCCGTCCGGGCGGAGCTCGAGGCGCACTCCGTTCATGGCGAAGCGCCCGATCTCCCGCGCGGCCGCGAAGGCCGTGCGCTCGATCATGCGCGCGAGCGACGAGCCCGCGAGGGAGACCGCGTGGTTCTCCTCGACTTGCGGCATCTCCGGGAACTCGCCGACGTCGGCGACGGCGACCTCGCACTGATCGTCCCGTCCGAAGACGCGCAGCGTCGATTTCTGGAGCTCGATCGTGACCGCGTCGTCCGACAGGTCGCGCACGAACTCCGAGACCTCCCTCGACGGGACGAGGCAGCGTCCGGGCGATTCGACTCGAACCTCCGGGATCGAGTAGCTGACGGCCATCTCGAGGTCGGTGCCCTGGAGCTTCAGCGTGTCGCCCTCGGCTTCGAAGAGGATCGCCTCCAGGACTGGCTTCGTCGTTCGCGACGGGAGCGCTGCGGTGAGGATCGAGAGAGCGTCTCGAAGGTGATCACGACCGCAGAGAACTTTCATCGGCGGGGCTCCAGAGGCCGAAGGACTGCTCTTCGTGGGGCGAGTGGCGAGGTGCAATGGCTCGAATCGAGAGAGAGAATGAAGACATCATAGTCATCTTCAGAAGCGCCTACCTCTAGTGGAAAGACGCGACGAGGGCGACCTAGAGGATGTCTGGGGAACGACTTGGAGACGCCGTGGCGACGCGAGCGCTCCCGAAGGGATGTGGAACGAGCGTCGACCGAATGGGATGGAACGTGGAGGAGCGGCAGAGGCCGGGAGAAGCTCCGAAGAAGTGGCGCCGCGGAGGGCGCTTCGGGGGCGTTCCTCCGACGGCTCTCCACCCGTCCTCCACGAGTCGTGGCAGTCCCAGTCGCCGTGTCTCCTGTCTCCGCGACACGAGTCGCCGAGGGAGGAGTCTCCGAGGCATGACGTCCGGGATCCGACGCGGAGCGTGCGCCGGCGGATCCGGGGTTCGAGCGGACGGCGAGCGCCCGACGGCCGATGGAACGAGGATCGGGCGCGAACTGGCTCACGACCTCGAGCGCCGTGCGGGCGGCGCGCATCCTCGCCGGGTCCCCTCGCCAGCGACCCGGCCGGTCACTGGGGACGCTGCGTCAGGCGGGTGATCTCGTCCGACAGGGCGTTGACGGTGTCGCGCGCGATCGAGTCCTTCGCGATGAGGCTCTCGATCTTCTCGATGCCGTAGAGCACGGTCGAGTGGTCGCGACCCCCGTAGTACGCACCGATCTCCTCGAGGGAGTGCTTGGTGTGCCGGCGCGTCAGGAACATGGCGATCTGGCGAGGGAACGCGATGGACTGGTTCCTGCGGCGGCTCTGCAGATCCTGGATCTTCACGTGGTGCCGCCGGGCGACGACGCCGGCGACGTCCTCGAAGCGGACGATCATCGTGCGCTCCGCCTCCAACTCCGGCATGGCCCGTCGGACGAGCTCGAGGCTCACGGGCGTCTTCTGCAGGGCGGAGAACCCGACGACGCGATTGATGGCCCCCTCGAGCTCGCGGATGTTGTTGGTGATCCGCTCCGCGAGGAAGTGGGCGACCTCGTCCGGTAGCGCGAGACCCATGGTGCGGGCCTTCCTCTGGAGGATGGCGAGCCGCGTCTCGAGGCACGGCTTCTCGATCTCGGCCTCCAGCCCCCACTTGAAGCGCGACACCAGGCGCTCCTGGAGGGACGGGATCTCCTTGGCGGGGCTGTCGCTGGAGAGAACCAACTGCTTCTGGTCCTGGAAGAGCGTGTTGAACGTGTGGAAGAACTCCTCCTGCGTCCGCTCCTTGTTCGCGAGGAAGTGGATGTCGTCCACGACGAGGACGTCCACCTCGCGGTACCGACGCCGAAACTCCTCGAGCGACCCCTTCTCCAGGGCGGCGATGAAGTGGTTGGTGAAGGTCTCGCAGGACAGATAGAGGATCTGTGTCTCCGGGCGCCGAAGCAACAATTCCTGCCCGATCGCCTGGAGAAGATGGGTCTTACCGAGGCCGACGGACCCGTGTAGGAAAAGTGGGTTGTACGCCCGAGCGGGATTCTCGGCGACGCCCATGGCGCCGGCGAAGGCGAATCGATTGCAGGGTCCGACGACGAAGTTCTCGAAGGTGTAGGTCGGGTTGAAGGAGCACGGGACCGCCATTCCGCGCGCGAGGGGCGCGGAGCTCCTGGCTGGGGCTTGGCTCGCGATGCCGCGCCTTCCGGCATCGCTCGTCGGCGTGCTCGAGGAGACGGTGGGAGTCGGAGCGGGCGATGCCGCGGCGTCGGTCGTCTCGGTTTCGACGCGCACCGGCGGTGCGGCGCCGAGAGACGCCTTCTCCGGATCGATCAGGAGCCGGATCGAGACCACCGAGCCCCGGACGAACGACGACGACACGTCGAGCGCGCGCTGGTAGTTCTCGAGGATCCACGTCCTGTGGAACTCCGTGGGGACCGCGAGGCTGAGCGTCTGCCCATCGAACTCGAGAGCGGCGACGCGATCGAACCAGGTCCTCACCTGCTCTCGGCGGAGGATCTCCGAGAGGTGTGCGTGGATCGCGGTCCAGAGCTCCTGGGCATCCAGCGACACCGGGCGCGCGTCGGGGGTGCGAGAGGCGGAGACAGAAGAATTGTCGGGCTTCACTCCCACTTCTATAAGCCGCTACTCCGCATGACGTTATGTCATCGACGGTGAGGGGGTCGCGAGATTAGATCCGCTGCGCGGCACAACGGTCAAGCGCCGAAAAACGTCGCCGCGAAGAGAGGGCGCAGGAACGGCTTGTGGAATCAGGATCCCTGTCGACTCGGACTCCGCCGCAATCGAACGACGACGCGCTCGATCCGTGCCGCGGCATCGTCGACATCCGCTTCCGAAGTCGACGCGCCGATCGAGAGCCGCAGAGCGCCGCGTGCGACGTCGTCGGAGAGCCCCATGGCGAGGAGGACGTGCGAAGGCTCGAGCGCTCCCGACGCACAGGCGGAGCCGACGGACGCGGCGATGCCCTCGAGATCGAGCGCGACGAGGAGCGCCCGGCCGTCGATGTTCTGGAAGGAGACGGAAAGCGTGTTCGGGAGGCCTCCCACTTCCGGAGAGTGGAAGCGAACGCCCTCGAGCCGGCGCGCCAAGGTCGCGCGGAGCCTCGACACGAGGCGCTCCATGCTCCGCGCGGCCCGCTCGCGCTCGGCGACCGCGCACTCGATGGCGGCGACCAAGCCGGCGATGCCTCCGAGGTTGGGTGTACCGGCGCGGAGGCCGTCCTCCTGATCGCCTCCCGAGAGCAGCGGGTCGAGCGTCGTGCCCGGGCGAACCAACAGTGCGCCCGCGCCGCGCGGTCCGCCGCATTTGTGGGCTGAGACGGATGCCAGGGAGACGCCGAGCGCCTCGAACGAGAAGTGCACCCTTCCGATCGCTTGTGTTGCATCGGTGTGCACCACGACCGGAGTCGGCGCCGCGCGCGCCGAGGCGGACACCGCCCGCACGTCCTGGAGGGCGCCCGTCTCGTTGCTCGCGAGGATGCACGACACGAGGCGCGGTGGATCGGCTCCCGCGAAGAGGGCGGCCGCCTGCACGGAGCCCGACGGATCGGGGGCAGCTCGCAGGACGCGCCACCCCCGCTCCTCGAGGCGCCGGAACGGCTCGAGGACCGCCGAGTGCTCGATCGCCGTCGTGCTCGCCACGCGCGCCGTGCCCGACCGCTCGAGGGCGGCCGCGACGCCCAGGATGGCGAGGTTGTCGGACTCCGTGGCGCCGGACGTCCACACGATGCGCGCCCGAGGCGCCAGGAGAGCGGCGCGGATGCGCTCGCGCGCCTGCTCGAGGAAGGCGCGGAGGGCGCGCCCCTCCGCGTGGATGCTCGAGGGGTTCCCGTGGAGCCGCTCGGCCGACTCCATGGCGGCGGCGGCCTCGGGGCGCAGGGGCGCCGAGGCGTTCCAATCGAGATAGAGCCGGTCCACGGCGAGCGCTCAGCGGCGCGAGCGGATCGTCTTCTCGTAGAACGCGAGGTAGCGGTCGACGACGCGGTCCCTCGAGAACTGCGCCCCCGCGACGCGACGGCCCGCCTCGCCGAAGGCAGCGCGCTTCGGTGCATCGAGGAGAAGGTCGACGACGGCATCGGACATGCCCTCGACGTCGCCGACTTCGAGGAGGAAGCCGTTCTCGCCATGACGCACGACCTCGGGGAGACCGCCGACGCGGCTCGCCACGACGGGAACCTCGCAGGACAGCGCCTCGAGGGCGGAGAGCCCGAACGACTCCTGTTCGCTCGGGAGGAGGAGCACGTCGGAGGAGCCGATGGCCTCGGCGGGGATCTGCACCGGACCGAGGTGATCCACGAAGGGAAGGAGCTCGAGATCGCGGGCGAGATCGAGGACGGCACCCCGCTCCGGCCCGTCGCCGACGAGCGTGAGGCGCGCCGGCACGCGGCGGCGCACGCGCTCGAGGATCCGCACGACGTCGAGCGGTCGCTTCACGGCGCGGAGGTTGGAAGCATGGATCAGCCGGGGTGGAGCTGCGGGGTCCTTCGGCAGGGGTCGGAAGACCGACAGATCGACGAAGTTCGGGATCACTTCGATGGCTCGCTGCACTCGAAGACCCTGCTCCGTCTGGCGGCGCAGGCTCTCGGAGACGGCGGTCACTCCATCGCTCTGCTCGATCCCGAAGCGGGTGACGGTCGCGTAGGCGGGATCGCTCCCGACGATCGAGATGTCCGTCCCGTGGAGCGTCGTGACGGTCGCGAAGGAACCGTTGCCGAGCATCGCGCGCGCCAGGAACGCGCTGATCGCGTGGGGCACCGCGTAGTGGACGTGGAGGAGGTCGAGCGGCCCGTCGCGCTGGACGTAGTCGACGATCGCCGAGGCGAGCGCGAGGTCGTAGGGCGGATAGCGGAGCAGCGGATAGGCGAAGACGTCGACGATCTGCACGCACAGCCCGGGCGTCGATCGATGAGGCGGAGCGAAGGTGAAGATGCAGACGCTGTGCCCGCGCTCCGAGAGCGCCGTGGCGAGCTCCGTCGCGACGACGCCGGAGCCTCCAACGGACGGATAGCAGGCGATCCCGATGCGCATGACGGGGACGCTCAGGCGCCCGCCGATTCGTCGGCGGCCCGCGCGTCCGGCACGGAGGGATCGGGCGCCGCCGGGATCTCCGATCCGGGCTCCGCCACGTTGCTCGTCGGCGGCTCCGGCGCAGTCTCTGGCAGCGTCTCGCCGAGGACTTCGAGAGCGAGCGAGCGGTAGTCCTGCGCGCCATGGGAGTCCGGCGCGTACTCGAAGATCGACTTGCCGTGGCTCGGCGCCTCCGCCAGGCGCACGTTCTCACGGATCACCGTCCGGAAGACCTTCGATCCGAGGTGCTGCCGGAGGTCCTGGAGCACCTCCCGCGCGAGGTTTCGCCGCGCATCGTAGAGCCCGGCCACGATCCCCGACATCTCGAGGCTCGGGTTGAGGCGCCGGCGCACGAGCTCGACCAGCTCCATCAGCTTCGTCAGCCCGCGCAACGCGAAGAACTCCGTTTGCACGGCGATGAAGACGTCCGTCGCGGCCACGAGGCCGTTCACCGAGAGGAGGCCCAGGGACGGCGGGCAGTCGATGAGGAGGAAGTCGACCGGGGGCTCGCTCCCCCCATCGGAGCCCGCGCGACTCCACTTCTCGATCCCGTCTCGGAGCCGCGTCTCGCGCCCGAGTTGCGCGACGAGCTCCACCTCCGCGCCGGCGAGGTCGAGATTCGACGGGACGAGGCGGAGATTCGGGTCGCTCGTCGGCCGAAGGACCTCCGCGAGGGACTTCTCCTCGAGGAGGAGGTGGTAGATCGTCGGCGAGCCTTCCTCCGCGTCGACCCCGAGGTGGATCGAGAGATTCGCCTGAGGATCGAGATCGACGACGACGACCCGCTTCCCCATCGACGCCAGGGCGGCTCCGAGGTTCGCGGTCGTCGTCGTCTTCCCGACGCCACCCTTCTGATTGATGATCGCGATGCGTCGCACGGGGAGAGACTCGCAGGTGGGATTGGGGGATGGCCGGGAGAGGAGCGACGGCGCCCGAGCGCTCGGCGCGGCTCAGGTGCGCGCCCGCCGCCGCGTGGCCGCGGCGAAGGGCTCGGCGTCCTGGAGCATCTTCTCCGAGCGGAACGGCTCGCCGAAGGGCGCGCCCACGATCTCGCCGAAGAATCGTGCTCGCGTCTCGATGCGCGCGACGAGGTCGGAGCCGTAGACGAGGTGTCTCCCGACGTCTCCGGCCTCCCGCGGCCGCACCTGCGATCGGTAGCAGTGGAGGGCTCGCATCTTCCGGGCGAAGTGCTGCTCCGTGAGAGGAACGACGAAGTGGGGTCGGAAGAGATCGTGGCTCGGGTAGTAGAAGACGGAGTCGGGACGATGGGGCGCGGAGCCCGGGAGGAGCTTTCGCAGTCCCGCGAGGTAGTAGGCCTGTCGCGCCAGCCGTCCGACGGCGGCGTGGTCGGGGTGGAGATCGCGCTGCCACCAGGGGGCGATCAGGATCGAGGGACGCAGCTTCCGGATCCAGCCCACGAGCAGTTCGCGCGCTTCGATCGTGGCCGCGACGCGACCATCGGGCAGCTCCAGATTGCCGCGCCACGCGAGGCCGAGCGCACGTGTCGCCTTCGCGCATTCGCGAGCGCGCTCCGCCGCGCTGCCACGCGTGCCCATCTCTCCGCGCGTCGCGTCGAGCACTCCGACGCGCGCGCCGCGCGCGACGAGCTTCGCGAGCGTTCCACCGCAGGTGGACTCCGCGTCGTCGGGATGGGTGGCCAGCAGGAGGACGTCCAGTCGCGCAGGTGTCTTCACGGGTCCTCGTCCAGGGAGAGGATGCGGTGTCCCGACGGGACGGGCTCCACCGCATCGAGGAGCGAGTCGACGCGCCGCTCGATCCCCGCGCAGAGGAAGGGCGCGATCGGAATCCGGCGCTCCTGGAGCGCCCCCATGGGCCGCAGCCACGCGCGCGCGCGCTTCCGTCGGCGGGCGCCGGTGGCTTCGCGCTCGTCCACCGCGCGCGCGAGCTTGTCGCGCAACGAGCGGAGAGCCGACGAGACGGTCGCGACCGTCTTCTCGTGCGGACGTGCGAGATTGCCGTCGGCGCGCAGCAGATCGTCGCGGATCGTCGCGAGGCGCTTGTCGGCGTCGCGCTCCAGCTCCTCGAGCGCCGTCTCGACGGGCACGCGCTCCCGTCGACGCGACGACTCGTCGTCGGCGAGACCGCGCACGACTTGCGCCGCGGACCAGCCGAGGCCGGTCAGCACGTCTCGGAGCTTCGCGTCGACGAGCGTGGCCGCGAAGCGCGGAACTTCCACGGGCAGCGGGCGGCCGGCACCGCGCGGCACGAACGCGGCGGCGCTCGGGGAGTAGGCGAGCTCCGCCGGCCCTCGGACGACGGCGACGACGGGGATCGCGAGCGCCTCGACGACGAGCCGGCTGGCGACCCCGGCGGTGAAGTCGTCCGGACTCCCGCGGATCGCCTCCGCCATCGAGCGAGGCTCGAGGCGCCGTTCGGAAGGCAGCCCGAAGGACGCGCCATCGAAGCGGACGCGCTCGCGACCCGCCTCGGTGCGCTGGAAGAGGAGCGGAGGGCCCGTCGCGTCGAAGGGCGGCTCGATCGCCCGACCGCGAAGATCGCGCGCGAGGCGTTCGAGCCGCGCGAAGCCCGCGGCCGCGTCCTCGGCGACGCGCGCGAGCTCGCGCGAGAGCAGCACGCGCAGATGACGCGGCTCGAAGACGCAGAGCCCCAGCCGGCCGACGAGCGCGGCCAGCTGTCGCGCGGCTTCCGCGGCGAAGCGGCGCCCCGGCACGGGCTCGTAGAGGTCGATCACGCGCTCCCGATCGGGACCCGCCGGCAGGAGTTCGCGGACCCGATCGAAGGGACGCTGCGCGTCCTCGGGCACGAGGACGTCCGACAGGAACGGCCGGCCGCGACCGAGATCGAGGGCGATGCGCTGCACGTCTCCGGAGGCGTCGGGGAGGGACACTCCGCGCGTCTCGTCGATGTCGTGGTCGTCGCTGTGATTCCAGAAGAGGGCGACGACGGGCCGACCCGCGGCCCGCTCGATCTCGCGTGCGAGCGCGACGGCGTGGATCGCCTTGAAGAACGAATAGAGCGGCCCGCCGAGGAAGCCGGGCTGCTGACCCGTGACGACGGCGACGGCCCTCGGATCGGCCAGCCGCTCGGCGGCGCGGCGAGCCTCCGGCGGAGAGCCCGCCTCGTCACAGGCCACCAGGAGCGCTCCCACGAGGGCGGCCCGGTCGAAGCGGAGCGCGTCGAGCTCGGGTGCGAGCGAGACGGCGCGCGCGACGAGCGACCGCTGCGCGTGTGCCGCCGCGATCTCGGCGTAGCGCTCCCGCGACAGCGCACTCTCCACCACCACGCTCCAGGGCAGGAGCTCGCCGCGCGCGCTCATGCTCTTGGAGGCGTCCTTCGCGCGTCGCGCAGGGCTCCCGCCACGTCCTCGCACATGCGCCGCGCTGCGTTCTCGATGGCGGCCTCCCAGTCGGGCTCCTCGGAGCCATCGGGGCGGCGGTAGGCGAAGTGCACCGACCGGGCGGCCACGACGAGCGCGCCGAGGCCGTTGTCATCGAAGGCGTCGACGACGTCCGAGGCGGACCCTCCCTGGGCGCCGTAGCCCGGGAGCAAGAGGATCGCGCGGGGCATCGCACGGCGGAGCGGAAGGAGGTGCGAGCGGTGGGTGGCGCCCACGACGGCACCGACGGACGAGTATCCGCTCGCGCCGACCCGCGACCGGCCCCACGCGTCGACGGCGGCGGCGACATGCATGGAGACGGTGCGGTCGCCGCAGACGAGGTCCTGCAGCTCCGCCGACGAAGGGTTGCTCGTCTTCACGAGGACGAAGAGGCCCGCTCCCTCGCGATCACAGGCGCGGAGGAACGGCTCGACGCCGTCCGTGCCGAACCACGGCTGGATCGTGAGGGCGTCGGCTCGCGGCGGGGAGAGATCCACGTCGCCCAAGCGCACGCCCCCCAGGAAGGCGGCGGCGTAGGCCTCCGCCGTGGACCCGATGTCGCCGCGCTTGGCGTCGGCGATCACGAGCACGCCGCGGTCGCGCGCGTGACGCACGAGATCTTCGTAGGCGGCGATGCCAGGGGCTCCCAGCTGCTCGAAGAAGGCGAGCTGCGGCTTGATCGCCGGTACCCAGCGAGCGATCCGGTCGACGATGCGCCGGTGCATCTCCTGCAGGGCCGCGGCCACGGTGTGAGGCGTCGGTCGCGCGGCGAAACGCGCGCGCAGCTCGGCGGGAATCCAATCGAGGCGCGGGTCGATCCCGACGCAGCAGGGCGCGCCCGTGCGGCGCACCGCGAGGGTCAGGCGATCGGCGAACGGCTCGGGCACGCGGTCAGGATAGTGCGTCGCATGGGGCGCCGAGAGCCCGCGCGCCGAGGACCATCACGGGAGGAGCCGCATCGCGACGATGTTGCCGAGGAAGCGGCCGCGTTCCGTCGGAACGAGCCGGCGCGCTTCCACGCGCAGGAGTCCGTCGTCGACGAGTTGCGAGATCTCGTCGCGCAGGGTGACGAGGGGGTCGAGACCGCAGCGACGGTGCACCGAGTCGGCGGCGATCCCGTCGACGAGGCGCAGGCCCATCATGAGCAGCTCGGCGAGGCGCATCCGGGGATCGGCGTCCTCCTGCGTCTCCGGATCGAGCGCCGACCCTCCTCCCATCATCGACGCGGCGTAGGCCTCGGGACTCTTCCGGTTCATGAACCGGCGCGCACCGAGGGACGTCGCGGCGCCGGCGCCGACGCCGATCCAGTCGCCGCCGGTCCAGTAGACGAGATTGTGACGGCACTCGAAGCCCGGTCGGGCGAAGGCGGAGATCTCGTAGGGCGCGTGCCCCGACCCCGCGAGACGATCGATCGTCGCGCGATAGAACGCGGCGCGCTCGTCCTCCTGCTGCTCGGCGACGCGCCCACGCGCGCGGTCGCGGAAGAGCGCGGTTCCCTCCTCGAAGGAGAGCTCGTAGCAGGAGACGTGGTCGGTGCCGAGCGCGAGCGCTGCCTCGAGGTCGCGGACCCAGAGGTCGAGGGTCTCGCCGGGCTTCGCGAAGATGAGGTCGAGGTTGATGCGCTCGAATCCGGCGCGCCGCGCCGCGTGCACCGCCGCCGCGACGTCCCCCGCCGAATGCACCCGATCGAAGGCCTTCAGCTGCTCCGCATCGAAGGACTGTGCGCCGATCGAGAGCCGGTTCGCTCCCGCCTCGCGGAGGAGACGCAGACGTTCTTCCGTCGCGCTCTCGGGATTCGCCTCGACCGTCACCTCGACGAGCGGGTCGTCGAAGGCGCCGGCCGCGCGCAGCCCCGCGAAGAGGCGCTCCAGCAGGTCGGGCGGGAGGAACGTGGGCGTTCCACCGCCGACGAAGACCGTCGGAGGTCGGCTGGGTACGCGCACGCGCACTTCCTCGAGGAGTGCGCCGACGTAGCCCGCGAGGTCGCGCCCGGCGCCCTCGTGGGAGTTGAAGTCGCAATACCGGCACTTCGAGACGCAGAACGGGACGTGGACGTAGAGCGACGGGCGATCGAGGCGCGCGACGGCGTCGATCAGCTCTCTTCGCCGGACTTCCCCCCCACCATGATCGAGTGCAGCTTGCGGAGCGCCTCCGCTTCGATCTGCCGCACGCGCTCCCGCGTCAGTCCCACGACCTCGCCGATCTCCTTGAGCGTCATCGGCTCGACGTCCCCGAAGCCGTAGCGCAGACGCAGGATCAGCGCCTCCCGCTCGTCGATCACCTTCAGAAGGTCGTTGAGTTTCTCGATCTCGCACGTGCTGAGGAACACCTCGTCGGGGCGCTTGGTCTTCGCGTCCTCGATCGCCTCGCTGGCAGACCAGAAGGCATCGGCGCTGGCGGCCGTCGAGCCGCCGCGGATCGTGCGCTCGACGACGCCCCAGTTGTCATCCTGGACGATCCGATTCTCGACGGCGAGCCCCTCGGCGATCTCATCGGCCCGGGGCGGACGGCCGAGGTGGTAGCCGAGCTCCGTCGCCACACCCTTCCAGTGGCTGATGATCTCTACCATGTAGGACGGGACACGAACCGTCCGCACGGTGTTGACGAGCGCGCGGCGAATCGACTGCTTGATCCACCACGCGGCGTAGGTGCTGAATCGGCAGTTCAGATCCGGGTTGAAGCGCTCGACGGCCTTCATGAGGCCGATGTTCCCCTCGGCGATCAGGTCCTGCAGGGACAGACCGCGATTGGAGTAGCGCTTCGCGATCGCCACGACGAGGCGGAGGTTCGCGCGGATCATGTGATCGCGCGCAGAAGGGTCGCCGACGCGAACGCGTCGCGAGAGCTCCTTCTCCTGATCCGCCGTCAGCAGCGCGACCTCATTGATCTCCTTCAGATACGTCTCGAGACAGCGTTCCCCTGTCGCCAACGATACCTCCCGCGGGCGCCAGGCCCGGACTCCCCCTTCGCGGTCTCGATCGACCCGCCCGACGATGGGACTTGAGCCTCGCTCGGGGACCGCTCTTCGGGATCCCCCCGCCGCTATGCTTGCGCCGATGGCTCGAAAGAAGCGATCGATTCCCCGCAAGCCTCCGCGCGCAACGGTCGTCACGAGCGAAGCCGCGTCGCTCGAGCAGCTCGTCGCCGAACGGGACTTCCTCCAGATGCTCGCCGATCAGGCGGCCGCCTTCTTCCGGCTCGCGAATTTCCTCGTCTCTGCGAAACGAGACGCCTGGGGCGAGAACCACCTCTTCTCGCTGCAGACCGAGGCGAACGCGCTCGAATCCTTCCTCGACGACTTCGATGCGAGGAACAACAAGAAGTTCTCCTACTTCACGGAGATCGTCGCATCGGTCCGTGGATTCGCGAACGCGGCGCATGCGCTCCAGCACCTCAACCGGCGCTACTCGAAGTACCGCGTCGAGTTCGACGAGGAGAAGGGCTTCCAGCGGGCACTCGTGGCGTCGGCCGAGTGGACGAACGACTCGATCGCCGCCCTGCTGGAGGAGCTCTACAAGGACGTCCGCGCGTTGGGAGTCCCGATTCCGCGGGAGGCCTTGGGCGAGCGGAGCTTCCCGACGGCCTTCGCCCGGCTCCGGCTGCCGCGGACGGTGGACGAGGAGGATGTCGCCGACGAGGAGCAGCGCATCGCGGAGATCGCGACGAAGTTCCTGAAGACCTGCGACATCGTCGACAGCATCGGGATCGAGCAGATCGACGACCCCATGCGGCTTCGCCACTTCGTGGCGCGGAGTTGCACGGAGGAGAAGGCGCGGCTCTACGAAGCGAGCGTCCACAACCTCCAATCGAAGTACGACACGTACATCAAGAACACGATCTACGAGAACAAGGATCCCCATCTGAAGACGCTCCGCGGGCACGCATCGGTCTCGCTGCATCTCCTCGAGTACGTCACGCACCTCGTGCACTTCTACGAGCGGCACGAGAACGACATCCGCTACGAGCCCACCAAGCTGAAGATCTCGCGGACGATCGTGAAGGGCGAGGTTCTCCACCACGCCGTGAACTTCGGTCTCTACTACGCGGCGCGGTACCTCACGGCGGGGCGCCCGACGGCCCTCGCGATCTTCCCGGCGTACACGAAGCTCCGGGAGGAGACGCTCGACGTACCCGCCGCCGTCGACCTGCACCTTCGACCGGCGATGATGATCGCCAAGGTCGCGGGACACTACGGAACGCCGGTGCAGATGCGCATCGCCGACGGAGACTGGGTGGACGCCGCGTCGATGATCAAGGTCGTGATGGCGATCGGGATGAGCCCAGGAGCCCGGAAGGTGACGTTCCGAGCCGACGACGCAGTGCTTCGGGACATGCGCCAGCTCTTCGATGCGGGGCTCGGCGAAGAAGAGGTCGAGCTGCCTCAGCAGCTCTGGTACCTCAAGTAGGAGACGCGAGCGCGCGGACCGCTCGCGGCCGATCCGCGGAACGGCCCTTCGCGCGGGTCAGACGCCGAAACGAAGTCTCTCCGCCAGAACCCGAGGGAGGCCAGCGGCGAGGATCTTCCCCGCGGCGCGGTCGACGTCGTAGGGAATGCGTCGCAGCGTGACGACTCGACGATTCGAATCGTAGATAGCGGCGACGGCGCGGGGATCCTCGTCCCTCGGCTGGCCGACGCTCCCCACGTTGATCAGCGCGCGGTCGTAGCGCGAGACATCGATCTCGTTGTCGAAGGTGTACTCGACGCGCGAGGGATCGCTCTTCTGCGACAGGAAGCCGACGGGAATGTGAGAGTGCCCGACGAAGCAGACGTGCTTCTCGAGGCAGCCGAGCGATGACTCCGCGTCTCGAGTCGTCTGGATGTAGTTGAACTCCTCGGGACGATCGAGCGAGCCATGCACGATCACGAAGTCGTCGGACTCGAGGACGAGAGGGAGCGAGCGAAGGAACTCCTTGTGCTCCTCCTCGAGGACTTTGCGCGTCCACAGGGCGGCCGTGCGCGCGAAGACGTTGAAGTAGGCGAGGTCGACGAGCGTCTCGATCGCGGCCGCATCGTGGTTTCCCAGAACGATGCGAACTCCGTCGGCTCGCAGTCGCTCGATCACGGGCACGGGATCGGCGCCATAGCCGACCAAGTCCCCCACCGAGAAGACCTGATCGACACCCTCCTTGGCGAACGAGGAGAGCACCGCTTCGAGAGCCTCGATGTTCGCGTGGATGTCTCCGAGGATGCCGGTCTTCATTCGGTGCGTGGGACGGGCGAGGTTCGGGGGAAGATCAGCCAGGCATCGGCCGCGAGCACGGCGAGCGCCAGAAGACCGTGGACAAGAAGGTGCCACGGATCGGGCGCGGACGTGAGGGGCTCCACCGAGAGGAAGCGTCCGCCCGTCAACCCAGGCACGATCGTCGCGAGGATCCAGAGCGCGGCGATCGGGGCGACCGGGGATCGAGCGCGCTTGCCGATGGCGATGCCGATCGCAACGAGCACCGCGGCGGGACCCAGGCCGTGCCATGCGCTCGTCGTCCACGAGGGAAGCGTGATCGCGATGACGAGGACCACGAGAGCGACGGGCAGAGAGCGTGCGGCGAAACACGACACGGACTGCTGCATCGGTCCGAGTCCACGGGAAGTGACGAGAGCGGCGTAGCCTCGATGCAGGTCTGCCCCCGGAAGAAGGAGGATGCTCGCCCACACCAAGAAGGACCCGACGTTGTGCTCGACGAGAACCCCGAGCGCCGCGAAGACCGCCATGCCACCGACGATGACGACGAGTCGTACGAAAGCGGCGCGGAGAACAGTCCGTGCCGAGATTCCGTAACACGCGGCAGCATAATGCGTTAGGTGCGTATCATCGCAGGCAATGAGGCGTTCGGTCATCTCTGAATCTCGAATCCTCTCGAGGGATGTGACTCGGGATGGCCGCCCTCTCGGCGCTCGATCGAAGCAATGTCGAATCGCTGGTCGAGCTCTGCCAGCCAGATCTCGATGTCTCGCTGCGGCCCCACGACGACGGCGTTCACCGATCCATCGGGGAGGTTGCGAACGCTGCCTCGGAGACCCAGCTCGAGCGCGTGGCGCCGCGCCGTCCAACGAAAGCCGACTCCCTGCACTTGGCCGCAGAATCTCAGATGAACCACAACCGGTGGAGTATCCGATGTATCCATCGATCAACATATTGACGTTGAACCGTCGGGAAGCCAGCCTCCGCGCCCATCCACCCGACACGCCGAACGGGCGCGACCCGGCTCGACGGGCCGATCCCCCGCCGCGCTCTGAGCGTGGCGCCAACGAGGGCACCATGGAGCAGAAACGACTCGGCCGAGGCCTGCAATCGCTTATCTCGAAGAAGACGGAGATCTCGGAGCCCGCGGAGACCACCGAGCTCAACACGGTGTCGATCGACCGCCTCTCGCCGAATCCGCGACAGCCTCGCGAACGCATCGAGAACGCCGAACTGGAACGGCTCGCGGCTTCGATCCAGAAGAGCGGGATTCTCCAGCCGATCGCGGTGCGCCGCGCCGGAGCGAAGCTCGAAATCATCGCGGGAGAGCGCCGTTGGCGCGCAGCGCGGCTCGCGGGGCTGAAGCTCGTCCCCATTGTGGTGCGAGACCGCGTTTCCGACGGCGAGATGCTCGAACTCGCGCTGCTCGAGAACGTGCAGCGCGTCGATCTCAATCCCGTCGAGAAGGCTCGTGGCTACCGGCAGTTGATCGACGAGTTCGGAAAGACGCAGGACGAAGTGGCTCGCAGCGTTGGCCAAGACCGATCGACGGTGGCGAATCTCCTGCGGCTCCTCGATCTCTCTCCGGAGATTCAAGAGGCCGTGCAGCGCGGGGCTCTCTCTGCCGGCCACGCTCGCGCGCTCCTAGCCGTGCCGGAGCCCTCGAAGCGGCAGGAGCTATTCGAGCGGACACTTCGGGAGGACCTGAGCGTTCGGGAGGTCGAATTCGCCGCGGCGGGCGAACGCCCCGAGCCTCGGCAGGAACGTAAGAGGAAGAAGAAGGCGCAACAGCCCGACTGGGCCGATGAGCTCGAAACTCGATGGAGGAGGCGGCTCGGGACGAAGGTTCGAATCCTCGTAGCGGGCCAGCGCTCCAAGGTCGTCATCCAATGTGGAAGCTTCGATGAACTCGAGCGCGTGACGGACCTGGCGGTCGGTCTTCCGCAAGCGCGTGCGCTCGAGAACTCGGCGGACTGACCCGCGGGCGTGTTTCACGTGAAACAGGGCGCGGCAGCTCGAATCAGATGATGCCGCGCCGTGCCGCACGGCCAGCGGCGAGGGCTCCTAGAAGATCTCCGTCTTCGTGATCGAGACCGCCTTGACGGGGCGATCCGAATTCGGATCGAGCGCCGCCGAGGACAATTGGTCCACGACATCCATCCCCGAGATCACGGATCCGAAGACCGTGTACTTCCGATCGAGGGACGGCGACGGATGGGTCACGATGTAGAACTGACAGCCGGAGCTCTTCGCCGGTCCGCCCGCCGCGGACGGTTGCGCCATCGCGACCGCTCCGCGCAGGTGCGCCAAGCGGTTCTTCTCCACCGGAATTCCGTCGCCGTGGCTGCCGGTTCCCCATTCGAGACGAAGGGTGTCGTCCTTCGATTTCGGATCGCCCCCCTGGACGATTCCGATCTTCCCCTGAGTGCCCGGGACGACTCGGTGGAACTTCGTGCCGACGTAGAAGCCGTCTTCGATCAACTTTCGGAAGGCGTCCACATGCTGCGGAGACGCGTCGGGATAGAAGCCGATCTCGATTGTTCCGAGTTCGGTCACGATGCGAGCGCGACGGTCCTCGGAAGGCGCGGGGTTCTGCGTGAGCGCCGGGTGCTCGGACTCGAAGCGATGCAACGCTTCGATCGAGCCCGCGATGGCGTTGGCGCCGGATCGACCCGGAAGCAAGCCGGTCGCCGCGACGCTCGTCGGCAGATCGCTTGCGAGGGACGCATAGAGCGTTTTCGCTTCGTCCAGCTTGGCCTCTTGCAACGGCTTGTGGGCCACCTGAAGCCGTGCCCAGGGGCGCACCGATTCCGGAATCGAGTCGATGGGGGGCGCGGGATCCGAGTTCGTCGAGAAGAACCCACGGAAGCCGCTCTCGAACTTCTCGTAGGCCTTCCACGCCTCGGCCTTCTGCGCTTCCTTGGACGCCTGGAGGCTCGAGCGGACGAATCCTGCGGCGAACGCGACGCCGATTCCGAGCGTGAGCGCGGCCGTTCCGCGGACGACCCAGAAGCGAAGGGTCGGGTCCATGTCGCCGAGGAAGGAGCGCTGTTCAGGGGTCGGGGCAGGAACCGGAGCGGCCATCGTCAGAGCGCCGTTGTTGAGGAAGATGAAAGGAAGGAAAGAAGAACAAGAGATCTATTTGACGGCGAATGCGCGAGCGTTGGTTGCCGCTGAAGATCGGCTCGGACCGACACTCGCCGGTCAGGATCGCGACGTCGAAAGGCGAACGACGACTTCCCATTCGTCGCGATTCTCGCTCGGGTGGATGTCGACCTTCAACGTCGTGTCGTTCTTCCGGTAGGTGAGCACGGTCGCGTTGGCGGAGTTCTCTCTCTCCGAGAGAGTCCAGCCATGGTGGGGGAGGCGCTCCTGGAAGTAGCCGACCAGTTCGAGGAGCGATCCATCGCCGATGTACGTTTGGCGGCCCGATCGGAACGACCCCGCCTCGGCGGCGAATCCCGTGAAGTCGTTCCGCGCGATGCGGAATCCCGAGGGAACTGGGACGTCCGCGAATTGGGGAATGCGAGTGAGTGCCGTGTCGATCTCGACATTCGGCTTCGGGTTGACCGTGTGCTCCACCTGCGTCCGGCAGGCGACGGCCGAAACGACGACGACGGCGAGAACGAAGTTCGAGAGGCGAGAGGCCATGGGACAGTGGCTCGTCGGTCGAGGGAGGAGTGTGGCCGGGAGAATAGCAGAGATCACGAGCGCCGAGCCCCGTCTGCGATCTCGAGTCCAGGCGCCGAACGCGGCGCCCCGCTTGGATGACTTTTGGCGCGGCTGCTAGGATGCTCCGCGCGGCCGGACCTGGGTACGCGGCGGCGTCGATGCGATGTTCTCGCATCGCGGTGAGCGCGGACCGACGCGGCCGAAGAATCGCCCCCGTCCTCATCGCCCGATCGTGGACACCCGCGCACATCCAAGGACCTCCGTCCTGGCGGACAGGACTCTCGTCCTCAATCGATCTTGGCTCGCCGTCAACGTCACGAGCGTCAAGCGGGCCATCGGTCTCGTCTACACCGGCCTGGCTCGGGTGATCCAGCCGGAGACCTACGAGACGCACGACTTCTTCTCGTGGACGACCCTCGAGCCCCGGAGCGAAGCCTCAAGTATTCGCACCGTCGCCTCGAGGATTCGCGCGCCGGAGGTGATCGTGCTCATCGACTTCGACGCGCGTCCCAGCCAGCGCGTGCCCTTCACCAGGCGCAACCTCTTCCATCGCGACAACTCCAGGTGTCAGTACTGCGGCCTGCAAGGAACCGCCGCGACGCTCGGCATCGATCACATCGTTCCCAGGTCCCGTGGCGGCACGACGACCTGGACCAACTGCGTTCTCGCGTGCCACGACTGCAATGTCCGCAAGGGGAGTCGCCTTCCCCACGATGCGGGCATGTCGCTCACCGCGCGGCCGGTGCAGCCCCGCTGGCCTACGTATCTCGCCATGTCCGCGTCTCGACCACGGCCCTCGTGGAAGCGATTCCTCCACGAATTCGCCGAGGCCGAGTGAATCGAACACCAACCTCGATGCCCACGAAACACCGACCCCTCCTCCTCGCTCTGCTCGCCACGCCCCTCTTCGTCGTCCTCTCGACGGCGTCGCCCGCCACGGCCGCGCATCGGGCACAGGACCCGAAACCCGCGACGGAGAAGCCGTCGCCCAAGAAGCAGGGAGCCGGTGATGCGGTG
Organism: uncultured Planctomycetales bacterium; assembly: GCA_964545855.1. Lineage (GTDB taxonomy): Bacteria > Planctomycetota > UBA1135 > UBA1135 > JACQFD01 > CAZJHD01. The sequence continues at coordinate 101,402 of CAZJHD010000003.1, forward strand.
GCGGAGCTCAAGGAGCGTCGCGCGAAGCTCGCCCCGGACGACGCGGATGGACACGTCGAGCTCGCGAAGTGGGCCGAAGAGGCCGGCCTCGAGAAGGAGTCGACCGAGATCCTGAAGGAGGTCCTGCGCCTCGCTCCCGACCACGCGGCGGCCCGTGAGCTGCTCGGCTTCGTCCGCAAGGACGGAAAGTGGATCCAGGCGAGCGAGGCCGAGCGCGCGGCGCGCGCGAAGGAAGCCGCGGAGGCTCGCAAGAAGGGACTCGTCGCCTTCGAAGGGTCCTGGGTGACGAAGGAGGATCTTCCGAATCTCAAGAAGGGACTCGTGAAGGTCGACGGCGAGTGGCTCACGAAGGAGGAGAAGGGGAGGCTCGACGCCGGCTGGAAGCGGCAGGACTTCGCCTGGGTCTCTCCCGAGGAGCTGCCTCAGCTCGAGAAGGGGCTCTACAAGGTCGGGGACAAGTGGCTCTCGGAGGCGGAAGCCGATCAGGTCCATTCGAGCTGGGACACTCCCTGGATCGTGCCCACGAAGCACTTCGTGATCTCCGCGACCGTTCCGCGGAAGGAGATCGAGCGTCTCGCGGCGTTTGCCGAGGCCGCGTGGGAGGAGCTGAGTCGCCTGACGGGTCTTCACCCCGAGCGACGCCACAACCTTCGTCTCTTCGCCAGCATCGACGAGGCGAACGAGTACGGCCAGGAGTATGCCGCCGACCACTCGAGCATCTGGCCGGGCTACGTCGCTCCCGAGGATCCCGAGGCTCCTGCCGTGGCGCTCTACGACGGAGTTGCCGGCAAGGGATTCTCGCACCTCTTCGTGGCGCACGCCGCCGCGCACAAGTTCCTGCACGACGCGGTGCCCGAGCCCGGCAGCCTCCCGGACTGGTTCGTCGAGGGCCTCGCGACCTACGTCGACCGCTACCTCACCGTCGAGATGCGGAACTGGGCGACCCAGAGTCTCAAGACGCGCGGCGGGCTCGGGAAGCTCGGCAAGACGATCGAGCGCTTCACGCTGAGCGTCGACGATCGTTCGGAATCGGAGAAGAGGCTCTTCGAGGTCGGACTCCTCTTCGCATACTTCGCCGGCTTCCCGGAAAAGGCCGACGCCGACCGATTCGAGAAGGCCATGAAGAGCCTCGCGGATCCGCGCAAGCGGAAGGACCTGATCCAGAAGCTCGTGGATCGAGCCGATGAGCTCGAGAAGAACGTCAAGCGATTCGGAAACCTCGATCGTTGATCCTTCGTCGCGGCGCTCGACCCGAGAAGGTAGGACGTCGCATCACGACTCGCCGCACGGCGACCGCCGAGCGCGTCAGGCTTTCCGCCCGCAGGATCGCGCGCGGGCCAATCACCGAAACACTCACTGAACTCGTGGCCGAGAAGTCCCTACCGATGATCGATTCGTTCCTCCGCACCGCATCCCGCGCTCCGCTCGTCCTGGGCGCGGCGCTCCTTCTCGTGCCGCTCTCCGCGGCGCAGACCGCGGCCTCTCCGAAGAGGCTTCGCGACGTGCTCCCCGCGGGCACGTTCGCCTACCTGGAAGCGCCCGATCTCGCGCGGTCCATGGAGAAGGCGTCGTCCATTCCCCTCGGTCGAATCCTCGCCGAAGAGGAGTTCGTGGAGTTCCTGAAGGCGCCGAAGGAGTGGCTGAGGCAGCAGGCTTCGGAGGCCTTCGCCGAGGCGGGCGAGAAGCAGGAGGACTGGAAGGAATGCCCGCTCCACCGCGTCGAGCTCGCCATCGTGGCCGTGCCCGGCTCCGAGTCAGTGGCGCTGGTCCTCCGCGCGGAGGCGCCGAAGCTCATCCCCGTGCTCACGCGGAAGCTGAAGGAGCCGGACGCCGCGATGTTCGTCGACTTGAAGGAGTCGGAGGGCGCCCTCGTCGTGAAGCCGACGATGATGGAGAACCTCGCCGTGACGCTCACGGGCGGCGAGGTGATCGCGACGCTCTTCTTCGATGAGTACGAGTCGGGTGCGAGCGAGATGCTCGCTGGTTTCGTGGGCGCCCTCCGCGGAGAAGCGCCCAAGGAGTCGCTCGGCCGATCGACGCGATTCACGACGCTGTCGAGTCGAGTGGACGGGAAGTCCGCCGAGTGGCTCCTCTTCGTCGACGTCGCTCGCATCGTCGAGGTCGCCGTCGGACCCAAGGGCACCGGAACGGAAGCAGGTCCGAGGAAGAACGCGCGCGAGGAGCGCGCGGCAACCGTCCTGGCGGCGCTCGGACTCGACAAGGTGCAGGGCTTCCTCACCGTCGAGACCTACGGCAACGGCTCCGTCTCCTCCGAGACGGCCGTCGATCTCGATCCCGCGGCGGGAGTCTTCGCGTCGGTCCTCATGGCCGATGCCCCTGCGAATCGGGCAGCGCTCGCACGCGTCCCCGCGGGAGCCGACTCCTTCTCCGCGTTCCGTCTCGAGCCGCGCGCGGCGTTCGACGCGATCTGCTCCGCGATCTCCGTCTCCGCGCGACCCGGCGGCCGGTCCCCGCTCGAGATGCTGAAGGGTTTCGAGGGGCAGCTCGGAGTCTCACTCGGCGACGACCTCTTCGGCGCGCTCGGACCGGACGCGTTCACCTATTCGCTCCCGCCCCAGCCCGGTGGGCTGATTCCCCTCGGCGACATGTTCCTCTCGCTGCGCGTCCGTGATCGCGCGAAGCTCGAGAAGGCGCTCGACGCGCTCGTGACCGCCGCGACGGACATCGAAGGGCTCCTCATCGAAGTGTCCGAGCCGACGAGCACGCGCGGCAAGGTGTATACGATTCGCCAGGATCCGGACACCGGTTCGGCCCGCTCCGCGGGCATGAATCCGCTCGCGTCCCAGGCGCTCGCGTTGTCGATCGCCGACGATTGGCTCCTGGCGTCGTCGAATGCCGTGAGCTTGAAGAAGGAGCTCCGTCGCTTGACGAAGCCCGCGGAGGAAGTGCCCGCGGACATTCGCAAGGCCCTCGAGTCCGCGCCGCCCACGTCGGCCGTCGTCAGCTACCGCGACTGGCGACCGACGGTGCGCGCCGCCTGGGACATGCTCGCCAGCTACGCTCCGATGCTCGGTGCGATGATGGCCGGTGACGTTGGAGAGATGCTTCCGGATCTGCAGATGATCCCGACGAGCCAGTCGATCGTTCGGCACATGCGCCCGAGCCAGTCGTACTGGACGGTCACGAAGGACGGAGTCGTCATGCGATCCGTCGGATCCTTCGGCTCGGAGGTCCTGGGCGTGCTCGCCGGAGGCGGCGCCGCATTCTTCGCGACGCAGGCCGTGGGAATGCGAATCGACTCGTCGCCCGACTTCGATCATTTCGAGGACGCGGAGATTCGCCCCGAGAGTGCGCCGCCCCGTGCCTCGTCGGCCTCGGAATCGGAGGTCGAGAAGAAGGCGCGCGCTCGCGAGACGATCCGTCGACTCGACGTCGCCTTGAAGACCTACCGTGCCGAGCACGGCGCGCTCCCCGGAAGCCTCACGGAACTCCTCCAATCGACGGACGACCATCCCGCGGGCTACCTGCCGGGCTGGGAGTCCATTCCGAACGACCCCTGGGACACGGCCTTCCTCTACGAAGCGAAGGGCACCGAGTTCGTCCTCCGTTCCCTCGGCCCGAATCGGGCAGACGACGGAGGCGCAGGCGACGATCTCTACTGACGCCTCGCCGAAGGGCCTTCTCGGACGGAGCGCGCGACGAGTCGCCGCTCCGCGCGAGACCCCGCGGCGCAGGACGACCGAGGCGACCGGCCGGCGGATTCGCGCCGTTGCGGTGTCGCGCACGCGCTGCGCGCCGCCCGCCGGCTGCCCGAGATCCGGCGAACTCGCCCAGTGAAGCTCCACAAGAGAATCGGGCCCTTCCTCGTGCCGCGCGTGGGCCCGTGGCTGCTCCGGATCCTCGGAGGCACATGGCGGCTCGCGTTCGCCGAAGGGGGAGCGCGTCCTTCGGACAGCAGCGCGACCCCGCTCCTCTACTGCTTCTGGCATGGCGATCTCCTCGTGCCGATGTTCGCCTACCGGGGGAGCGGAGTGACCGTGCTCGTGAGCGGGCATCGCGACGGCGCGATGCTGGGGATCGTCCTGCGCCGTCTCGGCTTCGGGACCGTGAGTGGTTCGATCACGCGAGGCGGCGCCGCGGCGCTTCGGGGACTGCTCGGCACGGCGCGCGCGGGCCGGCACCTCTGCGTGCCTCCGGACGGACCGAAGGGGCCTCGCGGCGTCGTGAAGAAGGGAGTCGTCTTCCTCGCCTCGCGCGCCCGGATCCCCATCGTTCCCGCGGGAATCGCCGCGTCGTCCTCCTGGAGAGCGACTTCTTGGGATCGCATGGTGATCCCGAAGCCCTTCGCGCGCGTCATGATCCACGGAGGGACACCGATGACGTTCCCTCCCGATCTCGACGGAGAGGCTCTCGACCGGGCGGCTCTCGATCTGCAGGCGGCCATCGACGAGGCGCGCTCCGCCGCGGCGCGGGCGATCGGCGCACCCCGGATCGACGCGGCTCCGCCGAGGCCAGCCTCGAGCGCCACGGGCCGCTGACCGAAGCGTTCCATGCCGCAGGAGACACGTGTGCTCGTGCTCGACCGCGCCGCCGGCGCGCTCCTCCGTGAACGGCTCGACCGCGCGGGCTTCGCGTTCCGAACGGTTCCCCACGCGGTCTTCAGCTGCGCGGGAGGTGGCGTCGTCGCGACGCTCTATCGGAGCGGGAAGCTCGTGCTGCAGGGATCGGAGCTCGATCTCTTCGTGCAGCAACACCTCCCGGAGGCGCCCGCGACGGTCCGTGCGTCCGCCGATGACGACCGCATCGGGAGCGACGAAGCGGGAAAGGGAGACTTCTTCGGCTCCCTGGTCGTTGCGTCCGCCTATGTCGCCGCGAAGGACGGACCGAGGCTCCGGCGCATCGGCGTGACGGATTCGAAGCAGCTCTCCGACGAGACCATCGCGCGCATCGCCGGCGCCCTCGAGTCGACCGTCGCGCACCGAGTCGTGTCGCTCGCGCCCGAGGAGTACAACCGCCGGTGGGAGGAGACGAGGAACGTGAACGTGCTCCTGGGCCAGCTCCACGCCGAAGCGATCCTCGGACTCTCGGAGGAGGTCTCGTGCCGGAGCGCGCTGATCGATCGGTTCGGCGACGTGGCCCACGTGACGCGTGCGATGTCCGAGGAGCGCAGCGCGTGGACGCTCGAGGCGCGCCCGCGCGCCGAGAGCCACGTCGCCGTGGCCGCGGCTTCGATCCTCGCGCGGGACCGCTTCGTCCGCGATCTTCGCCAGCTGGGCGACGATCACGGACTCGATCTCCCGAAGGGCGCGGGCGACCCCGTGGACGCCGCCGCCCGCCGATTCGTGACGCTCCATGGCCGGGCGGCGCTGCGCCAGGTCGCCAAGGTCCATTTCAAGACGACACAGAAGGTCACCGGACTCCGGTGGGACGACGCATGAAGATCACTTTCCTCGGTGGGGCGCAGACGGTGACGGGGTCGATGCATCTCCTCACCATCGGCAGCTCGCGCGTGCTCCTCGATTGCGGACTCTTCCAGGGCCGGCGGAAGGAGGCGCACGAGCGCAACTCCAAGTTCCCGAAGGAGGCGACGACGGCCGACGCGTGCATCCTCTCGCACGCGCACATCGACCACAGTGGAAACCTGCCGAGCCTCGTGCGCCGGGGATTCGAGGGCGCGATCCACATGACGCGGGCGACGAAGGATCTGTGCGATCCGATGCTCCGCGACTCGGCGAACCTCCAGAAGCGCGACTACGAGCACCTCACCAAGCGCGGGATCCCCGTCCTCGAACCGCTCTACGACGACGACGACGTCACCGAGACGCTCGGACGGATTCGGCCCGCGCGCTACGGGAGCTGGGCCGACGTCGCGCCCGGCGTGCGCGTTCGCTTCCTCGACGCGGGTCACATCCTCGGCAGCGCCGTCGTCCACGTCGAGGCGACGGAGGGCGGCTCCACGCGCAGCATCTGCTTCACCGGCGACCTCGGGAGGCGCGGCATGCCGATCCTCCGCGACCCCGAGCATCTTCCGAGCTGCGACGTCGTGATCACCGAGAGCACCTACGGCGATCGCGTCCACTCGCGGAACCACGAGACCGAGACCGAGCTCGCAGGCTTCGTGAAGGAGCAGTTCGAGCGCGGAGGCCGCATCGTGATCCCGGCCTTCAGCCTCGGTCGGACGCAGAACCTCGTCTACGCGCTCTACCGCATCTACAAGCGCGGCGACGCTCCGCGGCTCCCGATCTACGTCGACTCTCCTCTCGCCACGCGCGTCACGAAGATCGTCGCGGCGCACCCCGAGTGCTTCGACGAGGAGGCGCTCGGCGTGCTCGGGGCGCGAGGCGCACCGTTCTACTTCCCGGAGATCCACTACACCGACTCGGTGGAGGAGTCGAAGGCGCTGAACGGACGCGGAGGGCCGATGATCGTCATCAGCGCATCGGGCATGTGCGAGGGCGGCCGGGTCCTCCACCACCTCAAGCACTCCATCCAGAATCCGACGACGCTCATCCTGCTCGTGGGCTACCAGGCCCAGATGACCCTCGGACGCCGCATCCTCGAGGGAGCCGAGCGCGTCCGGATCTACGGTCAGGAGCTCGAGGTGAAGGCGCGCATTCGCAAGATGAACGCGATGAGCGCTCACGCCGACCGTGACGACCTGCTCCACTACCTGAAGCCGGTCTCCAGCACCTGCGGAAAGATCTTCGTCGTCCACGGAGAGCCGCGGGCCTCCGCGTCGCTGGCCGACGCCCTGCGCGGATCCGGCTGCGCCGACGTGAAGACGCCCGACATCGGCGACACCTTCGAGCTCTGATCGGAGCGGCCGCACCGTGCGTTTCTCCAAGATGGAAGCCGCCGGGAACGACTACGTGCTCGTCGAGGCGTCGGAGCTCCCCGCGGTCGATCTTGGCGTTCTCGCGCGGCGCCTGAGCGATCGACGCACGGGAATCGGGAGCGACGGGCTGATCGTCGTCCGCTCGAGCGCGCGCGCGGCCGCGCGCATGGAGATGTACAACGCGGACGGCACCCGCTCGGCCATGTGCGGGAACGGCCTTCGGCTCGTCGCGAAGCTCGTTGCCGAGCGGGCAGGGCCCGGGGCGGGATCCGCCATGCGCATCGAGAGCGATGCGGGAGTGCATCGCGTCGAGCTCCGATGGGAGGGCTCGGCGATCGTGGGCGCGGCGATCTCGATGGGCACGCCGGCGCGGGAGGCGCACGCCATTCCCGTCCAGGTTCCCCGCGGAGTGGAGGCGTCCGACGGATGGCTGCGGCTGCCCTTCGACGTGGAGGGTTTCCGTGGAGACGGCGTCTGTCTCTCCATCGGCAATCCGCACGTCGTCTTCTTCGTGCCGACCGTCGCCGCGGCGCCCGTCGCCGCCGCGGGGCCGCGGATCGAGAACGACCCGAGGTTCCCCGATCGCACGAACGCCACCTTCGTCGAGGTCGTGAGCGCCGCCGAGATCCGAACGCGAACGTGGGAGCGGGGCGCGGGCGAGACGCGCTCCTGCGGCTCGGGCGCCTGCGCCGCCGCCGTGGCGTCCGTCGTCGCGGGACGGACCGGCCGCCGTGTCGACGTGCACCAGACGGGAGGCTCCCTCCATGTGGAGTGGTCCCCCGAGGGAGAGGTGATCCTCGCGGGTGCCGCTCGGACGGTCTTCACCGGCGAATGGCCCCACGGATCACCGTCGCCGGAGCGGGCTGGTGAGGCCGCTCCCTCCGGAGGATGATCGCGCTTCGCGCGCAGACTCCTCCTCGCGCACGCGGGCTCGGCTCCGGCCGCGGGCCGCGCATCCGGGCGCCCACGCCGCCGCGTACACGAATCCACTCGACACCCATGGACACGCTCGGCGCCGCCGCTGCACTCGTCGGGCTGGTCGTGCATCTCCTCTCCCATCCGCGTGTCGTGGCGATCTTCGGAGCCGCGATCGCCGAGCGGCCCCTCGCCGCGCGCATCGCCGTCGCCGTGCTCGCCCTCGCGGGTCTCGGCCTCGGCTGGGCGGGCTACCACCGCGAATGGCCGCGATGGGCCAACGGCCGCTCCGCCTTCGGTATCTGCATCGGCGCGCTGCTCCTGGTCGTGACGATCCTCGGATGGGTCGTGCGAGAGAGTCCGTGATCCGCGACGCCGCATCGCGCGCATGATCGACCCGATTCCGACGCTCCTCGCCGTCGGCGCGTCGTTCGTGCTGTCGGCGATCGTGGCGGACGCGGCGGACCCGGGACCGCTCCGCGTCGCCCTTGCGCTGGCGGCGGGGGCGGCGCTGCCCCTCGTCGCCGGCGCCGGCGTCCGCGCCGCCCTGCGACGACGGCTCGACGCGACCGCATGGCGCGGGCTCGAGCTGCTCGCCTACACCGCCATTCCCGGAGTCGCGCTCTCCCTCTGGCTCGGGCCGATCCCTGCGCTCGTCTCGGCCCGCTGGCCCGACGCGCCCGCGTTCGCCGAGCCACTCGCCGCGACGCTCCCGGCCGTCCTCTGCTGCGCCGCGGCGCTCGTCGCGGAGCGCTGGGCCATCGGTGCGCGAGCGGAGCTCGCGCCCGCTCCCGCGGGCATACGCCTTCGCCTGCTGGGAGTCGTCCTCGCGTTCCCCGCCCTCGTGACGCTGCTCGTGGACCTCGCGCTCCGTCTCGAGCCCGTGCGGATCCTCCTGGAGTCGCACGGCCTCGTGCAGATGGCGAGCGCGGCGGCGTTCCTCCTCGCCTTCGCTCTCACGCTCCCGTGGATCGCTCGATTCCTCCTGCGAGCCGAGTCGATGCCCGCGAGCGCGCTGCGCGGCCGCTTCGAGGAACTCGCCCGCACCCTGGGAGTCGGCGTGCGCGACTTCCTCGTCGTGCCGACGGGCCATTCGGTCTCGAATGCCGCGCTGCTCGGAGGGCTCGGCCGGAAGCACGTGATCCTCACCGACCGGCTCCTCGCCGAGCACGGCGAGGAGGAGCTCGTCGCCGTCACCGGCCACGAGCTGGGACACGGACGTGGCGGCCACTTCTCCCTGCTCGCCGTCTCCGCGAGCGCCCTCGCGATCGGACTCCTCTCGGTTCCCTCGGACGTGATCGAGTGGACCGGCAATGAAGCCTTCGTCGCGCTCGCGGGAGTCGTCCTGCTCGGAGGGCTGCGCCTCGTGCTCGGCCCCGTCGCGCGCCTCTGCGAGCACGACGCCGACCTCTACGGCGCGCGCGCCGCGGGCTCCGTGGCGCCGCTGATCTCCTCGCTCGCGCGCATCACGCCTCCGGAGCGTCGGCGCGAGCGGAGCTGGCGCCATCCGTCGGTCGAGAGCCGAGTCGCGCTGCTCGAAGCATCGGCCCGCGATCCCGAGGTCGCGCGGGGCGTGCGCCGGCGCGTGCGCTGGGTGAGGGCCGTCTCGACCCTGGCGCTCCTCGCGGCCCTGATCGTTCCTGTCCACCGAGGGATCGAGGCGCTCCCCGAGGAGCGAGTCGAAGCGAGCCTTCGAGCCGGAGACTGGGCGGCCGCGCTCGACGCGGCGCGGTCGCTCCCGAACGGCGCCGCCGACGGCTGGGTCGAGCTCGCCGAGGCCGCCTCGCGCGCCGGCGCCACGTCGGCGGACGAACTGCGGCTCCTCGCCCGCGACGCACTGCGAGCGGGGCGGTGGGCCGAGGCCGAGGCGCTCGTCCGCCTCACCTCCCTGCGGTCGAACCGGATCCGGGACGCGCGTCTCTCGGCCTTCGCGTCGCTCTGCCACGAGGAAGTCCCGGAGGCGGCACGCGAGCGGTTCCTCGCCGGCCCGGGAGCCTTCCTCTTGCGCGATCCCGAGCTGGCTCCCGTTGCCCGTTCCCTCGTCGCCACTGGATTCCGCGGGGGCTAGCCCGGATCATCTCGGGGCTGCGGGTGCCTCGGTGGCCGGGTTCGATCCCGTGGATCGAGCAGTCGATCCCCGCACCGCCTCCGACGCCCGAAACGACGCATGCCTGAGCCCGAAGCACCGCACGAACCGAGGGTTACGGACCGGCCGATCGTGGTCGAGATCCGGACGTCGTATCTCAACTACTCGATGTCGGTCATCCAGTCGCGCGCACTGCCGGACGTGCGCGACGGACTGAAGCCCTCGCAGCGGCGAATCCTGGTCGCGATGCACGACCTCCGTCTGGGCCCGCAGACGAAGCGCATGAAGTGCGCGAAGGTCGCCGGCCAGACGAGCGGCGACTACCACCCGCACGGCGAGCAGGTGATCTACCCGACGCTCGTCCGCATGGCGCAAGACTTCTCCCTGCGCTACACGCTCATCGATCCGCAAGGAAACTTCGGGTCGATCGACGGAGATCCGCCGGCGGCGATGCGATACACCGAGGCGCGACTGTCGGCCGTCGGTACGGAGCTGCTCACGGACATCGACAACGACACGGTCGAGTACCGGGACAACTACGACGCGCGCTTGAAGGAGCCCGTCGTGCTCCCGTCCCGCTTCCCGAACCTGCTCTGCAACGGGTCCGAGGGCATCGCCGTCGGCATGACGACGTCGATCCCGCCCCACAACCTCACGGAGGTCGTGGACGGGCTCCTCCTCCTCCTGGACAAGCCCGATTGCACCGTCGACGACGTGATCGCGAAGATCCCGGGACCCGACTTCCCGACGGGCGGGATCATCTGCGGGCGCCAGGGGATCCTCGACGGCTACCGCACGGGCCACGGCCTGCTCACGATCCGGGCCCGGTACGTGCTCGAGGAGACGAAGGGGCGCACGGCGATCATCTTCGAGGACGTCCCGTACCAGAAGCGCAAGGAAGACATCGTCGAGCGCATCGCCGACGCGGCCAAGGAAGGCCGCATCCGCGGCCTCTCCGACCTGCGCGACGAGTCGAACAAGGAGGGAATCCGCATCTACGTCGAGCTGAAGAAGGGAGAGGACCCGGAGGTCGTCCTGAACCAGCTCTACGCACATACGCCGCTGCAGGACACGTTCTCGATCCACAACCTCGCGATCGTCCAGGGCCGGCCCGTCACGCTGAACCTGAAGCAGATCCTCGAGCACTATCGGGATCACCGCAGCGACGTCATCCGCCGGCGCACGCGGTTCCTCCTCCGCAAGGCGGAGGGGCGCCTGCACATCCTCGAGGGCCTCCAGATCGCCCTCGATCACCTCGACGAGGTGATCACCCTCATCCGCGCCGCGAGCAACATCGAGACGGCGCGCGAAGGGCTCCGGTCGCGCTTCGGCCTCTCCCAGGCGCAGGCCGACGCGATCCTCGAGATGCGCCTGTCGCGTCTGACGGGCCTCGAGCGCGAGAAGCTGGCGTCGGAGATCGCCGAGGTGAGCGCGAACATCGCCGACTACCGGCAGATCCTCAGCGATCCCGCGCGCGTGATCGGTCTCATCCGCGAAGACCTGATCCAACTCCGCGAGCGCTACGGCGACGCGCGCCGCACGGAGCTCGCCGGGCCCGTGCGAGCGATGGAGGAGATGGACCTCATCGCCCACGAGCTCGTGGCCGTGACCGTGACGCGCGATGGCTACGCGAAGCGCTGCCCCGTCTCGACCTACCGGCGCCAGCGCCGCGGCGGCCGCGGCGTCACCGGCGCCGACACGAAGGAGGGCGACGTCCTCTCGTACCTCTTCGTCGCGGACACGCACGACTACCTGCTCTTCTTCACCGACGACGGACGTGTGCACTGGCTGCACGTCTACGAGCTGCCGAGCCTCGCCCGGAACGCGAAGGGCCGCTCCATCGCGAACCTGCTCTCCCTGAAGGGGAACGAGAAGACGGCGGCGATCCTGCCGGTCTCCACCTTCGAGCAGGAGCGGTGCCTCTTCTTCGCGACGGCCCAGGGCAAGGTGAAGAAGACCTTCCTCGAGGCGTACTCGCGCCCGAAGCGGGGAGGCATCCGCGCCGTCCGGCTGGAGGAGGGCGACCGCCTGATCGGCGTCTCTCTCGTCGACACCGACGACCAGATCGTCCTCGCGACGGCGAACGGCTACGCGATCCGATTCGACGAGGCCGACGTGCGCCCCATGGGGCGCGACGCCGCCGGCGTGCGCGGCATCTCGCTGCGCGAGGAGGATCGCGTCGTCGACCTCGTGGTCGGCCGGCCGGGCGCGCAGATCCTCGTCGCCTCCGAGAACGGCTTCGGCAAGCGCACTCCCATCGACGACTACCGACTCCAGAGCCGCGGCGGGATGGGGGTCATCAACATCCGCGTGAGCGAGCGCAATGGCTCCGTCGTGAACGTCGTCGTGGTCGACGACGCGACGGAACTCCTGCTCCTCACGGAGCGCGGCATGGTGCAGCGCATCAACGCGCTCGAGGTTCGGGAGACCGGCCGCGCGGCGCAGGGGGTTCGGCTGATGAACCTCGACGAGGGCGACCGGCTGACGACGATGGCGAAGATCCCGGCGATCGACGAGTCGGCCGACGGAGGCTCCGCGGCGACGGCCGAGAGCACGGACGGCGACGGAGCGCCGGACGACGAGCCGTCGCCCGATACGGAAGGGGACTCGGAACCCGACACCGACGGATCGGAGTGATCGCGTCGGGAGGCGGCGCGTCCCTCAGCCGCCGATCGTCCACTTCGCCTGGAAGGACCCCGTGGCGATGCTGGTGTCCTGGAAGATTCCTTCGATCATGCCGCTCGACGCGGCCGCCGACGTGAGGCTCGGAGCGAGCCCGTGGATCTTCGCGGAGAAGGACCCCACGAAGAAATCGAAGGGCGCGCCGACGGGGAGCTGTGTCGATTCGAATCGGCCTTCGACCGCGTGCGACGGAAGCGCCGCGAGGCTCGTCGCGAGGCCGATCGGGTAGAGGAACCCCTTCATCGTGCCCTGCTTCACGAGGGATGACGCGGCGGCGACCGACGGCGAGAAGGCGAGCGTCGCCTCGATGCGGTAGGCGGGAGCCCCCGTCGCGCCGTGCGCGAGGATCCCCGACATCTTCCCCGTGGCGGAGAGAGCGGTCACGGCGGGCGAGGACGGCAGGTCCCAGGAGCCCTTGGCGCGTCCCGACTGCGGAACGAGGACGGGGGCGGCGGTCGCGACGGCGGCGAGGACGAGCAGCGAGAGACCGATGCGCAGGCGCATGGAGACCTCCGGGTCCGGGGAGACGGCGAGCCTACCCCGTGGTCGACCCGAGGGAGAGCCCCCGTCGGCGCCGGCGCTTCGGGCGCGGCGTCCGTGTGACGCAGTGGATCGCGCGCGCGCGCGCCGGAGAATCCCCGCGTGCAGCCGACTCCGCCGAAGGACCCCACGTCGCGCGCGAGCCTCGCGACAGGATCTCCATCGCACGCCGAGCGCGGCGAGGAGCCGTCGCGTCTGACGGAGCGCACGCTCGTCGTCGCTGGCAGCACGGCGCTCTCGCGCGTGCTCGGCTACGTGCGCGACTCGGCGCTGGGCGCGCTCCTCGGGTCGAGCCCGACCTACTCGGCGCTCCGCCTCGCGTTCAACATCCCGAACTTCGCGCGGAGGCTCCTCGGCGAGGGCGCGCTCACGGCCGCGTTCCTCCCCATGTTCAGCCGGGTGCATCGCGCCGAGGGCGCCGACGCCGCGCGCGGCCTCGTCGCCGTGGTGGGCGGCGCGCAGCTCGCGGTCCTCTCGCTCCTCGCGATGGCCGGCCTCGCGACGTGCCTTCTGCTGCCGCCCTCGGCGATCGCGTCGATCCTCCTGGAGGAGCCCGAGCGCGCCCCGTTGCTGCTGCGCTACCTGGCCATCCTGATTCCCTACGTCGTGCCGGTGTGCCTCTACGCATTCGCCATGGCGATCCTGAATGCGCGGGGACGATTCTTCCTCCCCGCCATCGCGCCGTTCCTCCAGAACGTCGTCGCCCTCGCGTCCTTCGTCGTCGCCTGGGGCGTCGCCGCCGACTTCCGAGACCCGCGCGGCCTCGGCCCCGCGGAGCTCGACCGTGCCGCGCGCATCGTCGCCGTCGGATTCCTCCTGGGAGGAGTCGCCATGTTCCTCCTGCAGGTGCCCGCCCTCACGGCGGAGCGGATGCTGACGTGGCCGCGCGTGCGCGTCTCCCACCCGGCGTTTCGCGAATTCCTCGGGCGCTTCCTTCCCGTGGCTCTGAGCATCGGCGTGGTGCAAGTGAGCGTGCTCGCCGCCGGCTTCCTGGCGTTCGCCATCCTCGGAGACGGAGGGAACGTGCACCTCGACTACGCCGCGCGCATCTTCCAGCTCCCCCAGGGGCTCGTCGGCGCAGCGGTGGCAACGGCCGCCTTCCCCCAGCTGGCGCGGAGCTGGGACGCTGGCCGACTCGACGAGGTGTCGACGGAGCTGCGTCGCGCCCTCGGTCTCGCGACCATCCTCGGCGCGCCGGCCGCCGCGGGGCTCCTCGTGCTCGCGCTCCCGACGACGACCGTTCTCTACGGCTACGGCGCCTTCGACGCGCGGGCCTGCGCGGAGACGGCGAACGCGCTCGTGGCGTTCTCCCTCTCGATCCCGTTCCTCACGGCCGTGCCGGTGCTCGCGAGGATCTACTTCGCGGCGGGGGACACGAAGACGCCGAGTCTCATCGCGCTCGGTCTCGTCGCCTTCGATCTGAGCGCCGCCTACGTCTTCGGCCGAACCTTCGGCGTCGCCGGCATCGCGTCGGCCACGACGGTGACGGCCGTCCTCAACTGCGGATTGCTCGTCCTCCTGCTCCGGCGCCACCGGATTCCGTCCCTCGGCGACTTCCGCGGCCGTCTCGTGCGCCTCCTCGTCGTCGGCGTCGCGTGCGGTGTCGCCGCCTGGGTGGCGCGGCTCGCCGCGGAACGGGTGCTCGAGGGCTTCGCGCTGCCGCCGCGCCTCCTCGTCGCCGCGACGCTCGTGGCGGGGATCGTCGCGGGATTCGGAGCCGTCGTGCTCGCCGCGCGCCTGCTCGGTCTCGACGAGCTCGCCCAGGTCTGGGCGGTCCTGCGGCAGCGCCGGCGCGGCGCGCGCGGCCGCGATTCCGCCTGAGATCGAGGCGCCTCACCGGGCCTCTTCGCTCGCGCGACGTCGCGTTCGGAAAATCGGCTGGCGCCGTTCGACGCCCACTACCTAGAGTGGTCGCCTCGCGAATTGCCCCCCGAAATCCACAAGATGTGGGGGCCTCTTGAGCGACGCGAAGTACACCCCGATCGATTCGGAGGACGGCCCGATGGAACCGAAAACGGAGGCGCGCACCCCCCGCGGGAGCGCCAAGGTCACGACGACTGGCGCGAGCGCTCGTCCTCCCCGCAGCGACGCGGAGGCAGGCTCGAAGATCTTCTCGACCCTCCCCGACCCCGACCTTCGGCCGAACGCCCTGAAGGTCCTCGCCGCCCGCTACCTGAAGAAGGACGAGAAGGGCAAGCCCTGCGAGACGCCGAAGGACCTCTTCTGGCGCGTCGCCTCCACGATCGCGGCCGCCGAGCGCAGCTTCCCGGCCTGCACTCCCGAGCGCGTCGAGCAGTGGGCGCGGACCTTCTACGACCTGATGGCGACGGGCACCTACCAGCCGAACTCGCCCACGCTGATGAACGCGGGGCGCGAGATGGGGATGCTCAGCGCCTGCTTCGTCCTCCCGGTGGAGGACTCGATCGAAGGGATCTTCTCCTCGATCAAGGCGACGGCGCTCATCCAGAAGGCGGGCGGCGGGACCGGCTTCGACTTCTCGCGCCTGCGCCCCCGGGGCGACTTCGTGCGCTCGTCGGGCGGCACGACCGAGGGGCCGCTCTCGTTCATCCAGGTCTTCTCGGCGGCGACGAACGCCATCCAGCAGGGCGCGTTCCGCCGCGGCGCCAACATGGGGATGCTGCGCGTCGACCATCCGGACGTGCTCGGCTTCATCACCATCAAGGACGACCTGACGAAGCTCACGAACTACAACATCTCGATCAGCGTCACGGACGAGTACATCAGCCAGCTCCGCGCGGATCGCACGGCCCCGCACAAGCTCCTGAATCCCCGCACGGGCGAGAGAACGCCGCTCACGCGTCCCGACGGAACGCCCGTCTCGGTCGGCGAGATCTGGGATCTCATCATCGAGCACGCGTGGCGGACCGGAGAGCCGGGCGTGATCTTCATCGATCGGATCAACGCCACGAATCCGACGCTCCACATCGGTCGGATGGAGGCCACGAATCCCTGCGGCGAGCAGCCGCTGCTCCCCTACGAGGCCTGCAACCTCGGATCGATCAACGTCGCGAAGTTCGTCCGCCGCGAGAACGGACGGCCGTACCTCGACGAGACGTCGCTGCGCGACTGCGTGCGGAAGTGCGTCCGCTTCCTCGACAACGTCGTCGAGGTGAACAACTACCCGCTCCCCGAGATCCGAGAGATGTGCCTCGGTAATCGGAAGATCGGGCTCGGCGTGATGGGAATCGCGGATGCGCTCTACGAGATGGGGCTCTCCTACTGCTCCGACGAAGGCGTCGCCTTCGGAGAGCGCGTCATGAAGATCCTCAACGACGAGTCGCACGACGCGTCGGAGGCTCTCGCCGTGGAGCGCGGCTGCTTCCCCTTCTGGCCCGGCAGCTCGTGGCAGAAGCAGGGGCGCAAGATGCGCAACGCCTGCTCCACGACCGTCGCGCCCACGGGGACGATCTCGATCATCGCCAACTGCTCCGGAGGCATCGAGCCGCTCTTCTCGCTCGCGTTCTTCCGCCAGGTGCTCGACGGCGCGCGGCTCCCGGAGGTGCATGAGGCGTTCCTCCGAGTCGCCAAGGAGCGCGGCTTCTATTCGGAGGGACTCATCGAGCGCATCGCCGAGGCGGGCTCGATCCAGGGGTTCGACGAGATCCCCGAGGACGTGCGCAAGGTCTACATCAGCGCGCACGACGTGGAGCCCGAGTGGCACATGCGGATGCAGGCGGCGTTCCAGAAGCACTGCGATGCCAGCATCTCGAAGACCATCAACTTCGCGCACGAGGCGTCGGTCGAGGACGTGCGCCGCATCTACGAGATGGCGATCGATCTCGACGTGAAGGGCGTCACCGTCTACCGCGACGGCTGCCGCGACCTCCAGCCGATGGCGCTGTCGTCGACGAAGCACGTCGTCGCCGGCGCGGCTCCGGTCGCGAGTGTCACGACGGCGCCCGTCGCGCCGGCCGTTGGGCTCACGCCCGTGCGCCTGCCGGAGATCATGCCGAGCCTCCGCGTCCGGCAGATGACGCCCTTCGGCAACATGCACGTGAAGATCGCCGTGGATGCGCGCGCGGAGCAGGAGCTCGAGGTGTTCGCCCAGCTCGGAAAGGGCGGCGACATCGCGAACTCCGACCTCGAAGCCATCTGCCGGATGATCTCGCTCTTCCTGCGATGCAACGGAACGCTCGAGATGGTGATGAGCCAGCTCGAGGGGATCGGCTCGAGTCTCTCGATCCCGAGCCGCGACGGACGGATCCTGTCCCTCGCCGACGGGCTCGCGAAGGCGCTCGGGCGCTATCTCGCGGCGAAGAGGAAGTTCGGGCTGCGTGCGCTGCTGCTCGGCGAGGTCGATCCGGCGGATCTCGCGGCGGGAACGGGAACGCCCGGTCCTTCGACGAGCGCGAAGACGGCCTTCAAAGTGAAGTGTCCGGCCTGCAGCTTCGACCTGACGTTCGCGGAAGGGTGCGCCAAGTGCCATTCCTGCGGCTTCAGCCAGTGCTGAGCGCGGAGGGCCCACCACCATGTCGCGACGAAGACTGCGCCGTCACGTTCGCCGCCGCGTCCTCCGGCAGAGACGCGTCACTCGGATCGTGAAGCGACGGACGCGCTGACGGCGTCACCGATCCACGACGATCCGCGCCCAGGGGGGCGCTTCGGCTCGCAGCCGGAGCGCCCCCCGCGCGTTCGGGGAGGCGTTCCGGATCGTTCGCGGCCCGCGTCGGCGCCGCTTGACCGCGAGCGCCGATCACGATATTGCGACTCATTCGCAACACGTGACTCCAGTCCTCTTCCACGCGGGACGCCCCTCCATGCGCTCGACGCTCGTTGCCTCCATCGCCTTCGCGGCTCTCCTCGCCCCGGGCCTCGCCGCCCAGGTCCACCAGATCCACCCGTTCCAGAAGACCGACGACCTGATCGTCGGAGACAGCTTCGGAGGAATCGTGCTTCGTTGCCACGACGCGAACGGCGACGGCGACTATCAGGACGCCGGCGAGGTCTCCGTGTTCTTCGACCCCGCCGTGGCGCTCGATCCCACGACGGGCCTGCCCTACGGCTCCGCGTCCCTCGGGAATCCGAACGGCCTCACTCTCGACATGCAGGGCTGGATCTACGTGTCCGATCCGGGCACCACGCGGAAGATCTTCCGGCTGAAGGATCTCGACGGCGATGGAGATGCCAACGACGCGGGGGAGTCGACGATCTTCTTCAGCGAGGCGAACGCGGCGGGTCTGACGAGTTTCTCCCTCTGGTGCCCCGTGGCGGACGCGAACGGGGTCCTCCACGTGAGCGCCGCGGGCCAGGGCTCCGGTGCGACCGGGACGGACCGCGTCTTCCGGCTCGTCGACCTGAACGGCGACGGAGATGCGAACGACGCGGGAGAGCACGCGGTCGTCTTCGACCGCGAGACGAGCCTCCTCGCCGGCAATCCGTCCATCGACTCGCCCGCATGGATCGCGACGCTCCCCGACGGCTCGCTCTACCTCACGAACGGCTTCATCTCGAACCAGGGCCTGTGGCGCCTGCGGGACCTCGATCTGGACGGAGACTTCAACGACGCCGGCGAGGTCACGAGCATCTACTCCGGAGCGAACGGGAACCCGCCTCCGAAGTTCGTCTGGTGCGCGCGCTTCGCGCAGAACGGCCGGCTCTACGTCTACAGCCAGACGGACAAGCGCGTGCTCTGCGCCATCGACGCCAACCGCGACGGCCTCTACGACGGCGCGAGCGAGGCCTTCGTGTTCGCGTCGAGCGGAGACGGCGGTTTCGTTCTCAGCTCCGCCTTCAACTTCGACGTCCGCGGCGACGGGGCCATCTGCGTCGGCGACACGGGCGGCTCGGGCAACAACAAGATCGTCGCGTATCGAGACGGCGACGGTGACGGCGTGGCGAGCGGCCCCGGCGAGCAGTCGGTGATCGTCGCGTTCTCGACGACCGCGTTCGCGAGCGCCAAGCCGCGCTCGCTCCTCTTCCTCCCGGCGCCCACGGCCGTCGTCGGCGCGGGCTGCATGTCGTCGGCCGGGAGCCCCCTCGCGCTCTCGATTCCTCCCACCGCGGGCCTGTCGAAGCTCGGCAACGCCGCGTTCCAGATGACGATCTCCTCCGGACCCGCCTCGGCGCCCGCCGGGCTCTTCTACTCCGACGCGGTCTCGCCGATCCCGCTCGCGACGCTCGCGCCGGGAGCGGCCGAGCCCACCTGCCTCCTGCAGACCGACATCCTCTCGTCGGAGTTCAACGCGATCGCCGTCCCCGCCTTGGACGGAAGCGGCTCGGTCACCTTCGCGCTGCCGATCCCGCCGAGCCCCCACCTCGGTGGAAAGACCTTCGTCGTGCAAGCGCTCGTGCTCGACGGCGCGGGACCGTTCCCGCTCGTTCTCTCGAACGCGGTCGCGATCCCGATGCTGTGATCGGCCGCGGCGGAGCGGGCGCCGGCGATCGGCAGGCGCCCGCCCGCGGGCGGCGACGCTCGACGTCGCTCGGTCGGGTCGCCATCGTGCTCGCTCCATGGCGACGCCCGCCCCCCGCGTTTCCGAAGGCAAACGCCTCGCAGCCCTCCTCGAGGCACAGCTCCTCGCCGACTTCTTCGCGGGACCGGGCGGGCGCGCGGGCTCGTCGCTCGCGACGGGAGCTCTCATCCAGGCGGTCTCCGCCCTCGCGGTGGGCAGCCTCCTGTACCTCGGGCTCGCGCCGTTCCCCTTCCTCGTGGCGGGGTTCGCCTTCGTCGGCGTCGTCACGGTCCTCGTGGTCGGCCCGGAGACCTCCGATCTCCTGCGCAACTCCGCGGAACCGACCGTCGGCGCCCTTCCCTGCGCGCGGCGGACGCTGCGGCTCGCGGGCGTCCTGCGGGCGGCTCTCTACCTCGTGCTGGCGACGGCGGGCGCGGCGATCCCGATCTCCGTGCTCGCCGGCGCCGCGGGCGGGAGCGCCTGGCTCGGTGTCGCCACCTTCGGCGCGGCCCTCCACCAGTCGTTCTTCTTCGCCGCGGCGACGGCCGGCCTCGAGTCGCTCCTCGCGCGACACCCCGTGACGGCGCGGCTCCGCGCGCTCGTCTCCTTCGCCGTCGGCGTGCTCCTCGTGGGCGCGGTCTTCCTCGGCATCCGTCCGCTGCCGGAGATCGCCCGGCTCGTCGAAGACCTCGGCCCGGTGCTCCTCTTCTTCCCGCCGGCATGGTTCGCGACAGAGGCGCTCGCGATCTCCGGCGCGGCTCCGGCGCCGCCGGAGCTGGTCGCCGCCGCGGCCGCGGGAACGATCGTGGCGATCCTCCTCGGGTCCGTGGCGGCCTTCGGTCCGCTCGCGGCCGCCGCGGCACCCGCGCGCGGGGCGGGCGTCGCCCGGCGGGCGTTCGCGCGCGCTTTCGTCCGCCCGTCCGAGCGCGCGACCTTCGACTTCACGCTCGACACGCTCCCCCGCGAAGGCGAACGCGCTCTGCGCGCGGGACCGATCTTCGCGTTCCCCGCCGCGCTCCTCCTGGTGGGAGCGACGCTCGACGATCCCGACGAGCGCGGGCTCTTCGTGCACCTGCTGCTCTTCGTCGCGAGCGCCTACCTGCCGGCCGCGATCCATCTCCTCGCCCATTCGCCGCACGCGGCGGCGCGCTGGATCTTCGACGTCGCTCCCCTGCGCCATCCCGAGTCGCTCCGCGCCGGCGTCCGGAAGGCGACGCTCCTCGCGACGGCGATCCCGCTCGTCTGCACCCTGGAGGTCGCGGACGTCCTGGTCCGGGGTCCCGCGACCGCGGCGTTGCACGCACCGATCGTTCTCCTCGTGGCGATGCTCGTCGTCGATCGCGCCGTCGGGCAGCTCGCGGATCCCTTCCCCTTCGGCGAGACCTCCGGCCGGCTCCAGGGCGTCGCGGGCGAGGGCGCCATCGGCCTCGGCTTCGGCCTCACGCTCTTCGGATTCGTCGAGCACACGATCGTGCGCGGCCCGGGAACGGCGGCGCTCGTCGCCGCGCCCCTCGCCGCCCTCGTGATCGGCCTTCCGGTCCTGCGACGTCGAGATGGCGGAGCGGCGGTGCCGGCATGACGGCCCGCGAATCCCCGCCGCGGCCTCGCTCGCTGCGACGCGAGATCTCCGCCCTCGGACTGCTCCTGCTCCTCGCGGCGGGCGCTTCCCTCGTCGTGGCTCGTGGCTGCGCGTCCGAGAGAGCGCAACACCTGCCGGCGCCGCCCGAGACCGCGCCCCACAAGGGCAGGTAGGCCCTTGCTCCCGCTCCGAGACCGGCGGTAGGCTCCTTCGTCCCTGAAAGTCCCGGAGATCCCGGGTGGGGCGGAGACGCGCCCCCCGACCCAGCGCGCCCGCCTCTCGATACGGTCGGATCCGTTCCAGGAGATCCCCATGCAGGCGCATCCGGCGACGACTCGCGCGGACGAGCCCTCGAAGTCCCGCTTGGATCCGCGGACGACGATGCTCGAGGAGAGCCACGAAGAGAGGGAGGAGAGGATGGTCCAGGAACGATCGACCCCAGCCGGGAAACCGTCCCCGCTGGGAGCGACGGCCGCCGGTGGGAGCGGATCGTCGAGCAGCGGTGCGGCGGCACAGCCGTCGAAGAGCAGCTGGGATCCTCTATGCGACACCGATCACTATCGGTGGGTGATCCCGTACGCGAAGGACCCGCGAAGACTCGGAGCCGGACTGCGCGCCAAGGAAGAGCGTCGCTGAGCGACGAGTCGCGCGTCCAACGACGCAGGCGCGACCCGTGAATCGCCGCCCGCGATGAGGCGCATTCAGGCGGTCCGATTCGATCGCCGATAACTCCCGCCGAGGGAGTTCGCGAACTCGAGAGTGCCGGCCGTGTCGCCGGCCGAGTCGCGCGCGCTCTCGAGTTCTCCGGAACGGTCGGCGGCGCCCGGCCCGGAGCCACGTGGGTTCGCGCACGAGGGAGAGTGGCACCGTGGACGAGCTGGAAGAGCTGATCACCCGAACCGTTTCGATTCCTTCCGTACCGCAGGTCTTCGCGCGCCTGCAGCAAGTCGTCTCCGATCCGGACTCGTCGATCCCGGAGGCGGTGAAGGTCGTCGAGGACGATCCGGGACTCGCGGCCCGCTGCCTCCAGCTCGCGAACTCGGCCGCCTACGCGCTCAAGGTCCGCAGCTCCTCGCTCAAGCAGGCCGCGTCCGTCCTCGGCATGAAGGCTCTGCGCGACGTGGCGCTGCAGACGAGCCTCGTCGTCACGTACTCCCACCTGAGCAAGCACGCGGGATTCAGCCTCGGCCAGTTCTGGCGTCATGGCGCCGTCACCGCCGTCACGGCGAGGCATTTGGCGAGGCACTCACCGGCGCTCCGCGGGGTCGACAAGGAGGCCCTCGCCTCGTGCGGGCTCCTGCACAACATCGGGCGGCTCGCCATGCTCGACGGCTTCCGCGACGACTACTTGCGGGTCATCGGACCGGTCGGCAACCACGGGCCCGAGGCCGTGAAGGCGGAGAGCGAGGCTTTCGGCTTCGACCACGCGCAGGTGGGCGCGATCCTCGCCGCGAACTGGCAGATGGGCGACGCGATCGTCGAGAGCGCGCGGGATCACCATCTCGCAGCGGGAGGAGGAGCCCCCGTGCTCCACGAGGTGATCGGCTTCGCGAACCTCCTTGCGCACGCCGTGATGGAGGGAGGCGCGGCGAGTCTCGCGGCGATGCTGGAGAGCCCGGCGGCCGCTCCGTACCGCCTGCCGCGCGAATCGCTCGCCTTCGTCGTCGACGCCATCGTCGAGAGCTCGATCGAGGCCGTGAGCGCGCATGCTTGAGGGATCGTTCCTCCGACGGGGCTCCGCGGCCAAGCGTGAAGAACGCGACGCCATCGAGCAGGTCGGTGAGCTCCACCGCGCGGGGAACATCGACGGGCTCGCGACGATGATGCGCGAGTCCTCGCAGCCGCTCGTGCGCCGACGCGCGATGGAGTCGCTCCTCGCGATGGGTCGACCCGAGGGGCTCGAGCTGCTCGCGGAGGTGGCGGCAGGCCCCGAGATGGGGCTCAACGAGGAGATTCTCTTCCGCCTTCGGGATCTCCCCGGCGATGCGCCTCTGCGGGCGATCGCCGTGGTCCTCTCGAGCGAGAACGCTCTCCGACGCGCTTCCGCGGTGTCGATCTTCGCCTGCCGCAAGGAGCCGCTCGCCTTGACGATGCTCCTGCGGGGAGCCCGCGATCCCGCGCGCGCGGTCTGCCGCATCGCCGAGCGCTCGCTGATCTCCCGCGTGGCCTCCGATCCAGCGCAGCTCGGCGAGCTGCCCCGCGAGTCGGTGGCGGGAATCATCTCCTTCGTGCCCTTCGAGGTGGGGCGCGACCTCGTGGGGCCCGGGTTCCCTCCGGCCGTGCGCGAGGAAGCAGCGCGGCGGATCGGGAAGTCCGGCGGCGGCGACGCCGTGACGACCCTCATGGCCCTCACCACCGACGCCGATCCCTCTCTCGCGCGCGCCGCATGGGAAGGCCTGCGAGCCGCCGGCGAGATCCCGGCGACCCTGCTGCTGCCCTTCCTCGGTGACCGCAACGAGGAGGTGCGACGGCAGGGCGTCGAGCTGTTCGCGCGCTCCTGCGGCAAGGACGGGCTCTCGATCGTCGCCGCCGCGCTCTCCGACCGCGCGCCCGGAGTTCGGTGCGTCGCGATCCGCGCCCTCGCGCGCGCGCAGGGCGAGGCGGCCCACGGGCGGATCCGCAAGCTCGCCGAGGACCCCGACGAGAACGTCCGTCGCGCCGTCCTGCAGGCGCTCACGGGATTCCCCGAGGCGACGGAGGACTTGGTCGCGATGACGCTCCGGGAGACCGGACCCCTGCAGGAGTCGGCGCTGATGGCCGTCGCGGCGCGGGGCGTCTACCGCTCCGAGCTCGGCGGCCACTGCCTCGAGTTCCTCCAGAAGCACGCCGCGGCGCCGTCCCAGAGCTCCGAGGTCGTCGATGCGATGGCTTCGCTCGCGAAGATCCTCGGCGACGCGAACGAGACGCGCGCGATCGCGGGGTTCGCGGCGCTCTGCAAGTCGACGAGCCGGAGACTGAGGCGCACCGGCATCGAGGCGATCCTCGCGTTCCCGCCCGAGGCGCGCGGCGACGTCCTCGTCGAGCTCGCCGACACCTACGACCGCTCCATGCTCTCGGTGATCGCGCTCGCGCTCGCGGACATGAAGCATCCGGGCGCCGTCGTGCCGCTCATCCGGACGTACTCGGAGTGCGGTGGCCGCGCGTCGCGCCGCGCGCACGATCTCCTGCAGGACCACACGGAACGTCTGGCCGACATCACGTTCCTGCTCGACCTCCTCTTCCTGCGCTGGCCCTCGGTTCGGAAGTACGCTGCGGAGTGCCTCAAGCGGAGCGACGACCTCCGCGTCGTGGAGCCTCTTCTGCGCGCCAGCGAGGACGAGGACGTGGAGGTGCAGCTCGCGGCCATCGAGGCCCTCGCCGCCTACGCCAAGAAGGACGAGCGCGTGGCTGCACGCTTGATGGACGCCTGCGCCCTCGGGGACATCACCGTGCGTCAGGCCGCCGTCGAGGCCCTCGGCGACGCGCAGATCCAGGAAGCGGTCCCCGCCATCATCAAGGCCCTCCACAACATCTTCCTGCGCCCGCGGGCGAGCGAGGCGCTGAAGAAGATCGGAGGGCGGCAGGGGTATCTCGCGATGAAGCGGCTGCAGCGCCGGGAGCAGCTCTTCGGGAAGAGATCCCGACGCCATCCGACGCGCCGGCGGATCGCGGACTGAGACGTCCGGCCACACCTGGAAGGAATTGCCGCCCGCCGGCGACGGTCGGGTAGGCGCGGAAGCCGATAGAGGACCCGTACGTGGAAAAACTCGGACGATTGCTCGTCGATCAAGGGCTGATCACGGAGGACGTCTTGTCCTCCGCGCTCACCGAGCAGCAGCAGACCAACGATCTGCTGGGGGCGATCCTCGTCCGCCGAGGCGCCCTCTCCGAGCAGCAGCTCGTCGACGTCGTCTCCAAGCAATTCAATCTGCCGGTGGCGTCGCTCGACGGGATCGAGATCGACGCGACCCTCGCCCAGCTCGTGCCCGCCGGCGCCGCGCGCCGCAGCCGATGCATTCCGCTGCGGAAGAACGGAGGCTCCCTCGAGATCGCCATCGCGAATCCCGAGGACACGCGCGCCATCGACCGGATCGCGCAGCAGACGGGACTCTCCGTGAACGCGTTCGTCGCCGGACCGGAAGCCGTCGAGCGGGCCATCGCGCGTCTCTATGGAGACGCCAGCGCGCCCGCCGGCGCGGCGCCTGCGCCCGCCGCGAAGAAGGCGTCGGCCCAGGCGACGGAGCGCAAGGCGGCGCAGGACGCGAAGACGCTCGCCGAGCAGATGACGCGTGCCGTCCAGGAGCAGGGCAGCGACGCGAAGGAGGAGCACGTCGAGGAGAACGAGGTGGCGAAGCTCGAGGTCGCCCCCCTCGATCCGCCCGTGGTCCGTCTCGTGAACGCGATGCTGCTCCAGGCGATCGCGATGCGCGCGAGCGACATCCACATCGAGCCCATGGAGGAGGAGATCCGCGTGCGCTATCGCGTGGACGGCTCCATGGTCGAGGCGCGGAAGATCCCCACGTCGATCCGCTCGGCGCTCACGAGCCGCATCAAGATCCTCTGCTCGATGAACATCGCGGAGAAGCGCGTTCCGCAGGACGGCGCGATGAAGTTCGCGCTGAACGACAAGGAGCAGATCGACTTCCGCGTGAACACCTTGCCGAGCATCTACGGCGAGAAGGTGGTCATGCGAATCCTCGGCCGCGGTCAGCTGAAGTCGACGGTCGACGAGCTCGGGCTCAAGGGCCGCGCGCTGGAGCAGATCCGCGACGCCGTCGCGAACCCCTTCGGGATGGTCCTCGTGACGGGCCCGACGGGAAGCGGCAAGACGACCACGCTCTACACGATCCTCCAGCAGCTGAACGCGCCGGACGTGAACATCCTCACGGCCGAGGATCCGGTGGAGTACCGCCTGAACGGCATCACGCAGGTGAACGTGAAGCCGTCGGTGAACTTCACTTTCGACGTCGCCCTTCGCGCGTTCCTGCGTCAGGACCCCGACGTGATCCTCGTCGGCGAGATGCGCGACTTCGAGACGGCGGCCATCGCCGTGAAGGCCGCCCTCACGGGACACCTCGTCCTCTCGACGCTGCACACGAACGACACGGCCTCCACGGTGGTGCGCCTCGTGGACATGGGCATCGAGCCCTACCTCGTGGCGTCCGCCGTGAAGCTCGTCGTGGCGCAGCGTCTCGTTCGCAAGATCTGCCCCGAGTGCCGCGAGGAGATCCCGGTCTCCGAGGCGGAGAAGACGGACGCCGACCGATCGACGCTGGCGGCCGTGGAGCGGCTGTTCCGCGGGAAGGGCTGCGAGGCCTGCAACAACACCGGATTCCGTGGGCGCCAGCCCGTCTTCGAGGTGATGTCGGTGAAGAGTCGCGAGATGCGCCGCGCGATCACCGAGGGCGGCACGGAGGTGCAGGTGCAGCAGATCGGGAAGCGCGAGGGCCTTCGCACCCTCGCCGACGAGACCCTCGAGCTCGTGAACCAGGGAGTCACGACGCTCGAGGAGGCGCTCCGTCACATCATGGTCGACTGACCTCGTCGTGCGCGTCGTCGTCGCCCCGCGTGGGGGAGTGGGGATGCGCGTGCCGCGCCGCTCGTCGCGCTCGCCGCAGGACGCGCAGGATCCCGAAGGCGGCGGCCGCCGTCAGGAGACCCGCGAGCGCGGCCCAGCGGATCGTCGGGCCGAGTGAGTCCATCGCGTCGACGAAGCTCTGCCCGAGGAGGTACGACGCGGTTCCCCAGGGCGCCGCATAGAGGACGGCGCCGGTGACGAGGAGGAGCCAGCCGCGCGAGCGGCGCATCCCCGAGGCGCCCGCGAAGAGCGGCAGGAGGATGCCGGCCCCCGCGACGTAGCGGCCGAAGAGGAGCGCGAGCTCGGGGAAGCGGCGGAGGATCGCGCGCGCCGTCGCCCGCAGCGGCTTCAAGGGCCGCAGGAGGCGCCTCTGGAAGGAGCCGCGTCCTCCGTGGCGACGGCCGAGCTCGAAGAGCGCGAGATCGCCGACCGTCATCCCCAGCGTCCCGAGCGCGACCGTCGTCACCATGTGGCCTCCGGCGGCGCCGACGGCCACGCACATCGATCCCATCAGGATCGGGAGCCCGCTGCGGTCGACCAACGCGACGGCGAACGTCGCGAAGGGGCCGAGGGTCTGCGCGAGCTCGGCGACGGAGGGGAGCATCGTCTCGGGCCCGAGCCGTCAGCGGCTCGCCACCGAGGGCGAGCGGCGCGCCTCGACGAACGTCCGGAGGTCGTCGGGCATCGGAGCTTCGACGCGGACGCGCTCACCCGTTCGCGGATGCGTGAAGGCGAGGCGATGCGCATGGAGAGCGTGGCGATCGAGCACCAGCCGGCGACGGGCCTCGTCCGTGAGGCTTCCGGCGAGCGCGTCCAGGAAGTAGCGCTCGTCGGGACCGTAGATCTTGTCGCCGACGATCGGGTGGCCGATCGCCGCGAGGTGCACGCGAATCTGGTGCTGCCGGCCCGTCCGCGGGCGGCAGAGGACGAGCGTCGCTCCGTCGAGGCGCTCGACGACGCGGAAGTGCGTGAGCGCGTGCTGCCCGCCATGCGCCCTCGGCGCCATCTTCACGCGGACCGAGGAGTCGCGGGCGCGATCGATCGCGAGGTCGATGGACCCGTCGTCCTGCTCCACACGTCCCTCGACCACCGCGAGATACTCCTTCTCGATCTCGCGGTCCTCGAACTGGCGGCCCAGCAGGTGGCGGACGTCCTCGCTCTTGGAGACGAGCGTCACGCCGGAGGTCTCGCGATCGAGGCGATGGCAGAGCCGCGGCACCACGTCGTGTTCCGGCTCGGCGCTGCGGTACTTCCGGTGGAGGATCGCGATGAGCGTTGCGTGCGAGTGGCGGCCGGCGGGGTGGGCCGGCATGCCCGCGGGCTTGTTCACCGCCAGGAGCCATTCGTCCTCGAGGAGCACCTCCAGGGGGCCGGCGCTCGGCTCGCTCCGCGGGAGCGACCGAGCGTGGGGCCGCGCCAGGACGACGACGCGATGACCCTCGCGCATCCGGAGCGCCCCACGGTCGATGCGGGTCTCCGCCTCGTCTCCCGGGGCCGAGAGCAGCACGCTTCCTTCGGCGAGGAGGCGCTGGATCCCCGTGCGCGATCGCCAGGTCACGTGGCCGGCGAGGAACCGATCGAGGCGGCGGCCGGCCTCCTCGCGCGCGACGCGGAAGACGAGCCGCTCGATCGGCTTCGAGAGGTCGCGCCGCGGATCGGGAACGCGAGGCATCGGGAAGGGGCGAACCCTGGCGTCAGGGGAGTCGAGAAGGGCGCCGGTGCCGCCGGTCGCTCGGCGCCCATTCTCCCGTGCTCTCCCCGAGATCCCGCTTCGACGTCTCGTGACGTGTGCGCCGTGCGCGGTTCGGGAGGGGAGCCCGAACGCCGCCGGGCGGCGGCGCAGAGTGGGGCGGCATCCGTCCGCCCGATCCGATGCGGCCCTCTCCAGGATCGTGGCCGATGCGTTGGTCCCAGCCGCGAGGATGGCTCCGGCCAAGACCTCGACCCCGGCCGAGCAGGCCCGGGGGTTCCGAACTCACCTGCGCGAACGACGTCGCGAGGCCTTCTGGATCGTCCGGATGCGCTCGCGTCCTTCGCGGCGGCGCTTCACGTTGGGCTTCTCGTAGTACGCAGCCTTCTTCGCGAGACGGAAGACGCCCGCGTAGTTGCACTGCCGCTTGAAGCGGCGGAGCGCCGAATCGAGCGACTCGTTCGGCCGGACCTGAACCTTGATCGACATGAGCAGGGGGTAGGGGAAGGGCCGTCCATCACCCCGGACGAGTGGGGTCCCGGAGAATCGGGCCGAGCACTCTACTCACCGGCCCCGGGGGACGCGAGACCCCCGAAGACTTCGGAAGCGCGCCAGCCCGGAGACTCCCGGATCGAGCTGCTCCATGGCTCCGGGCACCGGTCCGGGGACAATCGGCCGACCGATGAGCGAGCCCGCGAACGAGGAACGCTCCGCGGCGGGCGCTTCCGTCCGTCTGGAGGGGGTCCTCGAGAAGATCGTCTTCCAGGACGAAGCCGCCGGATTCGCCGTGGCCCAGCTCGCCGTGGGCGACCAGGGCAGCGTGACGCTCCGCGGGAACCTCCTGGGGGCGCGGCTCGGCGAGACGCTGCGCGTGCAGGGAGACTGGACGCGCCACCCGCAGTACGGCCGTCAGGTGCGCGTCCGCGCCGTCGAGGTCGTGCCGCCGGCGACGACCGAAGGACTGCGCGCCTACCTCGCGTCGGGGCTCGTGAAGGGCATCGGACCCGCGATCGCGGCTCGGATCGTCGAGAGCTTCGGCCTGCGGACGCTCGACGTGCTCGAGCAGAGTCCCGAGCTGCTGCGGAAGGTGAAGGGCGTCGGCGTGCGGCGCGCGAAGGAGATCGCTCAGGTCGTGCGCGACCAGCGCGGCGTGCGCGAGCTCGTGTCGTTCCTCGCGCAGCAGGGAGTGAGCGCGCGCGCGGCGCTGCGCATCTGGCGCCACTACGGCCCCGATTCCCTCCGCTTCGTCCGCGAGAACCCCTACCGGCTGGCCGACGACGTCGCGGGCTTCGGCTTCCGCAAGGCCGACGAGATCGCGGAGAAGCTCGGCGTCGCGTCCGAGTCGCCGGAGCGCGCGCGCGCGGGACTCGTGCACGTGCTCGGACAGGCATCGGCCCAGGGCCACACGTGCCTCCCCGAGCCGGTTCTCCTCGATCGCGCGAGCGAGCTGCTCCGGATCGGCCGCCCTCCCGTCGAGGCGGCGCTCGAGGCGGGCGTCCGCGAGGAACGCTTGGCCGTCGTGTCCGCGCCGCGCACCGCCGAGCGCGGACCCGACGACCCCGACCGATTCGTCTACCTGCCCGAGCTCCGGCTCGCCGAGGGGATCGTCGCGCGGCGCATCCGCGACCTCGTGCGCGCCCGGCCGACTCCGCCGCTCGCCGACCCCGCGACCATCGAGCCGTTCGCCGCGCGCGCACGCATCGAGCTGCATCCCCGCCAGCGCGCCGCCGTGGCGGCGGCGCTCTCCGAGAGAGTGCTCGTCATCACGGGCGGCCCCGGCGTCGGGAAGACGACGATCGTGCGGCTCGTGGTCGACCTCGCCGTGGCGCGACGCAAGCAAGTGCTGCTCTGCTCGCCCACGGGACGCGCGGCGCGCCGGCTGAACGAGGCGACGGGGAAGCCCACGAGCACGATCCACAAGCTCCTCGACTTCAATCCGCGCACGGGCGCGTTCCAGCGGAACGCACGGCGGCCCCTCGACGCCGACCTCGTCGTCGTCGACGAAGCCTCGATGATCGACATCGTCCTGGCGGCGCGCCTGCTGCAGGCGGTCCGTCCGGGCACGCGCGTCGTGCTGGTGGGGGACGCCGACCAGCTCCCGTCCGTCGGCCCCGGGAGCTTCCTCCGCGACCTCATCGCGAGCGAGCGCGTGCCGACGGAGCGGCTGACGGAGGTCTATCGCCAGGAGGCGGGATCCGGGATCGTCCGCGGCGCCCATCGCATTCTCGCGGGCGAGCTGCCCCATTCCGCGGCGGAGCCGACGGGCGAAGGAGATCTCTTCTTCCTCCCGCGGGAGGATCCCCTCGATGCGCTGAAGACGATCCTCTTCGTCGTCACGCAGCGCATTCCGAGGGCCTACGGGCTGGATCCGCGGACCGACGTGCAGGTGATCTCGCCCATGTACCGCGGCGAAGTGGGCGTCGACCGCCTGAACCGCGAGATCCGCGACCTCCTGAATCCGCGGGGCTCCTCTCTCGGGAGCGGAGAGCGACTCTTCCGCGAGAACGACCGCGTGATGGTCACGCGCAACGACGCCGGGCGGGAGATCTTCAACGGAGACGTGGGCCGCGTCGTGCGCGTCGACACCTCCCAGAGGACGCTCGCCGTCGACTTCGGCGGACGCACGCTCGACTTCGACGAGAGCCGGCTCTCGGACCTCGTTCCCGCGTGGGCGATCTCCGTCCACCGATCGCAGGGGAGCGAGTATCCGGCCGTCGTCGTTCCCCTCGTGACGCAGCACTTCGTCATGCTGCGGCGAACGCTCCTGTACACGGCGCTCACGCGAGCGAAGCGCCTCTGCGTGCTCGTGGGATCGCGGCGGGCCCTCGGCGTCGCCGTGCGCGACGCGCGGAGCGAGGATCGCTGGTCGCTGCTGAAGGATCGGCTCCAGGCCTGACGGACCGCGCGTTCAACGCAGGCAGGCGGCCAACCGCTCCTTCACCTCGTCGGCGAACGCGCGGTACTCCTCGGGCATGCCCGCCGAGAGCGACTCGACGTGCATCACCTTCTTCTTCGCGAGACGCTTCCTCTCCTCGGCGGAGAACCCCTCGGCGAGCGAGTCTCCGAGGTTGTCGTAGTTGTCGCAGAGCTTCGCGAGCCGCGCGCCGAAGGGCGCTGCCGCCACCTGCTCCTTGAAGCGCTTCTCGCGCTCCGCCTCCGGCAGTCGCTGGTCCTTCGTCAAGGCCGCCACCATCCGCGCGACTTCGTCTCCGAAGCGCTCGGCGATCTCGTCGTAGTCGGCGGAGGTGTCCTCGATCGTGTCGTGGAGGAGCGCCGTGCAGAGCGTCTTCCCGTCCGTCACTCCGAGCTTCAGGGCGAGCGTCGCGAAGATCCGGAGCGGATGCGCGGCGTAGGGCGTCTTGCCGTCCTTCCGGACCTGCCCGGCGTGCTTGCGCAGGGCGAAGGCGATGGCTTCGTGGATCTTCTCCAGGGGGAATTCGTCGTTCATGCCTCGATGATCTCCATTGCCCTCCGGAGCGGGAAGCCGGAGGTTCGCGCGAGAGCGGAGCGGGATTCTTCGTCCGGTACCTCTCGGATCGACGGGGAGAATGCCGAAGACCGCCACCAGCCCCTGCCCGCGCGTCCCCTCGTCGCGGACCGGTGAACCCCTCCTCTTGAGCACCGCATCCCACCGAGCCGAGGTCTGCCTTCGCGCGGCCGCCCTCGTCGTGCCGCTCCTCGTGCTCGTTCCCGTCGCGCAGGGATCGCCGGCTCGAGGATCGCTGCCGCAGGGATCGACGGCCCAGGACGCCGTGCGCGCCACGCCGGCGAATCCGATGCCTCTCGGGCCGGCGCCGCCCTTCTCCTTGCCGTCCGTGCGCGATCTGCGCCTCTACACGCGCGACGACTTCGCCGGGAAGGTCCTGCTCATCGAGATCTGGCGGACCGACTGCGCGCAGTGCCAGGCCCAGGCCTCCTACGTGCCGGAGCTCCGCGCGAAGTTCGCGAGCCGCGGGTTCGAGATCCTCGGCGTCGCCGACGAGAACCACGATCCGAAGAGCGACCCCGTCGAGCGGGTCCTCGCCTACGCGGAGTCGAAGGGCTTCTCGCACCCGCTCGTGCTGAACGACGGCGGTGAGTTCCACGCGAGCTACTACCAGCGGATCCGCGGCACGCCGAGCTTCTATCTCGTGCGGCGCAACGGGGAGCTCGAGTTCCTGGGTCAGGACGCGGCGCGCCCGGAGTGGCGCGGCGCACTGGAGGCACACATCGAGCGTCGTCTCGCGGAGCCCGATCCCGGACCGCTGGAGCCGTCGCTGGAGGTGCGCCCCCTGCCGGACTTCACGCTCGTGTCCCTGCGCGGCGGCGTCATCCGGCCCGAGGACCTCCAGGGAAAGCCGGCGCTCATCGCGGTGCTGTCTCCTTCGCTCACCAAGCGCCATGGTCCGACGCTCTCCTTGCTCGACGCGAAGTACGGCCCCCTCGGACTGCGCGTCATCGGCGTGAACTTCGGACGATTCCGCGAAGTCGCCGCCGACGTCGCCGCGCAGCGCCTCGGCTACGAGATCGCCGTGCCCGACATGGAGGCCCAGCAGGCCCTCGTCGGCTCCGACTACATCCCGAAGTTCCTCTTCGTGACGGCCGACGGCCGCGTCCTGAAGGTCGTCTCGACGGTCTACGGGAAGGAGCGAGGCATCGAGCTCTCCGTCTTCGAGCGCTACGCGGCGCTCCTCGTCGGGAAGGACTCCCGCCTGCCGAGGCTCGTCGATGCGAGCGCGCGCGCCGTCGATGCGGGCTACCGCCATCCGGAGCTCGGATTCACGATCGAGCCGACGAAGGGCCTCCGTGCCGTGCCCACGACGGACGGCTCGAAGGCGAAGTTCGCCGGTGCCGGGACGCAGGACCTGTCGGTTGCGCTCGAGGTGCGGTACGGCACCGGAGCGGAGGGCGCCCAGCGCGTGGCCGACGTGCTCGCCGAAGACCTCGACACCCATCGCGTCGAGTCGAAGGGCTGGCAGGAGCTGCACGGACAGCAGGCCCTCGTCGTCCACGAGTCGTGGGGATCGCCCCTGGGGTCCATGCGCGCGGTGCGCGTCCTCGTGCCGGTGAAGCTCGGCATCTACGTGGTGACGGCCACGGCCTCCTCCGCCGACTGGTCGAAGGACGGGAAGGACCTCGAGCGCGCCGCGCTCTCCTTCCGCACGGGGCTCGAGACGGGCGGCTGACGGCGGCCGCCGGGCGCGGGCGCGGCTCAACACGGGGCCTCCGAATGGTCGAAAGACGACCGTGGAGGCTCTCATGGTCCATCTCGGCTCCCTCGCGTCCCTCGCACTCGTTGTCCTGCTCGGCGACGACCCGGCTCCCGCGCCGGCGCCGCAGCTCGCTTTCACGCTCCCTTCGGCGCGAGAGCCGGGGCTGCTCTCGCCGCAGCAGTTCGCGGGGAAGGTCCTCTACGTCCAGGTGACGCGCACGAGCTGTCCGGGCTGCGCCGCGCAGGCCGGAGCGGTGCGCGACCTCCGCGCCCGCTTCGCGAGCCGAGGATTCGAGGTGCTGACGGTCTACGACGAAGGACCGAACGCCGGCGACGATCCCGTGGCGCGCGTGCGCGCGGACGCCGACCAGAAGGGCTACGCGCATCCGATCGCGCTCAACGACGGCGGCGAGTTCCACGGGGCCTACTACGCGCACATCGGCGGCACCCCGAGCGCCTTCCTCGTCTCGCGATCGGGCATGGCCTTCGATCTCGGGCTCGATCCCCTCGGCGCCGCATCGAGCGCCGCCACCTTCGCGAAGGTCGAGGAGCTCCTCGCGTCGCCGTCGCCGGCGGAAGGACCTCCACCGATCGCGCGGTTCCCGCTGCAGCCCTTCTCGCTCCTCTCGTTCTCGAAGGGAGTGATCCGCTCCACCGATTTCACGGGACGCCCCACGCTCCTCGCGGCCTGGATCCCCGGACCGCTCATGGAGCGGCTCGGCCCTTCCCTGGAGCAGGTGCATCGGGTGCACGGCGACCGCGTGCGCGTCGTCGCCGTGACCTTCGGAGACTTCGACCGCGTCGCCGCCGATGCGTCGCGTCTCTGCCCGAGCATCGAGCTCGCCGCGCCCGACGGCCGGACGATCGAGGCGCTCGCGCTGCAGCGGCTCCCGCAGGTCGTCTTCCTCGATGCCCACGGGCTCGTCGCGAAGAGGATCGACACGCTCTACGGCGCGTCCGGCATCGAGGCGGCGCTCTTCGACCGCATCGCCGCCGCCCTCGTGGCGGAGACCGCGGTCGCGCCCGTCTCCCCGGGAGCCGCCGCCCTCCGCACGGTGCGTGACGACGCAACGGGATTCGTCTTCGAGCTGCCGGAGGGCTTCGCGCCCGCCGCGCCGGCCGATGGCGCGCACACCGAGTACGCCCATGCGAACGCGCGCATCCGCACGCTCGTCCACGAATCGCTCTCGGGCGCCGACGGCATGGCGGCGCTGCGCCGCGACCTCGCGACGCGGCTCGCCGGCTACCGCGTCGAGGGCGAGGAGACGCTCCCCGGAGGCGCCGTGCTGATGCGCGAGGGCTGGAGCGCCGACGGAGCGCCGCTCCGCGGTCTCCGCGTGCTCGTGCCGACGCCGAAGGGTCTCGTGGAGGTGCACGCCTTCGCGCCCGCGCCGGAGTTCGGCGCCTTCGAGCCGGGGCTGCGCAGCAGCGCCACCTCCGTCCGCGTCGAGCGCTGAGCGGCGCGTCGCGCGCGGAGACTCACTCCGCGCTCCGATTCCGCCGGCGCAGCTCCTCGATCTCCTTCAGGCGCTCTCCGAGTCGCTTCTCCAGGCCGCGATCCGTCGGCTCGTAGTAGCGCCGGCCGCGCAGCCGCTCCGGGAGGCAGTCGATCCCGCCGACGCCGCCCTCGTGGTCGTGGGCGTAGCGGTAGCCCGCGGCGTAGCCCGCCTCGCGCATGAGCCCGGTCACGGCGTTCCGCAGGTGCAGCGGAACAGGGTCGGCGGCGAGGCGCTCCAGGTCGTCGCGCACGGCCTTCTCGGCGCGATAGGCGGCGTTGCTCTTCGGCGCGAGCGCGAGGTAGATCGCCGCCTCGACGAGGGCGAGGTGACCCTCCGGCGCGCCGAGGAAGTCGAAGGCCTCCTTCGCGCGGAGCGCCACGGCGAGGGCTCCCGGATCGGCGAGCCCCACGTCCTCGCTCGCCATGCGCACGAGGCGGCGCGCCACGAAGAGCGCGTCCTCGCCGCTCTCGATCATGCGCAGGCACCAGTAGGCCGACGCGTCGGGGTCGCTCTCGCGCACCGACTTGTGCAGCGCCGAGATCAGGTTGAAGTGCTCCTCGCCGGCCCGGTCGTAGAGGAGCGCCTTCTTCTGGAGCGCCTCCTGCACCGCCCCGTCGTCGATGCGCGGACGGCCGTCGTCGCCGAGGCGCGCGTGCGCGGAGGCCGCCTCCAGGGCGCCGAGGGCGCGTCGGGCGTCACCGCTCGCGAAGTGCGCGATGCGCTCGAGGGCCGAGTCGTCGGCCGCGATCCCGCGGGCGCCGAGACCGCGCTCGCGGTCGGCGAGCGCCCGCCGCAGCAGCGTCTGCAGGTCCTCCACCGAGAGTGGCTCCAGAGCGAGCACCTGGGATCGCGACAGCAGCGCGCCGACGATCTCGAAGGACGGGTTCTCCGTCGTGGCTCCGATGAGGACGACGTCGCCGCGCTCCACGTAGGGCAGGAAGGCGTCCTGCTGCGCGCGGTTGAACCGGTGGATCTCGTCGACGAAGAGCAGCGTGCGCGCGCCGCCGCGCCGGCGCGAGCTCTCGGCCTCCGCCATCACGGCCTTCACCTCCTTGATGCCCGCGAGCACGGCCGAGAAGGGCACGAAGGCGAGGCCGCTCGCGCGGGCGACCAGGCGCGCGAGGGTCGTCTTCCCCGTCCCCGGCGGTCCCCAGAGCACGAGGCTCCGGAGCCGTCCGCTCTCGAGGGCGCTCCGCAGCACCTTTCCTTGGCCGACGAGGTGCTGCTGGCCCACCACCTCGTCGAGAGTGCGCGGCCGCATCCGGTCCGCGAGGGGCGCGTCCGCGGCGGGCTCCGCCGGAGCGGTCTCGCGGGGCTCGGGGAAGAGGCCGCCCTCCATGTCCGCCTACTTCCCGCCCCCGGCCGCGGCGACGAGCTCGGAGAACGTGATCTCGTCGTAGCGCAGACCCGAGACCTCCATCTCGACGTCGGGTGCGCCGCCGAGGACGCGCTCGAAGAGGTCCATCGCTCCCGCCGCGACGCGGACGAGGTCGCGCGGAGGCGGATACCGGAGCTGGAACCGATCGAGATCGGCGCCGGGCTCGCGGAAGGCCTCCATCTCCTCGGCGGCCGCCCGCGCGCCGATGGCGCCGACGGCGTCGGACGCGTCGAGCACGAGTGCGTCATCCTCGTGGAAGACGCGGAGCTCGAAGGGCGCGATCGACGCCGATCGGAAGACGAAGCGGTGCGGCGCGCCGGCCGATTCCACGACGCCGAGGCGCGACTGGAGGAACACGTCGCGCGACGCGTAGGAGAGCGAGGAGTTCAGCTCGAAGACCCGGCGGATCGCGCGGCCGAAGCGCCCCCAGGCGACGACGCCGAACCCGACGACCGTCGCGGCCGTGACGAGCCAGAGGACGAGACCCGCCTTCCCGCCGATCGCCATGAAGGGAGGCTTCGCCCGGGGTGGCTTCAAGTTGTGCGGAAGCTGCCGGGGCGCCGGCTTGGGAGCGGAGGGAGCGGTCATGGGAGGAGCCTACGCGGAGACCGCGTCGCGCGGACACCGTGCGCAGGGCCATGCCTTGCGCCCCGAGGGACCGGTCCATCGAATGGGAGCGATGACCGGCGAGACGCACCACGGCTGGCGGAACCTCGTGCCCTTCGGGCTCCTCTCGGAGAAGCCGCGGCACCTCCGCGAGATGGCGCAGGTGGCCTGGGAGAACCGTGATCAGCTCGGCTACGCGTGGCGCATCCTCCGCGACGGCGTCTGCGACGGGTGCTCGCTCGGCCCCCGCGGGCTCCGCGACGACGTGATCGAGGGCACGCACCTCTGCACCACGCGCCTGCGGCTGCTGCGTCTCAACACCATGCCGGCCTTCTCCGAGGCGGCGGTCGCCGACGTGGAGCGGCTGCGCCAGCTCACGAACGCCGAGCTGCA
The DNA here is from genome assembly GCA_964545855.1 of uncultured Planctomycetales bacterium. Lineage (GTDB taxonomy): Bacteria > Planctomycetota > UBA1135 > UBA1135 > JACQFD01 > CAZJHD01. The sequence continues at coordinate 138,727 of CAZJHD010000003.1, forward strand.
GGCTCTCGGGCGCGTGCCGTTCCCGCTGCGGCGGCGCCGCGGCGAGCGCGGCTTCCAGCGCATCTCCTGGGACGAGGCGCTCGACGACGCGGCGCGCGCGATCCGAGCGATGGCGCCCGAGCGGCTCGGCTTCTTCGCCACGTCGCGCGGGATCGGCAACGAGGCCTACTACGTCTTCCAGAAGGCGGCGCGGCTGCTCGGCAGCAACCACGTCGATCTCTGCGCGCGCCTCTGCCACGCGGCGACGGTGGCGGGCTTGAAGGACACGATCGGCGTCGGCGCGCCCACCTGCTCGCTCTCGGACTTCATCGGCACCGACCTGCTGGTGCTCCATGGCACCGACCTCGCGAACAACCAGCCCGTCAGCACCAAGTACATGGTGAAGGCGAAGGAGGCGGGCACCCGCATCGTCGTCGTGAATCCGTACCGCGAGCCGGGTCTCGAGCGCTACTGGGTGCCGTCGCTGCCGGTGTCGGCGGTCTTCGGGACGAAGCTGCAGGACGACTTCTTCCAGGTGCGCATCGGCGGCGACATCGCGTTCCTGAACGGCGTGCTCAAGTCGCTCGTCGAGAAGGACGCCGTCGACCGAGCCTTCGTCGACGCCCACACGACGGGCTTCGCCGAGGCCGAGGCCTTCGTCGCGCGAACGCCCTGGGAGCGGATCGAGCGCGAGAGCGGTCTCGCGCGCGGCGAGATCGAGCGCTTCGCGTCGATCTACGCGAAGGCCCGCACGGCCGTGTTCGTCTACTCCATGGGCCTCACGCAGCACCGCTTCGGCGTGCAGAACGTCGTCGCGCTCGTGAACGTCGTGCTCGCGCGCGGGATGATCGGCCGCCCGAAGTGCGGGATCATGCCGATCCGCGGCCACAGCGGCGTGCAGGGCGGCGGCGAGATGGCCGTCGATCCGACGAAGTTCCCCGGCGCCGGCGCCATCGGCGAGGAGAGCGCGGCGCGGATGGCGAAGGCCTGGGGCGCGCCCGTGCCCGCGTGGCGCGGACACCGTACGCCCGAGCTCGTCGACGCCTGTGGGCGCGGCGAGATCGACCTCCTCTACTCCATCGGCGGGAACCTCCTCTCGACGATGCCCGACCCGCGCTTCGTCGAGCACGCGATGTCGCTCCTGAAGCTGCGGATCCACCAGGACATCGTGATGAACACGTCGACGCTCCTCGACGCGGGGGAGACGGTGCTCGTGCTCCCGGCGCAGACGCGCTACGAGCATGCCGGCGGCATCACCTCGACCAACACCGAGAGGCGGATCCGTTTCTCGCCGGAGATCCCGGGGCCGCGCATCGCCGAGGCGAAGTCGGAGTGGGAGATCCCGGCGCTCGTCGCCACCCGCGCGCGTCCCGAGCTCGCCCGCGCGTTGTCGTACTCCTCGACGCGCGCGATCCGCGAGGAGATCGCCCGTGTCGTGCCGCTCTACGCCGGCGTCGAGAAGCTCGAGAAGGCGGGCGACTGGGTGCAGTGGGGCGGAGCCCAGCTCTGCGTCGACGGACGGTTCGCGGGCATGCCCGGCGAGAAGGCCGCCTTCCGCAGCGTCGAGCCGCCGCGCGTGGACGTGCCCGAGGGAAAGCTCTACCTCACGACGCGGCGCGGGAAGCAGTTCAACTCCATGGTCTACGACGAGGCCGATCCGCTCTCGGGCGCCGTCTCCCGCGACCAGGTGTTCCTCCATCCCGTCGACGCGAAGGCGCGCGGGATCGCCGACGGCGATGCCATCGAGCTGCGGTCCGAGACGGGGACGCTCCGGGCGCGCGCGCGCCTCGCGGACGTGCGTCCTGGAAACGTCGTCGCGCAGTGGCCCGAGGCGAACGTCCTCATCGAGCGGCGCATCGACCCGGTCTCCGGCGAGCCCGACTACAACGCCGTCGTGAGCCTCGAGAAGCTCGTCGCCCCGTGAGAGGTCTCCTCGCCGCCGTCGCGCTCCTCGCCGCCTCGTCCTGCGCGTCGCCGCGTCCGGCCGAGGTGCGGGAGCTCGCGCGGGAGCGCTACGAGATCCGCGATCGCGGCGCGCTCGTCGCGACGGGAGAGCTCGTCCTCGGGACGAAGCGCGACTACGGCAAGCACGTCGCCTACGAGGAGCGATCGGAGGGCTCCGGAGCGACGGGGCGCGTCGAGCTCGACCTCGCCCCCGACTGGAGCGTCCGCGCGGCGCGCGTGCACGACGCGGCCGGCGCCCTTGCCGAGCTCTCGCTCGACCGCGACCAGAGCCATGTCCGCGGCACGCACGCGGCGGATCTCTCGCGCGCGGGCGCGCTCCTCGCCGGCGATCCGGCGACCCTCCTCTCCCTCGTGCGCCGCCTCGATCTCGCCGCCGGAGACCGGATCGAGATCCCCTCCTTCGACCTCGGCGCCGACGGCGCGCCCCAGCAGGGTCTCCTCGTCGTCGACCGCACCCCCGACCGCGGCGACCGCGAGTGCTACCTCCTGCGCCGCGGCGCGGAGGAGTGGCTCGAGCTCGAGACCGACCGGCGGGGGCTGGCGTTGGTGATTCGGGGTGGGGAGAGGGTGGTGGAGCGCGTGCCGTGAGCGTCGCAGAGCGCCGACGCCCGCTTGCTCACGCCGCTGCCCACGCCTCCGACAGCACCTCCGCCTGCTCCAGCACCGTCTGGGTCGCCCTCTCCTGCTTGTCCGGCGGGTAGCCGTACTTCCGCAGGATCCTCTTCACGTACACGCGAAGCTGCGCGCGGACGTTGTCGCGGAGCGTCCAGTCGATCGTGACGTTCTTGCGGACCGTCGCCACGAGCTCGCGCGCGATGGTCCGCAGGGTCTCGTCGCCGAGGACCTGCACGGCGCTGTCGTTCGTCTCGAGCGCGTCGTAGAAGGCGACCTCGTCCTCGGTCAGCCCCAGCACCTCACCCCGCCGGCCCGCCTCGCGCATCTCCTTCGCGAGCTGGATCAGCTCCTCGATCACCTGGGCCGTCTCGATCGCGCGGTTCTGGTACCTGCGGATCGCCGCGTCCAGGAGCTCGGCGAACGAACGCGCCTGGACCACGTTGCGTCCCCGGCGCGTTCGGATCTCGCCCCTCAGGAGCTTCTGCAGCAGCTCGACCGCGAGGTTGCGCTGCGGCATGCCGCGCACCTCGGCGAGGAACTCGTCCGAGAGGATCGAGAGGTCGGGCCGCTCGAGTCCCGCCGCCGAGAAGATGTCGACCACCTCGTCCGACACGACGGCCCTCGACACGATCTGCCGGATGGCGTGCTCCAGCTCCTCGTCGGTCTTCCTCTCGCCGGACGCGCCCTTCGCAAGCACCGCCCGCACCGCCTGGTAGAACCCCACCTCGTCGCGGATCGACAGTGCCTCGGGATGCGGGACGGAGAGCGCGAAGGCCTGGGACAGCTCCGTGACGGCGCGGAGGCACCGCGCCTTGCCGTCCTCCTGCGCGAGGACGTGCTCCTGCGCCGCGGGCAGGACGGAGACGCGCTCCGGCGGCGTCCCGGTGACCCACTTCGCCCAGTCGAAGCCATGGAAGAGCCCGCGGCAGACCTCCACCTTCTCCTGCATCACCGCCACGGCCTCGGCCTGGTCCAGGGTCGTCTTGCCCAGGCCGCCCGCCTCGCTGTAGAGGCGAACCGCCTCCTTCATCTCCCCGGCGAGCCCGAGGTAGTCGACGACGAGGCCGCCCGGCTTGTCCCGGAAGACCCGGTTCACGCGCGCGATCGCCTGCATCAGCCCGTGGCCGCGCATCGGCTTGTCCAGGTACATCGTGTGGAGGCTCGGCGCGTCGAATCCGGTGAGCCACATGTCGCGCACGAGGACGATTCGGAACGGATCCTTCGCATCGCGGAATCGCTGCGCCAGCGCCTCGCGCCGCGCCTTGTTGCGGATGTGCGGCTGCCAGTCGAGCGGATCCGACGCCGAGCCGGTCATCACCACCTTGAGCGACCCGGCGTCGTCGGCCTCTCCGTGCCAGTCCGGCCGAAGCGCCACGAGCTCCCGATGGAGCTCCACCGCGATGCGACGGCTCATCACCACCACCATCGCCTTCCCCGCCATGGCGTCGCAGCGCTTCTCGAAGTGATCCACCAGGTCGCGGGCGATGAGCTTCAGGCGCTTCTCGGCCCCGACGACCGCCTCGAGCTGCGCCCACTTGGTCTTGAGCCTCTCCTTCCGCTCGATCTCCTCCCCTTCGGTCGCCTCCTCGAACTCGGGATCGATGCGCGGCCGCTCCGCCGCCGACAGCTCCAGTCGCGCGAGCCGGCTCTCGTAGTAGATCGGCACCGTCGCGCCGTCGGCCACGGCGCGCTGGATGTCGTAGACGCTGATGTAGTCGCCGAAGACGGCGCGCGTGTTCGCGTCGGTCTTCTCGATCGGCGTGCCGGTGAAGCCGACGAACGAGGCGTTCGGCAGCGCATCGCGCATGTGACGCGCGAAGCCGTCGATGAAGTCGTACTGGCTGCGGTGCGCCTCGTCGGCGATGACGACGACGTTGCGCCGCTCCGAGAGCACCGGGTGCCGATCGCCCTTCGACCCATCCTGCAGTGCGGCGGGGAGGAACTTCTGGATGGTCGTGAAGACCACGCCACCCGAAGCGACTCTCAGCTTCTCGCGCAGATCGGCGCGGTCGGCCGCCTGGACCGGCGGCTGGCGCAGGAGATCCCTGCAGCGGGCGAAGGTGCCGAAGAGCTGGTCGTCGAGGTCGTTCCGGTCGGTGAGCACGACGATCGTCGGGTTCGCCATCGCCGGATGGAGGATCACGCGCCCCGCATAGAAGGCCATCGTCAGGCTCTTGCCCGAACCCTGCGTGTGCCAGACCACGCCCACGCGCCGGTCGCCGACCGTTGCGTCGCGCCGCCGGCTCGCCGTGTAGCTCCCGAGACCGGCATCGGCCGGCTCCGCGGCGACCTCCGCGTGCCGGCTGGCCCGCAGCGTCTCCTCGACGGCCACGTTCACGGCGTGGAACTGGTGGTAGCCCGCCATCTTCTTGACGAGCTTTCCGCCGCCCTCGTCCTCGAAGACGACGAAGTGGCGGACGAGATCGAGGAAGCGCCGCTTCTCGAAGACTCCCTCCAGCAGCACCTGGAGCTGCGGCAGCGAGCTCGGGGCGTCGCCTTCGCCGGTGATCGTGCGCCAGGGCTTGAACCACTCCTTCCCCGCGCCCAGCGCCCCGATGCGCGCCTCGACGCCGTCCGAGACGACGAGCGCGGCGTTCGTCGTGAACAGAGCGGGGATCTGCGCCTGATAGGTCTGGAGCTGCTTCCACGCCGTCCAGACCGTGGCGTCCTCGTCGGCCGCGTTCTTGAGCTCGATCACCGCGAGCGGCAAGCCGTTCACGAAGAGCACCACGTCGGGCCGCCGCGTGTGCTGCCCCTCGGCGACGGTGAACTGGTTCACCGCCAGCCAGTCGTTGTTCGCCGGCTCGTCGAAATCGACCACGCGCGCCGGATCGCCCGCGATCGAGCCGTCGGCCCGGCGGTACTCCACCGTCACGCCGTTCACAAGCATGCGGTGCGCCGCGCGGTTGCGCTCGACGAGCGACGGCGCGTCCAGCCACGCCAGCTTCTTGAACGCGTCGTCGAGGGCTTCCGGCGGGAGCGTCGGGTTGAGGCGCGCCAGAGCCCGTCGCAGCCGGTCTTCCAGAACGACGTCGCGATAGTTCGGATCGCCTCGCTCCGCTTCGGGCTCGCCCGCCGCGATGGCGGGACCGTGTCTCATCTCCCAGCCCAGCGCCTCCAGCCAGGCGAGGGCGGCGTCCTCGACGGTGGATTCAGAGAAGCTGGTCATGTCGGGTTCCGCCGCGCTCCGCTGCCGTCGGTCGGGGTCGCGCGCGGAATGGGCCGGGAATGAGCAGGAATGAGCAGCCGAAAGAGCAGGAATAGGCAGTCATCGGCTCGTCAGCTTCCACCGGGCACCGCGCCCCCATCCGGCGCTCTCGACCAATCCCAGCTCCTTCAGCGTGGCCAGGTCTTCTCGGATCTTCCAGCGTGACTCTCCTTCGCCGAGCGCAGTCGCGATCTCTCGAACCGCGAGCCCGACCGGACTCTCCGCCAGCCGCGCGAGCACGCTTCGCTGGCGCTCCGTCACGTTCCTCGTCTCCGCTCGTGCCGGCGCGAACTCCCTCCTCGGGAACCGGACCACGACCGCACCCGGAACCTTGAGTGCGCAACCTGCCAGCCGGCGCTCTCTAGCCAGGCGACGGCGGCATCCTCGACGACGGATTCGGTGAAGGCACCCGTGCTCACGCCGCCAATTCCTCCCGCAGGCTCTCACGCGCGCTCCACTCGACGGGTCGCACGTCGTAGCTCCGCAATGCGTCGATCACGCCGGACGACACAGGTTGCTCGGTGTCGTTCAGAAGCGCGTATGCGCGCGAGTCGGCCGATCTCACTTCCTTGGTGTCCACCCACGACAGGACGACGGCCTGGGCGGTATCGCGGCTCGGCCGATTGATGGTCTGGATGATCCGCTCAGGCTGCAGCCGGGACTTGGGAATCACGAAGTCGAACAGATGATCGTAGCCCGTCCTCCCCGTGAACTTGACCTTCGGCGTGTAGCGAATCTCATGGACATCAAGCCACGAGACCACGTCCTCGTAGAACAGACTCGCGACCATCGGCACGGCCAGATAAAACATGTCGTTCACCGCGAGCATCGCCTGCACGAGGTTGTGCTTGCGGATGGCAAAGTTGTCGGGCGAGGCGTGGACCTGCAGGTCTTTACCGTCCATCTGCACGCCGAAGCCGTTCAACGTCATCTTGAGCAGTTCCTGTCGCTTGCGGCTCTCCAGCTTGCAACCGCTCTGCTCCAGATCATCGATCGTGTACCCGTCGTCGGTCAGCATGAACCCGCCGTTCGCCCGCCTGGCGTAGATCTGGACGTAGTCGTTGTGCCGGTCGAGGTACGGCGTCGTGATCTCCACCCACTGGTCAATCTGGCGCAGTACGCTCTTATCCTTGAGCCAGGCGTGGTATGCGTCCATAAGGCGCTGGATGTCCTGGATCATGTAAACAGCCCCCGTTCAATGTGCGGCTGCTGCGTCACATTGCAGAACCGCAGGAAGTCTTCCAGTGTGGCCCACATGTCCGTGGAATCGCGAAAGCGGTCCGCGGGCACAGGAATGGCCCACTTGTCCCCGAAGCCCTCGCGGTAGATGTGCAAATGCGGCGCTATGACCTCTTCACCGTCCGGATTGCGATGTGGTGCTCCGCCGAGATCGAGCCGCACGAGCACGACCACCTGGCGGCCACGGTTCTGCATCTTGACCTTGAGCAGATCGATGCGCCCACGGCTGAGGTCGAGCAGGAACTGCTCGCGTCGATTGGGCGATTGGAGCGGGATCACGACCGATTGCCCGCCCATCGGAAAGTCCGTGTGCTCCTCGTTGGCGCGATGCTTCTCCATCGCGATCAGCGCGTCGGCTTCTGCCTGGGTCAGGTTGATGTCCGCCATGGGTCGTTCAACTCTCGATCTTCCTGCGGCTCGCGGCCCGGTATCGCTCGGGCTGATCCTTCACGAGGCTCACTTCGTACCGACGCCGGTCGAGTACCTCCAGGAACCCCATCTCGTGACCGGCGGCTACGTGCACCATGCCCTTCGACTCGCTCACTTCGACCTCGGTTTGCGTGCACAGCTTCTTCAGAAGCGCCTTGTCGATGTGCTTGGTCTCCCCCTGCGCCCGGATGGAGGCGAGGTAGCGAGCGGCGCGTGGGTGCATGCCGGCGTACTTCTCGATCCCGTCGAACTCCACGAAGTCAAGGTCCTTTCGGATCACCTTGATGTTCGAGGGGGCCGCCGCCAGGATCGCCTGCTGGAGCTTGCCCGCGAACTCGAAGCCGCTGGGCCGCAGGATGTGGACGTTGGCCGAGTCAACGAGGAGGTCGAAGTCGCTGTCCAGCTTGAAGACGCTGTCCTCGATCAGCTTCAGCGAATCCGAAACGAAGCGGAGCAGGCGCTTCTTCAGGACTCCCTTGAACTGCGACGCTCGCCGCAAGGCGGTCAGCCGCCGCTGCTTCTTGTCGGACAGCCGGGAAAAATAGCAGAACACGTCAGCCGGTTCTCCGAGCGCACCGCCGTCGATGTCCAGATTGGTCGCCTCGTGCAACTCGCGCACGGAGGAAGCCATGTCCTCCGTCAGCGGCAGATAAAGGTACTCCGTGCTCGCGTGTTTCTCGGACGGTTCGTACTTCGCCGGCCCGTCGTCGCCGCCCTGCATGGCCTCCCAGGTCGCCTGCACCATCTCGCGCAGCGCGCCCTGCACGTCCGCATCCACCGGCACCGCAACGAACGTCTGGCCGTCCCCGCCGTCCCGGCCCACGCCGAACTCCGTGATCGTGACGTTCCCGAGGTCGAACTCCAGCTTCATGCTTCGGCCTCCAGATACACCGTGTCGCTCAGTCGGTAGGCGACGATCCGGTCGCCGGATGCCAGGCTCACGCGCCGGGTGATGAGAGCTTGGCGGGCCTTGCCGGTGAGCGGGTTGCCGTCGGCCGGCGGGTAGACGGTGAAGACGCGGAAGCCGAGCGCCGCGAACAGCAGATTCATGTAGTGCAAGTTCAGGTGCCAGAACAAGAACACGATGAATGCCAGGGCGGCGAACGAGGCGCCCAGGTACCGCCAGCTCCCAAGGTCTTCCGAGTAGAACGGCAGTAGCATCGCGAACAGGTAGACGAGGATGTGATCGCGGTGGTCGTCGGCCGTGCCGACCGTGAGCTCGCGCTTGTCGGCCTGCTTCATCGCCGTCCGGATGCGCAACCACAGGAAGGCGTTCGGAACGACGACCATGAAGGCGCAGAACCCGATGAACCAGCGGTCGGAGATGAGGCTGTTCCCGCGAATCGCCCACAGGATGAAGAGCGGCGAGATGCTGCTGAGCACCATCAGGAGCCGCGCGGCCTTGAGCTCCTCGCGATGCATGTTGGCAGGGCGCGCGGTCATGGCGCCACCCTCTCCAGGAACCTCTCCGCATACTTCACCGTGAGCTCGCCGGAGAGCAGCCTGGGCAACAGCGTGTCGCGCAGGTCGACGAGGGTTCGGGACTGTTGCTCGTTGCCGACTACGCCCCGGCGAAGCGGCTCCGCGAGCGAACTGAACGCGTCGAGAATCGGATCCGTTGGCCTCACGACCGAGATGGGGCGGAAGTTCGACTTGCTGATCTCCAGGAACGTCGAGCCGTTCGCACGGCTGAGGATGTTCTCGTGAGCAACGCGCGCCCAGAGGAGCAGAAACTGGCTCGATACGGGCTTCTTGGGCTTCATCGCGATGAAGCCCTGGTTGATGGCGACCGGCACTTCAGCAACCGCGAGGTAGCCAATCGGCGCGCGCGATGACAGCAGCACGGTACCCTCCGGGAGCAACCCCGAGCCGATCTGACAAAGGCCCGCGTCCGTGATGCGGCGCTCGGTATCGAGAAGCACCGGAGTATGGAGTGCGGCCAAGTCCTTCGGTGTCGCCCAGCAATGCCGCCCACCTTCCCAGTAGTTGGCCTTGGTCGTGCTTGGCGTACTTCCGCCGACAACGTCAGCAAGATCGTCGATGGGCTTGATCTCCCACCCCTCCGGAATCTCACCGAGTTCGGAGTCGACGAGGCGGGCGGGGAAGAGGTCTGCGAGAGCCTCCGGGAGGCCGGGGTCGCGGCCTTTGGCCTTGGCGCGGACGGGGTCGAAGTCGACGAACCACGACTTGAAGAGTGCCCGCGCCATCGCCTCCAGCGTCTCGCTCATTCGCCGGTTCAGCTCGATCTTGTCGTCCAACGTGCCGAGGATGTATCCGATCGCGGCTTGCTCGTCGCGCGGAGGAATCGCGATCGAGAGTCGGCAGAGCATCTCGTTGTTGAGACTGGCCCTTGTCGACATTGATGACATTGCCGTGACGGCCTGGCGGAACGTCGGTCCACGGAAGCAATACCGCGCGTACTCTGGGACGACGCTCCGCGAGTCTCTCGGCCGAAGTCGCTTGGTGAATCCATTGAAACTTGCATCTGGAATGTCACGAAGAGCGACACAGCTCATTCCCAGCTCGTCCATCGTCTCGCTGGTTCGAGTCAAGAACACGTCACCACGTCGAACTGAGCAACGGGAGCGCTCTTCTTCTGTCGAGTTGACAAGTTCTGTGAGGTGCGGCGGGACGGCTGAGTTGTAGAAGATGTCCTTGAAGGACAGAAACGGGTAACCCGATCCGAATGCCGAACCGGGCTTTGAGAGACCCGAGCTGAATTCATAGAGCTGATCCAGCGAGAGGGACTTCCACTCACCCGCCATACCCAAGCTCCTTCAGGTTGGCGGCGATGGCCGCATCCAGTTTCGCAGCTTCGGCCTGCTGCTCGCGGAGCTGCGCAGTGAGCCGCTGCATCTTCTCCTCGAAGGGCTCGGCGTCGTCCTCTGCGGCCTCGGCACCGACGTAGCGGCCGGGAGTGAGGACGTGGCCGTGCTTGCGAATCTCCTCGAGCGTCGCGCTCTTGCAGAAGCCGGGGACGTCCGCGTACTCGCCCGCGCCCTCGTCGCCGCGCCAGGCGTGGTAGGTGCCGGCGATCCTCTGGAGGTCGTCCTCGGTCAGCTCGCGGTGGGTTCGGTCCACCATCGACCCGAGCTTGCGCGCATCGAGGAAGAGGGTCTTCCCTCGCCGATCCCGCCGTGCCTTCTCTTTGGGCCCGTTCTTCTTGTCGCGGGCGAGGAACCAGAGGCAGACCGGGATCTGCGTCGAGTAGAAGAGCTGCCCCGGGAGCGCGACCATGCAGTCGACGAGGTCGGCCTCGACGATGGCCTTGCGGATCTCGCCCTCGCCCGACTGGTTCGACGACATGGAGCCGTTCGCGAGCACGAAGCCGGCGATGCCTGTGGGCGCCAGGTGGTGGAGGAAGTGCTGCACCCAGGCGAAGTTCGCGTTGCCCGCCGGCGGCGTGCCGTAGACCCAGCGCTTGTCGTCCTTCAGGAGCTCGCCGCGCCAGTCGCTGTCGTTGAAGGGCGGATTGGCGAGGACGTAGTCGGCCTTGAGGTCGGGGTGGGCATCCTTGAGGAAGGTGCCCTCGCTGTTGTGCGCGATCTGCGCATCGATCCCCCGGATGGCGAGGTTCATCTTGGCCAGGCGCCAGGTGGTGTAGTTCGACTCCTGGCCGTAGATGGAGATGTCGCCGAGGCGCCCCGCGTGCGCCTCGATGAAGCGCTCGCTCTGCACGAACATGCCGCCCGAGCCGCAGCAGGGGTCGTAGACGCGCCCCTTGTAGGGAGCGAGCATCTCGACGAGCACGCGCACCACGTGGGTCGGCGTGTAGAACTGGCCGCCCTTCTTGCCCTCGGCGGTCGCAAACTGAGAGAGGAAGTACTCGTAGACGCGGCCGAGGGTGTCCTTGGCGCGTTCGGCGGGGTCGCCGAGCGCGATGTCGCTCACCAGGTTGATGAGCTGGCCGAGGCGCTCCTTGTCGAGGCCCGGGCGCGCGTAGTCCTTGGGAAGCACGCCGACGCCGTGCGGCTTGAGCGAGGGGTTGTCGCGCTCGATGGCGGCCATGGCGTCGTCGACGAGCTTCCCGATCGTCGGCTGCGGGGCGCTCGCCTTCAGGTGCGCCCAGCGCGCCTCCTTCGGCACCCAGAAGATGCCCGTCGCGCGGTACTCGTCCGGGTCCTCGGGGTCGGCGCCGGACGTGCGGTCGGCTTCGAGCTCGGCGTGCTTGGCCTCGAAGGCGTCGGAGATGTACTTGAGGAAGATCAGGCCGAGGACGACGTGCTTGTACTCGGCCGCGTCCATGTTGTTGCGGAGAGCGTCGGCGGCGGCCCAGAGCTTGGCTTCGAATCCAACCGTTGCGGTCGAGCCGCTCCTTCCGTTCTTCTTCGTCTTCGGCATTCGATGTCTTTGGTCGTGCGTGGTCCAGGATCGGAGCGTGCGCGAAAGCCGATCAGCGGCCGTGGGAAGCGATGCGCGCGGTGAGTGAACCCTTCGTCGCGAGGACGTCGAACCCCGGAGCGTTCCGAGGCGCCAGCGCGGCGACGACGCCGCGCTTCAGGAGCTCCGCCATCACGTAGAACTCGCCCGCGTTGCCGATCAGCGTTCCGAGACCCGCTTTGATCCGTCCGCTGGCCATCGATCCGTCGTCCTCCTGTCCTCAGGCCGTGGACTGGGCAGCTCGGCGCGAACTGCCCGTCGCGGCAGCCGGGCCGCGACGGCGCCTCGGCCAGGATCGAGGGGCGGACGAGCGAGCCCGTGCGATCGCTGCCATCGGGTCCTGGTCTCCATCCATCGTCGGGTCCTCGGGGAACGGCCTCTCGCGCGCGGGAGAAGGGGGACGCTATCCGGGGGCGCGCCGCCGCGCCACTCGCCGACTCCTACCGCGAGACGAACCGCATCAGGCTCAGGTCCGTGTACCACTCCACCGGCGCGCGGTCGTCGGTGAAGGTCGGTGCCGTCGGGTCGAGCGCGAAGCGCGACCAGGACGCGAGCGCGAGGTCGCGGTGGGCCTGCAGCGCGGGAGCGTCGATCGCGGCCCATGCGTCGCGGAGCGGAGTCGGCGACGCCATGCAGACCCAGTTCACGAAGGGAACGTCGGCGTTCTCGACGGCGAACCGCTCGAGGGCGGCGCCGGGGAAGGCGGCCGCCAGCGCGTTCTGGATGCCGAGGAGCACGGGCGCGTCGGCGCCCAGCGCGCCGACGTTCACGGCGCAGACTCCGCCCGGCGCGAGCCGCGCACGCGCGAGCTCGAAGAACTCCTGCGTCACGAGGTGCGCCGGGATGTAGGGCTGCCGGTAGGCGTCGCCGAGGATCAGGTCGTACTTCTCGGTGGTGCGCTGGAGGAAGGTGCGGCCGTCCTCGAGGAAGACGCGGAGGCAGCGCTCGTCGAGGGCGAAGTAGCGGCGCCCCAGCTCCACGATCTCGGGGTCGATCTCGACGCCGTCGATCCGCAGATCGAACCGATCGCCGTAGGCGCGCGTGAGCTGGGTCGCGACGGTGCCCGCCGCGAGACCGACGATGCAGACGCGCATCGGCGGCTTCGTCCCGGCGTCGGACGCGGCCGGCGTCGCGCCGCGCGCGCGCACGATCGCGTCGGGGAGGAGCTGGAGGAAGCCCCACACGCCCGGAGCGGCGCGGCCGTCGTCGTACCAGACGGAGTGGAACGAGAGGCCCTCGTTCAGCTCCAGGTAGGTGCGGCCCTGGCGCGCGTCGCGCAGGACGCGGACGAGGTGGTACTCGGTCTCCTTCTCGGCGAGCACGCCGGGGCCGCCCTTCAGCGGCACGGGCGCGGCGATGCTCGCGGCGCCGGCGACGGCGGCGACGAGCGCCCCCGCTCCCGCGAGGCGGCGCGCGCGCAGGAGACCCACGCCCGAGGAGACGAGCACGGCGGCGCCGGCGACGTGGATCGTGCCGCGCGTGCCGAGCATCGGGATGAGCAGGAGCGCCGGCAGGTACGCGCCGAGGATGCTCCCGAGGGTCGAGAGCGCGAACACGGCGCCGCTCCGGGAGCCCGCCACTCGATCGCCCTGCGAGAGCAGACGGATCGTGAAGGGCGACACCATCCCGACCAGCAGGATCGGCAGCGCGAAGAGCACGACCATCGCCGCGAGCGTGCCGAGGAAGAGCGAGGCGTTCTGGTGGCCGAGAGCCGGCCCGGCCGCACGCAGCACGGGCGTCGCGACCCACGGCAGAGCCGCGAGGCCGGCGCCGCCGAGGGCCGTCACGAAGTAGAGCGTGCTCGCGTCGGGGCGCCGGTCGGCGAGGCGGCCGCCGAGCCAGTAGCCCGCCGCCAGCGCCGCGAGGACGACGCCCAGCACGTTCGTCGTGATGAACTGCGTCGAGCCGAAGTAGGGCGCGAGGAGCCGGAAGGCCGCGACCTCGGCGACGATGATGCAGGTGCCGCAGACGAAGAGATGGACGAGGAGCTGGCGGCGGCCGGCGACCGGCGGCGCGGGCGCGCCGCTCTCCTCGACGCCGCCCGTCGCCGGCGCGGCCGAGGAGGCTCCCTTCCGGTCGCGGCGCGTCATGCGCGCGGGCTCCGCCCGGCGTCGCGCTCCGCGCGCAGACGGTCGAGGATCCAGTGCACCACGGCGTCCTCGTCGGTGCGTTGCGCGCGCGGGCACTCGGACGAGAGCCCGGTCCAGCAGTCGGAGCAGATGCGGTAGGTCGACCGCACGCCGTCCTGCACGTCGCCGAGCGTCACCGTCGCGAGCCGGCCGGCGCAGCGCTCGCACCGATGCACCGTGGGGCCGGTCACGCGCCGCTCTCCCGCGCGCGCGTCGCCTGGCGCGCCACCTCGAAGCAGAGGATCGCCCCCGCGGCGGCGACGTTCAGCGACTCGACTCCGGCGGCCAGCGGGATCCGCACGCGCAGATCCGCCGCGTCGCGCACCTCGTCGGCGAGCCCGAAGCCCTCGCTGCCGAGGACGAGCACGAGGGGCGGGCGCAGATCGGCCTCGTGCCACGTGATGCCCGCGCCGCCGCCGGCGGCGGCGATGCGCGCGCCGGCCGCGCGCCCGCGCGCGACGAGCTCGGAGAAGGCGACGCCCGCCGCGAGCGGCAGCCGGAACACCGATCCGGCCGTCGCGCGGAGCGCCTTGTCGTTCCACGGGGAGACGGTCTCGCGCGTCGTGACGAAGCCCGTGGCTCCCGCGGCGTCGGCCGTGCGGAGGAGCGTGCCGAGGTTGCCGGGGTCGGAGAGACCGGAAGCCACCACGACGAAGGGCGACGCCACGCCGTCGAAGAGAGCCTCGATCGGGACCGACTGCCGCGTCACGAGGGCGCAGATGCCCTGCGCGGCGCGCGTGCCGCAGACCGCGTCGAGCACCGTGTCGCTCGCCTCGCGCACGTCGATCCGCCGCGCGCGGAAACGCTCGAGGAGGGCGCCGCCGCGTGCGGTCTCGGCGGCGCGCGCCGTCGCGAGCACGACCTCCACGGGCGCTCCCGTCGCGTCGGCCTCCTCGAGGAAGCGCACGCCCTCGACGACGAAGCGCATCGGGTCGTCTCCCTGCAGGGCGCGCCGGAACTGCGCGACGAGAGGGTTGCGCCGGGAGGTGAGAGCGGAGGGGTCGGGCACGGGAGCGCGGGCCGCGAGGCGGCGCGCGCGCCGATGGTACCGGCGCCGTCGTGGCGACCGGGCAGGCCTGCCCCTGGCGGAGGCGCTTCGCGGGGCGCAGCGCGGAGGACTTCCGTCGCGGGCCTGTACGCTGCGGCCGATGCACCAAGGAACGGTCCTTCGAGTCGACGCACGCGGAGCGCTCGTGGAGATCGAGGGAGCGCGGGTCCAGGTGCAGCTGCGGGGCGCGCTCTTCCAGGAAGAGACGTGGGCCACGCGGCCCGTGGCCGTCGGCGACCGCGTGCGCGTCGAGTCGACGGTGGAGGAGCCGGGCCGCCCGCCGATCGTCGCCATCGCGGAGGTGCTGCCGCGGCGCAACGCCTTCGTGCGGCGCGCCAGCGGCGAGACGCCGCGGGCGCAGGTGCTCGCGGCGAACGTGGACTGCGTGCTCGTCCTCGCGTCCGTCGGCCGGCCGGCCTTCTCCTCCACGTTCGTCGATCGGGTCCTCTGCGGCGCGAGCGCGTGCGAGATCGAGGCGCGCCTCGTGCTCACGAAGTCGGACGGCTCCGATGCGCAGCTCGAGCGCGCGATCCGCGAGACGTACCGCAAGGCCGGCGTCGAGACGCTCTCGACCTCGGCGAAGACGGGTGTGGGCCTCGACGCGCTGCGCGCGATCCTCCAGGGCCGCACGAGCGTCCTCATGGGCCTGTCGGGCGTCGGCAAGTCGACGCTCCTGAACGCGCTCGTCCCGGGTCTCGACCTGGCCGTCGGAGGGATCTCCTCGAAGTGGAGCCAGGGCAAGCACACGACCTCGGCGGCGGAGCTCGTGGCGTTCCCCTTCGGCGGCGCCGCCATCGATTCGCCCGGCGTTCGCAGCTTCGTGCCCTGGGGGCTGCATCACGGGTCGCTCCGCCACTGCTTCCCCGACCTGGCGCCGTTCCTCGGCCGCTGCCACTACGCCGATTGCTCGCACACGCACGAGCCGCAGTGCGCGATGAAGGAGGCCGTGGAGAGCGGCGAGATCGCGGCGACGCGGGTCGCGTCCTACGCGGCGATCCACGAGGAGCTGGAGCCGCCGCCGGAGCAGTGGAGCGAAGGGGGAAGGCCGCTCTCGCCGGACGAGACGCATCCGCTCGACGCGGAACCCGAGGACGAGAAGGAGTGATCACCCGGGAATGGGGTCAGACCCCTTTCCCAGGGTGGGGCGTCGCTTCCTCAGCGCGCCGCCGGCGCCGCGACGCGCACCGCGAGGCGCACGTCGCCCTTCCCCGTGTAGCGCACCGCGATCCACGCCGGAGCCTTCTCACTGCCGACGCCCGTGACGTCGACGTGGCCGTCCTTCGCCTCGGCCGCGGCCCATCCGCTCTCCTTCGCCTTCTCGAGGAACGACGAACGCATCGCCGCCGTCGCGGCGCCCGACTCGATCCGCAACGGGATCGCGGTCACCTTCGCGGGCTTCTTGCCGGGCTTCGGCTTCGCGGTCGGCTTGCGTGACGCGACGTCGGCCGTCTCGAGCGGCGACGGCGCCGCCGGCCCCGTTCCGGCGTCGTCGGCCGACACGATCAGATTCCCGTCGCCCGCGGCGCCCGTCGCCTGGAGCCCGAGTCCGAGGACCGCCTTCGCGGCGTCGGCCGGAGCGCGCACGGAGATCTGCGCGCCGAGGGCCTCCCAACCGGTCGTGCGGAGACTCGCCTCGACGGCGCCGCGCACGATGAGGGTCTGGCCCTCCGTCGCCGTGTCGAGCCCCGCGGAGCCGAGGGCGCCCGCCGCGAGGATCGCGAGCTCGTGGAGGTCGGTCCCGCCCGCGTGCCAGGTGAGGAACCGCGTCACGCGCGTCGGCTGCGTCGGTGCGGGCTTCCCTTCGGCGGCCTTCGGGATCGCCGTCGCGGAGATCTCGAGCTCCAGGTCGGCGCTGACGGTCGAGGGCGAGAAGAACTCGAAACGGATCTCCGCCGTGGGCGGAGCCGCGGGAGCGGCCTGCAGGATCCAGAGCGCGAGGGCGAGCATCGGCGTCTCCGGGCGGGGGAGCCGGCGATTGTGCCCTCCCGCCGCCGCGCCGTCAGCCTCCGTCGGCGCCGGTTCTACTCGTTGAAGTCGTAGATGTAGGAGAGCCGCGCCTTCGACACGATCAGGTAGTCGAGGCTGCGCAGGATCGAGAGCTCGTCGTGCCCTTCCTGGAACTCGATGCCGCGGATCTTCGGCCGCTCGATGATGAAGTACTTCTTCGAGGGGAACGTCGCGTCGTAGGACCCCGGCCGCGCGTCGCCGGCGATCTCGAAGTTCACCGACCCGACGTGGAAGGCCCGGATCGAGACGAGGTTCCGGTCGCGGGCGAGCGACTGCTGGTGGAGGTCGCCGGCGGCGTCCACGAACTCGTGCGCGAGGACGATGCGGTCCAGGTTCACGAGGATGCGTGGCGTCTGGATCGTGTTCCGGTTGCGGAGGTCGATCAGCTTCGCGTCCCGGACGCTCACGAACCGCGACGTGTACTCGTCGAGGAACGCCGCGAGGCGCTTGGGCTTGGGCTCGACGACTCCCTTGATGAGGAATGCATCGGTGACCAGGAGGTCGGTGACGATCGTCGGCGCGGTCTGCATGGGCTTTCCTCTCGCGCGGCGCCGCGATGGGCGTCATCGCACGAGGAGAGTGCGTGCCTGGCCGACGAGGTACAGCGACCCCGTCACCACGACGACTCCTCTCGGCGACGCTTCCCCCAGGGCAACCGCCACGGCATCGGCGAGCGGCTCGGCCGACCGAGCGCGCAGACCGGCCCGCTCGGCGGCGAGCCGAACGTGCTCCGGATCCGCGGCCCGGGCGGAGTCCGCCCGCGTCGCCACGACCGTATCGACCCGGCCCGCGAGGGCCCTTGAGAGCAGGTCGGGGTCCTTGTCCCGGGCGTAGCCGAGGACGGCGACGCGGGGCCGCCCCGGGTGGGCTTCGTCCAGGCTGTCCAGCAGCGCACGGAGCGAGCCCTCCGTGTGCGCGCCGTCGAGGACGACGGGGACCGCCAGGCCGGGCACCTCCTCGTAGCGGCCGGGAATGGCGAGGTCGCGGGCGGCCGGGTCCGGCGGCCGCTCCAGCGCGGCGCGCACGCCGCCGACGAGGCCGCGGGCCTCCAAGTCGTCGAGGATGGCGACGGCGAGGGCGAGGTTCGCGGCCTGGTAGCGGGCCGGCGTGGGGAGGCGGAGACCCGCGTAGACGCGGCGCACCGTCTCCACGTCCACCAGGAGGCCGCCCTCCGACGGCTGCACGCGCCGCACGGAGAACTCGCGCCCGGCGACCAGGAGGGGAGCGCCCGCCGCGGCGGCGGCGCGGGCGATCACGCGTCCCTCCGGCGAGTCGGGCGGGGTCACGGAGAGGAGCGGGACCCCCGGACGCGCGATGGCCGCCTTCTCGCCGGCGATGGAGGGGAGATCGGGCCCCAGGATCTCCGTGTGCTCGAGACCGAGGGACGTGAGGGCGGCCGACACCTTCGGGAGGGCGTTCGTCGAGTCGAGGCGGCCCCCGAGCCCCGTCTCGACGGCGGCGAAGGCGACGCCCGCCCGGGCGAAGGCGTGAACCGCCGCGGCCGTGAGGACGTCGAAGAAGCTCGCCTCGGCGCCCTCCAGGAAGGGCTCGACCGCGAGCACCGCCTCGCCGAAGGCCTCGGGGTCGAGCTCCAGACCGTCCACGGCGATCCGCTCCTCGATGCGCTCGAGGTGCGGCGAGAGGTAGCGCCCCGTCCGCTGCCCGGCGCGCCGCAGAAGGGCGTCGACGAACCAGGTGACGGAGCCCTTCCCCTTCGTCCCGGCGACGTGGATCGTCGCGAAGCGCCGCTCCGGGTGGCCGAGCCGCTCGAGGAGCGTCTCCATGGGCCCGGTGCCGAGCCGGGCGCCCCGCCTCTCCCGCTGCTCCCAGTTGGTCCGCGACCGCAGGATCTCGAGGGCGCGCTCGGAGGCCGTGCGTGCGGTGGGAGCGTCGTCCAAGCGGCGTGATGGAAGGGGGCTCGTTGCCTGCCCAGAATGGCGCGCGTCGGTTTCGCCGCCTCCGGTCGTCGCGATCGTAGCGATCGCGCGGAAGCACTCGAAACCACGCGGAGACACCATGCTGGTTCGCGTCACCCCCGAGACGACACGCGCGGTCGTCGCGCTCCTCCTGCTCCCCGTTCTCGCCTGCGGAACCGCGCCGTCGAAGACCGGCACCGCGAGCGTGCCTGCCTACGGCGAGCCGCGCGTCGCGCGCGCGGCGCTCGACTCCGTGTTCCATCGGTGGCGCGCCGCGATGGGCTCGCTCGATCCCGCGGCGGCGTGGGCGCGCGGAGACCGCCCGATCGACGCGCCGCTGCTCCCGATCGACGCGGCGAGCCTCGGCTCCGCCCGCGACGCGCTCGACCGTGCAATCTCCGAGCTCGACTCGCTCCAGCGCGCGATGCTCGCGGCGGACGTGCGCGCGAGCTTCGATCTCCTCTCGGCGCGGCTGCGCGCCGACCGGATCCAGTACGTCGATCTGCGCCGGCCCGAGCGCGATGCCTCCTGGGCGCCGCGCATCGCCCTCGGTGTCGTCGGCGCGCTCTCCGGGGAGAGCGACGACGAGCGCGCGTCCCGCGCCGCGCGGCTGCGGGAGATCCCGGCGTACCTGGCGGCGTCGCGCGAGCTCCTGCGATTCCCGTGGCGCCTGCATCTGGAGGAGGGCATCGCGGCGACGGAGCGCCTCGCGGCGGTGCTCCTCGACCTCGCGTCGGCGGAGGGTGAGAGCGGGCCGGCGGAGGCGGCCGCCAGCGCCGCCGCCGGGCACGCGGCGTGGCTCCGAGAATCCCTCGCGAGCATCCCGCTCGGCCACCACAGCATGGGTCGCACGGCCTTCTTCGCGCTCTGCAGCGCCGAGTCGGGCTTCGCGATCGACGGCCCCTACCTCGTCGCGCTCGGCGAATCGGAGCTGACGAAGGCGCGCATGCGTCTCCTCGACGCGGCGATCGCGATCGCGCCGGACCAGCTCACTCCGGAGCGGTCGGTCGCCGAGGCTCTCGCCCGCGCGAAGGCTTCGGGCGTCCGTGGCATGGAGGAGGCGCTCGGCGTCGCCGCCCGCGCCCTCGACGCCACGCGGGCGCTCGTCGAGCCCGGCGGCGCCTTCCCGGGCGCTCCCGCTCTCCGCGCGAGCGTCGTGGAGGACGCCGTCGCACGGGAGACCCTCGCGGTGCCGGTCCTGCGCGTGCGCGTGCGCTCCGACGAGACGCGCGCGGTCGACGCGACGCTGCGTCTCCCCGGCATCGTGATCGCGCGTCCCGCCGGCGTGAGCGAGCTCGGGGAGCGGCCGGAGCCTCCGGCGCGGATCCTCTTGCGCGTCGCCGAGCAGCTGATCCCGGGCGCGGCTCTCCAGCGCGCGACGCAATCGGCGCTCGAGTCGCCGATCCGCCGCAACGTCGCGAGCGAGACGTTCCGCCGCGGGTGGGCCGCCTACGCTCGCGGCGCCGCAGTCGACGCCGGGGCCGGCGCCGAGACTCCGTACCTCGCGCTCCTTCGCGCCCATGAAGACCTGCTGACGGCGGCGCGGGGCCTCGCGGCGACACGGATCCAGCAGGGCTTCCTCACCCTCGCGGAGGCGGCGACGCTCTTCCGCAATCAGGGCTTCCTCGATGCCCGTCGCGCCGACGAGGAAGCGCGGCGCTGCGCCTACGATCCGCTGGTCGCGCTCGACCTCGTCGGCGCGAGCCAGCTGGCCGATCTCGCCGCGCGCCTGCGGTCGGAGCGGGGCCTCTCCCTCCGAGCGAGCCACGAGGAGATCCTCCGTCAGGGGGCGCTCCCGGTCCCGGCACTCGCGCAGAGCCTCCTCCGGTAGGAGCGGCGCCGCGCGATCGGCGAAGAGCGCCGGCGTTCGTCCTCCCCCGTCCGTACGGGGTAGTCTTCGGCGCGGCATCCGAGCGGGCGCCGCGCGCGTTCAACTCGGACCGGTCCGTCTCCGATATCCGACCCAGGAGGCGGCGATGCCATGGACTCCTTCTTCCATCGGATCAAGGTGTTCGTCTTCCACCAGGTGGAGGACGACCTCGAGTACCTGATTCTCCGGCAGGTCCCGCGGCACGAGACGCTGTGGGGTCCCGTCGAGGGTCCGATCCTCCCTTCGGAGAACCTGGAGCTCGCCGCGTGCCGCCGTGTCCGCGACCTCGTGGGGATCGAGAAGCCGGTGCACCTGATCGACCTGCGGATGCCCGAGCGCTGGAGCCTGCCGCGGGAGCAGGTGGTCGAGTGGGCCTTCGGCTACCGGGCCGAGTCGGCCGGCGAGCTGCACCGCGTGTCGCGCAACGTCACGGACTACCGGTGGGACGACTTCGAGATGGCGTTCCGTGCCATGGAGCTCTCGAACAACCGCGACGCGATCCTTCGCCTCCACTTGATGCTGACGACGGGCGGCTGATCTCGCGCCGGACTTCGCCGGACGTCATCCTGCTCGCATGACGGCGACGAAGCCCCTGATCGGGATCACCGGAGACCTGCGCTCCGATCCCGAGCCGATGATCCGCGTGAAGCGGAACTACGTGGAGTCCGTGCGCCGCGCGGGCGGAGTGCCGGTGATCCTTCCGCCGGGAGATCCGGAGGACGTGCCCGCGATGCTCGCCGCCGTCGACGGCGTCGTGATGACGGGCGGAGGCGACATCGACGTGCGCGCCCGCGGCGAGACCCTCCACGCGGAGGCGTCGCTGATGCACGCCGACCGGCAGCGGTTCGAGATGGCCGTCGCGCGGGCGCTGCTGGCGCGGGTGCGCCCGGGTCTCGGGATCTGCCTCGGCATGCAGGTGCTCGGCGTCGCGGCCGGAGCGCCGTTCCACCAGCACCTCCCCGACGCCGGCTACGAGGGGCTCCTCGACCATCGCGCGGCCCACGTCGTCGGCGTCGAGCCCGAGGCGAGGCTCGCGGAGATCGTGGGGACCGATCCGTTCCGCGTCGTGTCCCACCACCATCAGGGTCTCGGCGCCGTGCCGCCGCCCTTCCGCCGAGCGGCCCGATCGCCGGACGGAGTCCTCGAGGCGATGGAGCTCCCCGGCGACGTCTTTCTCATGGCGGTGCAGTGGCACCCCGAGCGAGACCCCGACGCGCCCGCCTCGCGCGCGCTCTTCCGCGCTCTCGTGGCGGCCGCCGCCGGCCGGAAGCGATGAGCGCCGCGGCGAGTCTCGGAGCGCCCTGGCGGACGGTCCGGACTCCGTCGGGCGACTGCGCGATCCATGTGGGCCGCGGTCTCCTCGCGAAGCTGGGGACGCTCGAGGCGATCGCCGGTGCGACCGGCGTGGCGACGGTGGCGGACCACACGACGGACGGTCTCTTCCGCGAGACCCTCGAAGGCGCCGTGCGCGATCCCGCGCGGCCCTTCGCGCGCGCGGCCTTCGAGCCGGGGGAGGGACGCAAGACGCTCTCGACGGCGGAGGGGATCCTGGAGCTGCTGGTGACGGCGGGCCTCGACCGTGATGCGGTCCTCGTCGCCTGCGGCGGAGGCGTCGTCACCGATCTCGCCGGGTTCGTGGCGTCCGTGTTCCTGCGCGGCGTCCCGTGGGTGGCGGCCCCGACGACGCTGCTCGCGATGGTGGACGCCTCCGTGGGCGGGAAGACCGGCGTCGACCTCCGCGCCGGGAAGAACCTCGCCGGCACGATCCATCCGCCGCGCGCCGTCGTCGTCGACCTCGACACGCTCGCGACGCTGCCGCGGCGGGAACGAGCCTCGGGTCTCGCCGAGGTGGTGAAGATCGCGCTCGCGACGGACGGCGATCTCCTCGAGAGGATCTCGCGCGAGGCCGCTTCGCTCCTCGGCGACGAGGGCGTGGCGACGGAGGAGATCGTGCGGCGTGCCATCGAGCGGAAGGTCGAGCTCGTGGAGCGCGACGAGACCGACCGCGGCGCGCGGCGCGCCCTCAACCTCGGTCACACGACGGGCCACGCGCTCGAAGCGGCGACGGGCTACGGCCGGTTCCTCCACGGAGAGGCCGTGGCGATCGGTCTTCGCGTGGCGTGCGAGGCGGCGACGGCACGCGGCACGCTCGACTCCGAGGTGACGCGCCGCGTCGTGCGGCTGCTGGAGGCGCTCGGCCTCCCGAGCGTCTGGCCCTCCGATCTCGACGCGGAGGAAGTGCTCGCGCGCGCGCGGTTCGACAAGAAGGCGGCGCGGGGACGCCTGCGCCTCGTGCTCCCGACGGCGGCCGGCGCGACGGAGCTGGTGGAGGCCGATCTCGCGGAGCTCGTCGCAGCCGCCCGGCGGGCGCGCTGACGGTCAGGGCAGGATCGCCACGGTCATCCCGCGCGACGTGACGACGCTCCAGGGCGGCCGCGTGCACTCGGCGCTCGGCCAGAACCAGACGGCCTGCACGTAGTAGGCGAGGCCCGCGAGCTGCGGCACGTTCACGATGGGCGCCGCCGCGCGGCCGATGCCGTTCGCGTCGCTCACGCAGTCGAGCGCGAAGAGCTCCGTCGATGCGAAGAGGTCGATGTGCAGCAGCGCGTTCAGGAAGATCGGATCGGAGCCTGCGAGATCGGCGGCGTTGCCGACGAGCAGGAGGCCGAGCGTGCTCGCCGGAGCGTTCGTGCAGACGATCGCATGGCCGAGGTTCCCGACGACGGGCGTCGAGTTGCTCGCGACGCCGAGGATGCCCTCGCACCCTGCCGTGCCCGCTCCGTAGGCCACCGTGCCCGGGGACGCCGCCTGGAGATTCGGCAGGTGCGCCACGCCGTCGGTGAAGGGATCGCAGAAGAGGAGGTCGACGCGGCCGTCGCCGTTCGTGTCGGAGGCGCGGAGCGAGACTCCGGCCACACCCTCGGCGAAACGCTCGGGGCTCGCGAAGGCGCCGCTCCCGGCGTTCCGGAAGAACGAGATCCCGAAGGGGAAGAGGTTCGCCACTCCCTCGTCGCTGTGCACGGCCGTCAGGTCGGCGGCGCCATCGCCGTCGAGGTCGGTCACGAGCACCGTGGGCGGGCCGAGGGGCGTGCCGCTGAATCCGGGCGTCGCGATGGGCGGCGCCGCGACGAACGCTCCTCCCGGCTGCTGGATCAGCGGCGTGATCGCGTACTGCTCGCCGAGCACGAGGTCGGGGCGGCCGTCGCCGTCGAGGTCTCCCGTCGACGCGCTCACGCCCGCGCCGTTCAGGGTCGTGTAGAAGGCCGGAGCGCCGAATCCGCCGAGACCGTTCCCCGAGAGGACGGTGACGCCGCCCGCGAACTCCGCGACGGCGAGATCGAGCGCTCCGTCGACGTTCAGATCGGAGAGGGCGACGGCGCGCGCCGTGCCCTGGGGCGTGAGGATGCCGGCGGGAGTCGAGACACCTCCCGCGCCGTTGCCCGGCAGGATCGTCACCCAGCCCGTCGAGCCGATGGTGGCGACGGCGTCGAGGTGACCGTCGGCATCGAGGTCGCCCAGCACGAGCGACGTGATGTCACCGGCGGCCGGGAGGTAGGAGACGGCGGGGCCGAAGCCGAGAGCGCCGTTGCCGGGCCGCGCCTGGAAGCCCGTCGGTCCGCCGACCACGAGATCGACCTTCCCGTCGTGGTTCAGGTCGCCGAGGGCCAGCGCGCTCGCGCCGCTCCCGACGGCGAGAGCCGCGCCGGCGGAGACGAAGCCGCCCGCGCCGTTTCCACGGAGGACGGAGACCGATGCGCCCAGCTCGTTCGCGCACGCCGCGTCGGGGACTCCATCGCCGTCGAGGTCCGCCAGGTCGAGCGAGCGCGGGCCGTTGCCTACGGCGTGGCTCTGCTGCGCGAAGGAGGCGTAGAGCGCAACGGTGCTGAAGCCTTCGTGCCCGACGACGAGATCGGCGCGGCCGTCGTTCGTGAAGTCGGCGGCGAGAACGGCGCGCGGCGGCGCGAGGGTCGTGCGACCGGACGACCATCCCGGGAAGCCGTCGCTGTTGCAGAGGAACACGCGCACGTCGGAGGACGCTGCGCGAGCGAGGATC
Organism: uncultured Planctomycetales bacterium; assembly: GCA_964545855.1. Lineage (GTDB taxonomy): Bacteria > Planctomycetota > UBA1135 > UBA1135 > JACQFD01 > CAZJHD01. The sequence goes on from CAZJHD010000003.1 coordinate 163,566, forward strand.
ACGTCCGAGCGACCGTCGCCGTTCACGTCTCCCTGGGCGACGCCATAGGGGCCCAGTGCCGCGCCCACGCTCGCGCTCACGCTCGTGAAGCCGCCGGCGCCGTTGTTCCGCAGGAAGGAGACGGCGTTCGAGAGGGAAGCACTGCCCGCGAGGTCGACGAAGCCATCGGCGTCGAAGTCTCCGTGCGCGAGCGAGTCGACGCCGAAGGCGGCGGAGGAGCCGCTCGAGACGGAGAGCGTGCCCGCGCCGTCGTTCTTGAGGATCCGCGCGACGCCGGCCGAGGTCGCCGCCACGGCGACGTCCGGGAATCCGTCGTTGCCGAAGTCGGCGACGGTGAGCGCCGTCGGCGTGCCGATCACCGCGAGCACTTGCGGCGGCGCGAATCCGAGAGCGCCCACGTTGCGATGCACTTCGACCGTGTTCCCGGAGCCCGTCGACGCGATCAGGTCGGGAAGGCCGTTCCCGTCGAGGTCTCCGGAAGCGACGACGACCGGGACGCCGGGCCCGAGGAAGGTCGTGCCGGCCGCGAGCTGCCCGGTCCCGTCGCCGACGAGGATCGTGAGACCTCCGTTCGCGACGGCGACGTCGAGCCGCCCGTCGAGATCGAAGTCGGCGACGGTGAGCGCGGAGGGCGGCGCTCCGGCGAAGGCGAAGAACGTGGCGCCGAGGCCGCCCGGGGCCGTGCCCAGGGCGACGGTGACGGTCGCGGCGACGCTCGCGCCGGCCGCCAAGTCGAGCAGCCCGTCGCCGTCGAAGTCTCCGGCGCCGAGCGCGACGGGCGCGAGGCCGACGAAGCGTTCGATGGGCGGCGCGTACGTCGGGAAGTCGGGCCCGCCCTGCGCCAGCAACGACGGCAGCGGTCCGATCGCGAGAGCGACGGTCCAGGGAATTGCCGTTCGGCGCATCGGTTCGGCTCGCCGGGCGCCGCATCGATCCGGAACGTGGGACGCGGGCGAAGGGGCGATTCTGACGCTTCGCCCCGGAGAGCGCACGGTCTCTTCGAGACTCGGCGTGGGAGACTCAGCGGCCGGCGGGCCGCGGAGAGGCGCCGTCCAGAGCGGGGAAGGGGAATCGAGCGGCGCGCTCCAGATAGTCGCGCAGCGTGCGCTGCGCCGGCTTGCCGCGGGGCGTGTAGCCGCGGTCGCGCTCGCCGCCCTCGCCGTACCAGTCGTAGAAGTAGGCGCCGCCGAGAATGGACGCGTCGGGGAACGCGCGGACGAACGCGGCGTAGCAGCGATCCTGCACCTGCAGGTCGAGCTCCGTGTCCATCTTGTAGTTCCAGGGGTCGGTGTTGATCCCACGGACCGACGCGTATCCGACCTCCGTGAAGACGACGGGCTTCCCGACGCGGCGGGCGAACGCGGCGACCTGCGACTGCGCGGGCTTCCAGGCCTCGACCATCGCCTCGACGGTCGCGTCGGGATCCTTCGTCAACGAGAAGTAGGAAGTCATCCCGACGAAGTCGACGTCGTCCCAGAGGCCGACCTCCTCGTAGTGATCCCAGTTGGCGCTGTAGGTGAGGTGCCCGCCGAATCGCGCGCGTGCGGTCCGCGCGATGCGTTTCCACCAGGTCACGTCGCCGTCCACGCGGCTCTCGAGGGAGATCAGCTCGCTCCCGAGGGAGAGCGCGTCGACGTCCAGCTGCTCGGCGAGATCCGCGTGGCGGAGGATGTAGCGCGCGTAGTTCTCGAAGAACGCGTCGCGATCGGCGGGCCGGAGGCTGCCGCGCCAGTCCTCGGGCCCCGGCTTCCAGGGGAGCACGATCGGGAGCAGGAGGATCCGAAGGCCGAGATCCTTCGCCTGCCGGAGCGTCCGCACGAGGTCTTCGTCGGGCGGCGTGCGGTTGTCGCGCCAGTCCGCGTTCTTCCAGCGCGGCTCGACGCGCGACCCGTCGATGCGGTCGACGATCCACACGAGCAGGATCTCGACCCACTGCGCTCCCATGTCGCGGATCTCGCGCAGGCGCGGGCCGTAGTCGTGTGTGGCGTCCTTCGAGTAGAGGGGGAGAACGATGCCCGCCTGGAACCCGATCGGGATCCGGTCGCGGCGCGAGGGCGCCGCCGCCGCTCGACGGGCGGCTTCGGTGAATCGGAGATCGCCGGCGGCGGGCCCGCGCGTGAGGTCGAGGAGCGCGTCGCCGCGCGCGAGGATCTGCTCGTTCACGGAGACGGCGGAGGCCGTGTCGGGCCCGATGCGCCAGATCTCGCCGCGCGCCTCGTTCGGGTCGGCGGGACGCGGCGGGTCGAGCCGCAGCTCCACCTCGCGACCCGTGAGCTCCGTCCTCAGCCGCTCGCGGGCCGCCGCCATCGCGGCGTCGCCCTCGGCCAGAGGGTCGCTCCGCTCGTCGACGCCCGAGAGACGCAGCCGGCGGCCGTCGGCGAGCCGCAGGAGCGCGAGCGCCTCCACGGACGCGACGCGCACGATCTGAGTGCCGCGGCGTGCCGCCGCGTCTCCCGCCGGATCCGCGCCCGCGCTCGGAGCGCAGGAAGGCGCGGCGATCCAGAGCGCGGCGATCAGGAGCGGGACGGCGCGATGCACGCCGCAGTGGATAGCAGCGGCGCGCCCGGCTCGCCAGCGGGTGTCAGTCCGACGGCGAGCGGGCCTCGAGCGCCGCGAGCGCGGCCTGGAAGCGTTCCCGGAACTCCTCGGGCACCTCGGAGAACTCGGCGCCGATCACCCAGCTCCCGTCGCGCTCATGCAGGTGACGCACCATCAGACCGAACTGGAACGCGTCGTCGGGGATCGAGGAGCGACCACCGCGAGGGAGCGCGGCGGGGGGCGCGCCGGGGTCCTCCATGTCGAGGCGGAACTCGAGTGTCCCGAGAAGGACGCCGCACTTGGGGAGCCGGATCGAATGCGCGGTGCGGAGGCGGCAGCCGCCCTCGGACACATCGACGAGGTTCACCATGATCGGCGGCTCCGACGCGTCGAGGGGGCGCAGGGTCGCCGGCTGCGGCTCCCGGAGCTCGGTCCGCTCGGACTTCCGGCGCTCGCTTCCAGGCTGCGGGGTGGGTTGGGAGGCTTTTCCCATCGTCGAGACTTCTCGCTGTGTCGCGTCGTCGGTCCCTCGGAAGCGGACCATCGTGGAACCAAGAGCCAGACCGGTTCCGAATCCTTGGACAAAACCCGAGGAGCCCTTGAGTGGGGGGGCTCGGGCGGCCGACCGAGGGCCCCAGAGGCACGCGCTGGGCACCTCGGTCGCCCCCGTGGCCGATTCCGGCGCGCGCTCGCCGGCTCGGCGGCAGCCGGATAGTCTCCAGAGGTTTCGGTCCCTCGCCGCGCCCCCAGAGACTCCACCCCGCATGCCGAAGCGCACCGACATCTCCTCGATCCTGATCATCGGGTCCGGACCGATCGTCATCGGCCAGGCGTGCGAGTTCGACTACTCGGGGACGCAGGCCTGCAAGGCGCTTCGCGAAGAGGGGTACCGCGTGCTCCTCGTGAACTCGAATCCGGCGACGATCATGACCGACACCGAGGTCGCCGATCGGACGTACATCGAGCCGATCACGGCGGAAGCGGTGGAGATGATTCTCGAGAAGGAGCGCCCGGACGCGATCCTTCCGACGCTGGGCGGTCAGACGGGCCTCAACACGGCGATCCAGCTCTACGAGTCGGGAGCCCTCGAGCGCTGGGGCGTCGAGATGATCGGCGCCAACTACGAGGCCATTCGCAAGGGAGAGGACCGCGACCTCTTCCGCGCCGCGATGATCAAGATCGGGCTCGACGTCCCGATGAGCCGCATCGCGCACTCGCTCGCCGACGCTTCGAGCGCGCTGGCGGAGATCGGGCTGCCGTGCGTCATCCGGCCCGCCTACACGTTGGGCGGCGCCGGGGGAGGCATCGCCTACAACGTCGAGGAGTTCGAGACGATCGCCGAGCGGGGCCTCTCGCTCTCGATGAAGTCGGAGATCCTCGTCGAGCAGTCGATCGCCGGGTGGAAGGAGTTCGAGATGGAGGTGATGCGCGACCGGAAGGACAACGCGCTCATCGTCTGCTCCATCGAGAACTTCGACCCCATGGGCGTCCACACGGGCGACTCGATCACGGTCGCGCCGGCGCAGACGCTCACGGACCGCGAGTACCAGCGCATGCGCGACGCCTCCCTCGCGATCATCCGCGAGATCGGTGTCGAGACCGGAGGGTCCAACATCCAGTTCGCGATCGATCCCGCCACGGGGCGGATGGTCGTGATCGAGATGAATCCGCGCGTGTCGCGCAGCTCGGCGCTCGCCTCGAAGGCGACGGGCTACCCCATCGCGCGCGTCGCGGCCAAGCTCGCCTGCGGGTACACGCTCGACGAGATCCCGAACGACATCACCAAGGACACGAAGGCGAGCTTCGAGCCGACGATCGACTACTGCGTCGTGAAGGTGCCGCGCTTCGCCTTCGAGAAGTTCCCCGGCTCGGACCCGGTGCTCACGACGCAGATGAAGAGCGTCGGCGAGGTGATGGCGATCGGCCGCACCTTCCAGGAGGCGCTGCAGAAGGCGCTCCGCGGCCTCGAGGTGGGTCGCGCGGGCCTCGGGCTCGACCGCAAGGACGCGGCGCTGAAGGGGAAGCTCCCGTCGCGCGAGCAGCTCCTGCAGAAGCTGCGCACTCCCAACGAGGAGCGCATCTTCTACCTGCGCTACGCGTTCCTGCTCGGCATGTCCGTCGAGGACGTGGCCCAGGCGTCTCGGATCGACCCCTGGTTCCTGCGGCCGATCCAGGAGCTCGTCGAGTTCGAGGAAGGGCTCGTCGCTGCGGGCAAGCGCGGCGACGACGCGCTCACGGCGGAGCTCGTGCTCGCGGCGAAGCGGCGCGGCTACGGCGATGCCCAGATCGCGACGGTCTTCTCGAAGTCCGAGGCCGAAGTGCGCGCCGCGCGGCGGAAGCTCGGAATCGAGCCGAGCTACAAGATCGTCGACACCTGCGCCGCGGAGTTCCACGCGCGGACGCCCTACTACTACTCGACCTACGAGCCGAAGGACGAGGCGCGCGTGACCGACCGCGAGAAGGTGATGATCCTCGGCGGCGGCCCGAACCGGATCGGCCAGGGGATCGAGTTCGACTACTGCTGCGTGCACGCGGCCTTCGCCATGCGCGAGCTCGGCATCGAGTCGATCATGGTGAACTCGAACCCGGAGACCGTCTCGACGGACTTCGACACGTCGGACCTGCTCTTCTTCGAGCCGCTCACGACGGAGGACGTGCTCAACATCGTCGACCGCCTCCGTCCGAAGGGGATCATCGTCCAGTTCGGCGGCCAGACGCCCCTCAACCTCGCGCGTTCGCTGCACGACGCGGGGGCTCCGCTCATCGGCACGAGCGTCGAGTCGATCGAGCGCGCGGAAGACCGCGACCTCTTCGCGAAGCTGTTGAAGAAGGTGAAGCTCGAGTGCCCGCAGAACGGCATCGCGCTCACGCGGAGCGAGGCCCGGCGCATCGCGAAGCGCCTCGGCTACCCGGTGCTGGTCCGGCCGAGCTTCGTGCTCGGCGGCCGCGCCATGCGGATCGTCTACGACCAGGACGATCTCGACCGAGCTCTCGAGGACGCGATCGAGGCGGCGCCCGACAAGCCGATCCTCGTCGACAAGTTCCTCGAGGACGCGATCGAGGTGGACGTCGACTGCATCGCCGACGGCGAGAACGCCGTGATCGGCGGGATCATGGAGCACATCGAAGAGGCGGGGATCCACTCGGGCGACTCCACCTGCGCGATCCCGCCCTTCACGCTCGGGCGCTCGATGTGCGACGAGATCCGCAAGTCGACGCTCGCCCTCGCCCGCGAGCTCGGCGTCATCGGGCTGATGAACGTCCAGTTCGCGGTGAAGGGAGACCGGCTCTTCGTTCTCGAGGTGAATCCCCGAGCCTCGCGCACGGTGCCCTACGTCTCCAAGGCGATCGGCGTGCCCCTCGCGAAGCTCGCCGCCAAGGTGATGGTGGGCCACAAGCTCCCCGACCTGGGCCTCACGAAGGAGATCGTGCCGAAGCACGTGAGCGTGAAGATGCCCGTCTTCCCCTTCGTGAAGTTCCCCGGCGTCGACACCGTGCTCGGCCCCGAGATGAAGTCGACGGGCGAGGTCATGGGGATCGATCGCCAGTTCGGCCTCGCCTTCGCCAAGGCCGCCATGGGCGCGAGCCTGAAGCTCCCGCGCGCGGGCCGCGTCTTCGTCTCCGTGAAGGACGCGGACAAGCGGCTCACGATCCCCGTGGCGCGAAACCTCGTCGACCTCGGCTTCTCCCTCGTCGCCACGGACGGCACCTACGAGACCTTCCGCGCCGCCGGGATCGACGCCGAGCGCGTGAACAAGATCCACGAAGGCAGGCCGAACATCCTCGACCGGCTCGCCAACCGCGAGATCGCGCTCGTCATCAACACGCCGCACGGGCGCACGCCGCGCGCCGACGACACGCGCATTCGCTCGCGCGCCGTGCAGCTCGGCGTTCCCGTGATCACGACCCTCTCCGGGGCGCAGGCCGCCGTGAGCGGCATCGGGTCGCTCATCCGCAAGGGCTACTCGGTCACGGCGCTCCAGGACTGGCACGCGGAGCACCGCAGCCACCAGGCCGCCGAGAGATCCTGAGCGCGCGCCGGTCCGGTCGACGAGACTCCCGACGTCTCGCCGGCGCCGTCTCGAATCAGCAGGACGCTGAAAAAGGCATTCGAGCTGCGCGCGGGCCTCGTCGCCCATGGCGTCGTTGCGACGCCGCCGACGGATCTCCTGGATACGGCGGCAACGACGCGCCTCGCACCGAGCAACGATTCCTCGCGCTCGCTCCGCGAAGCCCTTCTTCAGCGGCCCGCTAGGAGTCCTTCTTCACGCGGATCGTGAACTTCGTGTCGATCGTCCAGAGATCCTCTTCGAGGGTCATGCCCGGGCGGTGGTTCTTCTGCCTCGGAGTCATGCTCACGAACGTCGTCGTGATGACTCCGACGCGTTCCACGTTGTAGAGGAACTTGTAGAGGATCTCGCGGCTGATCACGGCCTCGCGCTGGGGCGTCACGCTGATCACCGTGTCCCGGAAGGTCGCGCCGCCGCCGCCGGAGGCCGACGGCGTGACCGTCGGAGCGCCCATGCGCACCTGCGCGGCCGCCGAGTAGATCGTGTTCGACGGATCCTGGAGCGCGTTCTCTGCCTCCTTCGGATTCACCTGATTGATCAGGTCGCTGAGCTCCTTCGCCCGGTCGGCGAAGAGCTGCAGCGAGCCGCCCGGAGAAGGAGCCGTCGCGCTCGGGGGCACCCGGCGGAGACGCGAGAGGGTCTCCTCGGTCGTGCTGAGCTTGCCCGACTGGAAGTACAGCACGCCACCGAGCGCGGCCGCGGCGAAGGCGCCGCCGAAGATCACCCACTTGATCGGGTCCGGGTCGGACCAGAGATCGCGCACGAGGCTCATCCGGCGTTCTCCTTCGCGAGGTCCATGCGGATCGTGAGGCCTTCCATGGAGAGCCCCCCCGGCACCGGCTTCGTCGAGGCCACCGGGACGTTCTCGACGCACCAGGGCTCCGCCTTGATCAGAGCCCGCAGGCGCTCGATGCGCCGCGAGCAGTCCTCCGCGTCGGGGCCGAGGAAGGTCATGCTGATCGTGGCGATCACCTGGGGCGACGGGCGGTCGACGCTCGACGTCGTGAGCTTGTCCAGGACGAAGAGGCCGAGGTCGTTCGCGTTGTCGCCCCAGAGCTTGAACATCCGGTGCGTCGCCTCGAAGGACGACTGCGGCTTCGCGAAGGACGCGCCGCTCGCGGCGCCGAACATCTCCTTCAGCTTGCGGATCTCGCCCTCCACGTAGCGCTGGTAGAGACGGATGCGCTCCTCCGGCGGATCGGTCGCGTAGCGGTCGGCGACGGCCTTCTGATCGGGCAGGGCCGCGATGAGCCGCGCCCGCGCCTCCTCGGCGTAGTTCTCGATCTCCCGAGAGCGCGCGCCCGTCTCGCGGAAGACGTAGATGTTCCAGAGCAGGATCGCGAAGGTGACCACGCCCACGAGGGCCGCGAGCGGCACCTTCAAGCTCTCGAGCTTCTTCGCGAACCGCAGCTCCTCCTGGCGGAGATCGGTGTCGGTGAAGTCGATGCCGATGCTCTTCAGCGACGCGCCGACCGCGATGGGGAGCCTCCGGCGGAGGAGCGCATCGGTGGGCGCACCTTCGACCGCTTCCAGCAGGTCGGCCTCCCGCACGGGTGCGCCCGTCGCGGAACCGATCGCGTCCTGGAGACCCGCCAGCGTGGCGCCCTCGCCGCAGAGGAGCACCTCCTGCAGGCCGTGGCGCGCCTCGGCGGCCGTGGTCCGGGTCACCTCGCGCTGCAGTCGGTGCACGATCTCCTCGCGCCGTCCCTCCACGAGGTCGTGCTCCAGCTCGCCCGAGCTCTTCTCGATCTCCGCGCGCGCTGGCGTACCGCCGCCCTCTTCGTCGAAGGTGACGATCAGCTCCTCCTTGGGGTCGCCCGCGCCCTCCGCGAGGAGCTTCACCTTGTTCTGCGCGTCCTTCTCCGGAACGCCCAGATCTTCCGCCACGGCCTGCGACAGGGTCGCGAGACCCGTGCGCATCGAGCGCGCCGAGACGAGGCGCCGGTCCTCGATCACGAGGAGCAGCGTCTCGGAGCGGCCGACGTGCAGCACGAGGACGGAGCCGGTCTCCGGAGCGTGCGACGTGGCGAGCACCACGTTGAAGAGGGCGTGGGCGTCCAGGTCGACCTGGATCGGGTCGTAGCCGCCCCGGTCGAGAACGTCGATCTGCGCGCGGAGCGTCTTCTTCGGCGTCGCCGACACGATCAGGTCGGTCGCTCCCTTCCTCTCCTCCACCGTGACGTGCGTCACCACCACGTCGTCGATGTTGAACTGGTGGAACTGACTCTCGCTCTCGAACTTCAGGACCTTCCGGATCGCCTCGTCGCCCGTGAAGGGGAGCTGGATCTTCCGGAAGACCGAGTTCGAGGACGAGACGGCGAGGACGAGGGGATCGTGCGGCGCGCGGATGCGTTTCAGCAAGCCGGCGACGGCGACCGTCGCTGGCCCGATCGGATCTTCGCCCTCCTCCGGTGCCGCGATCTCACCCGCCTCGGCGCCGATGATCTTCCACCGCTTCGCGGAGCCTTCGACGACGACGCCGACGAATCGGTCGGAAGCGAGGTGGAGGCCAGCGATCTTTGCCATGGAGGAGACGCGTCGTCGTGCCGGAGAAAGGTCACTGGCCCGCGCGCGCGAGCCACAGGTCGTAGTCGCGGCGACGGGGGGGCGGGAGAATACCACGCAGCTTCCAGTCGACTTCCTTGCCCGCCTGCACGAGCGCCGTGCGCGCCGTCGCGGCCGCGTCCCCCTCGATCTCCCGGCGGCGCTCTCGGTACTCCCGGAGGATCGAGCGCACGAGCGGCCTCTCCTCCGCGGCGATGCCGAACTCGGCCACGAAGCGCTCCTCGAAGCCCGGCAGATCGCCGGGATCGAGGATCTGCGGCCGTCGCAGCGCCTCGGACGCCGCGAGCGCACCGGCGGCTCCCGCCGAGGCCGAGAGGATCGAGACGAGGACGATCGCCCGCGAGAGGGAGCCCATGGTGGCGTCGACGACCCGTGAGCCTCGCCGCGTCACCGGCCTTCGCCGGGGGACGACGGGGGCATCGCGGCCTTGGCGGGGGCCGCGGCGTCGTCGCGGCTCGCGCGCGCGTCGTTCGCGCGAATGAGCGCGTCGATGGCGCTCCGCGGAGCGGCCTCCAGAGTGCCTCGGCTCGAGAAGAGCCGCGGAGCCATCATGTAGCCGGCGGCGAGGAGGACGACGGCCGCGGCGGCGAGCGCGATCCAGCGCGCGGTCCGCTCGGCCCGCTGGAGCTCGCGGGAGGAATCGATCCGCGCGCCACCGTCTCGGCCCTCTCCCGCTCGAATGCGCGCCATCACGGAGTCGGTGAAGGCCGGGGAGGGCGCCGGCAAGGGCGCCGCGTCGTCGAGCCAATGGGAGATCGACTGGAACTCCGACGCGCGCGACCGGCAGCGGACGCACTCCATGAGGTGGTGGCGCACCTGCTCGGTCTCGCTGCGGCCGAGCTCGCCGTCGTGGAACGCCGAGAGGCGCGACCGAACGTGGGAGCAGCGGAGGAAGGACATCGTCAATCTCGTCGGAGGCCGGGAACGAGGCGCTCCACGGCGTCGCGGAAGCGCACACGGGCGCGGAAGAGGCGGGACATCACGGTGCCGACCGAGATGTCGAGCACCTCGGCGATCTCCCGGTATTCGAGACCCTCGTACTCGCGCAGCACGAGCACCGTGCGGAAGATCGGCGGGATGCGCTCGAGCGCGCGGCGCGCGACGCGGCCCATGTCGTCGCGCTCGACCGCCCGATCCGGCCGCGCCGGGTCGTCGTGGTGCGGCGGCGCCAGCACCGCCGGGTCCTCGACGCCGATCGTCTTGCGTCGCCGTCGCGCTTGGTGGTGGTCGTTCGCGACGTTCGCGGCGATGCGGTAGAGCCAGGTGTAGAACTGGGAGTCGCCGCGGAAGGAATCGAGTCTGCGGAACGCCTTGACGAAGGCTTCCTGCGCCGCGTCCTCCGCATCGTCCGCGTCGCGCAGCACGCGGAAGCAGAGCGCGTGGATCCGGTGCTTGTGGCGGTCGACCAGCTCGCGGTAGGCCGCCTCGTCCCCGCCGCGCGCGCGCTCGACGAGCTCCGGATCCGTCACCCCCTCGAAGGACGCCCGGTGGGCGTCGGTCTCGGCGAAGATCGGGGAGGCGAGGGCGGACATGGGCGCGCTTCGACGAGCTCGATCCTCTCGCATTCCCGTGCGCTCCGGCTCGCCGGGCGGCTTCGGCTCCGAGTTCATGGCCGGCCTACGGGCGCCGAGGCACCTCGGCGGGCGCGACGGGCCGAATCGACGTCGATGCTAGCGAGGACCTCCGTCCGCAAGTCCTTGTCCATTTGGGCTTTGCTCCGCCGCAGGGGCCGGGGATTCGGGCACCCGCGACAGGCGGTGGCCGAGCTTCTCCTTCTTCGTCCGGAGATAGCGGAGGTTCTGAGCGCGTGGCTCCGCCTCGATCGGGATCTGGTCGACGATCGAGAGACCGAACGCGTTCAGGCCCGCGAGCTTCTTCGGGTTGTTCGTGAGCAGGCGCATCTTCGACACACCGAGGTCGGCCAGCATCTGCGCGCCGATCCCGTACTCGCGCATGTCCGGAGGGAAGCCGAGGGCTTCGTTCGCCTGCACGGTGTCGAGACCCTGATCCTGCAGGCGGTACGCGCGGAGCTTGTGCGCGAGACCGATCCCGCGCCCCTCGTGCCCGCGCATGTAGACGAGGACGCCGTGTCCCTCGTCGCGGATCGCGCGCAGCGCCGCCTGGAGCTGCGCGCCGCAATCGCAGCGGAGCGACCCGAACACGTCTCCCGTGAGGCACTCGCTGTGCACGCGCACGAGCGTCGGCTCCGCACGGCGCGGGAACTTCCCGTTCGGCTCCGTCTCGGGGAACCCGAGCGTGATGGCCAGGTGCTCGCTGTCGTCGACGGCGCAACGGTAGAGGTGGAGCCGGAAGTCCTCCGCTCCCTCGGGACCGAAGAGGGAGGGCATCGGCACCGACGTCTCGAGCCGCTCGATCAGGCGCTCGCGCTCGCGCCGGAAGCGGATCAGATCCTCGATGGAGCCGATCATCAGGCCGTGCTGCGCGGCGAACTTCTCCAGATCCGGGAGGCGCGCCGGCTCGTCGTCCTCCTCGCGCAGGACCTCGCAGATCACGCCGGCCGGCTTCAGCCCCGCGAGCCGCGCGAGGTCGACGATCCCCTCGGTGTGTCCGGGGCGCACGAGGACGCCGCCCTCCCGGGCGCGCAGCGGGTGCACGTGGCCCGGGCGCACGAGGTCCTCGGGGCGGCAATCGTCGCGCATCGCCGTCTGGATCGTGTGGGCTCGCTCGCGGGCCGAGATGCCCGTCGTGATGCCGTCGCGGGCGTCGATCGTGACCGTGAAGCCCGTGCCGCGGCGCGTCGTGTTCACGACCGTCTGCGGGTGGAGCAGCAGGCGCCGGCACTGGTCGGCGCTCATCGCGAGGCAGATCTCGCCCGCCGCGCGCCGCTGCATGAAGGAGACGATCTGCGGCGTGATCTTCTCCGCCGCGATGGCGACGTCGCCCTCGTTCTCGCGGCGCGGGTCGTCGACGAGGACGACCATGCGCCCGGCACGCAGCTCGTCGAGGAGCTCGGGAATGGTGGCGAAGGGCACGGCGAGGCCATGGTACCGCTCGCGCGCGCGCCGGGCAGGCGGGCCGGGAGCGGGCCACCCGTCCCCGGCGGGGCGGCCCTGCCTCCGCGCCGTCGCGCTACTTCCCCGACGGAATCGAGAAGTACTGCTCCCGCAGGGCCACCTGCTCCGGCTTCGCGTCGCCGCGGGGCTCCAGGCCGCCGCCGTCCGAACGCTTGCGGAGACCGATCGCGTCGAGGTGCGCGTCGAGGTCGGGGAGCTCCGTCCCGCGCACGAAGCGCGCCAGGAACGGATCGACGTCGACGCCCGTGGCGGCCCGGAAGATCTTCGGCAGCTCGTCCTCTCCGTAGCCGCGGCCCTTGGCGGCGTACTCGCGCATGAGGTGCTTCAGGACGTCGAAGAGCGTGCGCGCTCCCTTCGACGCGCGGCGGATCTCCAGGTCGACCGCGAAGAGGACCACGGGAGCCCTCTCGTAGGTCGCCGTGAGGAGCTCGAGGAAGTTCGTCCCCGTGATGCGCGCCCAGGCCCGGGACTGCTCCTCCAGCGAGCGCCGAGTCAGCATCCCGCGCATCATCCTCGAGTTCACGGTCGCGTCCTTCTGGGCCATGAGCCCGAAGAAGCGCTCGGCCGACCAGAGCTCCGCCTGCACGAGGATCACGCCCGCGAGGTACTCCGTCGCGCCCTCGTTCATCCAGATCGTCGAGGAGTCGAAGAGCTTCGTCGGGTCGTGCTCCTCGAGCGCTTCCGCGTGGATCCGTTCGGCGTTCCAGAGGTGGAGGAACTCGTGGGCGATCACGTGATGCGCTTCGGCGTCCTGCATGCCCGCCGGCAGGAGGATCAGCGTCGAGAACGTGTGCTCGAGACCGCCATTGCCGCCCTCCGGGAGGAAACCCAGGTGGAAGACGTAGCGGTCGTAGGGCATGCCGCCCATCGCGGCGACGGCGGCGCGCACGATGCGCTCGCACTGGGCCGCGAGCTTCTCGGCGCGCTCGCGCGAGCAGCCGAGCGTCGCGACGCGATGGGGGACGCCGTCCACCTCGAAGGCGACCTCCTGCAGCCCGGAGCCCATCGTGAACGGCGTGTCCTCGAGCCTCCACCAGCTCTCGGCGCGGAAGAGGCCCTTCTCGTCCCGCGGAAGGTCCGTCGCGATCTTCCAGCCCTCCGGCAGCGTGAACGCCACCTCCGCGGGCCGCGCCAGCTCGCCCTCGACGAAGGCGAACAGCGATGCCCCGGTGACGTAGGCGAAGTCCGAACGGATGCGGTTGCCTTCGACGTCGAGGATGAGGGGCGTGAAGTCCATCGGTCCGTCGGATGCGATCGCGGCGCGGTACTTCACCGTGACCGCGCCCGCGCTCTTCGGGCGCACGGTCCAGCGGATCGGATCGAAGTCCTCCTCGACGGGGAGGCGATCGCCGGCGGCGTCGAGCGCGTCGAAGGAGTCGACGAACTGGGAGAAGTCGGCCTGGTGATAGGCGCCCGGCGTCCATCGCGCGAGCCACACGTCGAAGGGCTTCGCGTCGCTACGGGGGATCGTCATCTCGACGTTCCATCGCGGCGGCTCCCGGTCGATCGAGACGCGGTAGCGGACGGCGGCGGCGCTCGCGGGCGCGGCGGCGGCCACCGGCGGCGCGGGAGCGGCCGTTGCCTGGGGAAGGAGCGCGAGGAGTGCCGGGAGCAGCGAGGCGTGGATCATTTGCGGTGCGAGGGGGCCGGCCCCTACGGGGCGGCTGCCCGCCCGTTGGCGACGGATCGGCGCGCGATCAGGCCGTGGCGGGAGCGGCTCCGTCGATCTGTTCGACGACTCCGCGCGGCACGAGCTCGCGGTAGACCACGGCGCCTGCGAGGAGCACGACCGGCCACGCCACGAGGAGGCCGACGAAGCAGGCGAGGAAGCCGAGGACCAAGACGAGGAGGCTGACGATCCCCACCATCAGGAGCGAGCCGAACCGGTCCTGCGTGATGGCCCAGGAGTCTTGCAGGGCGTCCACGCCCGTGAGTCTCGCCCGGTCGGCGAGGGCGTAGTTGGTGGCGCCGAGCCGGATGAGCACGTAGATCCCCGGCAGGATGCAGCAGATCGTGCCGACGAGGATGGCGATCTGTACCAAGAGGTTCGCAACGAGCGCGTCGGCGAATCGCTTGAAGCCGTCGAACATCTGCTCGAACCGGATCGAGCCGCCGTCGACGCGGCGGAGCGCGCAGGCCGCCATGCCGAGCATCAGGGGTCCTGTGACGAGGACGCCCAAGCCGCCCGTTCCCGCCATGATCGTTCCGCTGATGAGCCAGTAGACGAGCGCCTGCAGCGCGAAGGTCGGCTCGAAGAGCCCCCATGCCTTCGCGAAGACGTAGCCGACGTCGAGGTTCGGATCAGCCGCGGCGACGAGACGCGGCGTCTCGGCGCCGTCGATGGGCGCGAGGATCGCACCGGGCCCGCTGGCGGAGGCGCCGCCCGCATCGGCGAAGAGGGCCGAGAGATCCTCGAAGGAGCGCGCCGGCCGCCAGTCGCCGTTGCCGTCCTTCTCCACGAGCATCGACGGGACGAGCCGCCCTTCGCGGATCCAACGGTGGAGCGTGTCGGTCTCGACGGGACCGAACTCTCGGCCGTCGAGTGCGCGCATGCGGTAGGTCGCCATGGAGCGGATAGGGGTGCGGGAGCCCGGGCCGGGGACGCTAGCGTTTCGCGATCGGAGCCGGAACGGGCCTTTTCGCGCAGAGTCCTGCGTGCGTGGCGACGCCCCGATCCTTCGCCGCCGCTATCCTCCGGCCCGATGCGAACGCTCCTCCTCGCCGCGTGCGCGGCGCTCGCGGCCGGCTGTCAGGGTGCGCCTCGACGCGATGGCGGCGATCCCGCCCGCGCGGCCTCCCTCGCCGCCATCGGCGTCGCGGAGGACCGCCGCGACGGGAGCTCCGTGCGGGTGCACCTCGCGTCGCTCGACCCCGTGGTGCGTGCGCGCGCCGCGCGCGCGGCGGGACGCCTGCGCGACGGGACCTTCGTTCCCGACTTGTCGCCTCTCGCTTCCGGCGCCGGCAGCGCGAGCGATCCGGACATCGAGGTTGCCCAGGAAGCGGTCTTCGCGATCGGCCTGCTGGGCCCCGACGGCGCGCTCGGCGTGCTTCGAGCCCTCCTCGCGAGCCGCGACGCGGCGCTTCGCGCCGTCGCCGCGGAGGCGCTCGGCCGAGCGAGCAGCGATCGCGTCGCGCTCGACGTGCTGCCGGCGCTGTCCGATGACACGCCCGCCGTCCGCGCCCAAGCGGCGCTCGCCCTCTTCCGGCTGGCGGGAGATCGATTCGCGGGGACGAAGGAGCTCGCGGCCGAGGAACGGCTTCGCGTCGTGGAGGCGCTCGCATCGGCCTCCGGTGCCGAGGGGGAGTCCGACGTGCGCTGGCGCGTCGTCTACGCGCTCGCCTCGCTGCGCGACCCTCGGGCCCGCCCCGCGCTGATCGACGCCCTGCGCGACCAGGATCCCTTCGCGCGGCTCTTCGCGGCTCGGGGCCTCGGCGCGCTCCCGGCCGACGCCCTGACCTCGGCGGCTCTCGCGTCGGCGGCTCCCGACCCCGACGACCGCGTCGCCTGCGAGGTCGCGACGGCGATCGGCCGCCGTCCGAGCGCCGGTGGGGCCGCCGTCCTCACGGCCCTGCTCGACCGAGAGGCGGCCTTCGTGCGCCGCGCCGCCGTGCGCGCCATGGGGTTCCAGGCCGGCGACGCGGGAACCGTCGCTCCGTCCCTCGAGCGCGCGACGCGCGACGTCTCGCCCTCCGTGCGCGCCGAGGTCGCTCTCGCCGCCGCACGGCTGCGCGCGCCGGAGGTCGCGACCTTCCTCGACGAGCGTCTTGGCGACGAGAACGCCCTCGTCCGCGCACGAGCCGCCGAGGCGGCGGGGCTCCTCGAAGCGGACGCCGCGCTGCCGCGGCTCGAGCGCGCGCTGCGGGATCCCGACCACAGGGTCGCCGCGGCGGCGGCCACGGCGCTCGGGAGCGTCGCCGACGCGCGGGGTCAAGGGCTCCTGCGGAGGTCGCTCCTCCATCCGCGCGGTCTCGTCCGCGAGAACGCGGCGGAAGCGCTGCGCGCGCTGACGAAGGCGGGGATCACGCCCTCGGTCGACGACGTCCGCACGCTCCTCGATTCCATCGCCGGGGCGGGCACGGAGGACCTCGCGGAGGCCCGGGCCTCGCTCCTCGAGGCGCTCTCGGATCTCGAGCTCGCCCGGAAGCTCGCGCCCCTCGGCCGCAACGGCGCCGCGGCGACGAGCCCCGAGGAGGCCGGTCTCCGCGCGCGGATCGTGCTCGTGCTGATGGAATGCCTGGGGGAGGCCGATCCGACGGTGCGGGCGAACGCCCAGGCGGCTTGGAGAGCCTTGTTGCCGGAGGAGCCGATCCCCGTCGTCGCCGGGAAGGCGGCCCGTGAGCCTGCGATCCCCGGAGCGACCCTGGCTCCCTTCGACTCCTCCCCGCGCGTGCGCGTGCGCACCACGCGCGGCGACTTCGAGATGGAGCTCTTCGGCGACGATGCGCCCGTCCACGCCGAGAACTTCCTGCGTCTCGCCGCGGCGGGGGCCTACGACGGCACGCCGTTCCATCGCGTCGAGCTGAACTTCGTGCTCCAGGGCGGCGATCACCTCGGCGACGGCACCGGCGCGCGCGCTGCGTCCGGAGGTCTCCTCCGCGACGAGATCAACCGCCGGCCCTTCCTGCGGGGCACCGTCGGGATGCCGAAGAGCGCCGTTCCCGACAGCGGCGGCTCGCAGATCTTCGTCTGCCACGTGCCGACGCCCCACCTGGACGGCCGCTACACGGCCTTCGGGCAGGTGCTCTCGGGGTGGGACGCGATCGATGCGATCGAGGTGGGCGACTCGATCCTCGGCGTCGACGTGCTCGACCCGGGCCGCTGAGCCGTCGTCGGGCCGAGGGCGGCCCGTGGCCCGGTGGCGGGCGGCCCTCACGCCGGCCCCCCTCCGCGGTCGATGCCTAGGACGTCTTGGCGCGCCGTTCCGAGGTCACCGCGGAGCTGCAACTGTGCGATCGGTTCTTCTCGTCCTGGGCCTGCTCGGTCTCTCGATCTCCGTGCCCCTCGCGCACGAGTGGACGCTCGAGCGGGCCCGTCGTCAGCGGATCTCCGAGGAGACGCAGATCCTCGCCATCCGCCGCCAGCTCGAGTCTGCCCGTGCGTCGCTGGTCGAGCTCTCCGCTCTGAAGCAGGAGGCGCCCGAGCAGGTGAGCCGCGTTCGCCGCGTCGAGTCGACCCTCACCACCGTCGACACGCGCCTCGATGCCGTCGGCGACCAGATCGAGCGGTCCCTCGAGTCGCTCCGTGCGCTCGAGCGGAAGACCACGATCCTCGAGACGAAGACGCGCGAGGGTGCGGCCCAGGAGGCGACGCGCGCCGTCGAGTCCGTGCGCGCCGACTTCGCGAGCCACCTGAGCACGGCCGAGTCGCGGCTGCGCGACGAGCTGCGCCGCATGGAGGGCCCCGAGGCCGCCGCCCGCGAGAACCGCGACCTCGACGGGATGCGCTCCAGCATGCTGACGCCGATCGTGCAGCTGAACGGCACCGACACCGTCGGGAGCGGCGTCGTCCTCTACTCACGGAAGGACGCGGCCGGGAAGCCGGCCACCTACGTGGTCTCGTCCTATCACGTCGTGCGCAACATCCTCGCGGAGCTGCGCGACCCCGGCGATCGCACCAAGGGGATCCAGGTGAACGTCTACCCCGACGGCGCGCCGGTCTCCGAGCTGGCGGACGTGCTCGCCTTCGACGAGGAGAGCGACCTCGTGCTGCTGCAGCTCCGGGGAACCCAGATCCTTCCCTCCGTCGCGCGGCTCCTGCCGTCGCCGGAGCTCGCGCGCGTCTCCGTCTTCACGCCGATCTACGCCGTCGGCTGTCCGCTCGGGAACGACCCGATCCCCACCTTCGGCGAGGTGGCGAGCGTGCGGAACGTCGTCGCGAAGCGGAACTACTGGATGATCAACGCGCCGACCTACTTCGGGAACTCGGGCGGCGGCGTGTTCCTCTCGCGCACGCACGAGCTCGTGGGGATCTTCTCGAAGATCTACACGCACGGCGCGGGACGGCCGACCGTGATCCCGCACATGGGCCTCGCGACGCCCGTGGACGCCGTCGTCGCGTTCCTCGAGAAGAACGGCTACGGCTTCGTCGCCGCCGCGCCCGCGCCGCACGCCGCCGAGGCGTCGTCGAAGGACGCGAAGCCCGCCGGCGCGCCGCGCTGAGGGAGCGCGTCAGGGCGCCTGCGACAGCCCCGTCGCACTCGACGCTCGATCGAGCCCGCCGGTAGATTGCTCCGATGATCGAGCGGCTGAAGATCCAGGGTTTCCGGATGCTGCGCGACGTCGACGTGCCGCTGCGGCCGCTGACGGTGCTGCTGGGGGAGAACAACTCGGGGAAGTCGAGCTTCCTACGAGCACTGCTTTGGGAATCCGAAGCGTGGACTTGGAAGCCGTCCCTCGCCTGGCAGTTCAACAATCTTGCGCAGATTCGCTTCGAGGTATCCGTTCGAAGAGGCGGACACCATGCACTTGCCGCATTCAGCGTGAACTTGAATGGAGCAGTGATCGAGAGGAGCGAAGGCGATGTCCTGGCCGTAGTGGGACCAGAGCTCCGAAACGCTGCTCTGTTTGAGCTTCCCCGCACGGGACCAGTCCTTCGTGGTGAGGCACTGCAAGACACTGCGGGCTCGCCTGCGATGGACGAGGACGGGAGCACAATTCCCGCATTGCTGGATCACTATCTGAGGAAAGACCGAAAGCGTTTCGATCGCGTTGTCGACGCTGCGCGAGAGCACATCGATGGTCTGAAGGACCTGCATTTGGATGCTCTGTCCGGCTCGACTCGCGCCGTCGAGCTCGAGATCGAGAACGGCTTGCGGCTTCCGGCGAACGACGCCTCCGCCGGAGTGCGCACGATGCTGTTCTTCCTCGTGCTGGCGCACCACCCGACGCCTCCGTCCGTCGTCATGATCGAGGAGCCTGAGACGGGATTGCATCCACACCGGATGGCCGACGTGATGCAGATCCTTCGAGGAATGACGACGGGCGCCTTCGGTGCGCCGCCGGTGCAGGTGCTTGTCACGACGCATTCGCCCTACCTGCTGGATTCCGTCGACCTCGCGAAGGATCAGGTCCTCGTCTTCCGCCGCGGGCCCGACGGTGCGGCCCTCGTCGCACCGGCCGACGCCGAACGCCTCAAGAGCTACCTCGGTGAGTTCCTGCTGGGGGAGGTCTGGTACGCGAACGAGGAGACCGGCCTGATCGCAAGGGAGGGAGAACGCGGCGGCGAAGACGTCGTCTCGTGACCCTGCGGATCCTCTTCGCGGGCGATGGAACGCTCGAGCGCGTTGCCCTCCCGGTCTTCGTGCGACGCATCCTCGAGAAGGCCGCGAGGCACTCGATTTCGGTGTTCCCCGAGTTCCACGCCTGGAGCTCCCTGCACCTCCACTTTCCAGGGGAGGTCGGCAGGAACGCGGGCCTGCCCAAGAAGGTGGAGTTCCTGGCGCGCAACGCGGCCGACTTCGGGGCCGTTGCCGTGGTGGTCGTGGTCGACGGCGACGACTGGCCCGCCGAGCGGCGATCCGCGCTTCGGCGAGGCCGTGATCTGGCTCACGAGCGAGGCGCGCACGTCCCCATCGCGCTCGGAGTGGCGGTGCCGCATGGCGAGGCCTGGCTCGTCGGCGACCGAAGCGCGGTGCTGGATGCTCTGGGCGACTCCGCGGAGGAGCCGGCTCCGTGGCCCGACGGAGATCCGAAACAGCAGATCGAGGCCCTCCTCGCGCGCGGAGCTGCCGACGGGCCGAGTCGTCTCGAGATGCATGGCCGCGTTGCCGAGACGGCCGATCTGAGGCGGATCGAGACTGCATCCTCGAACGGCTTCGCGGAGTTCCGGAGCGACGTGCGCCAGAACCTCGGCGTCCTCGTCGGCGCCGACCCTCCTACGGCGCGACCGTGAGCTCGAGACCCGCCGACGTCTCGAGGCCGTAGATCGACGGGCCGCAGCGCTCGCCGGGAAGCTCCACCCAGAGCGACTGCACGTAGAACTTCTGGCCCGCGAGGCTCGGTGCATTCGGGATCGGCGCGAGCGTCGAGGCGGAGCCGGGCACCCAGCTCAGCACGTCGAATCCCGCCGCCGACGGCGACGTGAAGAGGTCGACGTAGAGGATGACGCCGAGGCCGAAGGGATCGGAGCCGAGGAGGTAGGGGACCTCGCCCAGGAGCCCGAGGCCGAGCTTGCCCGTCGGCGTGTTGGTCCAGGAGATCACGAAGTCGGGCGTGTTCACCTTCGGCTCCTTGTTCACCGACGGAGCGATCACCCCCTTGCAGCCCGGCGACCCCGCGTTGAACGCCACTTCCCCGGGAACGGCCGGGGTCTGATTGAGCAGATAGAGGATGTCGTTCTCTCCGGTGCTGCAGAGCACGTCGAGGCGGCCATCGCCGTTCACGTCGGCCATGAGGACCGCGCGCGGCCCGATGATCGACTGATAGAGGTGCTGCGGCTCGAAGGCGCCGCTGCCGGTGCCGCGCAGGACGGACGTGTTGCCCGAGGTCCGGTTCGTCACGGCGAGATCGAGGATGCCGTCGCCGTCGACGTCTCCGAAGGCGACTCCGCGAGCTCCGAGGCCGGCGGGGAACGACGTCTGGCTCGGGAAGCCTCCGGCGCCGTTGCCGAGCAGGATCACGGCGTCGTCGTCGGGGTTGATGCGGCCCGTCACGAGGTCGATCGTGCCGTTGCGGTCGACGTCGCCCGCGTCGATCGAAGCCGGCGTGCCGCCGACGAAGATCTTTCCGGGAGTGCCGAGCTGGCCCGCGCCGTTGCCGAGGAAACGCGAGAGGTTGCCCGTGTCGGGATCGACACTCACGAAGTCGAGGGCGCCGTTCGAGTCGAAGTCGGCCACGATCCCCGCGTAGGGAGTGCCGGAACCGAACGTCGTGTAGGAAACGCTCGTGCCGAAGCCGCCGAGGCCGTTCCCGGGGAGCACCGAGACCGTGAACTGGTAGCGGTTGCAACTGATCGCGTCGAGCGACCCGTCGCCGTTCAAGTCGCCGAGATAGACGGCCCAGGAGCCGCCGCCGATCGGGAACGCCGACTGCGCGCCGAACGCGCCGCCGCCCGTGCCGAGCCGTGCGACCACGGTCCAGTTCGAGCCGTCGCCCGTCACGAGGTCGAGCCGTCCATCGCCGTTCAGGTCGCCGAGGGCGACGCCGCGCGGGTCGATCCCCATGGGGATCTGCGCGTTCGACGCCGCGCCGCCGGCGCCGTCGCCGACGAGGTGCGACACGGTGCCCGACAGCGGGTTCGCGACCACGACGTCGGTGATCCCGTCTGCATTCACGTCGCCGTTGCGCAGGAACCAGGGGCTCACTCCGACGGCGACGCGAGGCGCCTCGGTGAAGGAGGCACTTCCCGCTCCACGGGCGATCGCCACGGCGTCGGACCCGGTCGCGACGGCGATGTCGAGATTGCCGTCGGCGTCGAAGTCGGCGATGGCGAGCCCGCGCGGGAGCTGCCCGACGCGGTACTGCTTGAGCGGACCGAGGACGCCCGTGGGCGAGTTGCGCCGGACCGAGATCCGCGACGAGGAGCTGTCGGAGACGACCACGTCGTTGTCGCCATCGGCATCGAGGTCGGTCGCGAGCACGGCCACGGGGCCCGTTCCGATCGGCGTCGATGCGGGCGCGCCGAATCCTCCGAGACCGTCGCCCGGTGCGATCGAGATCGCGTCGGCGGGCCCGTTCGTCACGACGAAGTCGAGGTGCGCGTCTCCCGTGAGCTCGGCGAGGGCGATGGAGCCCGGGTTCGTCCCGGCCGCGAAGTTCGATGCCGCGCCGAAGGCGCCGCCGCCGAGACCGAGGAGGACCGACACCGTCGTCGATCCTCCGTTCGCCACGACGAGGTCGCGGAGCGCGTCGCCGTTCAGGTCGGCCGCGGCGACGGCGGCGGCGCCGGGTCCGGCGACGAAACCGTTGGGGGGGCCGAAGAGGCCGCCGCCGAGCCCGAGCGCCACCACGACGGTGCCGGTGACGGGGCGCGTGACGGCCGCGTCGAGGATCCCGTCGTTGTTCAGGTCGGCGAGCGCGATCGACGACGGCCCGGGGCCGATCGTCACGCTCGACGCCGCGCCGAATCCGCCGGCGCCGTCCCCCAGGAGGACCGAGAGGTCGTTGCCGCCGGAGTTCACCGTGACCGCGTCGAGCTTCAGATCGCCGTTCAGGTCGGCGAGCACGATCGCGACCGGCTGGAGACCCGTCGCGAAGTGGGTCGCGGGAGCGAAGAGGCCGCCTCCCAGTCCCCGCAGCACCGACATCGTGTTCGATCCCTTGTTCGCGGACACGACGTCCACGTGCGCGTCGCCGTCGAGGTGCCCAGCGGCGACGGCCTCGGGCGCGCTGCCCACCTCGAACTGCTGACCCAGGAACTGCTGACTCGCTGCGGCCGGCGCGAGGGCCGCGAGGGCCGCGAGAACACCCGTGAGGCGAGTCGAAAGGAGCTTCGGCATGGTGCGGGGAGAATGCACGGTGGAGCCGGCGCGTCGCCGGCCGCGAGGGGAGACGAACGAGTCAGGCTAACAGGATCCCCGGGGGCTGGAACGGTGGGCGCGGAGCGGGAGTGGGTCGCCGAGGGAGCCGACGGACCCCCGGGCCAGGCGGGTTCCGGCGCGGTCCGGCGGGCGCGGCCCCTCGCGGGTCGAAGGAACCACCGGGTGGCGCGACGCGCCGCCCCGAGGAAATCCTTTCCGTCTCTCCGCGCCAGGGAGAATCGCACCAACGTGGGGCGTCGCGCCGTCGTCCTGGCCCCGCTCCGAGGCCGATCCCCCGACGCTTCCGTGCCGATCGAACACGCTCCCGCCCCCCGCACCTTCCGTCGCGAAGGGCTGCGCGACGCGTCCTGGCTCGCCCTGCTCCTCGTGGCCGCCTGCTCCCAGGGGCCGCCGCCCGCCCCGGTCCCCGCGCATCGCCTCGACATCCCCGATGGCCGCGTCGAGTTCTCGATGCGGCAGCGGGCGAGCCGCCCGCTCCCCGGCTCCGACGGCACGGTGCTCCTGACGCTCGGCGACATCACGCGCGGCCAGGTCACCGTGAGCCTCGCCCGCGACGACGGCGCTCCGGTGCTCGCGCCCCTCTCGCTCCGGCAAGGCGACGCGGCGCGCTTCGTGCTCGGCGACGCACGCTACGTCCTCGTGGCGAGGAAGCTGCGCAACGTGCTCATCGGCGCCGACACGGCGGTCTTCGCACTCTCTCCCGACGACGCGCCTGCGCCGCTCTCCGAGACGGAGAAGATCGAGCGGCTGATCGACGCGGTGGAATCTTTGTCGGACGCCGTCTTCGTCCGCAACGGCGCGGTGTATCCCGCCTCGGAAGCGGCCCAGCACCTCCGCAGCAAGTGGGCGTGGCAGTCGAGCGAGATCGACACGGCGCGGAAGTTCATCGACCTCGCCGCGACGCGCTCCTCGACGAGCGGCGAGGCCTACGTGCTCCGGTTCGGCGACGGACGCGAGATTCCCTCGGCCGAGTTCCTCGACGCGGAGCTCGCTCGGATGGACCGCGCGCGCTGACCTCGAGCGCGCGGCGACGCTCTCCGCCAGGAGCGCCGTAGACTCCGGCCGCATGGCGTCCCCGGGCCGGTCCGCGATCCCGCTCCTCTTCTTCGTCTCGGGAGCGGCGGGGCTCGTGTACCAGGTCGTCTGGATGCGCAAGCTCGTGCTGATCCTGGGAGCGACCTCCCAGGCCGTCGGCACCGTGCTCGCCGTGTTCATGGGTGGCCTCGCCCTCGGCGCGTGGCTCCTCGGCCGTCGCGCCGACCGTGCGCGGAGCCCCCTCGCGCTCTACGGGTCCCTCGAGATCGGCATCGCGCTCCTCGGTGCCGCGAGCGCCTTCCTGCTGGACGCACTCGTGCCCGCCTACGCGTCGTTGCGGCGCAGCCTCGATCCGTCGCCGCAGACGCTCGCCGCCGTCCGCGTCGTGCTCGCCGCGGCGGTGCTGCTCGTGCCGACGACGCTGATGGGCGCGACGCTGCCGGTGCTCGTGCGCGCGGCCCACGGTGCCGACGATCGCGTCGGCCGGCGCGTCGGCGTCCTCTACGCGGTGAACACGCTCGGCGCCGCCGCCGGCGCGATCCTGGCGGGCTTCCTCCTGATCGAGACCCTCGGCCTGCGCGCGACGATCTTCGCCGCCGCCGCGGCGAACGCCGCCGTCGGCCTCGGCGCCTGGGCGCTCGCGCGCGGAGCCGCACGGTCGCCGGCTGCGGCACGGACGGCGCCGCCGCCGGCACCTGCGTCCGATCCCGCCCTCGCGCGGACCGTGCTCGCCGTCTTCGGAGTCTCCGGATTCGCGGCCCTCGCCTTCGAGGTGCTCTGGACGCGCGCGCTCGTCTACGTCGTGGGGCACAACTCCACCTACGCCTTCAGCTCCATGCTGGCGGCGTTCCTGCTGGGGCTCGTGCTCGGCAGCGCGCTCTCGGCCGCGATCGCCGACCGCCGGCGCGATCCGCAGGCGCTCCTCGGCGCGGTGCTCGTCCTCTTCGGCGCCTCGGCGCTCGGGGCCTTCGCGCTCCTCGGCGTCCTCCTGCGGGAGCGTCGCATCGCCGGAGACGGCGAGACCTGGCTCGCCGTGACGACCGTCGACTTCGCGCGCTGCCTCGCCGTCCTCGTCGTCCCGACGACGCTCTCCGGCGCCACGTTTCCGCTCGTCGCGCGGCTCTACGCGACGCGGCCCGAGCGGCTCGGCGGCGACGTGGGCCGCGCCTACGCAGTGAACACGCTCGGTGCGATCGCGGGCGCGCTGGCGGGCAGCTTCGTCGTGCTGCCGTGGCTCGGCCTTCGCCTCGGCACGGCCGCCCTGGCGTTGCTCCCGATCGCCGCGGGCGCCGTGATCCTGCTGCGCGCGCGGCCGGAAGGACGCGCCGTGAGGACGGCGGCCGTCACGCTCGCCCTCGCGGCGGCGGCCTTCGTCTCCGTCCTCGCGCTGGGCGATCCCCATCGCCGGATCCTCGAGCGCGGCGCGCACGAAGTGCTCTTCCACGAGGACGGCCCCGAGAGCACCGTCGCCGTCGTGCGCTCGGAGGCGACGGGCGGCGTGCAGCTCTACGTCGATGGCGACGCGCAGGCGAGCACGGAGCCGCGCACGCAGATCCACCTGCGCCTCCTCGGTCATCTCCCCGCGCTCTTCCACCGGAGTCCGCGCGAGGCGCTGGTCGTGGGATTCGGCGGCGGCATCACGACCGGCTGCCTCGCGCAGCATCCGCTCGAGCGGCTCGACCTCGTGGAGATCTCGGGCGCCGTCGATCGATGGGCCAAGCACTGGGAGCGCTTCAATCACGACCCGCTGCACGACCCCAAGGTCCACCTCGTGCGCGACGACGGTCGCAACTTCCTCCTCGGGAGCGACCGCCTCTACGACGTGATCACGTCGGATCCGATCGACCCCGACGACGCCGGCGTCACGAGCCTCTACTCGAAGGAGTACTACGAGCTCGTGCGCGACCACCTGCGCGAGGGCGGTGTCGCCGCGCAGTGGATGACGGCGCAGTACGACCCCGACGTCTACCGCATGCTCGTGCGCACGTTCCAATCGGTCTTTCCGCACACGACCGTCTGGTTCGCCTACTACACGACGGTGCTGATCGGCATGAAGGACGGGCCCGGGGCGACGATGACGAGCCTGCGCGAGCGCATGTCCGATCCCCGCGTGCGGGAGAGCCTCGCCGCCATCGGTATCGAGGAGCCCGAGGCGATGGTGTCGCTCCTGTTCGCCGGCCCCGATCAGGTGCGCCGTCTCGTCGGTCCGGGTCCCCTCAACACCGACGATCGGCCGCTCGTCGAGTACCGCGGGCCGCGCTGGAGCGGTCTCGGCGAGGAGACGGGTGGGATCGCCGCCGACTTCGCGGAGCTCGGCGTGCCGAGCTGGCGGGACGTCCTCGCGCGATGGTCGGACGACGACGCGTCGCGGATCGACCGATCCTTCGGCTGGGTGCAGCGGCTCCTCGCGCGCGACATGGTCGATCTGCGCGTCGACGCCGTCGATCCCGCGCGCGTCGACGACCGCCTCTGGCTCGAGACGGCGGCGGAGCGCGACGCGCTGGCCGTGCGCTACCTCGACCTCACGTGGGAGATCCTCGCGAGCTCCGTGCCGCGCATGGTGCTCCTCATGACGGGCTTCCCGCGCGTCGAGCCGCCCCCGGACGCGCCGTCGTCGACGCGGGAGGCCTACACGCAGGGACTCGCCCGAGGCCTCGACGCCTGGAGGACCGGCGACTACGAGCGCGCGCGCGAGCGCTTCGCGGCGACGGCGGCCGCCGTTCCCGGAACGCTTCGGCCCGCCGTCCTGGCCGCCGCCTGCGAGCACCGCGCCGGCTCTCCCCTCGGCGCGCTCCGCACGCTCCTCGCCGCGGGCTACGGGCCCGACGAGGCCGCGTCGGCCGCCGCGTGGCTGCCGCACAAGATGGTCTCGGCGGTGCTCCAGCGCATGGCGGAGAGCCGCGGCGCCGCCGCGTCGCTCGGGACGGCGCTGCTCGAGCTCATGCCGCGCGACGAGGACCGCGCGGCCGCCCAGGGCGTGCGGAGCCGGGTGCCGCGCCCGTCGGGTGCCGACGTGGGCGAGGTCTCGGCATGGCGGCTCTGGTGGCGGAGCGCCCACGCCGCCGTGGAGGCCCGCGACGGCCGATTCGTCTGGCGGCGCCGCCCGTGACGGAGAGGCAGTCGGCCGCGCCGGAGGTCACGGCTCCGCCGTGGCACGCGCTCGACGGCGAGGCCGTCCTCGCGCGGCTCGGCGTGACGCGGGGCGGCCTCGGCGACGCGGAGGTGGCCGAGCGGCGTGCGCGCTTCGGCCGCAACGAGATCCGCGAGGCGGAGCCGGTGCGCCCGCTCGCGATCCTCGTCGCTCAGTTCCGGAGCCTCCTCGTCGCGCTCCTCGTGGCGGCGGGAATCGTGTCGGGCGCCCTCGGCGAGTGGATCGACACGGCGGCGATCCTCGCCATCGTCGTCCTGAACGCGGGGATCGGCTTCGCGCAGGAGTGGAGCGCCGCGCGCTCCATCGCCGCTCTGCGGAGGATGACGGCGCCGCGCGCGAAGGTGCGCCGCGCCGGGAAGATGCGCACCGTCGACGCCGTGGAGATCGTGCCCGGCGACGTGGTGCTGCTGGAGGCGGGCGACCTCGTGGCCGCCGACCTCCGCCTGATGGACGCCGCGTCGCTCCGCACCGTCGAGGCGGCGCTCACGGGCGAGTCGGAGCCCGCCGACAAGAGCGCCGAGGCGCACCCCCGCGCCGACGCGGCCCTCGGCGACCGCGCGAACATGGCGTTCCTCGGGACGAGCGTCGCCGCCGGCTGCGCCGAGGGCGTCGCCGTGGCGACGGGAATGGGAACGGAGCTCGGCCGCATCGCGAGCCTCCTGCACGACACGGCCGGCGAGGAGCCGACGCCCCTGCAGGTGCGCCTGCGCTCCGTGGGCCGGCTCCTCGTCGGCGCGTCGGTCGCGATCGTGGTGCTGCTGTTCGGGCTCGGCATCCTTCGCGGCGAGCCCTTCGGCGAGATGGCGCTCACGGCGATCAGCCTCGCGGTCGCCGCCGTGCCCGAGGGGCTCCCCGCCGTCGTCACCGTCGCCCTCGCGCTCGGCGTCGTGCGGATGGCGCGCCGGCGCGCGCTGCTGCGGAGGCTCCCTGCCGTCGAGACCCTCGGGTCGGCGAGCGTCATCTGCTCCGACAAGACGGGGACGCTCACGGTGGGGGAGATGACCGTGCGCGCGCTCCACGTCGCCGGCGAGACCTTCGAGGTGACGGGCGAGGGCTACGCGCCCGAGGGGGAGATCCGCGCTCCGGAGGGAGTGGCGCTCGCGCCGCGGCAGGCGGAGCGTGTGCGCGACCTCGCCCACGTGCTCGTCGGCTGCAACGGTGCGCACCTCGAGCGGGAGGAACGAGAAGGAGGGGAGGCGAGCGCCTGGGTCGTCGTCGGCGATCCGACGGAGGGCGCGCTCCTCGCCGCGGGCGCGAAGGGTGGCATCACGCGCGAGGGCCTCGACCGCGACGAGCCGGTGCTGCGCACGTGGCCCTTCGATTCCGACCGCAAGCGCATGAGCGTCCTGCGCCACCGCCGCGACGGCGCGACGCGCGCGCTGGTGAAGGGTGCTCCCGACGCCTTGCTCCCGCGGTGCACGCACGTGCGGACGGCGGAGGGCGTCCGCGCGATCACGGAGGAAGACCGCGCGGCGATCGGCGCGGAGCTCGACCGCATGTCGTCGCGCGCGCTGCGCGTCCTCGCCGCGGCATGGCGCGACCTCTCGGGGGACGCGCCGCCCGAGACGTCCCCCGAGGAGATCGAGCGCGACCTCGTCTTCGCGGGGCTCGCCGGGATGGTCGATCCGCCGCGTCCTTCGGCTCGCGACGCCGTCGCCCGCTGCCGCGAGGCGGGCGTGCGCGTCGTGATGATCACGGGCGACCATCCGCGCACGGCTCTCGCCGTCGCGCGCGAGATCGGCATCGCGGGAGCGGACGACGAGGCGCTCGCGGGCGCGGAGCTCGACCGGCTCTCGCCGGAGGAACTCGCGGCGCGCGCTCCGCGCGTCGCCGTCTACGCGCGTGTCACGGCGGCGCACAAGCTCGCGATCGTGCGGGCCTGGAAGTCGAACGGCGCCGTCGTCGCCATGACGGGCGACGGCGTGAACGATGCGCCGGCGCTCCAAGGAGCCGACATCGGCGTCGCCATGGGACGCACCGGCACCGAGGTGACGAAGGAGGCCGCCGACATGATCGTCACGGACGACGACTTCGCGTCGATCGTGGCGGCCGTCGAGGAGGGACGCGGCGTCTACGAGAACATCCGGAAGACGCTGCAGTTCCTTCTGGCGGGCAACTCCGGAGAGCTGCTGCTCATGACGGCGTGCATCGTGAGCGGCCTCCCGCTGCCGCTGCTCCCGATCCATCTGCTCTGGATCAACCTCGTGACGGACGGGCTCCCGGCGCTCTGCCTCGCGACCGATCCGATCGACGACGACGTCATGCGCCGGCCTCCGCGCCGCGCGAGCGAGCGCCTCACCGACCGCCGGTTCCTCGGGACGATGCTCCTCACGGGCGTCCTCACGGCCGGCGTCTCCCTCGCCGTCTTCGTCGCCGCCCTTCGCGCGACGGACGCCGCGACGGCGCGCACGTACGCCTTCAGCGTGCTCGTCTTCGCCGAGCTCTTCCGCGCCTTCGGCGCGCGCAGCGAGACCAAGTGGCTCGGACGCATCGGGCTCCTCTCGAATGCCCGCCTCGCCGTCGTCGTGGCGATCTCCTTCGCGTTCCAGCTCGCGATCGTCCGCGTGCCGGTGCTCGGCCACGTCTTCCGGACGGGGCTCCTCTCGTGGAGCGAGTGTCTCGCGATGGCCGCCCTCGGCCTCGTGCCGC
The DNA here is from genome assembly GCA_964545855.1 of uncultured Planctomycetales bacterium. Lineage (GTDB taxonomy): Bacteria > Planctomycetota > UBA1135 > UBA1135 > JACQFD01 > CAZJHD01. The sequence continues at coordinate 193,087 of CAZJHD010000003.1, forward strand.
TCGTCGTGCTGGAGTTGCGGAAGGCGTGGTCGCGGCGCCGCGACGACGCGGCGCCCGCTGCGGCATCCGCGGGCTTTCCCGCGCCCGCGCGCATTCGAGCCTGCGACGTCCACCGCGACGGCGGGTCGTACTCGCTCTGGTACGAGAGCGCCGACGGCCGCGAGATCCGGGTGCACCTTCGCGTCATCCACGGGAAGAACGCGCGCCGGATCGGCTATCGCCCGCCGACGCTCGAGTCGCTCCGCGGAGCGGAGCCCGACGGCAGCCCGCCCGCGACGCTGTCGTGGGACGACGCCGAGGCGCTGCGCGATGCGCTCCTGCCGCTCGTCGGGAGCGGCATCGAGCTCGGCGGGCCCTCGCGCGCCTCGGAGATGCTGGAGCTGCTGGGTCTCCGCGGAGCCGTCTCGTGATGCGTCGCGCGGAGCGAGATCGAGGCTCGCGCCCTTCGACGCGCGGCGTCCTCGGAGGCGAAGCTCGACGAGCGGCTCGGAGAGCTGCCGTCACACCGGACCGGCGCCGTCCGCATACGCGATCCGCTGCCTCCCTTGACGGGTCCGACGCACGTGTCGAGGATCCACGCCGCCGTCGTTTCGCCGGATCGGACGCCTCGCCGCGCCGGCGCACTCCCAGTCCGGTGGAGACCATCGGGCTCTTGACCTGAACGTGAAGCCATGAGCGTCAGCGAACGAGACTCGGGAATCGTCAGCGCGCACGCGGAGGGAATCCAGTCGGCGGCGCGGACGAACAACACGTTCATCTTCGTGCGCCCGACGGAGTACGACTCGACGGTCCTGATCCGAGCCGGTTATGCGACGAAGAGCATGGACGTGCATCACAAGTCGTCGAATTGGGGGCCGATGGCGGGATTCGTGCCGTGCGACCCGGCGTTCTCGAAGAAGTGCGAGGGAGCGCCGAATCCCGAGGAGAACGAGCACAAGCACGGCGCAGCGCATCCCGTGCATCTGGGGCTGAAGCCTTCGCTCGTCGCCGAGCACGAGAAGATCGAGATGACGGACGGCTATCTCCTCGCGTCCGAGGAGAGCGCGGACAAGCGGGCGATTCCCTGGATCGTGAAGCGGCAGACCGGCGGGGGCGCCGTCGCCAAGGCCCGCGCGAAGTTCGACGCATTCCACGCTCAGGGCCATCTCCCGGAGCACAAGTTCTGCACGGCCAAGCCCGTCGGCGTCGGCAACTGGGCGACGCTCTTCTGCCTGATCGAGAAGGGAGGTGAGTGGCTCGTCCACTGGGTGCGGTGGGACGGCGCGATCGGGCGTCTCCACCCCTTGCGCGTCTTCGCCTACGCGCAGGACGGACGCCTCAATCCGGTCACGGGCGACTACGACCTCTGGATGATGGCTCCGCACTTCGAGCACCTCGGGTCGCATTCCGTGGTGAATCTCGTGACGGACTCGCACGGTTCCTCGGCTGCCAGCAGCTTCACCACGACCATGATCCGCAGGATGAACGAGAGCTGCGGACGGACGTCGAACCCCGTCTTCAATCATGGGGCCGAGGCGCAGAACTACGGGTTCACGCAAGCCCTCGACTGGAACCTCGCCATGTTCACGGCGAGCGGAGGGTCGCGCATGGTGCGGATGAATCAGATGCCAGGGATCCTCGCCGACCTGCACCAGGCGGGGTATCTGGTCGTGTGGAACAAGCGCTACGGAGAGATCGACCCCCACCTCATGGGATCGGCCGACCGACGCGCGGGCCCCTCGATCGGCGAGATCCGCGCCGAGCTGGAGGGCGTCTACCGCGAACTCGCGGAGATCCGGGGGGAGGTGGCGAGCGCTCCCGCCAAGCCGAGAGCCTCGAGTTCGAGCTCGAAGGCAGCGCCGTCGATGTCCGATCTGATGAAGAAGGAGATCGAGGTCATGTCGCGTCGCTTCGCGGCGTCGCGCAAGCTCGGCGTCGAGCAGTCGCGGATCCATCGCTTCCATCGCAAGCTGCTCGAGTTCCTGGATTCGAAGCTCCAGAAGTTCCGGGTTCTCACGAAGGGGGACTTCCCGGCGAGCGTCCGCATCCAGAGCGACTCGAATCTCCGCAAGTTGCACCTCGACCTGCAGAAGGTGCTCGTGGCCTCGACCAAGGGATCCGGCGAGTCGGACGAAGCCCCGCTTCGAGCGTGGCTCGCGAGCCACAAGTCCGAGATCGATCGGCTCGCCAAGTCCTGGCCTTGACGCAGCCGGGCGGGCCGTCGGATCTCCGCACGGAGCGTTTCGGCGCGCGCGACGGGAAGTGGCTCCGTTTCGCCGAGCGCCACGGAGTCGTGCTCGCGTCGGCGCGCGGGTCGGCGCCGAGCCTCGCCGAGGCCGTGGCGGGGGAGACGATCCGCGGGAGCTGGTGGGCGCACCGAAAGGGACGCGCGATCTTCCGGGCGATCTCGGAGGTGGCGGCGAGCGGGGACGTGCTCGTCTGCAGGCTCGCCGACGGGAGAGTCACCTTCGTGCACCGCCGGCTCTGGCCCGCCCTCGTGCGGCTCGCGGATCGGCTCCCGGCGAAACGGCTCGCGCGGGTCGCGCAGCGGCACACGCCCTCGGGCCGTCACGAGACGACGGAGACGCCGTACCCCCGCTGGGTGCCGCCCGCGGTCGCGCGCGCGGCGGCGCGGCTGTCGAAGGAGGAGGCGCACGCGGCGCTCGCCGCGGCATGGCCGGGCGCGCCCCCGCGCGCCA